>NC_014315.1:0-600000 GCF_000143085.1 Nitrosococcus watsonii C-113 | reverse complement strand
TGTTCTTTGGTCTTCTCTAGTGCAGCCAGCTGGGTTTCGGTCAGCACCAGCCCTTCGTGGGCCGAGCGGGCCTCCAGCACCTTGAGACGTTTTTTCAGAGTCTCCAGATCATGGCGCAATTCGATCGAGCGCACCCTTGAGGAAGAGACGATAATCCCCCGCTGCTGCAACTAGGCCGAGACACGCCGCTGGTCTAGCGCCGGGTTTTCGATGGCCAAATCCACCACCGCTTGCTCCACAGGCTCCGGCACACGGTTCTTAATAATCGGCTTCTGGCCCCTGTTTCCACCAACGCCTGTTCCCCGTCGATCTCATACAGTTCTTTAAATCGGTAAAAGCTGTCTCTAGAATAGCCCATCACCTTGCAGGCCTGCGAGACATTCCCCAGTTGCTTGGCCAGCTCCAACACGCCCAATTTCGGTTGGATGATCTTTTCTTGATAGGTGCTCATCTTCTGACACTCTTCTTTTTCGTTTCAAGTCTATTCTGAGGGTATGCCCCCAGAATAGACTTTTTTTCAGCAAAATGTCAGATCAAATCGTGTGCTTTACAGAAGGAGTACAAGGACATACGATGACCCCCTAGCGACGATGCGAAACGAAGTGGCGCAGATGGCCACATAAAGTGACGCTGGCAGCGGGCAACGATTCTACTATAAATTCCGCTTCTACCCTACTAGCTTCCAGCGCCAGCAGCTTGCCATTGAATTTAGCCATGCCTGCCTGGGTCTGGAATACCGCTTTAGCCTGGCGGGGCCGTCAATACCGAGTTTACGGCAAGTCCGTTAGCGGCGTTGACTTTAGCCACCAGTTCACGTTTCTCAAAGGGTTAGGCCCAGTCTACTCACCAAAACCCAACGCCGACTCTCGCGCAAGCGCAAAGGCAGTGCTCGCTGGTATCGTCAGCGTATCCGAGCAGCCAAGGCCCACGCCAGGGTGAGTAGTATCCGCCAAGACTTTCTGCACAAGCTCACCACGTCACTTATCCGCCAGGTTGGGTTGATCGCCATGGGGAAGATTTGAACGTCAGGGGCATAATGGCCAACTGGTATATGGCTGATGTCGGGATGCACGAACTCAAGCGGCAACTGGAATACAAAGCCGCCTAGATGGCCGAGAGTTTAGGCAAGTGGAGCGTTGGGAGCCGACCAGTAAAACGTGCTCGGTGTGTGGCGCAGCGCAAGCAGCTATGCCGCTCAAGGTCCGCGAGTGGACCTACTCGGACTGCAAGGCAGTCCATGACCGCGACATCAACGCGGCCAGAGATGTTTTAAGGTTAACTACGGTCGGGAGGGCTGGAAGTGAGATGGCGCCATTTATACGACTCTTCATCGTATTCTCTCTGTTCAATTCTATTGGCTTTAGGAGCTATGGCGGCCTCAATCCCCGCTTCCTGGAGCAATACCAGCACGCGTTGCTGCAGCATCATCGTAGGCTTTGTTCACCAGAAACACCATGATTTTGTGTAATAATGTGGGCAGCAGGGCGTCCGCTCCCTGCAAATCATGAGCCTGTCCCGGCGTGAGATGAAATCCGGCTAGATTGCCCAAGGCACCGCAGGTGGCGTGAAACTTGGTAATCATGCCGCCTTTGGATCGCCCTATGCGTTCTCACTCTTTATCCCCCCTTTGCCCCAGCGCTGTGCTGATGCGCCCGGACAATCGTGGAGTCGATCATGGCATATTCGTTGCTTGCCTCTACAGATAAATGCTCAAATACCTTACGCCATATCCCCTTGTCAGACCAGCGTTTATGGCCGCGAGCGATGCTGTTCCAGTCTCCGAACCGTTCCGGTGAATCCCGCCATGCTATCCCGGCGCGATACCAATATAAAACCGCCTTCACAAACAGACGGTTATCCTCTGCCATGATGCCAGCATCGCTCGCTTTGCCGGGAAGAAAGTCCTTGATCCAAGCCCACTGATCGTTCCTAAGCGCATATCGCTGTGTCACTCAAACCCAAATGCCTCAACCGCATGAGACACAAATTAAATCATTCCTAATTGTCCACTCGCCCTAGCCGCAAACTCCAATGGCCTAGATCATGCTCTTGCACATATTGCCACAGCAAAAACCCCAGATTGTGGGAGAGCACTGGTGATACTCGCTCGGTGAGGGTACCATCGCTAGCTCCCTATTCAAAAGCTCATAATGCCGTATTTCCAACTCGGGCAGGCTTTTGTAATCTTCATAACAGAACTTGATCCAGGGATTGGCTTCCACACCCATGGCATTTATCTCCCTGGCGCTCGTCTGGCGGTACGTATTTGAATGATAACAGCGGGCAATGTTTCCCGGCGAGAAAAGCACACTGGTAGAGTATCCGCGTCAAGACTGGCATAATTTGTCCTAGTCTTATCAGCCTTACTCCTAATAAGAAAGTCTTATTTTTCAACTTTAACCCTTAAAATTTAATTGGATTATAACTAGCTATGCTGATTTTTGAATCCTCACGCCCCGGCCGCCAGGCCCGCGCTCAAGCGCCCAAGCTGGCACCCGCTACCGATTTACCGGAACGCTTTCTACGGCAACAGCCGCCGGCCTTGCCCGAAGTCTCGGAAATGGATGTGGTGCGCCACTATACGCGCTTGTCCCAGAAAAATTTCTCCATTGACACCCATTTCTATCCCCTGGGCTCCTGCACCATGAAATATAACCCGCGGGCTTGCCACACCCTGGCCAGCTTGCCAGGTTTCCTGGAGCGCCATCCCGCGACACCAGAAGCGATGAGTCAAGGGTTTCTGGCTTGCCTTTATGAACTGCAAGACATCCTCGCCAAAATGACGGGAATGCAGACCATGAGCCTGGCCCCCATGGCCGGCGCCCAAGGAGAGTTTACCGGGGTCGCCATGATTCGCGCTTACCACGAAGCCAGAGGAGATAAAGAACGGTGCGAGATGCTGGTGCCGGACGCGGCCCACGGGACTAATCCCGCCACAGCCACCATGTGCGGTTTCCGGGTCCGGGAAATTCCCACCAATCCGGAAGGGGATGTGGATCTAGAAGCGCTGCATCAAGCCCTGGGTCCCCAAACAGCAGGTATTATGCTCACTAACCCCTCCACCCTTGGAATATTTGATCGCAATATTCAAACTATTGCTCAAAGCGTCCATAAGGCGGGGGGGCTACTTTATTACGATGGGGCTAATCTGAACGCCATCCTCGGCAAGGTAAAACCTGGAGACATGGGGTTTGATGTCATCCATCTCAACCTTCATAAAACCTTTTCCACGCCCCATGGCGGTGGCGGCCCTGGGTCTGGCCCGGTGGGGGTGGGTGAGAAATTGCTGCCCTTTCTCCCGGTTCCCCGGGTGGGGCGCGCCGAAGATGGCAGCTACCGTTGGTTGACAGCGGAGGACTGCCCCCAAACCATTGGTCCCCTCTCGGCCTGGATGGGGAACGCCGGGGTGCTGCTCCGGGCTTATATCTATGTGCGGCTGCTCGGTCTTGAAGGCATGAAACGGGTAGCGGACTTCTCCGCCCTTAACGCCAATTATCTGGCCCAACGCATGGCCGAAGCCGGTTTCGATTTGGCCTACCCCATGCGCCGCGCTGGCCATGAATTCGTGGTCACCCTGAAGCGCCAGGCGAAGGAGTTAGGAGTTACCGCCACGGATTTTGCTAAACGCCTGTTGGATTTGGGTTTTCATGCGCCAACAATTTACTTTCCGCTCCTAGTTCCCGAATGCTTGCTCATCGAACCGGCGGAAACGGAAAGCAAGCAAACCCTGGATGCTTTTGTGGCCGCGATGGAACAGATCGCCAAAGAAGCTCAGGAGAATCCAGAATTACTCAAACAGGCACCCCATACCCTGCCGGTACGCCGCCTGGATGAGGTGAAGGCCGCCAAGGAACTGGATTTAGCCTGGAAACCGGGTCCCAGCGAGTAAAGCGTCAAGTAAACTTTTAATTAATATAAGCTAAAGTATTAAAGATGACAGCCTTAATTTGCGGCTCCTTTGCCTACGATACCATCATGGTATTCAATGATCGGTTTAAAAACCATATCCTTCCCGATAAGGTGCATATCCTTAATGTGTCCTTTCTGGTACCCCAGTTACGGCGAGAGTTTGGAGGTTGCGCAGGCAACATCGCCTACAATTTACACCTGCTCAAAGGCGATCCTCTGCCCATGGGCACGGTCGGCAACGACTTTGACCCTTATCAGCAATGGCTGGACCAAATAGGCATCTCCCGCCGCCATATCCGTCTGATCAATGATACGTACACGGCTCAGGCTTTTATCACCACGGATATGGACGCCAACCAAATTACCGCTTTTCATCCCGGCGCCATGAATTTTTCCCATGAGAACCGGGTCGAGGATGCCGAAGGGGTAGAACGGGGAATCGTCGCCCCCGATGGGCGGGAAGGGATGATTGCCCACGGACAACAATTCCAGGCGGCGGGAATCCCTTTTATCTTCGATCCGGGACAAGGACTACCCATGTTCACCGGCGAGGAGCTGCTCAAATTTAGCGAGCAAGCCACCTGGAT
This sequence comes from Nitrosococcus watsonii C-113, assembly GCF_000143085.1. Classification (NCBI taxonomy): domain Bacteria; kingdom Pseudomonadati; phylum Pseudomonadota; class Gammaproteobacteria; order Chromatiales; family Chromatiaceae; genus Nitrosococcus; species Nitrosococcus watsonii. The sequence continues at coordinate 595,504 of NC_014315.1, read as the reverse complement.
TACCTTAAACGATTACGAGGCCCAGTTATTTCAGAAACGAACAGGACTCTCCACCCGAAAGCTCGCCGAGCGCGTGGACGCCTTGATCATTACCCGAGGGGCGGAGGGTTCCTCCATTTATACCCCTGGCTACCACTTTGAAATTCCCGCCGCCAAAGCTACTGCGCCGACTGATCCCACCGGCTGCGGGGACGCCTACCGGGCGGGCATACTCTACGGCCTTGCTCGCGCTATGGACTGGGAGACGACGGGCCGCATTGCCTCCCTCCTGGGCGCTATTAAAATCGGGCATCACGGCACCCAAAATCATGCCTTTGAGTTAGCAGAATTTTGGGATCTTTTTAAGGAGAACTTCCACTACCGACCCTGAGCGGCTAAATGTTCCTTCAAAGCTTCTCTCTGGGTGAGGGGGGCTGAGCAAGTATGACCGCTACAGACATAGGCGGTCACCGCGGCTTCTTGTGGCCAGTATTCCCCTAATATCCCTGGTAAATACTGGGCCTCAAGGGGAATAGCCAAGGTGACCCGCCGTGGCGCATACGCCGCTGCGGCCACTGCCCGCCAACTCTCCAGTTCTTCCCCACTCCCCCGCAGAATGACTATTTGCGGAGGAGTAAGCCATTCTTCCAAGGCTTTGAGCAGGCTACAGTGAGCATGGGGCGTTTGTTGAAGGCTCTCCCAGGCCGCCTTGAGCGTATTTTCCGCAGCCTTCAGATAGCGCATTTCACCCAAGAGATGTCCCAGCCGGAGCAAACTCCAGGCTAATATTCCATTTCCCGCGGGGGTAGCATTATCCATGAGAGGTACTGGCCGATGAATAAGGGTTTCATGATCGTCAGCGGTAAAGTAAAATCCCCCCTGCGCCTTATCCTCAAAGTGTCCCAGAACAGCTTCGGCCAGATCAACGGCAAAGGCCAAATCTCCATCGCGCCAGCGGACTTGAAGCAACTCCAGCAAGGCATCCAGCAGAAAAGCATAATCATCCAAATAACCCTGGTGCTGCGCCCGTCCATCCTTATAACTGACCAGCAAACGGCCCTTTTGCCACAGGTGTGCCCGCACAAAATCCACAGCCTTTTCGGCAGAGGCGATAAAAACAGGCTGCGCCAGCGCCTGCCCGGCAGCCGCCATCCCTTTGATCATGAGGCTATTCCAGGCAGTAAGAATTTTATCATCCCGCCCTGGGCGGATACGCGCTTCCCGGGCAGCAAACAATTTCTGCTTGGCGGCAGTCAATTGCTCTTGCAGACCTGGAGCCGGTACCTTCATCTCCTCGGCCAAAGCCTCGGGGGTCATTGCCGCATATAAATGCCAATGGCCTTCAAAATTCGCCGGCTGATCAAGGCTAAAATAACGCACCGCCAAAGTATATTTCTCATCGTCCAGCAAGGCGCGTACTTGCTCCCGGGTCCAAACGTAAAACTTTCCCTCATGACCCTCGGAGTCCGCATCCAGGGAAGAGTAATATCCCCCTTCGGGAGACTGCATTTCCCGCACCACCCAGTGCCCAGTCTCCTCCAGAATTCGCCGGAAAATCCCGTTGCCCCAGAGACGATAGGCATCCCTATAGAGCACCAACAGTTGGCCGTTGTCGTACAGCATTTTTTCAAAATGGGGGATTCTCCACTTTTCATCCACGGAATAACGGCAGAATCCGCCTCCCAGCTGATCATATATTCCTCCCTGGGCCATTTGTTCCAGGGTCAGCCGGGCCATGGTAAGTGCCTGCTGTTTCTCGTCTTCTGTTATATGTTCCCCATGGGCATCCCGCAAGCAGCGTTCAATAATGCTTGGATTAGGAAATTTAGGCGCGCCCCTGAAACCGCCATAACGGGAATCGAAAGCCTGGGCTAGCTGTTGATGGGCCGCCTGCAAAGGCGCTCTATTCAACCCTTCCACTTCCGCCGCTGAAGACCGCCCATCTAGTTTTTCAAAGGCATCAAGCAAACGCTCGTTCTGGGATTGGATAACCTCCCGGCGAGTATGAAAATATTCTGCCACCCGTTGAAGCAAATCCTTAAAACCAGGCAAACCATGACGCTCCTCGGGAGGAAAATAAGTACCGCCGAAAAAAGGAGCTTGCTTAACCGGTTCCAGGAACATCGTAAGTGGCCAGCCACCAGGGCGTCCCGTCAACATTTGCTGGGCTAGCTGGTAAATCTGATCCAGATCTGGGCGCTCTTCTCGGTCAACCTTGATATTGATGAAATGCTCATTCATTACCGCCGCTGTTTCCGGGTTCTCAAAAGATTCATGGGCCATCACGTGGCACCAATGACAAGCGGAATAACCAATAGAAAGCAAAATAGGTTTATCCTCCCCCTGGGCTCGCACTAGTGCCTCTTCACCCCAGGGATACCAAGCAACTGGATTATCCACATGTTGTAGCAAATAGGGACTGGTCTGTCCCTGCAAATGGTTTTTTACTGATGGATTTGGCATGAAAAATTTTCGAATAAATCCTGAGTCATGCTCTCAACTATAGGCCATCCAACCTTTTTTAGCGAGAAGCTCTCATTATGTCTACGGGACGGGTTCAAGCTCTATTCCATAGAAATAGGGGGATCTTCGCACTGATTCACGAAAAGCGAGCCAAGGCATCCAAGGGATACCCTCGGTCAAAAATGGTAAAATTTGCGTCCCAGCAAACTATTTAATAACTAAAGCCCTGTGCGGGAAACCATAGAACTGAGTATCACCCTTCCTTCTGAGCTGGCGGGAAAACGTTTAGATCAAGCCCTAGCGCAGGTTTTTCCCGCCTATTCCCGCAGCCGCCTGCAGCAATGGATCAAGCATGGGCAGGTCAAAGTCAATGATGCCCTCGCCCGCCCCCGGGATACCGTTCAAGGGGGTGAATGGATCGTCGTCATTGCGGAAGCCGAGGCAGAAACTGGCTGGAAATCCCAGCCTCTTCCCTTGGAAATTATATACGAAGATGAAGCGATCATTGTGGTCAACAAGCCCGCCGGCCTAGTGGTGCACCCGGCCGCGGGTAACCGGGATGGCACCCTGGTCAATGCACTCTTGCACCATGCGCCGGAGCTAGAGCGAATCCCGCGGGCTGGAATCGTCCACCGCCTAGATAAAGATACCAGTGGCTTACTGGTGGTAGCGCGAAATCTTGTCGCTCATCATGGACTCATCCAACAATTACAGGCACGCCGCATCACTCGGGAGTACCAAGCGATTACCGTCGGCGTCATGACCAGCGGGGGAAGGATCGAGGCGCCTATCCAGCGCCATCCGGTGAATCGCAAGCGAATGGCGGTCATTTCCACAGGAAAGCCCGCCCTCACTCACTATCGGGTAGTGTCCCGCTTTCGGATCCATACCCATATTTTATGCCGCCTGGAGACAGGCCGGACTCACCAAATCCGAGTCCACTTGGCCCATATTGGCTACCCCCTATTAGGAGACCCCACTTATGGGAAACGTCTGCATATTCCTAGGGAAAGTAGTGAAGAACTGAGCACTGCCTTGCGCCATTTCAAGCGCCAAGCCTTGCATGCCGCCCGCTTAGGTTTGGTTCATCCGGAAAAGAAGCAGGCAATGAATTGGGAAGCGCCCCTACCTGAAGATATGGCCACAATGCTGGCCTTGCTTGAGCAGGATCGACAACACCATATATAAATGGACATCCCACTCGTCTAGCTATAAGACTAGTTTAGAGGCAAGCTAACCCACCTCAAGGGCTAATTTACCCATCATCCCTCCCTGCTCCAGCAAACGGTGGGCAGCCGCCGCTTCCGCCAAGGGAAAGGTCTGCTGGAGGTGGAGCCGAAGACGCTCGGAGTCGAATAATTCAGCGCAGCAATGCAGGATATCCGTTTGATGTTCTAAGGCAGAGATAAGACCCTGGTGCATAGGAGTCAGCATCAATTCCAAACTAAAGCGAAGATTACGCGCTCGCGCCGTACTCCAATTCATATTAGCATCCGGCTGCAGAATGGTGACTAAATCCCCATACATGGCGACGGCTCCGCAGCTCTTTGCAAAAGTTTCTCCCCCCACCGTATCAAATGCCACGTCCACCCCTTTGCTGTCCGTCCATTCCATGATGGCTTCGACAAAATCCGTTTCCCGGTAGTTAATAACATGGTCCGCTCCCAGGGAGCGGGCGAACTCCCCTTTCTCTTCGGAACTTACGGTAGTACAGACCTGAGCCCCCGTCTGTTTAGCCAACTGAATAGCCACATGGCCCACACCTCCCGCGCCACCGTGAATAAGCACCCTGTGCTCTGGCTGGATTTGTGCCCGATCATGCAGTGCTTCCCACGCAGTTATCAAAACCAGGGGTGCAGCGCTAGCCTCAACAAAGGAGAGTTTTTTGGGTTTTTTAGCGATAAAGCGATGGTCCACTACCGCATATTCCCTATAATTCCCTTCCGGGCCTCCAATGCCTCCAAAGCAAAAATAAACCTCATCTCCTTTCTTGAAATTTTTAACCTCTTCGCCCACAGCATCCACAATGCCTGCCCCATCGCAACCGAGAATTGTCGGGGAGCGGTCTGGGTAGAAAGTACCCCGGGTTCGCAGTTTAGTATCTACCGGGTTAATTCCAGCCCCTTTGAGTTGAATCAGAACTTCGCCAGGTTGACGGATTGTAGGCTTCGGCAGCGTTTGCAGTTGCAGGACTTCGGGGCCTCCCGTTGCCGTCATAACTATGGCTTTCATCGCTAGTTTATTTTTCAACCCAATACTGCTACGCACAGCCCCATTAGGGCGCCAGGGAAGATACCCAATCCCAACATGGCAAGGCCATTAGCACTCATACACCAGCGGAAATCGGCACGTTCGCTCAGGGAAATCTTTTCCGCGGAACTGTCGAAATACATAAATTTAATCACCCGCAGGTAATAAAAAGCCCCAATCACGGAAAATAATACCGCAACGACCGCCAACCAAATCAATCCCTTATCAATAATCGCCATGATCACCGCCCATTTAGCGTAAAATCCTACGGTAGGCGGTACCCCTGCTAGAGAGAACATCAGAATAAGCATCATAAAGGCAAACCAAGGGCTACGCTCGTTCAATCCTTTAAAGTCCTCCAGGCGATCAGCTTCAAAATCGGATCGGGAAAGAAAAATAATCATGCCAAAGCTCCCCAGACTCATCAAGGCGTAAACAATAATATAAAACATGGCGGCAGCGTAACCTACTCCAGTACCCGTCAAGATTCCCAGCAAGAGAAAACCTACATGGGCTATGGTGGAATAGGCCAGCATTCGCTTAAGATTGGTCTGGGCAATAGCGACAACGTTACCGATAGCCATGGAGAGAACGGAAAGAACGATTAGCATATCCTGCCAGTGGGGCTGCACCTCTCCTAGCGCTTCCACCAGCAGGCGCATGAGCAAAGCAAATGCCGCGATTTTAGGCGCTGTGCCAATATACAGGGTCACCGCCGTGGGCGCACCATGATACACATCGGGCAACCACATGTGGAAAGGCACGGCACCAAGCTTAAACGCCAGCCCCACTACGATAAATACCACCCCGAATACCAAAACCTGGCTATTGCCGCTTCCCCCTATTCCTTCCGCTACGGCAGCAACATGAAGATCGCCAGTTACCCCGTAGATCATGGACATACCGTATAACAGCATGCCGGAAGCCAAAGCGCCTAGCACAAAATATTTCATGGCCGCTTCGGAAGCCCAACGATTATTTCGCAGCAAGGCTACCATGGCATACTGGTTAAGAGAGAGCAGTTCAAGTCCTAAATAGAGAGTCAGAAAATGGTGGGCCGAAGCAATCACCATCATGCCCAGCACGCCAAACAAGCCTAATACGTAGAATTCACCTTTATCCAGAGCTCTCGCTTGTAGGTAGTCACGGGAATAAAGAAACACCCCAAAAACGATAATGTAGATAAACAGCTTTAAGGTGTCGCTTAGCGAATCTTTAATATAGCTACCATTGAAAGTGACACTCTGGGAGGAATAGTCCAGAGAATAAAAGGTGAGCAATGCGGCGATCACTAATGTTAATTGGGTAATCCAATAAGCGATTTTGCCGCTTTGTCGGCCACCGTACGCAACGGCTAACAACAGCACACAACCCATTCCAAGGACGGCTATTTCCGGTAATGCAGGCAGAAAATCAGGTATATCGAAACTCATCGTGTCACTTCTTTCAAAACCCAAAAGGAGGTGGAATTCACAGCCAATAATACGGCTTTAGACCAATTTTGATGCTGCCATCTGGGATAGCAAGTGTTCCAGGGAAGTATGCATCACTTCTAGCAGGGGCTGCGGCCAAACGCCAAGCAACAGCACCGCCGCTGCCAAAGTTCCCAGCACCAGAAACTCTCGCGAGTTAAGATCCTCCATGGTGGCAACCTTATCGTTAGCGATATCTCCAAAAACCACCCGCTTGATCATCCAAAGAGTATAAGTAGCCCCCAGAATCAACGTCATCGAAGCGAAAAAAGCGTACCAAAAGTCCGCCTGGAAAGCGCCCAGAATGACTAAAAATTCACCCACAAATCCCGAAGTGCCCGGCAAACCCACGTTGGCCATAGCAAACAAGACCATAAGAGAGGCGAATATCGGCATCCTATTCACAACGCCACCATAATCCTTAATTAACCGCGTGCGCAGCCGATCATATAAAACCCCGACACACAAAAACATGGCTGCGGAAACCAGACCGTGGGAGATCATCTGTACCAACGCTCCTTCCAAACCCAACAGGGCACCATCACCTTCAATGCTCTGGGAAAAAATAGCAAAAGCAATAAACAACCCGAGAGTCACGAATCCCATGTGGGCAATACTGGAATAAGCAATCAGCTTCTTAAGATCTTCCTGCACTATCGCCACTAAACCAATATACACTACGGCAATAAGCGATAGGGTAATAATGAGCCAATTGAGCGCCATACTAGCATCGGGCGTAATAGGCAAACTAAACCGCATAAAACCATAAGCGCCTATCTTGAGAGTGATGGCCGCCAAGATCACCGATCCCCCCGTGGGGGCCTCCACATGGGCATCCGGCAACCAAGTATGAACGGGCCACATGGGTACTTTCACCGCAAAGGCAAGCAGAAAGGCCAAAAATATCCCTATCTGGGCCTGCATATCCAGGGGTACTTGGTGGAATTCCAAGATGGAAAAACCGCCAGTAACACTGCGTAAATAGAGAAGCGCAAGCAGAAAAAAGACAGAGCCCAGGAAAGTATAAAGAAAAAATTTAAGCGTAGCGTAGATCCGGTTGGGTCCTCCCCAAATTCCAATGATTAAAAATAAGGGGATTAGCATGCCCTCGAAGAAAAAATAGAACAAAACCGCATCTAAGGCCGCAAAAACACCGTTCATCAGCCCTTCCATAATCAGGAAGCTGGCCATGTATTGCGCTAATTTGTGTTCGATAACCCGCCAACCCGCAACCACAACCAACACCGTGGAAAACGTGGTGAGGATGATGAGCGGCATGGAAATGCCATCGATCCCTAAATGATAATAAACGTCGAAGGTTTCAACCCAAGAAAGTTTCTCTTGAAATTGCATAGCGGCCGTGCTGGTATCAAAGCCCGTATACAGCGACCAGCTCACCACAAAAGTTAACCCTGAAATCCCCAGTGAAAGCCAACGAACACGCTCCACATGATTACCGGCAGCTAGCACCAGGAAACCACCCAAAATAGGTAGCCAAATAACCAAGGAGAGGAGCGATAATCCAGTTAACATGCCTTTTTAGCCCCCGTAAATAACGAAACCGCCGATAAGAAAAAGCAGCCCTAAAATCATGGCAAAGGCATAATGAAAAAGATAACCGGACTGCAAATAACGGGTAATTTGAGCGATTATGCCAACTACCCGCGCTGTTCCATTGACAAAAAAGCCGTCAATCAGCATGCGATCTCCAAGCTGTGAAAGTAACTTGCCCGCCTGACGAGCGCCACCTGCAAAGACAATTTCATTGAAGCGATCGAAACCAAATTTGTTACTCAAAGCCCAATAAAGCAGGCCAAAACGCGTCCGTAATAGCCCTGGCAACTGAGGGCGCTTGAGGTATAAATACCAAGCTGCTATCACTCCGATCATAGACAGCGCAAAAGGAATCCCCTCAAACCCGTGCAAAGCAAAAGAGGCGATCCCCTTATGAAATTCAGCCCCTACTTCTGTCAGCACATCATGCGCCGGCAAAACCGTAATCGCCTCGCCAAAAAAGCCACCAAACAAGAATGCTTCGATACAAAAACCCGCAATTACGGAGGGTATCGCTAGCAATACCAACGGAATAGTCACCACGGCTGGAGATTCTTTAAGCTGTTTCTGGGTATGCTTATCCATTCGCTCCTTGCCATGGAAAGTAAGAAACAACATTCGAAAGGTGTAAAAAGCCGTAACAAATACACCGGAAAGAACCATCGCATAGGCAAAACCGGCGCCGGGAAGCTCGGAGGCATGAACGGCCTCGATAATAGAATCCTTGGAGAAATACCCGGAAAAACCAGGAAATCCGATCAAGGCCAAAGCACCTATGAAGGCAGTCCAGTAGGTGATAGGCATATATTTTTTCAGCCCGCCCATCTTACGCATATCCTGCTCATGGTGCATGGCAATAATGACCGAACCCGCCCCAAGGAAAAGCAGGGCCTTAAAAAAGGCATGAGTCATAAGATGAAAGATTCCCGCCGCATAGGCGGAAGCTCCAAGGGCTACTGTCATATACCCTAATTGCGACAAAGTAGAATAGGCAATTACCCGCTTGATATCATTTTGGACGATACCTATCAGCCCCATAAAGAAAGCCGTCACTGCCCCAATCACCAAAATAACGCTCAGAGCGGTTTCAGACAGTTCATAGATCGGCGACATCCGAGCGACCATAAAAATACCCGCGGTCACCATGGTTGCCGCGTGAATAAGAGCTGAAATCGGGGTCGGACCTTCCATGGAATCCGGCAACCAAACATGTAAAGGTGCTTGCGCCGATTTACCCATAGCACCAATGAAGAGTAAAATTCCTATCACCGTCAGCACCGACCAAGCGGTTCCTGGCCAAGCAGAAAGTGTTTCCTCCGTCAGCGTGGGCACCACGGCAAATACCTCTACATAATCCAGGCTCCCCGTATACATTAATACGCAGGCGATCCCCAGCAAAAAACCTATATCACCAATCCGGTTAACTAAAAAGGCTTTAAGACTGGCATAAATGGCGGATTCCCGCTTATACCAGAAACCTATCAATAGGTAGGACACCAAGCCCACGGCTTCCCATCCAAAAAACAATTGGAGGAAATTATTTGCCATGACCAACATCAGCATGGAAAAAGTGAAAAGAGCGATATAGCTAAAAAAACGCTGATAGCCGGGATCATCCGCCATATAGCCGATGGTATAGATATGTACCATCAGGGAAACAAAGGTCACCACTACCATCATTAGCGCGCTTAAACGATCAATGAGAAAACCGATTTCCACGCGTAAATCGCCAACGGCAGCCCAAGTGTAGACGGCCTCATTATAGGTGACCCCATCCACCACTACCTGCTTAAACACCATGAGAGATAACAAAAATGCAATGCTTACCCCAGCAATAGCGGCTCGATGGGACCAGATGCGCCCAATCTTCTTTCCAAACAAGCCAGCAATGATGCTGCCGATCAGGGGCGCAAGCACAATCCCAAGAGTCTGGACTTCCATCGTACCTAGCCCTTTAAATTATCCAAATCACCCACATTAATGGTCCGCCTATTCCGGAATAAAACCACCAGAATCGCCAAACCAATGGCGCTTTCCGCCGCGGCTACCGTGAGTATAAAAAAAACAAAAACTTGTCCCGCCATATCTTCCAGAAAGTGGGAAAAAGCCACGAAATTCATATTAACGGCCAGCAGCATAAGCTCAATGGACATTAATAGAATGATAATATTTTTCCGGTTAAGAAAAATTCCAGCAACGGAGAGGCAAAACAATAGCGCCCCCAGGATTAAAAAATCGGATAATGCAATCATTATTGGATCTAGTTTATTTTTTGGGACTTCTCGGCGGTCATCTTGACCAATCTGACTCGATCTTGAGGCCGTACCCGCACCTGTTGCACAGGATCTTGCGTTTTACTTGGACGCCGCCGCAGTGCTAAAGCAATGGCCGCGACAATAGCGACTAGAAGGATAACCGAAGCTAGTTCAAAAGGATAAACGTAAACAGTGTAAAGTAAATTCCCCAACTCCTTCGTGTTGTTGTAATCAGCCCCGCGGGCAACAGGGACAGTGAATTGATCAAGGCCAAAGTTTTTGCTTCCTAGCACCATTATCATTTCAATGGCAATGAGCACTGCTACCAAAAGCCCAACGGGCAAGTACCGAGCAAAGCCTTCCTGCAGTGGCGCCAGATTCATATCCAGCATCATCACCACAAACAGGAATAACACCATAACCGCACCGATATAAACCAACACCAACACAATCGCCAGAAACTCAGCTTCCAGCAAAAGCCAGATAGCAGCGCTAGTAAAAAAAGCCAAAACCAAAAATAAGGCTGCTCGCACAGGGTTACGTACAGTAACTACCATAGTTGCCGCAAACAGCAAAATAGCAGCAAAGATATAAAAAAGAGTCTTTTCCATGAGGCAGCAGCCTATAAAGCCCTAGTTAACGATAAGGCGCATCAGCAGCCCTATCGGCAGCAATTTGGGCTTCATACTTATCGCCCAGCGCCAATAATTGCTCTTTGTGGAGAATATGCTCTCCCCGCTCTTCAAAATGATAATCAAGAATCCGAGTCTCCACGATAGAATCGACCGGGCAGGACTCCTCACAAAAACCGCAGTAAATACACTTAAAAAGATCAATGTCATAACGAGTCGTACGACGAGTTCCATCGTCCCGTTGCTCGGAATCAATGGTGATCGCTAACGCCGGGCAAACAGCCTCGCAGAGCTTGCAGGCAATACAACGCTCTTCACCGTTGGGATAACGACGTAAAGCATGAAGACCACGGAATCGGGGTGATTGGGGCGTCCGTTCTTCGGGGAACTGGACTGTAACCTTTTTTGTGAACAAATAACGGCCAGTCAATTTAAGACCCAGCAGTAATTCCCACAATAAAAAGCTCTTAACGTACGAACGCAGGGTATTCATAATGATTACTCCTTACGTGAACCAAGGGCCTAGCTGGGCAACCCGCGCGCCCCCTACTACCAACAACCAAACGATGGTGATAGGAATAAATACCTTCCAACCAAGGCGCATAATTTGATCGTATCGATAACGAGGGAAAGTAGCCCGAAACCAAAGGTAAAAGAATAAAAATATAGCCGTCTTTATCAGGAGCCAAACGATGCCGGGAACCCATCCAAATATTGCTTCTAGTACTGTTCCCTGAAATGGAGATAACCATCCGCCCAGAAACATCAAAGCCGCCAGAGTCGACACTAGGATCATCTCAATGTATTCAGCGAGAAAAAAAAGGGCAAAAGCCATCCCAGAATATTCCACATGAAAACCGGCAACAATCTCAGATTCACCCTCGGCCACATCAAAAGGCAAACGGTTAGTCTCTGCCACCCCAGAGATGAAATAAATTAGGAACAAAGGAAATAAGGGCAACCAAAACCAGTGCCAGAACCCCCCTTCCTGGGCTTGCACGATCTCACCAAGATTAAGGCTACCACCCGCAATCAGTACACCCACCAGCGCAAAGCCCATAGCGATTTCATAAGACACGACTTGAGCGGCAGAACGCATGGCCCCCAGAAAAGCATATTTGGAGTTGGAAGCCCAACCCGCCAGGATAATGCCATACACGCTCATGGAGCCAATGGCGAGAATGTACAGTAAAGCAGCGTTGATATCCGCGAGAACTAAATGGGCATCGAAAGGGACCACGGCCCAAACAGCAAGGGCTGGAGCAATAGCAAGCACCGGCGCCAGCAAAAACAGAATTCGGTTGGCGCTAGCCGGGATAATAATTTCCTTCAGAAGGAGCTTGACGGTATCCGCAATAGGCTGCAGCCAACCCCTAGGTCCAACGCGATTTGGACCTATCCGGCCCTGCATATAGCCAATGATCTTCCGCTCGGCGAAAGTCAACCAAGCGACTATCAATATCAGCGGCAACACGATAACTACGATCTTAAAGAGAATCGGCAGCGTCACCTGAAGCGATGAAGGTAGAAAATCAAACATATAACCTTACTCCGCTGCGGTAACCTTAATGGGCATAAAAGGAGCGCCCAAGGCCCCCGCCTCTTCAAAGGCAGCAGCCAGCCGTAAACACCCTTCCGCTACAGTGTCATCAACCACAAAAGGTAAAGTGACTTGCCCATTCCCTTGGTCCACCGTAATCCGTTCGGCATCGCTTAGACCTAGCCGGGCCGCATCAGCGCTATTCATATAAGCTTGACCAGCCGCTTGACCATCGGGACTTTCCTGCAACGGGCGGCTACGCCGAACCAATCCATCCGTCCCGTAGATAAAGGTGTCCGCGATACGCACTAAATAATTACCATCATTCGCGCTTCCAAGCGTTTCTGGATGCCATGGGGTTGATGCCTGGGGCTTAGCAAGATTCTCTATTTGATGGCGCAGCTCGTCATGAATCTCTTGGGAAGAAAGATAATTGAAACCGGGAATTTGCAGCAGATTAGCAAGCACTCGCAGCACCTTCCAAGCCGGGCGTGCCTCCCCTGGAGGAGGAACAGCTCCTGTAAAGCTCTGCCAACGGCCTTCGGCGTTTACGAAAGTTCCCGAGGTCTCAACATAGGTGGCGATAGGTAATAGCACATTCGCGTAGTCCAGCATAGCCGGACTGCGAAATGCCGTTAATAAAACAATAAAGTCTGCATTCCGAAGAGCCTTCTGAGCCAATAGAGGATCGGCGCAGTCAAACTCAGGTTCAACCGCCAGTAGCACATAGCCCCGAAGTTCTGCTTCAAGCATTGCCTGCCCATTGAGGCCCCGTACTGGCGCACGGCTCCCCCCAGGCCCCCGATGGGGAAGAACACCGGCTAAGGCTGCTCCCACAGCGTTGCCTCCCGAGGGGAAAAAACCTAGCTGGCAGCCACCCAGCCGGCACGCTAAATCTGCTAGAGCACGTAATACCGAAAAGTGAGGATGTCCCTCAGCTACCCCACCTAATAATATCCGCCCGTGCAAGGCATTAGCCAACTGATCCGCCATGGCCCGCTCTGTCTCGGTAGGCTGAATATCAGCTAATAGAGAAGTCCATTCAGCATCCAAGGACTCGCCCTTGCTCACTGCTAAACACTTAGCTACACCAGCCAAGGCTCGAACTATACCCTGAGGCCCCGCAATTACCTTCTCTGCAACGGGGAAGCGGACTAGATAATCCACGGGGTTAATGCACATAAGGGCTGCGCCTCGAAGCGCTGCTTTACGCAGGCGCAGCCCAAGCAAAGGTTGCTCCTTATGTATATTAGCCCCCACCACTAAAATGCAATCCGACTGTTCCAGCTCTTCAATCGTACAGCCTAGAGGCACCGCTTCTGGCTCAAATTCCTGATCACGAAAATCTTGCCGCCGCAGGCGATGATCAATATTGTTACTATGCAGACCTCGCAATAGTTTCTGAAATAAGGAGAGTTCCTCAACAGTCGCATAGGGCGAGGCAAGCCCACCTAGCTGAGTACTTCCGGCCTCTTCAGCAATCCGTTGCAGGCCCTTAGCAGCCGTTTCTAATGCTTCCTCCCAGTCGGTTTCACGCCAAACGCCCTCCCGCTTAACCATAGGCCGATGCAACCGTTCTTCGTGGGTTAAGCCAAGCCAGCCATAACGGTCGCGATCAGCGATCCAGGTTTCATTCACCGCTTCGTTATCACGGGGAACGGCCCGCATCACCTCATTCCGCCGTACATGCAATTCAATGTTGGCGCCTACACTATCGTGGGGAGAAATAGTAGGATGTCCCGCCATTTCCCAAGCCCGGGCACGGTAGCGGAAAGGTTTGTCTGTCAACGCGCCTACCGGACAAAGATCAATGACATTTCCCGCTAATTCCGACTCTAAACTCTGCTCAATATAGGTACCAATCTCCATATGCTCACCGCGCCCGGTCGCCCCTAGTTCCTTTATGCCAGCAATCTCCTGGCCAAAGCGAACACAGCGAGTACAGTGGATACAGCGTGTCAGATCGGTTTTAATCAAAGACCCGATATTCTTGTCCTTTACCACCCGTTTACGCTCGGTAAAGCGGGAAATATCATTACCATAACCCATGGCCAGATCTTGTAACTCGCACTCCCCCCCTTGATCGCAGATAGGACAATCCAACGGGTGATTAATGAGCAGAAACTCCATCACCCCCTTTTGGGCCGCAATAGCGCGGGGCGAACTGGTCAATACCTTCATGCCATCCGCCACAGGGGTGGCACAAGCAGGCAGGGGTTTTCTGGATTTTTCCACCTCCACTAAGCACATCCGGCAGTTAGCAGCAATCGATAAATGTTTGTGATAGCAGAACCGAGGGATATCAACGCCAATCTCATCAGCTACCTCGATGAGCATCTTCCCAGCCTTTACCTGGAGTTCAGTGCCATCAATCTCAATTTTGACCATTCCCGGTTTCATCCTTCAGAACCCGCTTCCGACTAAGCATCGCTTATGATCGATGTGATATTGAAACTCATCCCGAAAGTGTTTGATAAAGCTTATTACTGGCGCCGCAGCGGCATCTCCCAGCGCGCAAATAGTATGGCCATCAATATTTTGGGCTACATTGACCACCTTATCCAAATCTTCTTGCGTACCCTGGCCCTGTTCAATGCGGTGAACCACGCGATATAGCCACCCCGTCCCTTCCCGGCAAGGCGTGCATTGGCCACAGGATTCCTCGCGATAGAAGGCCGAGATCCGCTCCAGAGCCCGCACCATACAAGTTGTTTCATCCATAATGATGACTGAACCCGCGCCCAGTAACGAACCCGCCTTAGCAAGCGAGTCATAATCCATATTAGCGGCCATGATGGTCTCCGCGGGCATTACTGGCACGGAAGTCCCTCCAGGAATAACCGCTTTTAGGGCATTTCCATTACGCATCCCGCCCGCTAATTCAAGCAAGTCTTTAAATGAGATCCCCATGGGGACTTCATAATTACCGGGCCGGTTGACATGCCCCGAGACACTAAAGATTTTGGTTCCCCCACTGGTTGGTGTTCCCAACTTCAAGAACCATGGCCCTCCCTTCTCTAAAATCACGGGCACCGAAGCAAGAGTCTCGGTATTATTAATGGTGGTGGGCCTACCATAGAGGCCAAAACCCGCGGGAAATGGCGGTTTATAGCGAGGCATGCCTTTTTTGCCCTCTAGGGATTCCAGCAAAGCTGTCTCCTCGCCACAAATATAAGCCCCCGCACCGGGATGGGAGTAGAGATCGAAGTCGACCCCTGATGCCAGGATATTTTTACCCAGCAAGCCCGCTTGGTAAGCTTCCTCCAAGGCATCTTCAAAGCGTTCAATGGGCTCGCTGAATTCACCGCGGGTGTAATTGTAGCCTACTGTTGCACCAATGGTATAACCCGCAATGGCCATGCCTTCAATCAACTGATGGGGGTTATAGCGGAGAATATCCCGGTCTTTGAAGGTACCTGGCTCCCCCTCATCCGAGTTACAAACAATATATTTGATACCTGCTAAATCCTTGGGCATAAAGCTCCATTTCAATCCTGTCGGAAATCCCGCCCCTCCGCGGCCTCGAAGGCCAGAAGTTTTGATTTCATCAATGATCTTGGAAGGCGGAGTTTTTTCTTTTAGAATGCGTTTCCAAACTTCATACCCCTTCACCTTTAGATAACTTTCCAACCCCCACGGAGGATCGAGATCCAAGGTGCGAAAACAGACTTGGTTGAGAGCGATCATTTTAGAGCCTCAAGAATTTGATCGATCTTTGCTGGTGTTAAATTTTCATGATAAGTACGCCCCGCCATCATCATGGGTGCTCCACCACAAGCGCCTAGGCATTCAGCTTCTTTAACCGTGAAACGGTGATCCGGCGTCGTCTCTCCGAAACCGATGCCCAAACGTTTCCGCAAATGAGCCACGACCTCATCAGAGCCACGAAGCTGACATGAAATATTAGTGCAAACACTGATTTTATGCCGACCAATTGGCTTTAATTCATACATGGAATAGAACGTAGCCACCTCATAAACACTGATGGGACGCATCTCCAGATATTCAGCTACTGCATCCAAAAGTTTATCAGTTAAATAACCCCCATTAGCTGCTTGCACAATATGCAAGGCTGGAATAATCGCGGATTGCTTTTGCTCCGGGGGATATTTTGCGATCCAATCATCAATTTGCTGCCGTACCTCAGAGGAGAGAAGATTTTCCTCTTCTTCTCGATTTTTCCATTTTCCCCATTTCGGCTGTCCCATGCTCACCTATCGATCTCCCCAAAAACAATATCCATGGTTCCGATAATAGCAACTACATCGGCAAGCATATGACCTTGTACCATTTCGTCCATAGCGGCTAAATGAGCAAACCCCGGCGCTCGGATTTTAAGCCGGTAGGGTTTATTAGCCCCATCCGAGATAAGGTAAACCCCAAATTCACCCTTGGGCGCTTCTACCGCTGCATAAGCTTCGCCTTCCGGAACACAATACCCCTCGGTAAATAGCTTGAAATGATGAATCAGCACCTCCATATCGTTTTTCATTTCTTCCCGCGGGGGGGCAGCAACCTTATAGTTGTTCACTATAACCGGGCCAGGGTTTTTTCGCAGCCAATCCACACACTGCCTGATGATTTGATTGGACTGGCGCATCTCTTCTATCCGCACCAAATAACGGTCATAGCAATCCCCATTGACCCCCACAGGAATATCAAAATCTACTTGGTCATACACAGCGTAGGGTTGTTTTTTCCGTAAATCCCATTCCACTCCTGAACCACGCAGCATGGGTCCCGTAAAACCTAATTGCAACGCCCTCTCCGGCGTGACGACTCCAATGCCGACCGTGCGCTGTTTCCAGATTCGATTATCGGTCAGTAGGGTTTCATATTCATCCACGCAAGTAGGAAAGCGGGTGGTGAAATCTTCAATAAAATCAAGCAAAGATCCCTCTCGATTCCGATTAAGTGCCGCTATCTCTTTTTCATTATGCCACTTAGAAAGTTGATATCCCGGCATCGTCTCCGGCAAGTCGCGATAAACTCCACCGGGACGATAATAGGTTGCGTGCATACGGGCTCCAGAAACCGCTTCATAGCAGTCCATGAGATCCTCCCGCTCCCGAAAACAGTACAAAAACACCGTCATGGCGCCAATATCCAGACCATGGGCACCTAACCACATGAGGTGGTTGAGAATACGGGTAATTTCATCGAACATCGTCCGAATATACTGTGCCCGCAAGGGCGGCTCAATGCCGAGGAGTTTCTCAATCGCCTTCACATAACCGTGCTCACTGCACATCATAGACACATAGTCTAGCCGGTCCATATATCCGATGCTCTGATTGAACGGCTTGCTCTCAGCGAGTTTTTCCGTAGCCCTATGGAGCAGACCCACATGAGGATCAGCCCGCTGGATGATCTCCCCATCCATCTCTAGCACTAACCGCAAAACCCCATGCGCTGCTGGGTGCTGCGGGCCAAAATTAAGCGTAAAATTTTGGATCTCAGCCATGGCCGTTACCCCCCGAAGCCTTGATTTGGTAGCGGTGATCATCGCGAATCACCCGGGGTACCAGTACTCGAGGTTCAATACTTACAGGTTCGTAGATAACCCGCTGCTGCTCGGGATCGTAGCGCATCTCTACATTACCGCTTAGGGGGAAATCCTTACGGAAAGGGTGACCAATAAAACCGTAATCCGTCAAAATACGCCGCAGATCAGGATGGCCATCAAATAAAATACCAAATAAGTCAAAAGCCTCGCGTTCGAACCAATTGGCTGAGGCCCAGAGTTGGATCACCGAAGGCACTACCAGAATTTCTTCATCTACAAACGTTCGCACTCGCAAACGCCAGTTATGCCGTACCGAAAGAAGGTGAACGACTACGGCAAAACGCAACCCAGCCCAAGCCTGCTCTTTGTGCTGCCTTCGTTCTACAGCACGGCCAAAACCTTGTGCCGTTGCTTTCCTGGTCGCCCAATCGGCGACTCCATGCTCCAGGTAGTCCACGCCACAGAGATCAATTAATTGCTCAAAGCCAAAATCTTCTTCATCTCGCAGCGTTTTACAAACCGCAAAATAAGATTCACGGGGCACCTCAATTGTGAGCTCCCCACGGTCGAGGCGGCAGGAGCCTATTTCACCATCGAAACGGCCCTCAACACGTCTTCGTAAATCTGCTACACCGTTCGCCATAAATAAGTAGGCTCCTAATATGATCTCTATCGGGCAATGGTATAATTGCGCTTTATCTTATTCTGTAGCTGAATAATACCGTAGAGCAAAGCTTCGGCGGTCGGAGGACAACCAGGAACATAAATATCAACTGGCACGATACGATCACAACCACGGACGACGGAATAGGAGTAATGGTAGTAACCCCCACCGTTGGCGCAAGAGCCCATGGAGATGACCCAACGTGGCTCTGACATTTGATCATAAACCTTACGCAGGGCAGGCGCCATTTTATTCACTAGGGTTCCGGCAACAATCATTACATCAGATTGGCGTGGGCTAGGACGGAAAATAACGCCGAAGCGATCCATGTCGTAGCGGGAAGCCCCTGCATGCATCATCTCAACAGCGCAGCACGCAAGACCAAAAGTCATCGGCCAAAGAGAACCCGTTCTCGCCCAATTGATGAGCTTGTCGGCAGTGGTCGTGACAACGCCACGCTCCAGTACGCCTTCTATTCCCATTCTAAGGCTCCTTTTTTCCATTCATAGACAAAGCCAACAACTAAGATGGCCAAAAAGACAACCATAGAGAAAAAGCCAAATAGGCCGATATCATCTAGAACTACGGCCCATGGAAAAAGAAAAGCAATTTCAAGATCAAAAATAATAAATAGAATCGCTACTAAGTAGTAACGAACATCAAATTTCATGCGTGCATCTTCGAATGCTTCAAACCCGCATTCATAAGGAGAGATTTTCTCGCGGTCGGGGCGATATGGCGCTAAACCAAAGCCTAGAACCATCATAACGCCGCCCAGCAGTAGACTAACGATGATGAACACTAAAACAGGAATGTAATTCTCAAGCATATTCAGCAGACTGTGTGGAGCGCTCTTATATCGCGGCGCTTTTTAAAAATTATTTAATCGGCTCTGCCCGCCTCTAAAGGCTATTATCCGGAGCCGCACCCACCACCAGAATTCTGGTGCCGATGGCCGGAGTCGAACCGGCACGGGTTTCCCCACTGCCCCCTCAAGACAGCGTGTCTACCAATTCCACCACATCGGCGATGCAGTTAACTGCCTTTAATATTATTGCTCAGGCGACACCTCGGACGGCAATGCTGGAATCTCGGAGGGCGCTGCTAGGGATTCAGAGGACTCCGCCTCCTTTCCTTGGTTAGGATCTAGCTGCCGATCACCTTCAAGAGACTTTTTAACCACCCCCTCTTCATCCTCATCTTTAGGTAAAGAAGGGATCACCATATTTTCATCAGCAATAACCCTTGGCTTCGTAGTTTGGGTAACACTGGTTTCCTGGGGCTTTCGCACAGAAAAATAAGCCAATGATAAGCTGGTGATAAAAAATGCCGCCGCTAGTATAGCACTAGCCCGGGTAAGAAAACTCCCTGAGCCACGCGCCCCGAAAACGGTTGCCGATGCACCGCTACCGAAAGCAGCGCCCGCATCAGCCCCTTTACCATGCTGAATAAGCACTAAGCCAACTAACGCTATGGCGACCACAATATGAAAAACTAATAGTACACTATGCATAATTTCTCTTAGACTGCCGCTTGGCAGATTGTCAGAAATTCTTTGGCATTCAGGGAGGCCCCGCCAATCAAACCGCCATCAATATCCGGCATCGCCAATAATTGCGCCGCATTGCTTCCTTTAACGCTACCACCATAGAGGACGAGTAATTCCTCAGCTATACCGGAATTTTGAACCGCCACATGACCTCGAATGAAAGCATGCACCTCCTGGGCTTGCTCGGGAGTTGCGGTGCGGCCGGTACCAATGGCCCATATCGGTTCATAGGCAATAACAGCTTTCTTCAAGGCGTTAACGCCAGCAAGTTGTAAAACAGCATTTAGCTGGCGCTCTACAACTTGCTCAGTAATATTCTGTTCGCGCTCTTGTAGGGTTTCACCAACACAAATGATGGGAATAATATCTACCTTCTGGGCAGCAATAGCCTTTTCAGCCACGAGGCTGTCCGTTTCTCCGTACAGGGTACGCCGCTCGGAGTGACCTATAATGACGAAACGGCAACCTAGATCGGCTAGCATGGAAGGAGCGATCTCTCCAGTATAAGCTCCCATTTCATGATGGGATAAATTTTGAGCGCCCCAATTAATAACCGATCCTTGTAACAAGGATTCCATGTCAGCAAGGTATACAAAAGGTGGGCAAACCGCCACCTCCGCAACTACTCCAGCTTCCATTTCCTTGCGCATAGATTCTAACAAAGCGCGGTTAGCGGCCCGCGAGCCATTCATCTTCCAGTTACCAACGACTAGGGATGTACGCACCTAGGACCTCATCATATGGCTTGATTTGAAAAGGCCCGTTAGTCTACTGTAGATAGCTGTAAAAAGCAATTTCACCATCATAAATCCACTGTCCTTCGTTAAGGACGAATTTGAGAGCTACCCAGATGGAAGGCTACTTCTTGAGCAAGCTGCTGCGCTAAAGTATTCACCTGCGAGGTATCTCTGCCCTCAACCATCACCCGCACCACTGGTTCGGTTCCCGATGGCCGTAATAAGACTCGCCCCTCATCTCCCAGTTGATTTTCAATTGCTTGCACAGCGCTAATAATGGCATTGTTATTGCTAAAATTAATAGCCCGCGCTACCTGGACATTGATGAGACATTGGGGATATTTAACTACTCCAGACTTAAGCTCATAGAGAGAATGGCCCATAGCAACCATCTCCACCAGAACCTGCAGAGCTGAAACAATACCATCTCCGGTAGTCGTTCGATCAAGGCAGATAATATGCCCTGAAGACTCTCCTCCTAGAGAATAGCCATTGCATTGCAACATCTCTAATACGTAGCGATCCCCCACTTGAGATCGCATTAGAGGGATACCTAAAGCAGCTAATGCTTTCTCTAATCCTAGATTGCTCATCAAGGTTCCAACTACCGCTCCCATTAACTTACTGGTTCGCTGGCGTGCCCGAGCAATGATATAAAGTATATCATCCCCATCAACGATCTCTCCTCTATGATCAATCATAATGACCCGGTCACCATCTCCATCCAAAGCAATGCCCGCATCCGCATTACATTCGAGCACTTTGTGTTGGAGGGACTCAAGGGCAGTGGAACCACAATTCTCATTAATATTCAAACCGTCGGGAGAAACGCCAATAACCGTAATGTCCGCTCCCATTTCAGCAAATACCTCGGGTGCCACCTGATAAGTCGCTCCATGGGCACAGTCCACCACTAATCGCAGCCCTGAGAGATCGACACTTGCTGGCCCGGTACTCTTGCAAAACTCGATATAACGGCCGGCAGCATCTACCACTCGTTCTGCCTTACCAAGACAAGAGGAAACGGTGGTTTGCATGGGCTTCTCAAGTTCCGCTTCAATAGCAACTTCAATCTCATCAGGCAGCTTGGTGCCGGCGCTTGAGAAAAACTTAATCCCGTTATCATAATAAGGATTATGAGAGGCGCTAATGACGATCCCAGCTTTGGCATGAAGAGTCCGAGTAAGATAGGCGATCGCTGGAGTCGGCATAGGTCCCAGTAAGCGGATATCCACACCCGCTGCTGAAAGCCCTGCCTGGAGCGCCGATTCAAACATATAACCCGAAATCCGCGTATCTTTACCAATTAGAACCTTGCTTTGACGGCCTCGAGCCAGTACCCTTCCAACTGCCCATCCTAAATGGAGGATAAAGTCTGGAGTAATAGGGTATTCCCCCACCTGGCCGCGTATTCCATCCGTACCAAAATATTTTTTTTCCATTATTCGTGACTTATCTTATTCTTCCGCCTTTTGGACGTTATCACAGAGAGTGAGTGCTTGCATCGTCGCTTGAACATCATGGGTCCGTACTATGGTAGCGCCTTGCCAAGCAGCTAGGGTAGCCAAAGCTAAACCACCATAGAGACGCTCTTCTACCGGTAATGTTAGCATTGTACCAATAAGAGACTTACGCGAAAGCCCCACCAACACCGGAAAACCAAGCTCACAAATACGGTTGAGGTACTTGAGTAACAATAGGTTATGAACAGATTGCTTGCCAAAACCAAAGCCAGGGTCAAGCATTAGCCGCTCGCTAGGAATACCACTCTGTTCACAGGCAATTATCCGCTCTAACAAAAATTCCCGCACTTCCTCCACTACATCACTATATACAGGATTTTGTTGCATAGTCTGGGGCTTGCCCCGCATATGCATTAAACAAATAGGCACGCCCAGTTCACTAGCTGCTGCTAGCGCGCCCTCCTGCCGCAGGGCGTTTATATCATTAATAAAACCGGCGCCCGCTGCAACCGCAGCACGCATTATTTCGGGCTTACTAGTATCAACGGAAAGAGGAATAGGAATTTCTCTGCTAAGGGCCTCAATGACAGGAATGACCCGGTGTAACTCTTCTTCTACAGAAACGGGAGCTGCACCAGGACGAGTTGATTCCCCCCCCACATCAATAATGGCCGCTCCCTCTTGCATCATCTGGCGCGCACGCCAAAGCGCCCGCTCTAAAATCAGATATTTACCGCCATCGGAAAAAGAGTCAGGGGTGACATTGAGAACCCCCATAACTTGGGGACGATTAAGCTTGAGAACCTTACCCCCACAATCAAGGCATCGTGGCAGAGGGGTTGCGCAATGCGCCATCAACTTCAGCCTTTAAAACTGAAAAATAAAAAAGTGCTCAGCGTGAAATTCTTAACTTACACGCTGAGCACTGCTCGCTTACTCTCCAGTTAAATTAATGCTGACCAGCTGGGATAGACCCCCCTACAGGCCGTTCTTCCTTCCCTTTAGGTGGTACTGCGTCACTCCCACTGGGTGGTTCCGCATCAGAAGATCCACCCGCTTTAGGTGGTCGTGCTTCCTTACCGGCCATAATGTCATCGATTTGTTCCTTATCGATGGTCTCGTATTTCATTAAAGCATCGGACATGAGGTGTAATTTATCCATATTCTCCTCTAAAAGCCGTTTTGCCCGCAGGTAATTGCGGTCAATAATAGCCCGTACTTCAGCATCAATTTCCGAAGCAGTCGTATCCGCAATACCCTTATGCTGAGTCACAGAGTGGCCCAGAAAAACTTCACCTTCTTCTTCACCATAAGCCAGTGGACCTAGCTTTTCCGAAAGCCCCCACTTGGTCACCATATTGCGGGCTAACTCAGTAGCACGCTGGATATCATTGGAAGCACCCGTGGTTACCGACTCTGCGCCAAAGATCAATTCTTCTGCCAAACGCCCGCCAAAGAGGCTAGAGATTTGGCTTTCTATCTGCAGCTTACTCATGCTATAGCGATCTTCTTCGGGCAAGAACATAGTCACGCCTAGTGCCCGGCCCCGAGGAATGATGCTTACCTTGTAAACAGGATCGTGCGAGGGGACCAAACGGCCAATGATAGCGTGCCCAGCTTCATGATAAGCAGTGAGCCTCTTATCGTCCTCACTCATCACCGCTGAACGCCGCTCAACACCCATCAGGATTTTATCCTTGGCTTGCTCTAAGTCTTGCATATCGACTAAGCGCTTGTTGCCACGGGCGGCAAACAAAGCAGCCTCATTGACCAAGTTAGCAAGATCGGCGCCAGAAAAACCTGGGGTACCCCGTGCAATGAGGTCTGGCGCAACATCTTCCGCGACTGGGACCTTACGAAGGTGAACTTTAAGGATTTGTGCCCGCCCCCGGATATCTGGGAGAGAAACCACAACCTGCCGATCAAAGCGCCCTGGCCGCAATAGAGCTGGATCCAGCACATCAGGACGGTTGGTTGCAGCAATCACGATAACGCCTTCGTTGCCTTCAAACCCATCCATCTCCACCAGCATTTGATTGAGGGTCTGCTCTCGCTCATCATGGCCACCCCCCAGGCCAGCACCACGCTGGCGCCCAACAGCATCAATTTCGTCGATAAAAATGATGCAAGGCGCATGCTTTTTGGCGTTCTCAAACATATCCCGTACCCGTGAGGCTCCCACACCCACAAACATTTCCACAAAATCAGAGCCGGAAATAGTGAAGAAGGGAACCTTGGCTTCGCCAGCAATTGCCCTCGCCAATAAGGTTTTTCCTGTTCCTGGCGGTCCCACCATAAGCACGCCCCGGGGAATTTTACCTCCTAATTTTTGAAAACGACCGGGCTCGCGCAAAAACTCTACCAATTCCTGGACTTCTTCCTTTGCCTCGTCACACCCAGCGACATCACCAAAGGTAACTTTTACCTGCTCTTCGCTCAGCATACGCGCGCGGCTTTTACCAAACGACATTGCTCCACGGCCTCCAGCTCCGCCGCCCTGCATCTGTCGCATGAAGAAAATCCATACTGCAATGAGCAATAACATCGGGAACCAGGAGATAAACACCTGCATTAAAAGCCCTGTTCCCTCTTCTGGCTTGGCTTCAATGACAACACCATTACCCAGAAGATCACCGATCAAACCTGGATCGTTGCCTGGACTATAGGTCGTAAAATGCTTTCCTTCACTTGTTTCGCCACTGATGTGACGTCCGTCGATCACCACTTTATTCACCTGCCCACTTTTAACATCAGCGATGAATCGAGAGTAATCAATGTGATGGCCGCTTACCTGACGCGTGTCGAAGCTATTAAAAACCGACATCAGTACTAGGGCAATCACTACCCACAAGATAATATTTTTTGCCATGTCGCTCAATCTGTTATGCCTCGTACATTAGGTTCCTGTGCTGGTAGCACTCGCAAATCCCTGCGACTACCAATTTCACTCCCCGCCATTATCCTTCCGTGATCGCCTGGCGACGATATAGACCTCGCGACTACGTCCTCGTGAGGCCGGCGGCTTATGAATCCGCACTTGAGAAAAATCCTGGCGTATGACTTCATAAAGTGTATCGAACCCCTCACCCTGGAAGGTTTTAAGTAAAAATGAGCCTTCTGGCCCTAAGCTTTCTTGGGCAAAGGCTAGCGCTAACTCCCCAAGGTAGATGACACGAGGTTGATCTACTGCCGCCATACCGCTCATATTAGGAGCCATATCCGACATTACAAGATCTACCGCACAGTCTGTGAGGGTATTCTGTAACTCAACTAGAATATTATCCTCACGAAAATCTCCCTGGATGAACCGTACACCAGGGTATGGAAGCATGGGGAGAATATCCAGAGCAATCACCTGACCCCGCTCTCCGACCCGATCAGCGGCCCACTGGGACCAACCTCCTGGAGCTGCACCGAGATCGACAATAACACTACCTGGACATAATAAACGTTCCCGTGCATCTATCTGCTGGAGCTTAAAAACGGCACGAGATCGATACCCTTGCGCCTTAGCCTGTGTGACATAGGAATCACGGAAATGTTCCCGTAACCAACGAGCGCTATGACTTTTACGTTTCGCCATGGATTTATGGAGGATCGTTGGAGTTTCGCCATAACTGATGTCAGTTTTGTTCCTACAAAACCTCATCAACCTGAAGAATTCGCGCTTCCTAGCAGCCTTCGGCAAAGAGTTTACCTTGGCCTCCGTTGGTTTGCCGCTCCACGCGCTTTCACCTCGGGTCCTCCCGACCCTAGGCTCCGAAAGCGAGAAAACCGTAGCGCCCATTCATGGCAAAAGGCAAGTAACCTGCCCCTCGCGCGTGGGACGCCGTTTGCACTTCGCGACCCTCGCTAGGGGGCATTCAACATCCATGTTTAATTCCAAATGAATATTGCCCTAACCTCTACTACCATCCGCCAGTGCCACCATCATTTCCATTTATTTATTGATAGCCTATGGCAGCAATCTCATAGAGAATGACTCCACTGGGTGCTTGCACCTGGATTTCATCTCCTTCTCTTTTTCCAATGAGGGCGCGAGCAATGGGAGAGTTTATAGAGATTTTATTCTCTTTAATATTTGCTTCTAGATCGCCAACGATTTGATAGCTTGCTTTCTCGTCAGTTTCTATATTAATTAAATCAACAGTCACGCCAAAGACTACTCGGCCGTCTTTCTGGAGTTTACTCACATCAATTATCTGGGCATGGGCAAGCTGATGCTCCAAATCCCTGATACGCCCTTCAACAAACCCCTGCTCTTCCCGGGCGGCATGGTATTCTGCATTTTCTTTAAGATCACCATGGGCACGGGCTTCAGCAATGGCCGCCACCACTTTCGGCCTAACTACGGTCTTAAGTTCCCGCAACTCTTCGCGCAATTGCTGCGCCCCTTTCTCCGTCAAGGGTACCTTATTCATTTTTGCGCCTCCCGCTGTAAATCTTGTAATCGGTAGACCGAATCGGTGGTCTCTGCACGCAGGGCCTCACAAGTGGCCCACGCGCCAGCTACGGTAGTGGTATAGGTCACCTTATGTTGTAAAGCTGAACGACGAATGGCGTAAGAATCGGAAACTGCCTTACGACCTTCTGTGGTGTTAATGATAAGCGCAATTTCGTCATTTTTTATCATATCTACAATATGGGGCTGACCTTCGAGCACCTTATTAACCTGGAGGCAAGCAACTCCCTCCTGGCCCAATACTGCGCTAGTCCCCCGGGTAGCTAAAAGCTCAAAACCCAACCTAGAGAGTTCCTGCGCAATCGGAATGATCCGCTGCTTATCAGCATCTCGAACACTAATAAAGACCTTGCCTTGTTGGGGCAGTACTACTCCGGCTCCCAAAAGCGCCTTATAGAAAGCCTCGCCAAAATAGCGTCCAGTTCCCATTACCTCCCCCGTTGATTTCATCTCTGGCCCCAAGATAGGATCAACACCGGAAAATTTGATAAAGGGAAAAACTGCTTCTTTTACCGCGAAATAATGGGGTATTATTTCCTCTATCATCCCTTGCTCTGCCAAGCTCTGACCCATCATGCAACGGGCGGCAATCTTGGCAAGGGGAATGCCAATCGTTTTGGAAACAAAAGGCACGGTCCGGGAGGCGCGAGGATTAACCTCAAGTACATAAATCTCGTTTGCTTGGATAGCAAACTGGGTATTCATTAAACCCACCACCTTAAGCTCACGGGCCATGTTACACACTTGCTCCCGCAGCCGATTCTGCACCGCAGCGTTCAAACTAAAAGGCGGCAAAGCACATGCCGAGTCGCCAGAATGGACACCGGCTTGTTCAATATGCTCCATAATACCACCGACCATGACTTGCCCTCCATCACAGATGGCATCGACATCCACCTCGGTGGCTTCATCTAAAAACCGATCCAATAGCACCGGAGAATCGTTAGAAACACTCACCGCTTCTTTCATGTATCTGGCGAGTTCATCCGCAGTGTAGACGATTTCCATGGCGCGTCCCCCAAGCACATAGGAGGGCCTGACCACTAAAGGGTAGCCAATTTCAGCGGCTAAGCGGAGAGCTTCTTCCTGGGTGCGGGCAGTACGATTAGGGGGCTGCTTAAGCCCAAGTTTCTCAATGAGCCTTTGAAACCGTTCCCGATCTTCGGCCAAATCGATAGAGTCCGGGGAAGTACCGATAATCGGCGCCCCTGCCGCCTCCAAAGCCCGCGCTAGCTTGAGGGGCGTTTGGCCGCCGTATTGAACGATAACCCCTTGGGGCTGCTCCAGGGAGATAATCTCCAGAACATCTTCCAGAGTCAAAGGTTCAAAGTAGAGCCGGTCGGAAGTATCATAGTCGGTGGAAACCGTCTCTGGGTTACAATTGACCATGATAGTCTCGTAACCATCTTCCCGTAATGCCAACGCGGCATGCACACAACAGTAATCAAATTCAATCCCTTGGCCAATACGGTTGGGTCCACCTCCAAGCACCATGATCTTATTACGCTGACTAGGGGCCGCTTCACACTCCTCATCATAGGTGGAATAAAGATAGGCCGTGGTGGTAGCAAATTCAGCCCCGCAGGTATCCACTCGCTTATAAACGGGGCGGATACCAAGCGTATGCCGCCGCTGCCGTACTTCCTTTTCCTCTACCCCAAGGAGAATGGCCAACCTACGATCTGAAAAGCCTTGGCGCTTCAAACGATAGAGCTGATCTTTCTCCACTTGCTTCAGAGAGATCCCCTGTAACCCTTGCTCAACCTGAATCAATTCTTGAATCTGAGCCAAGAACCAAGGATCAATATGGCTTAAGCCATAAACCTCCTGCATGGAAAAGCCAGCCCGGAAGGCATCCGCAAGATAATAGAGCCGATCCGCAGAAGGCACCCGCAGTTGGTAACGTAAGGTTTCCGCGGCATCTTTCGCCGTTAGATCCACTTTTTCATTGAAACCATCCGCGCCCGTTTCTAAACCACGAAGCGCTTTTTGCAGGGATTCTTGAAAGTTTCGGCCAATGGCCATTACTTCGCCCACGGATTTCATCTGCGTGGTTAAGCGGGCATCCGCTTTAGGAAATTTTTCGAAGGTAAAACGGGGTATTTTCGTGACTACATAATCAATACTAGGCTCGAAGGAAGCCGGAGTCAGACCACCAGTAATTTCATTCTGAAGCTCATCCAGCGTATAGCCAACGGCTAGTTTTGCGGCCACCTTCGCAATGGGAAAGCCCGTGGCTTTAGAAGCTAGGGCTGAAGAACGAGAGACCCGGGGATTCATTTCAATAATGATTAATCGCCCATCCTCTGGATTGACGGCAAACTGCACGTTAGAGCCGCCGGTCTCCACCCCAATCTCGCGCAATACTGCAATGGCGGCATCGCGCATCACCTGGTATTCCTTATCCGTAAGGGTTTGAGCGGGCGCCACGGTAATGGAATCCCCCGTATGCACCCCCATTGGATCTAAATTTTCAATAGCGCAAATAATGATGCAATTATCCTTGCTGTCCCGCACCACCTCCATCTCAAATTCCTTCCAGCCAAGCACAGACTCATCGATAAGCAACTCTGAACTGGGGCTGAGATCTAGGCCTCGCTCGCAGATTTCCACGAACTCTTCCCGATTGTAGGCAATACCACCCCCCGATCCCCCCAAGGTAAACGACGGCCGAATAACAATCGGGAATCCTAAATCCCTCTGAGCCTGCTGCGCTTCTTCTAGACTATGGGCGATCGCCGAACGGGGCATATCCAAGCCAATTTTCTGCATCGCCTGGCGAAAGAGATCCCGGTCTTCGGCTTTATTAATAGCTTCCTGGTTCGCTCCTATCATTTCCACGCCATAACGTTCCAGAATGCCCTCGCGAGCCAAGTCCAGCGCGCAATTTAAAGCTGTTTGCCCACCCATAGTGGGTAATAACGCATCGGGGCGCTCCTTTTCAATGATTCTGGCCACCGTTTTCCAGGTTAACGGCTCAATGTAAGTAGCATCGGCTAGTCCTGGATCAGTCATGATGGTTGCTGGGTTAGAATTCACCAGAATTACCCGATAGCCTTCCTCTTTGAGGGACTTGCAAGCTTGGGCACCAGAATAGTCAAACTCGCAGGCCTGGCCAATTACAATAGGTCCAGCACCGAGAATCACTATGCTATTAATATCGTTCCGTTTCGGCATGGGTCATTTATTCTCAGCAGGCCGCTTCTATCTACCTTAGGCAAATACTCATAACACTGCACCAACAGCCACACTAAGCGCCTATTGCTGGGTATGGGCTTTTTGCATCAGAGTAATAAAACGGTCAAATAATGGGGCTATATCACGCGGGCCAGGGCTGGCCTCAGGATGTCCTTGAAAACCAAGGACTAGCTTATCCCTATGCTGGATACCTTGCAAGGTACCATCGAACAGAGAACGGTGGGTAGGCTCTAGGCACGGGGGTAAGGTTTTTTCATTCACCGCGAAACCATGATTCTGACTGGTGATAAGTACTTCTCCAGTCGCCAGATCCTGTACTGGATGGTTGGCACCATGGTGGCCAAATTTCAACTTTACCGTCGTAGCCCCGCTAGCGAGGGCGAGTAATTGATGGCCCAGACAGATACCAAATAACGGTATAGGCTGAGCCAAAAACTCCTGAATCGCCGTAATGGCATAGCCGCAAGGGTCCGGATCGCCAGGGCCATTAGAAAGCACGATTCCATCCGGAGACAAAGCCAGTGCTTCCTTGGCGGAAGTCTTGGCCGGCACCACCGTGACCCGGCATCCCCGATCCACCAACATCCGTAAAATATTACGTTTAACACCAAAGTCATAGACTACGACATGAAATCGCTCTTTAATCTTTTTACCGGCGGCAAATGCTGTTTGCTCCAAGCGCCAGCTTCCCTCGGACCAGCCATAGGAAGCATCCGTAGTCACAGCTTGGGCAAGATCCATACCTTTGAGACCTGGAAATGCCCGTGCTTGTACTAGCGCCTCTGCTTCATCAATGCCTTCACCGGCCATGATGCAGCCATTGAGCGCACCGTGCTGGCGCAAGTGCCGGGTAAGCCTGCGGGTATCAATATCGGCAATAGCTACCACCTGATGCCTGGCTAAAAAAGCACCTAGTGGTTCTCGCGCCCGCCAATTGCTGACAGCAAAGGAATAATCACGAATAGCCAAGCCGCTGGCATAAACTCGATCCGATTCCTGATCTTCACTGTTAGCACCCACATTTCCAACGTGAGGATAGGTTAAAGTAACAATCTGCTGGCAATAGGAAGGGTCCGTTAAAATTTCTTGGTACCCTGTCATAGCAGTATTAAACACAACTTCGCCTACTGTCTGCCCTTGGCAGCCAATAGCGGTGCCTCGAAATACACTGCCATCTTCAAGGGCAAGTAGGGCTTCAGGGCGCAAATAAACCTCCAGCAAGGATAAAAAACGAAAACAGAATAATTTATAAGGTTACTCTAAAATAAAAACAAATTTTACTTTATCACCCCTTAGACTGTCTATGAGTAAGCATAGAACATGACAGTGGCGGTTTCCTATGGGATGATTGATTTTACATGTGGCTCTAATGGAGGAATTGTAAACTTGTCGGCGCACCTTTGGAATAGCAGATCTTTCCCTCGCACTCGTCCCCGTCGGATGCGGCGTGATGATTTCTCCCGACGACTGATGCAGGAAAATCATATAAGCTGCCATGATCTTATTTATCCGGTATTTATTCTTGATGGCCAAGGCCACCGCGAGACGATCTCCTCCATGCCGGGTATTGAGCGGGTCACTATCGATGGTCTACTAGATGAGGCTAAAGAACTTATTACCCTTGGCATCCCCGCCATTGCCCTATTTCCAGTAACGCCGCCTACCCAAAAATCGGACGACGCCTGTGAAGCCTATAATCCAGATGGCCTCGCACAACGGGCGGTACGGGCTCTAAAACAGCATTTTCCTAAATTAGGCGTGATCACTGACGTTGCCCTAGATCCTTTTACCAGCCACGGCCAGGACGGTCTAATAGATGCCCATGGTTATGTAAAGAACGATGAAACCGTCGAGGTGTTAGTAAGGCAGGCCCTTTCCCATGCAGAAGCTGGCGCCGATATTGTCGCCCCCTCCGATATGATGGATGGTCGTATCGGTGCTATTCGCCAGGCCCTAGAAAGCGCCGGTCACACTAATACTCGGATTCTTGCCTATTCAGCAAAATATGCTTCTAGTTTTTACGGACCTTTCCGGGATGCGGTCGGTTCGGCGGATAACCTTGGCGGCGGCAACAAGTACAGCTACCAAATGGACCCAGCCAATAGTGATGAAGCACTGCAAGAGGTGTCTTTAGATTTAGAAGAAGGCGCGGATATGGTCATGGTCAAGCCGGGAATGCCCTATCTGGATATTGTCCAGCGCGTTAAGACCATCTTTGGGGTTCCCACCTTCATGTATCAGGTCAGTGGCGAGTATGCCATGCTAACCGCCGCCGCTCAGAACGGCTGGCTAGATCGGCAAGCAGTTGTGATGGAATCTCTGCTTGCCATGAAGCGAGCTGGGGCCGATGCCATCTTGACCTACTTTGCTAAAGACGCGGCCCGCTGGCTAAAAAACGAGCAGTAGCGGAAACCAACCGTATGCCAGACCGCTACGCCGTCATGGGCAATCCTATCGCCCATAGCAAATCACCTCAAATTCATACAGCCTTTGCGCAGCAAACAGGCCAAATACTCACCTATAAGGCGCTCCAAGTAGAAACTGGCAAGCTAGCAGATGCAATCACTGCATTCCAACAGCAAGAGGGTGAAGGATTAAATATTACCATTCCCTTGAAAGCCGAGGCCTGGAGGCTGGTGGATCAATGCAGCCCTCAAGCGCAACGGGCCAAGGCAGTCAATACCATTCTCTTAGAGAAGAACGGATCACTCCTAGGGGATAATACCGATGGCGTAGGGCTGGTACGGGATCTTATTGATAACCACGGAGGCCGTATTGCCAATCGGCGGGTTCTGCTGCTCGGCGCCGGTGGCGCAGCTTCTGGCGTTATAGAAGCATTACTAAAAGAACAACCTTATCACCTCGTTGTAGTTAACCGTACTCCGACTAAGGCTAGAGAACTAGCAGCCCGATTTAGTCCGTTTGGGGTAATTACAGGCGGCGGCTATGAGCTACTTGAAAATAATTCTTTCCATCTTATTATTAATGCTACCGCTAGTAGCCTTCAAGGTAAGCTCCCGCCCCTTCCCAGAGGCATATTACATCCTGGTGGCTGGGTTTACGACATGATGTACGGCAATGAGCCCACTATTTTCATGAAATGGGGTCAAACTCACGGGGCGGCGCAGTCGCTAGATGGATTAGGGATGTTAGTAGAACAAGCCGCGGAAGCATTCTTTATTTGGCGTAAGGTACGCCCGAAATCAACGCCGATTATTGCACAATTAAGGCGAGAAATGGCTATTAAAAACCCCGCAATGCCGCTGTGAACATCGCTCTTGAACCGAACAGTTCAAGTGGGAGCTCCGCGTGATGTCGTAGGCTCTCCGCTACTCAGCGGATATGCTCATTGGCATCATCGAATCCTGCCCCCCTAGCGTTTAAATATAGGCTCAAGGAATACAATTCACTGGCGCACACCGCAGGGTATTTATATTGTACCCTAATTGGTAATAAAATCCAGCCATCTGGGATTTACGGATCGACCTGGCGACATTCTTCTAACACAGCTTCCACTTTATGTCGAAGCGATTTGATTCGCTCATTTAATTCTCGTTCTCCTTCTTTCCTGCTTTGCTCTCGCAGCAATTCATGGGCAATGTTCAAAGCGCTCATTACGGCTACCCGTTCCACTCCGATAATTTTACCGCCAGCTTTGATTTCCTCCATCTTCTGACTGAGGTAGCGAGCTGCTGTTAGTAACGCTTCTTCCTCGCCAGGAGGACAAACCACCCGATATTCCTTACCCAATATATGCAATACCACTGGCTGGGCTTCATCATTCATGATGCCTGCTCCATAGATTTGAGGCGTGTGATCATCCCCTCAACCCGGCTTCGTGCAAGTTCAGTTTGTTCAATCAGTTTTGCCCTCTCAGAAATGAGATCCGCGTTCTGCTCCCGTAAAAATTGATTTTCTTCCCTGAGGTGATTACACAGATCGATGAGTTCCTCAATTCGCCACTCTAATTGCTTAACCATATTCTCTACCATATTCGGTAGCCTCTTGATTTTTACCCAATATAGAGCGGCAGCAGAAGTGGGTCAACGACGACAACCGAACAAGGCGCAAAGGTACCTTAAAACCGCCATTTAATGTTAGGATAAAAAATTATTTTAGCATTAAAATAATGGCTGACATTTATTCAAAGCTTTTGGAGGCTCTCCGTAACCTCGATTCCTGTGCGGATCTCCCCGAGATTCATGGATCTTTGTGCGGATTTCTTTGCGCCAGAAAAAACCAAACTGCTAAAACTTGGATCGAGGAGATTGCCCCCCAGGCCAACAACCAAGATAAAAAAAAGCTGGAAGCGCTATTTGAATTCACCGAACAGCAAATAAATAGTCCCGATTTAGATATCCGTCTTTTGCTCCCCCATGATGAACAGCCCCTTGCTCAACGAACCGAGGCCCTTGCCAGTTGGTCGCGAGGATTCCTCTATGGTTTGGGCATTGGTGGCCTAAGAAGAGAAACTGACCTAGACGGCGATACCCAGGAATTCCTCAAAGATGCCGCAGAGATTGCAAACATGGTACATTCTCCAAGCGACGGCTCCCAAGAAAACGAAGCAGCCTATAACGAGATTGCCGAATACCTCCGTATGGGGCTATTGCTAGTGTACGAAAGTCTTCATCTCGCTGCTAGCAATTCCTCCCTTTAAACTTTATATTAAGGCATGAGCCACCTTACTTAGCCATGGAAGCCAAGGAATTCGCACGCCGCCGTAAACGCTTATTACAAATGATGGGGGAAGACAGCATAGCTATCCTTCCCACAGCAAGTATTTATCCTCGAAATCGAGATGTGATGTTTCCCTTTCGCGCCGATAGCGATTTCTACTATTTGACGGGCTTTCCCGAGCCCGAAGCAGTGGCAGTCTTCGTTCCTGGACGCAAACACGGGGAATATCTCCTCTTCTGCCGGGAGCAAGATCCGGAGAAAGAAATCTGGGAAGGCCGCCGCGCTAGTACCCAAGGCGCCTGCAAGTATTATGGTGCTGACGATTCCTTTCCTATTACTGATATCGACGATATCTTGCCTGGCCTCCTAGAAGACAAGGCCCGGGTCTACTACGCCATGGGCTACTATCCTGCTTTCGATCAACGGATGATAGGGTGGGTCAACCATATCCGACGGGCATCCCGTGCAGGCAAACGCCCGCCGGGGGAGTTTATCGCCCTTGATCATCTACTTCATGAAATGCGTCTGATTAAAAGTGCACAAGAAATTAAAACCATGCGGGAGGCAGCCCGGATTTCTGCTCAAGCTCACATCCGTGCTATGGAAATCTGCCAGCCTGGCATCATGGAATACCAGATAGAAGCGGAGTACCTTCACCATTTTTTCAGCCACGGCTGTCGCGCCCCCGCTTACCCCTCCATTGTAGGCAGCGGCGGCAATGCTTGTATTCTCCACTATACCGATAATAATGCCCGCTTAAAAAAAGGCGATCTACTTTTGATCGATGCCGGCGCCGAGTATGACTATTATGCTGCGGACATTACCCGTACATTTCCAGTGAGCGGCCGCTTTTCTTCGGCCCAAAGATCTATTTACGAACTCGTCCTGGAAGCGCAGCTTGCCGCTATTGCCGAGGTCCAACCAGGCAATCACTGGAATCAACCCCATGAAGCGGCCGTCCAGGTGCTCACCGAGGGCCTAGCAGCTCTTGGCCTGCTCAAGGGGCGCGTGAGTACGCTACTAAAAAAGGAGCATTATCGCCGCTTTTATATGCACCGCACGGGTCACTGGCTTGGCATGGACGTTCATGATGTAGGGGATTATAAAGTCGATGGTGAATGGCGGACTTTTGAGCCTGGCATGACGCTAACGGTAGAACCAGGCGTGTATATACCCGCCGATAGTCAGGGGATTGCTAAAAAATGGTGGAATATCGGCGTTAGAATTGAGGATGATGTGCTCGTTACCAAAGAGGGCTGTGAGCTTCTGAGTGCGGATGTCCCTAAAACGGTAGACGAAATTGAAACCTTGATGGCTTCCTCCCAGAGAGGAGCATCCGCATTATGATGGCGACGCCCCCCGACTATGACCTACTTATCGCCGGCGGTGGTCTTATCGGCAGTGGCTTGGCCCTAGCCTTGGCGCACCAACCCTTGCGTATTGGCATTATCGAAGCTGTCCCCCCAACCACGCACGAACAACCCAGCTTTGACTCCCGAGCTATTGCCCTAGCCTTTGGCTCCCGGCAAATCTTTGAAGGCATAGGCTGCTGGTCCGCTATTGCCCCTAAAACCACCCCCATCCGCCATATCCATATATCCGACCGGGGCCATTTTGGGGTAACACGCCTAGAAGCTGCCCAGGCATCCCTTCCCGCATTGGGTTACGTTGTAGAAGCACGAGTGCTTGGCCAAATCATCTATCAAGCGCTTAAAAATTTTTCCCAAATTGAGCTTCTCTCTCCTGCCAAGGTCATCAACGTTAGCGGTGAGGGGGATCAGATGCGCGTACAAATCATTTCCCAAGACCACATCCGCACCCTCTCTACCCGTTTGCTCATCGCTGCCGATGGAGGATCTTCCCTCGTACGACAATTACTACAAATTCCAGTCCAGCGAAAAGACTATGGCCAAACAGCCATTATCGCCAATGTAGCAACCGAACACCCTCATGAATGCACAGCTTTCGAGCGCTTTACCAATACCGGCCCTTTAGCGTTATTACCTCTCGGTGAAAAACGATCCAATCTGGTCTGGACGGTGAAAAACATGCAGGTTCCTTATCTCGCTGCGGTGGACAACAAAACCTTTCTTGCCCATTTGCAGCAACGTTTCGGGCAACGCCTTGGCCAATTTACCCGGATTGGTAAACGTCATGTCTACCCTCTCCAATTGCTCCGCTCACAGCAACAACTCGCACACCGCGCTATACTCATCGGTAATGCCGCCCATAACCTCCATCCCGTTGCTGGCCAGGGGTTTAATTTAGGACTCCGGGATGTTGCTGCCTTGGCGCAAACGCTTGCCGATGCCCATAAAGCCGACCATGACTTAGGGGCACCAGAAACTTTATCGACTTATGTCCAATGGCGCCAGTGGGATCAACGCCTAATCGCCAAATCGACCGATATTCTCGTGCGCCTGTTTTCCAACAATTACGCTGGACTCGGCCTAGCGCGAGGCTTGGGTCTAACTGCCTTGGATTTACTTCCCCTCCTCAAGCGACGACTCATGCGCCAGGCCACGGGGCTAGCAGGGCGGCAACCACGACTAGCCCGGGGGTTAAGCCTGCTATGACCTCACCTTTTCCTTCCTATGATGTCCTGATTGTCGGTGCTGGCCCAATAGGCTCCTGTTTGGCATTAGCCCTAGGGCAATCTCCCACGCTCAGAATTGCCTTAGTAGAGGCCAATCCACCTGATCCTGAGGATACTCTTCAGGATACTTATGACCTTCGGGTTAGGGCTATTAGCCGCGCTTCCGAGAATGTTTTTAAAAATCTGGGTGCTTGGCAAGGAATGGCGGCACAACGCCTTAGTCCCTTTCGGGAAATGCATGTGTGGGACGGGACTGGGAGCGGGGAAATTCATTTTGACAGCGCCGAAATTGGGGAACCCCATTTAGGGCACATTATTGAGAATCGGGTGATTCAAAATGCGCTTCTAAAGCAATGCCAGAACTTCAATAATATTGATTTCTATGCCCCTGTCCGGCCATGCGGGATTAGCCAACATGAACGGAAAATTTATTTACAGCTAGCGGAAGGTCAACGTTTAGGGGCGCGCGTGCTCATCGGTGCAGATGGCGCTAATTCGCGGGTAAGGCAATGGGCGGGTATTAGCAACCGGGGTTGGGACTATCAGCAAAAAGGGTTAGTCGCCACGGTGCAGACAGAAAAACCTCATCAGGAAACTGCGTGGCAATGCTTCCTTCCCCATGGGCCTCTGGCTTTTTTACCGTTAGCTCACCCCTATCATTGCTCCATTGTTTGGAGCACGACACCGGAAGAAGCCGCTCGCTTGCTGGCCTTAGAAGATCAGGCGTTTACTACAGCGTTAGCCACTGCTTTCAAGTATCGCTTAGGCGCGCTTCAAACGCTCAGCCCACGTGCCACTTTCCCCCTGCGACTGCGGCATGCAGAGACCTATATTCAACCTCGCCTAGCCCTTGTTGGGGATGCTGCCCACACGATTCATCCTCTGGCTGGACAAGGTGCTAACTTAGGGTTACTAGATGCCGCCACCCTAGCAGAAGTACTGATTGCTGCCCAAAGGCGTAAAAAAGACCTAGGCAATTTAACCGTATTGCGGCGCTTTGAGCGGTGGCGGAAAGGGGATAATCTTGCCACCCAATTGGTTATGGATGGATTTAAACGCCTTTTTGGTAATACTCAATTTCCAACGCGGCTAATTCGCAATTTCGGCCTCACAGCCACTAATACAGCAACCCCTATCAAGTGCCTGATCATGCGCCGAGCCTCAGGCTTAGCGGGCGATCTTCCCCTTCTCGCCAAATCAGGCGTTATAAAGTCTGGAATATAGCACACACCAACAGCTACGTACGATTTTTGCCACCTGAAGGTGTCTCCTTCTTCCGAAAAGTTCTCTTTTTTTGACCAGAGTAAGACGCCTCCTTGCGCGACTTTTTCTTATCTTTATAAGATAAAAATACCCGTTGTTTAGGCACTAGCAATTCCTCCTCCTCCACTGAGAAAGGAACGACTTTATGACCAATATATTCCTCGATATCAGGCAGGGAAAAGGCATAATCCTCGCAAGCAAAACTCACTGCCGAACCGCTAGCTCCAGCCCGAGCGGTTCGGCCTATGCGATGCACGTAGTCTTCTGGATCTTGGGGTAAATCATAATTAAAGACATGGGTCACTGTAGAGACATGAAGACCTCGCGCCGCAACATCCGTGGCGACTAGAATAGGATAGATTCCATCTTGGAACGCCGTGAGTAGACGTTGACGTTTACCCTGAGGAACATCGCTAGAAAGCAGAGCAGCTTTAAAACCGTTACCTTCCAGGTAACCCCATACTTGTTCTGCACCATGTTTAGTATTGGCGAATACAATCGCATGTCGAGGCGCCAAGCGTTTGAGAAGGGCAAGCAGCAGGGAAATTTTTTCTTCGTTAGCGGGAAAATAAATTCTTTCCGTGATTTTATCGACGGTTACCTTCTGCGGCTCGATCCGCAGCAACCGGGGATTATTCATATATTCGTATGCCAATTCCATCACCCGTAAAGAAAGAGTGGCCGAGAATAGCATTCCAAGACGCTTATCGGGTGGTGGGAGACGGCGTAAGATATAACGAATGTCCCGTATAAAACCCAAGTCGAACATCCGATCGGCCTCGTCTAAAACCACTGTCTGAATTTTTTTAAAACCGATTATTCCCTGTTGATAATAATCAATAAGTCGTCCTGGCGTACCAATCAGAATGTCACAGCCCTGCTCCAGGAGATGGCGCTGTTTACGGTAATTAGTGCCGCCATAAACGACAACACATCGCAAATCGGTATGCTGCCCAAGAAGCTGAGCATCCTTGCTTACCTGAATAGCTAGTTCACGAGTTGGAACTACGATTAGCCCTCGAGGCTGCTGACTCACTCCGACGCTAGGCTCCCTCAATAAACGTTGCATTGTCGCTAGCAGGAAGGCAGCTGTTTTACCGGTACCTGTTTGGGCTTGCCCCGCCACATCCTCTCCGGCTAGCAACAATGGCAACGCTAAAGCTTGAATCGGCGTACAAATGACAAAACCCGCCTTTTGAATCCCTTGTATCAATGCCTCCGCCAAATTTAAGCTGTCAAATGAAATTTCAGAAAAACCAGGATCAGTCATGGATCTTGAATATCAGAAAAAGCTTACGGCTTGAAAATAAGCGCAAATTGCGCTGAAATCGTATTTATAATAATTGCTTCATTATATATTATATCAATGTTCTTCAGCATATCGAAAAATCCATATCATATAATCATGGAAGGATAATTAAACTTTACATAAAAATCTTAAAGTAAAAACAATACACTCTATAAAAATATAGGCAATTTAAATTTAATAATTGGAGCATCTATAATGACTGATCGCATCATACCAGTAACCGTAACCGACGCCACCTTCGAGGAAGAAGTGCTTAAATCGGAACAGCCCGCCTTAGTAGACTATTGGGCCGAATGGTGCGGGCCTTGCAAAACAGTAGCGCCTATCTTGGAAGAAATTGCAAATGATTACCAAGGAAAAATCAAAATTTGTAAACTTAATATTGACGAGAATCCCTCAACCCCACCGCGTTACGGAATCCGCGGTATTCCAACCTTGATGTTATTTAAAAACGGAAACGTAGAAGCAACAAAGGTTGGTGCCCTATCAAAATCACAGCTCTCGGCTTTTATCGATAGTAACCTATAATGCGGCTTCCCGAAGCAACGATTATGTAAAAACCATTCAAATTTAAATGAGATGAAACTATGGAAATTAGACCCCTCACTGTCGTGATCGCCTTCAGTATATTCTTTGGAGGCTGTGCCGGGAATACAGGGGGAAAAGAGACTATTGGCACGGCCCTTGGCGCCGCGGGCGGAGGTCTTTTAGGAGCGCAGTTCGGTTCAGGAAGTGGACAATTGGCGGCTACTGCTGCGGGCACCCTATTGGGTGCCCTAGTCGGCAGCAACGTTGGTCGCACCATGGATGAGGTTGATCAAATGAAGGCTCGCCAAGCTATGGAGCATGCCTCCTACGCTCCTATTGGGGAAACGATCACCTGGAATAACCCAAATAGCGGGAACCGAGGCTCAGTCACGCCGGTACGGGATGGCGTCTCCTCCTCTGGCAATTATTGCCGAGAGTTCCAACAGTCAGTTATTATTGATGGCAAGAGTGAACGGCTTTATGGAACGGCCTGCCAGCAACCGGATGGAAGATGGAAGCTACTTCGATAAAAGTTGAAGTCACGAAAAACGACGCTTCCCCAAAGGGAAGTATAATATTTAACCTACTTTGATAATCAAAGAGAATTCTAAGTCCCGTAGGGATCCCGCAAAATTATGGTTTGTTCTCGATCTGCTCCTGTTGAGATAATATCAATGGGAACGCCGGATAGCTTTTCTATCTTCTCAAGGTAGAGGCGAGCAGCTAACGGTAATTGCTCGTATTCGGTTATTCCCACTGTCGACTCTTGCCAGCCCAGCAGTTCCATATAGATAGGCTTGCAACGAGCAAGGGCATCGCTATCAAGCGGCATTTCAGAGCATTGTTCTTCATTATAATGATAGGCTACACAGAGACATAATCTCTCTAGACCATCCAGTACATCCAGCTTAGTGATACAAAGACTAGAAATGCTATTAATAATAGCGGCTCGCCGTAATGCCACTAAATCTAACCAACCGCAACGCCGAGGGCGATGGGTAGTAGCGCCAAATTCCTGCCCTCGCTGGGCTAAATGAGCACCCGTATCATTTTCCAACTCCGTAGGGAAAGGACCGTGACCGACTCGCGTCGCATAGGCCTTGGTGATCCCAACAACGCAGTCCAAATCATGGGGTCCTACACCGCTTCCCGTGGCCGCACTGCCAGCAGTAGTATTAGAAGAAGTGACAAAAGGATAAGTACCGTGATCAATATCTAAAAAGGCCCCTTGAGCCCCTTCAAACAAAATATTCTTACCCTCTCGCCGAAGCTTTGCGAGCAACATTGGCACATCAGTAACTAAGTGGTTAAAATTTGCCTTAAATTCTAAAACTTGTTCTAGCACCTGCTCGTAGCTAACAACCTCAGCTCGATAATAGTCCCGCAGAATGAAATTATGGTAATCCATAATTTCGGCTAGGTTAGCTGCAAATCTATCTTCATCAAATAAATCACCTACCCGCAGAGTGCGGCGCGCGACTTTATCTTCGTAAGCCGGGCCAATGCCCCGCCCAGTGGTCCCAATAGCCCGCTCACCCCGAGCGGTTTCCCGGGCCCGATCAAGCGCAACATGGTAAGGTAAGACAAGGGCACAGGCAGGACTAATCTTCAAGCGCTCTTGGGCAGGCACACCCTCTTGCTCAAGCATCCTAATCTCTTCCATTAAAGCACTAGGAGAGACCACAACTCCATTACCAATCACACAGAGTACGTTATCCCGTAATATACCAGAAGGAACAAGGTGCAAGATGGTTTTCTTGCCTCTAATAACTAAGGTATGGCCCGCATTGTGGCCACCCTGGAAGCGAACCACCGCCCCAACCCGATCGGTTAGAAGATCGACTAATTTCCCCTTGCCCTCATCGCCCCACTGGCAGCCTACCACCACAACGTTTTTAGCCACGCCCCAACTTCCTTATTTCTATAATTTGCCATCGCTTCGATTCCAACACTAACTCCCGGTCACATCCCAATTCATCATAATCATTAACGATATCGGGAAACCCATAGACGACACGTTCCCCCTGCTGGCGTAATCGGGCTACCTCTCGTTCAAAACCGGGGGCCTCCGACCAGGGTGCGAAAATTCCTAAGCGGGCAGTCCTCGTGCTACTACCAAGAGTTACTAATTCCTTTAAATCCATACTAAAACCTGTTGCCGGCTGTGCTCGGCCAAAAACCCGCCCAATATCATCATAACGCCCCCCCTGTGCAACAGCCTGTCCACGACCAGGAATATAGGCGGCAAAAACAAGACCCGTATGGTAACGATAACCCCTCAATTCACCTAAATCGAAATGCATAGGTACACGAGGTAAATATCTATCAATCAGAGCTGCTACTTCCTTGAGGGTTGATAACGCTTGCTCCACTCCGCTCCCTGCTAAAACCTGCTCCGCTTCGTTAAGTACCTCACGGCCCCCATTAAGGCTTGTTAAGGCCATAAACATATGGCGAAGCTTTGGGCTCACGTCTCTATTCTGCAGCATCGTATCAATCTCATCTCGGGCCTTACGCTGCAAAATATAAAACAAAGCATATTCTTCCTCAGGCGACAAGTTCGCTTGCAATACAAGATCCCGGAATATTCCCACGTGACCCAGATCCAAATGAACTTGTTTAATCCCTACACTGTCTAGCGCCTCTAAAGCCAATCGCAGGACTTCTAGATCGCTCTCGGTTCCGCTATGCCCGTAGAGTTCAGCCCCCACCTGGATTGGATTGCGTGTCCCCCCTAGCCCCTGAGATAAGGTATGCAGCACACTACCTATATAACACAATCGGGTAACACCCTTTCGTTGGATA
Organism: Nitrosococcus watsonii C-113; assembly: GCF_000143085.1. Taxonomy (NCBI): domain Bacteria; kingdom Pseudomonadati; phylum Pseudomonadota; class Gammaproteobacteria; order Chromatiales; family Chromatiaceae; genus Nitrosococcus; species Nitrosococcus watsonii. The sequence goes on along the minus strand of NC_014315.1, from coordinate 552,599 downwards.
CAATGAGCTGCGATTCGAGCCACTTGAGGGGTAATATCAGCACGTACCCCCATTAGTCGGCCTGTGAGCTGATCCGTAAGCTTAAAAGTCTGTAACTCCAAATCAGTCCCCACGCCCGTGAGCAAAGATTCCAAATACTCAATGAGAGGGGGCGCTACGAGATCGTAACCCCAGGAATGAAAAAGATCGATAAGCACGCGTCGCGCGCACTCCATCTGTTCCGCCTCGATAGGCAAAAGTTCGCCCACCCCTTCAGGCAGGAGCCAACGTTCAGTTATCGGCATTACTGGCTAACTAGACTTTATACGGTGGCGAGAAAAACGGAAAGGCGGCGGATGCCTCGCTTCGCATCCGCACACAACTAGAGCAAGTCCTCTCTATTATTCCAGTTCTGGTGTAGCAAGTCTGGAATTAGGTTCTACTTCTTCAAGCCCTAACTTATTAGGATTGAAGAAGCGGAAAAATTCCCCCTTTGGTTCTAGCAATAACAAGCTCTCCTGGGAAAAAACCTTCTGATAAGCTGCTAAACTACGATAAAGAGCATAAAATGCTGGTTCTTGACCAAAGGTTTCCGCATAAATACCGGTTGCTATAGCGTCCCCCGCACCTCGAATATTCTCAGCCTCTTTTTGAGCATTCGCCAAAACGATAGTACGCTGCCGGTCCGCCTCCGAGCGGATACGCTCAGCCGTCTCGGCACCTTGTGAGCGTAGCTCCTTGGCTACCCGCTGCCGCTCAGCCTCCATACGAGCATAAACCGAACTACTTACATCTTTGGGCAAATCAACACGCTTGATGCGTACATCAGCAATAGTAATTCCAAATTCTTTGGCTTCCTTGTTAGCTCGCCGCTGCATGTGCTCCATGATCAAGGAACGCTCGCCAGAAATCACCTCCTGCACCGTACGCCGTCCGAATTCACTGCGCAGATCAGCCCGGATGATTTGAGAAAGTCGCAGGGCAGCGCGACTCTCATCTCCCCCCATAGAGCGATAGTACTGGGCTACATCCCCAATTCGCCACATCATAAAGGAGTCGACTAGAACATTTTTCTTCTCAATCGTGAGATACCGTTCAGTCTCCGCATCGAGGGTAAGAATCCGGCCATCGAATTTACGTACTGAATTAAAGAACGGTACTTTAAAATGGAGGCCAGGCTCGAAATCCGAGCGCTCGATTTTACCCAGCCATAATAATAGAGCCCTCTCCCGCTCATTGACAGTAAAAACACTCTGCGAACCGATAACAAGCAAGAGCACTACGAGACCGGCCAAAATACTAAAGCTTCTACCCATTACCGCCCCCTCCGACTCCGACTATCATCATTGTTGCTATTCTGGCGCCTACGCTGCTCCTCGCTGTCCGAGGTTTCACTATTAAAAGAAGATAACCGATCAAGAGAAATAAGACGCTGCCCCTTAGGATTTCCCTCGTTCACCATACGGTCAAGAGGAAGATAAAAAACATTGGTACCCTCAGGCACATCCACCAGAACCTTACGGCTGCGTTCCATTACCGTTTCCATAGCTTCCAAATAAAGCCGTTTTTCAGTAATTTCTGGCGCATCTAGGTATTCTTTCAGCACCTGCGCAAAACGAGCCGTCTCACCTCCCGCAAGGGCAATAACTTTGCTTTTGTAAGCTTCCGCCTCCTGGACCTTGCGGAAAGCGGCACCACGCGCTCTAGGGATAATATCATTGGCGTACGCCTCAGCCTCGTTTCTTAGCCGCTGCTGATCCTCCCGCGCCTTAATGGCATCCGCAAAGGCTGCCTGCACCTGCTCTGGCGGCTGAGCATCTTGCATGTTGACACTAGTAATAATCAGCCCCGCATGATATTGATCCAAAACCTGCTGTGCCAATTCCTCTGTCCGAAGCACAATATCACTGCGTCCTTCGGTCAAAACAAAATCCATTTTGCTTTTACCTACAGCTTCCCTAAGGGCGCTTTCGACCACTTGGCGTAGGTTAGTATCCGCATTACGTACATTAAATAAATAATTAGCCGCATCTTTAACTCGATATTGGACTGCAATCCGAACATCTACAATGTTTTCGTCTTGGGTGAGCATCAATGCCTCGGTTGGCACCGGTGACCCAGCCTGCCCTCTACCCGTAGAACGGTAGCCAATCTCGTAGCTTCGGATTTGCGCCACATCAACCAGCTCTACCTTCTCAATAGGATAAGGAATGTGCCAATGGGGTCCCGACTCAGTAGTAGCAACGTATTCACCAAAGCGCAATACTACTCCACGCTCAGCGGGGGCAACAATATAGATACCTGACAGCAGCCAGATTACAGCAAGGACCAGCACTAAGAGCGCCAAGCCCAAGAGGCTCCCCCCTCGACCTAAAGTTGGGCGGCTACCGCCAGGTCCTCCACCCCCTTTACCACCAAATAACCCGCTAAGCTTGGCTTTTAGATTGCGGATAACTTCATCAAGATCCGGAGGCCCTTGTCGGTCGCCGTCTTTACCCCATTGATCCCCTTCTTTATTCCAAGGATCTTTATCTTTGTTCCCGTTCGGCTCATTCCAAGCCATTAATCTACCTACTCCAAATAGTTGGTGTAGACATCCATAACCACATGCCTACAAGTTGTTTACAAGGAGAAATACTGACAATGATTTGACATTCTACAGGGACATAACTCTACCCGGCAAGTTTCGCTACTGATAAGCATGAATCCCTTGCGGCAGGTCCACAGGCCTCTTCACCGGGAAGTATTCAGCTAACGCTTGTCGCAACAATTCAAGCCCCTCACCACTAGTTGCCGATAACCATACTCGATGAACACGGCCAGAAGCATCCCTTTCTAATCTTGGCTGGCAGCCCTCTACTTGATCGATTTTATTATAAACTTCCAGTTGAGGAATTTCTTCTGCACCTATTGTTTGCAGAACCTTGTTCACCTGAGCAATGAGACTCCCACGCTCTTCCGAAGAAGCATCGACCACATGAAGCAACAGAGCGGCATCGCGGGTCTCTTCTAAGGTGGAGCGAAAAGCCTCCACCAGCTCATGGGGTAGGTGGCGAATGAAACCGACGGTATCAGCTAATATCAAAGGCTGAACCATCGCTAACCGCAAGCGCCGCAATGTAGGATCTAAAGTCGCAAACAATCTATCATCCACCAGAACCCGAGATGCTGTTAAACGATTAAATAAGGTGGATTTCCCAACATTAGTATAACCTACCAGAGACACCGTGGGTACTTGCGCCTTATGCCGCGAGCGGCGCCCCTGATCTCGCTGTTTTCTCACCCGTTCCAGCCGTTTACGCAACTGCCGGATACGATTGCCAATCAGGCGACGATCGGTTTCCAGCTGCGTTTCACCCGGTCCCCGCAAACCGATTCCTCCCTTTTGGCGTTCCAAATGGCTCCAACCTCGCACTAAACGAGTAGACAGGTGTTGTAGCTGCGCTAATTCTACCTGCAATTTACCTTCATGGGAGCGGGCCCGCTGGGAAAAAATATCTAGAATAAGTTCCGTCCGATCCAGTACCCGGCATTGCAAGAATTGCTCCAGATTACGCTCTTGAGCCGGACTTAGATCATGATTAAATATCACTAAATCTGCTTGTTCAGCATCTACCCAAGCACGAATTTCATCTACCTTGCCACGGCCAATAAAGTATTTAGGATGGGGACTCTGACGCTTTCCAGAAAGTATCGTAACTATTTGCATCCCTGTAGAGGAAACAAGTTCGATAAACTCTGCTTGCATCTCATGATAAGCAGGCCCATGAAAGTCGATATGGACCAAGATTGCGCTATAATTATACCCCTTACTGCCTTCAGAATGGCTAAACAACACAAGCCTCCCAGAACCTGCCGGTCAGCCTGAAATAAAACCCAGCCCTAATCGACATCAGCAGAACGCGTTCCTCCAATAGGATGAATATTTTCTCCCTCATTGCTAGATAATTTAACGTTGCGTGCGGGAACGACCGTAGAGATAGCATGTTTGTATACCATTTGGCTAACAGAATTTTTCAACAAAACAACAAATTGATCAAAAGACTCAATCTGCCCCTGTAATTTAATTCCATTAACAAGATATATCGAGACTGGAACTCGCTCCTTACGCAAGGCATTAAGAAATGGGTCTTGTAACGACTGCCCACGTGACATTGGCCTTTTCTCCCTCGTAATTTTTGTTTTCAATGATAGATTAAGGCCAGAGAGAAGGCGTGCTAAGCGCCTATCCGGCTTCAAGATGATCGCATTATAAAATATTATTGTTTTTCCCCTCGCCCATCATTTAAGTATGGAGAGATTAATTGTCTAGCGACAAGCTGCTCATTTTGCCACCAAAATCTACATTTTTATCCATTATTCCTTAACATAGGAATTACACTTGCTTAGTACTGTACCTCATTCTATAGTTCAATTTTCCCGCCTTGTCCATTCACTGGCCCAAACTAAAGTCTAGCATAGGCCCGCGAATAGGCACGACAAATTTAAGAAGCCTGGACCAATGCTATCTCTAGCTGTCTCCATGCTTGCTCTACATGATCCTTTTCTTCTGGATCAACATGGATTGCGTTGCCCTCCCGCCGCAGCCAGGTCAACTGTCGCTTAGCCATCTGCCGGGTTGCGCTAATAGCTTGTTCAGCCATGGTAGGGAGAGAAAATCGGCCTTGTAAATAAAGCCAGGCTTGGCGATAGCCTACTGCACGGATAGAAGCACACTCTAGACTGAGATCCGGGCGCATAAATAAGCCTTTAACTTCCTCCAAAAAACCTGCTTTCAACATAGCCCGAAAGCGCTGCTCAATGCGGCTGTGAAGAACCGTCCGTTCGGCAGGCGCTAAAATCAGCCTAATCACCCGATAAGGTAGCACCATTTCTCGAGAATTAGCAATTAGCTCACTTAAGGGTCTACCGGTCAGTTGGAAAACTTCTAACGCACGTTGGATACGCTGCGGGTCATGATGATGGATTCGCTGCGCCGCCATGGGGTCCAACTTAGCCAAGCGGCGATGCAAAGCCTTCCAGCCCCTCATCTCTGCCTCCCTATCTATAGCGGCCCGAACCTCCGGATCAGCCGGAGGAAGAGGGGAAATTCCATAGGTTAGGGCATGAAAATACAACATGGTTCCTCCTACTAGGAGGGGAATTCGTTCTCGTTTGCTGATAGCCCTCATTAAGGTTAAAGCATCAGCACGAAAGCGTCCCGCTGAGTAAGCCTCCGCTGGATCAAGAATATCAATCAGGTGATGGGGGTAGCGCTGCCGTAACGCTAAGCTTAGTTTGGCAGTACCAATATCCATGCCGCAATACACTTGGGCTGAATCGACACTAATAATTTCACAGGACAAGCGTTCAGCAAGCGCTAAAGCTAATTCGGTTTTCCCTGAAGCGGTCGGCCCCATAAGAAACACCGCGGGCGGCCGAATAGACATACTTTATTGAGAAAAGATGACACAAAGTGAATTTTTATCGTCTCATAGAATCGAAAAATTCGTCGTTGGTTTTGGTTTCTTTGAGCCGACTAAGTAAAAACTCCATGGCTTCCGCCTCGTCCATTGGGGCAAGCAATTTGTGTAAAATCCATGTCTTTTGCAGATTCTCTGGATGGGTGAGAAGCTCTTCACGCCGCGTGCCCGAGCGGCTGATATTAATTGCGGGGTAGATTCGCTTTTCAGCAAGCTTCCGTTCCAAATGGATCTCCATATTACCCGTGCCTTTGAATTCTTCATAAATCACATCGTCCATGCGTGAACCGGTATCAATAAGGGCAGTGGCAATAATAGTTAAACTACCCCCCTCCTCTAGATTACGGGCCGCGCCAAAAAAACGCTTTGGCCGTTGCAGAGCATTAGCATCGACCCCCCCGGTGAGGACTTTGCCAGAGGAAGGAATTACCGTATTATAGGCGCGGGCCAAACGGGTAATGGAATCGAGTAGAATAACGACATCCCGCTTATGCTCTACTAACCGCTTAGCTTTTTCTATCACCATTTCCGCCACTTGAACATGGCGGCTTGCAGGCTCATCGAAAGTACTAGAAACGACCTCGCCTCGTACCGAACGGGCCATTTCCGTTACCTCTTCGGGTCGCTCATCGATAAGTAGCACTATAAGATAGCATTCCGGGTGGTTAGCGGCGATAGATTGGGCAATATTCTGAAGCATCACGGTTTTTCCCGATTTGGGAGAAGAGACAATGAGCCCTCGCTGCCCCTTACCTACCGGCACCACTAAATCTATTACCCGGGGGGTGAGATCTTCCGTACTCCCATTGCCTCGCTCCAAGACTAAGCGTTCATTAGCAAATAAAGGGGTCAGATTTTCGAACAGTACTTTATTTCGAGACTGCTCTGGCGGCTCAAAATTGATGCTGCTGACCTTAAGTAGGGCAAAATAACGCTCTCCCTCTTTAGGAGGTCGAATTTTACCTTCAACGGTATCCCCAGTACGAAGTCCAAAACGCCTTATTTGGCTAGGCGAGACATAAATATCATCAGGCCCGGCAAGATAGGAAGCACTGGCCGAGCGGAGAAAACCAAATCCATCCTGGAGCAGTTCTAATACTCCGTTGCCGTAAATATCTTCGCCATTCTTCGCATGCGCTTTGAGAAGTGCAAAGATAAGATCTTGTCGGCGCAGACGGGAAATACCTTCTAGCCCCATGGACTGGGCAATGTCTAAGAGTTCGGAAGCGCTCTTCGTCTTGAGTTCAGTCAGATTCATGAAAGTTGGTCTAGTTGTTTGTAATGCAATAAATCGAATGGTTGGCAGGCGTTAGCTGCCCTGGCACGACAAGGAGATTTGAGCGAGTTGAGTATTTTAGAAAGGCAACGTTTGGCTAAGTTGTGAACCTACCAGCAAAAGTACTCCCCGTCTAGCCCTTATAGAAATTCCAGCAATATGATGAAAATTTGTCTAAGTATGTATTATTGTAAGTTGCCCCTAGGGCCGTTCTTAGGTTAATCTTAAAAGCTACCATATTCGGAGAGGTGGCCGAGCGGTTGAAGGCGCACGCCTGGAAAGTGTGTATACGTTAACCGCGTATCGAGGGTTCGAATCCCTCCCTCTCCGCCAAATTCAAACCTTATCCCACACTTTTGTGAAATTTGGATACCCATTCAATCAACGCGGATTAAAGCAGATGCTGCATAGTGAAGACAAGTAAGGGATATTAAAAAGCGATCCTTCTTATGGGCCTCTATGTTTAAGCTCGTTTGCTAGATGGCCATACCGAGGAGTCACTTCTCTCCCTGCCAACTTAGTTAGTCTTATCCAAGCTGCATTTTAAATTTTTGGGAATTTTCCGCCCTCACGGGGACGGCCATTACTCGCCGATCTCTCTTTAGAGTGCGCTAGCTTAGAAATTCTTCGCCTTCGCTACGAAGATACATCAAGCATTGATCCAAATGATGCGGAAGGAAATAGCTCTCTAAAGGAGTCGCTTTAGGGACCAAATAATATTTCAAAAGTGGAGCGTTCGTTCAACAGCGTCGGCTTCAACCGCGTATAAATAAAGCCATCCCTATGGCTACGGGATACTCGAAAACGCTTCAGTTTTTTATAATAACAGCGTAGCTGTAACTTTACAAGCGCCATAACCATAAACATTAAGGGAACCTCTAAAAACCCATCCCAATCTGCGATAATGGAGGTCATCTAGGACCCTAATTATAGAAACAGGCATGCAACCTAGTTTTTTTGACCATGGAGTCCGGCTCGATCTACTTGAGCGCCTCAGAGGCCCGCTGCCAACATTGGAGCGAACGGTACAGTGGGAGGTATTCCGAAAAATACTCGGATCGATCTATCGGAATGGTGATCCACGTCAAGGAGGGCATCCTCCTTTTGATGCAGTGCTGAGGTTGAAAGTTCTTGTGCTGCAGCATTTCTACATCTCTCGGATGATCAGACTGAATTCCAGCTCCGGGATCGCTACAGTTTCTGTCGTTTTCTTGGTTTGAGTTCTGAGGGGAAGGTGCTAGATGCCAAGACGATGGGGGTATTTCGGGGGGAGAGGCTAAAGAAGCTCGAACTTGTCGATAAACTTTTCACCGAGGTGCTACGCCAGATTGATGCAGCCGGTTTCACTGCCCACAAGGGAGAGCTCGTAGATGGAGCCATTGTTCCGGCATCCGAGCGGCGCAACAGCGGGGATGAGAATGCCCAGATCAAGGAGGGAGAAACTGCCGAAAGCTGGCGTGATGCCAAGGCGGCGCAGAAAGATGTTGATGCCCGCTGGACCAAGAAGCAGAGGAGCTGTTGGATGAGAACAATAGCAGCGGAGATGTCGGAGCAGATGCGGCCTATCGCGACCCAGCAAGGGAAAAGGAGCTACCAACGGCGAACTATCGAAGTCATATACACCGGAAGGGAACCCGAAAACGACCGCTTAATGAGCGGGAAAAAGCTGCCAATCGAAAGAGATCGAAGGTGCGGGCACGGGTAGAGCATGTGTGTGTCCAGCAGTCGGATCGTTTGATACGGACTATTGGCCAATCCAGGGCCGAGGTTAAGATCAGAATGATGAACTTAGTTTACAACATGCGCCGTCTGGCGTGGTTGGCTGCTTGATCAGTGAGAAATAGAAAAGAAAGGGCACGTCGCTGTGAAAATCATCAGGGTAGCTGGTAAGCAATAAGTTCGCTGGGTCGGTGCTCGGCTTTTTAGAAGCTCCCTTAAGTAAACCTTGTCTAATTCTAAACCATAGCGCAGAATAAATAGAGAGATTTACAATGGTGGCTCGGCTGGTCCCCTCGCAACAATAAGTTGTGAACCCCGTCAGGCCTGGAAGGGAGCAGCGGTAACAACAGATTTGTGTGCCGGGGTGTGGCTAGTACGAGCCGCCGCCATTATTAAATCCAGATATCTTATTCCCTCTATAATTGTCCACCATGGATTAGTTTCCAGGCTTATTCTCTAGATTTTGCTTGCGCAAATAGCTTCCTTAAGCTAAGAGAATAAACATTTTATTTCTTTTTACAGCTTGTCCCGATTGAAATTCTCCCAAACTTTATCCGAATTAATCGACGCTAAGAGCTAAAATATGATAAATCGGTATATCATTGCTGCTGGAAGAAAGCGGTTTATTTAGGATTTCATGAGTTATCAAGTCCTTGCACGAAAATGGCGACCCTGCGACTTCTCCCAAGTGGTGGGTCAGGAGCAGGTAGTCCGTGCTTTAACTAATGGCCTTGATAAAGGCCGCTTACATCATGCTTTTCTATTTACTGGAACTCGAGGAGTAGGCAAAACAACTCTAGCCCGTATTCTCGCCAAATCCCTTAATTGTAAAGAGGGAGTAAGATCGACCCCCTGCGGAAAGTGCCAGAACTGCCAAGCAATTGATGGGGGAAATTTTGTGGATCTAATCGAAGTGGATGCTGCCTCTCGCACCGGCGTGGATGATACCCGCGAATTACTGGAAAATGTTCATTACGCACCGAGCCGCGGTCACTATAAGGTTTATCTTATTGATGAAGTTCACATGTTCTCCACTTCAAGTTTTAACGCCTTGCTCAAAACCCTAGAAGAACCGCCGCCGCATATTAAGTTTTTGCTAGCTACGACCGATCCCAAAAAATTACCTGTTACCGTCCTTTCCCGCTGTCTCCAATTCAATCTGCGGCGGATTGCTTCCAAGGTCATTGCTGAACACTTAGCTAGGATTCTGCAAGCGGAAAAAATTCCCTCAGAATCCCACGCATTAACGCTGATCGCCCGTGCCGCTGAAGGCAGCGTACGGGATGCTCTTAGCCTTCTGGATCAGGCCATCAATTATGGCGGAGGCCAGGTGATAGTAGCCGACGTGTATGCTATGCTAGGCAGCATCGAACAGGGAGAGTTATTCATTTTGCTTGACGCCCTACTAGCCGGTGACGGGCAGGGGTTAATTGAAAAAGTACGGGAAATCTGCGCCTATTCGGTAGATGTATCCTCCATGCTAGCGGATTTATTACATTTGCTACAGCGTCTTGCCCTTTATCAACTTGCTCCAGATACGATTGACGATATAGATGAACGAGAAACATTCTCCAATCTTGCTACCCGAATAACCGCCGAAGAAGTTCAGCTATTTTACCAGATTGGTCTTATTGGTAGTCGCGATTTGACCTATGCCCCTGATCCCCATACGGCCTTCGAGATGATTCTGCTACGGATGCTATGTTTCCGCCCAGCAGAAGGGGTTTCTTCTTCTCAAACACTGGCTAGCCCTAAGCCAGAAAGAAGGGGAACGACTTCACCTGATCCGCCCTTAATCCAAGAAACCGCCCCTCACTCCCTATCCGGCAACGATCATTGGCTAGGACTGGTTACCCGGCTGAAATTAACCGCTATTGCGCGACAACTGGCGGAAAACTGCGCCTTAGAGCGGCGTGAAGAGAGTGCTATCTATTTACAACTCGCCCCCAATATGGCCAACCTTCATAGCAAACGGGCAGAAGATCGTCTACAACAAGCTTTAGCGGAATATTATGGCGAAGCCATTCAATTAACTATTCGGATTGTGGATTCAACCCCTGGCACCGATACGGTAGCAACCAGACGCAAACAGGAAGATGCAGCGTGGCAGCAAGCCGCAGTAGAATCTATTCAGAATGATGCCAATATTAAGGCGCTTAGCGAAACCTTCAATGCCCGGCTACCGCTAGATAGCGTTCGCCCCCTTACTAAGCCCGAACAGAAATAACACCCTGATTTCAGAAACCAGATTCACATTACATCGAGGAGATTTGAGACATGAAAGGTGGACTTGGCAATTTGATGAAGCAAGCTCAGCAACTCCAATCCAATATGGAGAAAGCCCAGGAAGAGCTGGCTAACATGGAAGTCACCGGTCAAGCAGGAGGCGGCATGGTCAGCATAGTCATGACTGGACGTTACGACTGCCGGCGTATCAGCATCAACAATGAGCTATGGCAGGAAGATAAGGAGATGGTGGAAGACTTGGTAGCAGCAGCCATTAACGATGCTGTGCGCCAAGTAGAAACCCAATCAAAGGAAAAGATGTCGAGTATGACCTCTGGCATGCTCCCCCCTGGCTTTAAGCTGCCTCTCTAAGCTCATTAATCTAGCATCTTAACTCTCTGTGAGTTTATTCGGCCTTTCTCTAGGACGCCTCATTGAGGCCCTGTGCTGCCTCCCTGGCGTTGGCCCTAAATCTGCGCAGCGCATGGCCTTTTACCTCTTGGAATCTAATCGGGAAGGGGGGCAACGCCTTGCCCAAGCATTGCTGGAGGCGCTGGATAAGATGACGCACTGCCAAACTTGCCGCATCCTCAGTGAAACCGATCTATGTTCCCTCTGTGCCGATTCCAGGCGGGATCACGGACAGCTCTGTGTTGTGGAAATGCCCAGTGATGTCCAAGCCATTGAGCAAGCAACAAACTATGCTGGTAGGTACTTCGTTCTAATGGGGCACTTATCTCCCCTTGATGGCGTGGGTCCCGAAGCATTGGGTATGGACTTACTGGCAAAACGACTGGATACAGATCAAATTCGCGAAGTTATCCTTGCCACTAATCTAACCGTTGAAGGTGAAGCAACCGCCTATTACATCAGTGAATTGGCGCAAACTCGCGGGATCACTACCACCCGTATTGCCCATGGAGTTCCTCTAGGCGGCGAGCTTGAATTCATTGATAGTAACACCCTATCCCACGCCTTCCAAAGCCGCCAGCATCTTTAAGACCCTGGCACGGCTTATGGCTTACCCAGTATACTGTTTACAATGCCTTTCTCTTATCTCACTGCGATATTTGGATAAACCCCCATGGAGGAATTTTATTGTATTGATTCTAAGAAGCTAGCCAACACATTCCCCCACCCTAGGCTAGCGCTGGCCGAACCAAACGGACTGCTGGCTATTGGCGGCGATCTGTCACCAGAACGGCTTATAATGGCCTATAGGCAGGGTATCTTTCCCTGGTACGAGCAAGGACAACCTATCCTCTGGTGGTCGCCTGATCCACGGCTGGTTTTATTCCCACAACAACTGCATATTTCCCGAAGTTTACGCAAACGGCTGCGCAGGGAAACTTATCAGGTTACGTTAGACCTAGACTTTCCAGGGGTAATTGAAGCCTGCGCTAGCCCCCGCCAGGATGAGGGGGGAACCTGGATCACCCCTGAGATGAAAAGCGCCTATAATCGTCTCCACAAAATGGGAATAGCACATTCAGTAGAAACTTGGGAAGGCAAGGCGCTGATTGGAGGACTGTATGGAGTCAGTATAGGCCGTATCTTTTTCGGCGAATCCATGTTCAGCAAGCGCCCCGATGCCTCTAAGATAGCATTCGTTTATCTCTGCCGTCAGCTCCAGCGGTGGGGCTTTCCTCTCATTGATTGCCAAATCCAATCTGAACACCTGCAACGCTTGGGGGCTCAAACCCTTCCCCGGAGCAAGTTTCTCCACTGGCTCCAGGAACTCTCTCATAGCCCCTCGCTCAAAGGGCCATGGTACTTTGATCAGGATCTTTTACAGAAGCCCTTATGACTTCCTATTGGAATTTTGACTTTTACCTTTCCCCTCCCCAACCTTGTAGCTACCTACCGGATCAAACCGCTACCAATCTTTTTGCCGATCCGGAGGCTGTTATAGATATTGCCCGCTATAGCACCCTAGTGCGCCTTGGATTCCGCCGTAGTGGCCGCCTCGTGTACCGCCCCCGCTGCCCCCATTGTTCCGCCTGCCAACCAGCGCGGATTCCGGTGGCTCAATTTCGACCTAACCGGAGCCAACGACGGGCCTGGAAATTTAACCAAGATCTAAGCGCTTTCTACCGCCCCGTGGAATTTAGCGACGAGCACTTTGACCTTTTCCGCCGCTATCTGAATAGCCGTCACCCTCAAGGCGGCATGGACGACTCAACGCCCGAGGATTATCTTAACTTTATCGTTAGCGGCTGGAATGAAACATCTCTAATTGAATTTCGCGACGGCGAGGAACGCCTGCTTGCCGTCGCGGCCCTAGACGCTCTCACCGATGGACTGTCAGCAGTTTATAGCTTTTTCGACCCAAACGAAAAAAGACGCAGTTTAGGGATTTATATTATCCTGTGGGAAATCAGTGAAGCCAAAGCGCTGAACCTTCCCTACGTCTACCTGGGCTACTGGATTAAAAATAGCCATAAAATGAACTATAAATCCGCTTTTCATCCGTTAGAAGTCTATCAAGAAAAAAAGTGGAGCATCCTTAAGGAAACATGATAAAATCCAAGCCCTAACCATTTTATCCACTAATAGGAGATCATTGAAACTGCATGGCAAAAGAAGATAATATCGAAATGGAAGGAACAGTGGTAGATACCCTACCCAACACCATGTTTCGGGTAGAATTGGAAAACGGCCATGTCGTTACTGCCCATATTTCTGGAAAAATGCGCAAACACTATATTCGTATTCTGACCGGGGATAAAGTGACCGTCCAATTAACGCCCTATGATCTCAGTAAAGGCCGGATCGTTTATCGCGCCCGCTAACCTTTTACCCTCCTTGCTGGTCCTCTTATAACTTTATATTTCCAAGTGGTTACTGCGTACTCTAGGCGATTGGACCGAGTGGGGCAGTCACCACCCCACCCACACCGTCCTTACCATTATTAGGTCAACTTCTCTACGCCACTGCCTGCTCGCCCCATTTGCCATAGACTTATTACCCCTAACAACAGAAAAGCTGCCAGCGTCCATCCGGGGATGGTCAACCCTAAAAAGCTCCATTGAACTTCGGCACACTCTCCAGAACCACGAAACACCAATTCCAGAGTCTCGGTCAAAGGGAAATTGTCTAGCATAAAGTTGAGCCCAGGTCCGCAAGCAGGCACCTGATCGGCCGGAAGATTCTGCAACCATACATGGCGCCCCGTTACACCTATCCCGATTAGGGTAACTACAAATCCCAATAGGGCATATATTTTTACTCCCCAGCTTCTAGGATTATGGAGCGCAGCTACTAAAAATATCCCCCCGATAGCCAATACCACCACGCGAGATAAGATGCAGAGCGGGCAAGGTTCCAAGTCCTCGACAAATTGAAAATAGCCCGCTATCGCTAGCATTAAAGCGCACAGAAAGAAACCTAAAAAGAAAACCCAACGGACTGAAAGCCTCATAAAACATGCTCCTCGAAGCAAAAATAAATATTCTAGAGAAAAACTTTTGCTATTATCCCTAATGAAGAAGGGTAATTACTCATTTTGCTCTTCCTAGATTTCTCGGCCAAACTACACTGTATTTTAGAAAAAAAGGAAAGCCAAGATGGATACACGGGACAAAGACGATAGACTCGCCCACGCTTACCATAAAATGGTGAGCCGGGTACGCTCCCTCGTAGGCGAGGAAGAAAGCAAAGCCGAGCCCGAGGTCTCCAAAGGAATCGAAGCCGCCAAACAAAAAGCCGTTGAAGCGGGTGAACTGAGCCAGGAAGAAGCAGATCGGCTAGGAGAATATCTTCGCCGCGATCTGGAAGACGCGGCAAGATACTTGAGCAATACTGGCAAGGCCCTTGGCGACTGGCTCATGTTGGATCTCGAACTCATTGAAGAGCAATTGCTCGACGCCTTTTCCCAAGTCGCGGATAAAACCCGCTTTGAGCTCGCCCTCTGGGCAGAGCAGGCCCGCCATGCCCAGGATTACCAAACGGGGGAGATTATTGGCATCGGAACTTTTGCATGCCTAAATTGCGGTGAGCGGCTCCATTTTCATCAGGCTAGTCCCCTGCCGCCCTGCCCCAAATGCCAGCACACCCTCTTTCAGCGCCTCAAGCGAAGCGAGGAGCACAGCTAAAAAAAGGGCGCCATTCATTGTGGCGCCCTTTCAAGCTGCAAGGATTATTACTTACCAGAAGAAGTAACCGCCAACGCCCACCACATTGGCCTCTTGTTTCTGGCCGCCGTGCCACTCGTTTTCTAGCCGGGAATATTCCGCTACCAACTTCAAGTTGGCATTAACATCGTGATAGATACCCGCCACATAGGATTGCTGCTTCTCAAGCCGGGCCCCGGCAGCGCCTACACAATTAATCCCACCGGTACGGCAAATACTGTCGTTACTGGTCTCATCTGCCCTGGAGATGCCATAGCTGACCGCTAACTTGGTGTGGCCCAGGATGGTGTAGCCTCCCTGAGCCAACCATCCCCTATTGTCGCGCTTTTGTCCCGTGGCATCCAGGGAATCCGCATCCATGAGGAAGGAAGTACCCAAACCTTCGCCATCGTAGTAGGAGCCATTGACCTCAAAACCCATAAATTGGACTTGCGCCCCCGCAGTCCAGCCCCAGACGTTAAAGTCATTAGACGAGTTGCCGCTGTAGCGGACATTCTGCCACATCCCCGAACCCCAAACCTGATAGCTGCCGTTATTAAAGGTGCCGGCATAACTCACTTCGCCCTCTCCCCGAGGCGACTGAGTCTCCCTCGCACAGTTCACACCGCCTGCAAGGCCGGCTCCTTCACCACAGACCTGAGAAGGGTCCACGGCCGCCAAGGAGACCTTGAAACCCATCATATCCGGGCTGGTCCAACGAGCCTGGGAGTTAAAGTTGGGATAAAGATAACCATAACCAATCCGCCCCAGGGTAAAGCCGCCCCCATGGACACTGCCAGTAGCACCCACACCAAACAAGGTCTGGTCAGTGAGGATATTCTTGCCCATGAACAAGGATAAGGTTCGACCTAGAAGCACTTGGCCGAAAGCCCCATCCACGGTAAAGAAGGCTTCCCGGAATTCGAGATTGCCGCCAAGATCACTCGTGGAATCGCTTCTGATTTTGCCGATACCTGTATCGCCAAAGCCACCATTGACACCCAAATCGCTGTTCTTGGTATTGGCATTGTTGGTCTGGCCAGCAAAGCTAACTCGACCCCCTATGTCCAACCCATTCCAGGTGGGTGCCTTCACATTGAAACTAAACAGGGCCGGCATCAAACCCGTGCGGAAGCGGCTAGATTCTTCTGCCGTGCTGCGAATATTACCGTTCTGATCCTGAGTGAAGCTGCTAGGCATGTTACCGCCAATCACGCCGTCAGGCCGCCTATCCGGATCGGTCCAGACATAGAACTGGTTGATATTACCGTCAAAACTGACTTCCCACCCGTTCTCTCCCCCCACCACAACGACAGCCCCCGCCGGCAGCGAAAGTCCCATGGCGGCGGCGGCCGCTACCGCGAGTTTGGTTTTTTTGAAATTGTTCATAAATACTCCCTTTTGTTGACTACAGAAACTGATGATTATTCAGCGCCCTAACTCCAGAGTTTAAGGCGTTTGTGGCATTTTAACCACTTTATCGGTCATTGCAAGGTTTTCTGCAACAATATTATCGGCCCTCCTCGTTCAATTGTCTTTACTTACCGACAAGGCATATTTTTTATTTAATTTTTCCTTACCTCAATAGCTTGTTTCAATAGTTAAACAATCTTCTTTAAGTTTTATACCATTGGGAACATTTGATCAATATGCAATTACATTAAAATATATTTGATAAGTTTTGCTACCCATAGGATCTATTTGTATGATTTTTACAACAAACCCGTATTCCCTTTCGGAGAAGCGGCACACCCATGGCAAATTCGATTAAATTAACTTCTTCCCCCATGCAGGATACAGCGCGCGATGGCATCCCAAACCTGGATCAAGCTTCTTAAGCTCTTCTAAAGAAGGTAAGTACCTATCAGTAAAAAATATGGGTAAGTGCAGAGTGTGTTGATAATATTCCACAAACCCATTTTTCTCCCTGATAAAGAGGCTTGCGGGGACTTCCCTACTTCCCATTTAATTAGACGTACTCTTTAAAATAGGTTTTGGGCCATACTGGCGAAGTGAGGATGTGGGAGTAGCTAAGCCAAGACTCGGTAGAATGTTTTTTTGGTTCGCACTTGGTTTTTTGCAGGAAGGGTTTGGCCTTTTTTGAGCAGGCCATTTTCAAGGGGAGGGTAAGTGTGGACGAATAAGGAGGCGTATAAAAGGGTTAATTCTGCTAAGAGTTAGTACAATTACCGCCGGGCCCGGAAAAAGGCCGATAGAATCGCTCCGCAAGCCTCTGCCAAAACGCCCCCTTGGCATTCGACCTGGTGGTTGAGTCGCTCGCCAGGAAGAATACTCAGCGCACTGCCTACTGCCCCCCCTTTTGGATCAAAAGCACCAAATACTACCCGTCGAATTCTTGCCTGGATAATGGCACCAGCACACATGGCACAGGGCTCCAGCGTTACATAGAGAGTTGTCCCCACTAGCCGGTAATTACCGAGCTGCTGGCTAGCCGCGCGAATGGCTTGGATCTCGGCGTGGGCCGTGGGATCACGGCTGTTAATAGGACAATTCCAACCTTCACCCACTATTTCATCCTCCTGCACCACTACCGCCCCTACCGGGACTTCCCCCGTCTCTTCAGCATATCGGGCGAGAGCCAGGGCATGGTACATCCATGGGATATCTTTCTCCCCGGGAGGGCTGCTAATCATACCCCCACAAGAATCAAGTTGAACAAAAGCGTGGTTGCTACTGCCAATAGCGGTTCCTTGGTTGCAAAAAAACTTTTTCTGCTTTTGATCTACCCGCATAACATCTATCCGCTCATAAAAAGCCTAGGATACTCTACGAAAACCTAGTCTTATTCACATCGCCAACGCGGTCTTACTCGACTCTTGCGTGCATTTAATGTCTGTCTTGACGATACTAGGTTTAAATTAATGCAGCATGAAGCACGGCTTTTCTTTACCGGTGATGCAATTTAGCAAGCCGCTACTTGGCTATCATCCGGCGGTAAGAGCTTTTTGCTTCTAGGATAGATTCCGATTTAATCTCCTAAACTCCTATGAGAATCCTCTTTAATTTATTATTAGCGGGGCTTGACAGCCTAAAATCACGACAGATGATTTAATACCAAAATCAATGCCAACGAAAGAATCTCTTTCTTAACTATACATAGTCCCCGTAATTCTGGGCACCCACCGAAGTATATGATAAAACAAAGATTAATGCATATTTCAACGCTCGGTTAAAACCTCTGGCGCCTGTCCCCCCCGGCAGACACTTGACATTGAGGTCTATCCAGATCAGGCGCGAGAAGATTATTTTTCGCCAGATGGATTCACAAAATATGCAAATTTATGATTCACTAATAATTTATAGACCTTAAGGAAGGATTATGTATGGAAACGGCTGCAACACTTTCTGCCCGCACGAGTGAGAACAGTTGGTGTGACGGTCATAGGCGATGATTGATTCCACGATTGTCCACGCTCATCAGCACGCCGTCGGTGCAAAGGAGAGATAAAATCACTGAATACATGAGGCGTTCCAAAAGCAGATTAACCACCAAAGTTCATGCCCCATGCGATGTGCTTTAGGAAACCAGGCAGAGGCATGATGGGCAAGAAGCGGATATCTTGCTTCCCGATATCCTCCATGATATTGGCGTGTTTCTAGTCTGATAAAACTTATGATACACGGGAACGTGTTTTGGATAGGTTGAAAAGAGCAGGCATTCAGGCCCTTAATTCTACCCAAGCCAAACCTCTATGTGAAAAGCAGTTATGATCAAGTCCCAATAGGCTATGAAAACAAAATAGCTTATCCTGAATAAAAAATCCTGCAACCATCCACCGAACCGAGGCCATTATATGACCATTAGTCACACAATTCTGGATGCCATTGGCAAGACACCTTTGCTAGACTTGGGAGACGGCATTCTTGCCAAATGCGAATTTCTGAATCCTTCTGGCTCCATCAAGGCGCGGATAGCTAAATATATGATCGAAAAAGCGGAAACGGAAGGCTTGCTGAAGCCTGGCGACACCATCGTTGAGGCGACCAGCGGCAACACAGGAAACGCCATGAGTATGGTTGCTGCCATCAAAGGCTACCGCATGATAGTGGTCATGCCGGATGGCTATACATCCGAGCGAGTCAAAATTTCCCGTGGCCTGGGCGCTGAAATCAAATTCGTCGGCCATTTTCAGGTCAATGACGCCCTGCGCACAGCCCAGGAACTTGGCGCCCAGCCAGGCTATTATTGCCCCCAACAATTTGACAATGAATGGAATGTAGATGAAAACCGGGACTGGCTCGGCCAGGAGGTCATTGCCCAGATCCCGGAAACCATGCGGATCGATGCCGTCGTCCAGGGCGTTGGTACCGGCGGCACCCTGATTGGCGTTTCCCAAGCCTTGCGCCAATGGCATAACGACCAAATCAAGGTTTACGCCATGGAACCCAAGGAATCTCGCACCCTTGAATGCTGCATTGTGGCTGATCACCAAATTGAAGGTATTTCCGACGGTTTTATTCCGACCATTTACCAGCGCCATCGACACGAGATCGATGACATTGTCCATGTGGAAAGCGAAACGGCGATTGAGGTCTCCAAGGAACTGGCGCGGCAACGGGGCCTCTTTGTCGGTCCAAGTTCCGGGGCCAACGTGTGGGCAGCCCAGGAGATCAAGCGCCGCAATCCTGAAATCAAAACCGTCCTTACCTTCCTCTGCGACAAGGCGGAAAAATATCTGTCCCTCATGTATAGCTAACAGCTAAACTCTCTGAGGGAAAAAGCATAACCGCAAAGGGAGCATGCCAGTCCCAGTTATGAAACGGAACCATGCTAACCAACCCGAATTCAAGGAGGTCACTCCATGAACCAGCCAGCCCCATTGCCCCTCACCCACAAAGCGCAGGTAGCGGTGCGCCAGACTCGCTTACTGATTGATGGCGAATTCCGCAACAGCCTCAGTGGTAAAACCTTTGCTACTGTCGATCCCTCCACCGAAGAAGTGATTGCCCAGGTGGCGGAAGGCGATGCGGAAGATATTGACCTAGCGGTCCAAGCGGCCCGTAAAGCTTTCGATAGCGGCCCCTGGCGCCAAATGGACGCCCGAGAACGGGGCCGCCGAATGTTGAAGTGGGCCGATTTGATTGAAGACCATATGGAAGAACTGGCCAAGCTTGAAGTCTTGGACAATGGGAAGCCCATCAACGAGGCCCTAGGCTACGATATTCCCAGCGCCGCGGCTACGCTTCGTTATTTTGCCGGCTGGGCGGACAAAATTCATGGCAAGACTATTCCTATTTCCGGGCCTTTCTTCACTTATACGCGCCGGGAGCCAGTGGGAGTTTGCGGCCTGATCATTCCCTGGAACTTTCCTCTGGCAATGGCGGCTTGGAAGTTAGGTCCTGCCCTGGCCGCTGGCTGCACTGCTATTCTGAAACCGGCGGAGCAAACGCCCCTGACGGCCCTTCGCGCCGGTGAGCTGGCCCTGGAGGCAGGCATTCCTCCAGGTGTGCTCAATATTGTGCCCGGTTTCGGTCCTACGGCGGGCGCGGCCCTAGTACAGCACCCCCTAGTTGAGAAAATCGCCTTCACGGGAGAATATAAAACCGCCCAAACGATTAAGCAGGCCACGATTAACAGTATGAAACGTCTGTCCTTTGAGCTAGGAGGTAAAAGCCCCAACATCATCTTTAACGATGCCAATCTGGAAGAAGCTATTACGGGTTCCTTTGGTGCTATTTTTCTAAATCAAGGACAAAACTGCTGCGCCGGTAGCCGCGCCTTTGTGCATAACAATATTTATGATGAATTCGTGGAGCAATTTGCCGAGAAGGCAGCCAAACGTAAACTGGGCGATCCCTTCGATCCCGCTACCGAGCATGGAGCTCAAATCGACAAGGCCCAGTTCGATAAAATTATGCGCTATATCGCCCTTGGCAAGGAGCAAGGCGCAAAATGTGTCACCGGCGGCGAGCGGGCCTTTGAGCAAGGTTATTTTATCCAACCCACCATCTTTAGGGAGGTCAAGGAGGATATGGCCATCGCAACGGATGAGATTTTCGGGCCAGTGGCTAGTGTGCTACGCTTCAAAGACATCAATGAAGTTATTGAAAAAGCCAATAATACCCCCTTTGGCCTTGCGGCGGCCGTATGGACTCAAGACATCGACAAAGCCAATGCGGTGGCCGCAGGGGTAAAAGCCGGGACCGTCTGGGTCAACTGCTACAATGTGGTCGATCCAGCAGCGCCTTTTGGCGGCTTTAAACTATCCGGACTCGGCCGGGAGTTGGGTGAACAAGCCCTGGATGCCTACACGGAAACCAAAACAGTCACTGTATTGCGGAGGTAAGTCGAGGGATGGGAGAACGGCATTTTATCAGCGACAACGCAGCCGGCATACACCCAGAAGTCATGGCCATGCTGGAAAAAACCAGCCACGGCCACGCCGTTGCCTACGGCAACGATCCCACCACCCAACAGGCCCTCCAACTATTCAAACAGCATTTTGGAGCCCAGACTGAAACATTTTTTGTACTGACAGGCACCGCCGCTAACGTGATTGCCCTGCAAAGCGTCATGTCTTCCTTTGAGGCCGTTATCTGCGCCGACTGCGCCCATCTTCACCGGGATGAGTGCGGAGCGCCGGAAAAATTCCTAGGATCAAAGGTACTAACTGCTCCCACTCAGCAAGGCAAGTTAAATGTAGCAACCGTGGCGCCATTGTTACGCGGCACGGCCATGGTCCATCGCGCCCAGCCGAAAGTCCTTTCCATTACCCAATGCACAGAATGGGGGACTATCTATACGCCTGAAGAGATTAAAACCCTGGCGGATTTTTGCCATGAACAAGGGTTGCTACTCCACATGGATGGAGCTCGGTTAAGCAACGCCGCTGCCCGGCTGAATTTAAGCCTAAAAGAGATGACCACAGATGTAGGCGTGGATATACTTTCCTTTGGCGGCACCAAAAATGGGCTACTAGCAGCTGAGGCGATTGTTTTCTTCGATCCCCAGTGGACGAAAAAGACTGGCTTCTACCGTAAACAAGGCATGCAACTAGTCTCCAAAATGCGTTTTATCTCAGCTCAATTTCTAGCTCTATTAAGCAACGATCTCTGGAGGAAAAATGCGCAACACGCCAATGAAATGGCGGCTTTACTGGAACGAGGACTCAAAAATATTCCGCAGGTGGAATTTGTCGTCCCCGTAGAAACCAATGGGATATTTGCCCGAATACCTCCCTCTTGGGTACCCTGTTTACAACAACATTATGCTTTTGCGATCTGGGACTCTGCTAGCACCATCGTGCGCTGGATGACTTCATTTGATACTACAGCGGAGGAAGTGCGAGATTTTACGCAAAAAATACGAAACATGAACAAGGACAAGGTCCCCTAATGGAAAATAACGAGGCTCCCTATCTCCCTATCCTGGAAAAACTGATTAGATTTCCTACCATTTCAAGGGAAACCAATCTGCCCCTCATCGAGTATAGCGAAGATTTTCTCAACAGCCGGGGTTTTCAAACCCAGCGCTTCTATAATAAGCAAAGGAACAAGGCAAACCTCATGGCCCGGATTGGGCCCGACAAGAAGGGCGGCCTGATGCTGGCCGGCCATACCGATGTGGTCCCGGTAGACCAGCAAGCCTGGACCAACGATCCATTTCGGCTAGTTGAAAAAAATGGCTGCCTGTATGGCAGGGGCACCTCCGATATGAAAGGGTTTCTCGCTTTGGCGTTGGAGATAGCGGCCTCTATCGAGGGCCATCGCCTGCAATGCCCCCTCTATCTCTGTTTTACTTACGATGAGGAGATCGGTTGCGGAGGCGCTAAAGCGCTTATCGGATATTTAAAAACCCTATCTCCCCCGCCCCGCTTTGTTTTGATCGGTGAACCCACAGATATGGAGTTGGTCACGGCTCACAAAAGCATTCAAATTACCACCACCCACATCAGGGGAAAACCGGCCCATTCAAGCTGCCCCCAGCTAGGCGCCAGTGCCATTGTATTTGCCTCTAAACTAATTGCCGCCCTAGAGGAAATTCTACCCCCAGAAGAGAACAGAGATTTCAATCCTCCAGCGGCCACCTTCAATGTGGGCGCTATCCAAGGCGGGACTGCTATCAATATCATTCCGGAACATTGTCAATTTGATTGGGAATGCCGTACCCTGCCTTCCCAAAATCCAGCTCAGCTCAATGAAGCATGGGAACGTCTGATCCACGCCCTACGAAAACAAATACCTGGAATTGAGGTAGAAAACCATATTAAAACGGCTGTTCCTGGGCTTAAAGCCGAATCCAATCGGGAAATCGCCACTTGGCTGAAGGAATTTCTGGAAGAGGGAAAAATTGGCACCGCCCCTTTCATGACAGAAGCGGGGCTATATCAGCAAGCTGGCCTTCCCACTGTGGTTTGCGGCCCGGGCAGTATTCAGGAAGCCCACCAACCTGACGAAAACATTAGCATTCATAGCATGGAAAATTACCGTTTTTTTCTTTATAAAATAGTTGGAAGCCTGATGGAACAGGAGTAAAGAGCCAAAGAACCCACCCCATTATGAAGGAAAAAATTAAATAAATTATTTTCGAACCAAAAATCGCAAGAATAGGGTGAAATAAGAAATGAGATTTTTCACAGACGAAGAGTTTGAAGAAAGGGTCCATCAGGTTCGAGAAAAAATGGCGGAGCAAAAGCTCGATGCCATCATCATCACTAACCCGGAAAATATTTATTATCTCACCGGCCTGAGTCATCAAGGCTATTTCGCCTATACTTCTTTAGTATTGTCCCTCGATAAGGAACCCGCCCTCATCATCCGGGCGATGGAGAAAGCCATCGTCGAGGATATGGTGGTACCTACCGTAAAATGCTACCTCTACTCAGACGGTGTTCCCCCGCTGCCCAAACCCAAACATCGGGACAAAGACCTCACTTTAAGTACCCCCATGGAGGGACCGGAAACGGGCGGGCTGGGTCCTTGGTCCATGAGCTTGGGAATCTCCATCCAAAGCGATCATAACGATGAAACAGAACTCAAGGATTATTCGGCACCCGTAAAGGCTACCTGCCAAGCTCTCCAGGAACTAGGACTCACCTCTGCCCACGTGGCC
The DNA here is from genome assembly GCF_000143085.1 of Nitrosococcus watsonii C-113. Lineage (NCBI taxonomy): Bacteria > Pseudomonadati > Pseudomonadota > Gammaproteobacteria > Chromatiales > Chromatiaceae > Nitrosococcus > Nitrosococcus watsonii. Next base: position 528,752 of record NC_014315.1, on the reverse strand, counting down.
TTCGAAAAAAGCAGTGCTTTTTTACCCTACAAAATTGCGGAAGCCTTTGTAAATAGAATGTCTGACGTGAAGTGGTCCGATGCAGAGGATCTAGTTACCGAGTGCCGAATTGTTCAATCACCAACCGAGCTGGCATGCACCCGGAAGGCGGCAGAGATTTCCGATGCCATGATGATGTCAGGGATTGCCATGGCCGGTCCTGGCGTTTCTAGCCGTAATGTGATGGGGGCTATCTATCAAACCATGATTCTGCGTGGTGGCGCCTACCCCGCTTTCGTACCCCTGGTACGGTCCACGCGCACACTAGCCCATGAACATGGAACCTGGGACGAATGGGACGCTGATATACTACAGAAGGAGGATCTTTTATTTTTGGAAATGGCTGGCTGTTATTGGCGTTATCATGCACCGATTGGACGTTTGGCGCATATTGGGCAGATCTCACCAAAAGCGGAAAAAGCCTATGAAACCTGTTTAGCCGCGTTATATAGCGCAGTGGACGCTCTAAAACCCGGCGTTACCGCTGATTCTGTCTATAAAGCCTGGCAGCGGTGTGTAGATAAAGCAGGATTTTCCCATTACCGCCGCCATCACTGCGGCTATATCGTTGGTATTGGGTTTCCCCCAAGCTGGTCAGGTTCCGGTGTTCCCAAGGGACTGCGCGAAGGCTCCACCATGGTTATTCAAAAAGGAATGGTCTTCCATCTGATGTCCTGGCTTTTGCGGACGGGAGAAGGAGATGCCTTCTTCTCTGATACGGTAGTTGTCACGGATAAGGGGGGCGAGTTTTTAACCAAGGCTCCACGGGAGCTGAACGCACGTTAGGGCATCATGTTTTTAAGCGGATAAATTATTGATTCTATTTCCCTTGTTAAGTCAAGAATTACCAATGAATAAAATAAAAATTTCCCAACCGATCCATCACTATTTTAGATCAAACGGATATTTGACCCCTTGACCTTCAGCCCATGAAAAAAACTCCCTCCTAAGCAGCTTATCACCCACCCCTTCTACCGCCAACAATGCAATGGATATATTGATCTGCGTCTATTAAGCTTGTAATTCTCCTTCCAGTCTCCTATGATACGAAATGCTAGAGTATTAAGGATCGCGTCTTCGGTTAGTGTAGAATTTTTTGTTCTTCCTTCCAAATGCATTTCTGCTCCAACTCGTTCGCTCCCCGATACTCAAGTTCCATCCGCTGGCATCTTTTTCGAGATGTCAGAGAGTTATATTATTTTTTTGAGAGCTTTCTATGTCAGAACAACAGACAGGAACCGTGAAGTGGTTCAATGATTCAAAGGGTTATGGGTTTATACAACGGGAAGGGGGCAGCGATCTGTTTGTGCACTACCGTTCCATCACTGGCAGCGGCCACAGAACCCTCAAGGAAGGTCAACAGGTCAGTTTTATTGAAGTACAGGGCCAGAAAGGCCCTCAAGCTGATAATGTTACCGTTTTATAACGGATAATATTCCTTTGATGAAGAGGTCGACTCCCCGAGAGCCGACCTCTTCGCTCTTCTTACTTTTCCTAGAGAGGCTCAATGATCACACTTTTTGTGCGTGGTTTGCCAACAAGTACAACCGAGGAGAGTCTTACCGCTTTATTCGCTGACTACGGTACCGTGCGCTCTTTGACCTTACATAAAGATTTATTTACCGGTCAGGCACGCGGCACCGCTCTAATCAACATGGAAGGCCATGAAGGTCGTGCTGCTATCGCCGCGTTGGACGGTTCGCAACTCCAAGGTCGAACTATCTATGTGAATCAGACCAAAGAGGAAAAACGCCGCGGCCGCGGCGGCAGACGCCGCCGCTAATTGGCTATTTAATTTCTGAATACCCTAGAACGACGCTCTCCAATGACATCAAACGCGAGAGCGTAATCATTATTGTTTCATCGGTAAAGACTTGGTATCACTATCTTATTGCTAGCAGGACGATCTTTCTGCAGTAGGCGGAAAAACAATGTGCATGGCAAGGGTCTTGTGCGTTGCAATCGCCAAAGCCCGAGCCATCTTGTAGCGTGCGAAGTTGTCGAACGGATAAGGTTTTGTAGACGCAAAATTGAAACCGGTCACGGTGGTGATGAGAAACGCTAGAAAACATACCACCCCCACTCATGAAGCCTAGATTCAGGAATAAAAGCATGCTCCCTGTGTGTGCTTTTACCTGATCGTATTCCCCTGCGTAGGCGGGTGGAGCGAGAAGCGCCAAGACTAGGGGGGCGCAAACCGCCACCTTGGTTAGCACCAAGGCGTGATCTACTGGGCTGGAAAAATTTTGAATGGAAAAGTCGTAATTAGCCACGATGAAACTTCAATTATCGATTATTTAAATCAGCAGGATTTTAATTGCATGCCATCTTCTACAGAACCCTTATCTTTTGACAGTTTTGCCATCAGCGCCCCTATTCTGCAAGCCATCAAGCAAGTAGGATACGAAACACCTACCCTTATTCAAGCAAGAGCTATTCCCCACCTTTTAGCGGGCCATGACCTGGTAGGGCAGGCTCAAACGGGCACGGGAAAAACAGCGGCTTTTGCCATTCCAACCCTAGAACGGTTGGAATTATCACGGAGAGAGCCGCAAGCGCTGGTACTCGTCCCAACGCGGGAACTCGCGATTCAGGTGGCAGAAGCTTTTCAAAGCTACGCCCGCCATCTGGAGGATTTTCACGTCCTTCCTATCTACGGCGGTCAATCCATGGGAAACCAGCTCCGCCAACTCAAACGAGGCGCCCACGTCATCGTAGGCACCCCAGGCAGAATCATGGATCATCTGCGACGCAAGAGTCTGATCCTAACTACATTAACGACAGTGATCCTAGATGAAGCTGATGAAATGCTAAAGATGGGGTTCATCGAGGACGTAGAGTGGATTTTAAAACAAGTACCGACAAAGCGGCAGGTTGCCCTCTTTTCCGCTACCATGCCCACGTCCGTGCGTAATATCGCAAGCCGCCATTTACATGCACCCCAGGATATTAAAATTAAGGGAAAAACTGCTTCTCTTCCGGCCATCAATCAGCGCTACTGGTTAGTCTCCGGCTTGCATAAACTAGATGCGCTCACCCGCATGCTGGAGGCTGAGGAATACGACGCCACGATTATTTTTGTCCGTACTAAAATCGCAACGGAAGAACTGGCAAAAAAGCTAACGGCGCGGGGCTATGCAGCAGCAGCACTGAATGGAGATATGCCCCAATCCTCACGGGAAAAAGTGGTTGATCAGCTCAAAAAAAATACCATTGACATCATCGTCGCTACCGATGTGGCTGCTCGCGGACTAGATGTGAAACGAATCGGCCATGTAGTCAATTATGATATTCCCTATGATACCGGAACCTACATCCACCGTATCGGCCGCACTGGCCGCGCAGGCCGCACGGGTACCGCCACGTTGTTTGTTGCGCCCCGCGAGCGGCGAATGTTGAGTGCTATCAAAAGAGCGACAGGGCAACCCCTCTATGAAATGCAACTGCCCAGCCACCAACAGGTCATAGACCGGCGTATCGAACGGTTTAAGCAGCAAGTTATGAACACCTTGGAAAAGGAAAATCTCTCTGCTTTCCGCCATTTAGTCCAGCAATGGGCTCAACAAGAAGATCTCTCCCCGTTAGATATAGCCGCCGCGTTGACTTATTCCATGCAGCGGGAACGCCCTCTGGTGGGTGCTCCGCGCTCTGAGCCGGTAGTCCATGGCACCCCCTCCTCCCGCAAGACGGCTAAGCATAAACCCAGGAAAGTGGCGCCTGCAGAGACAACGAAAAAAAAGAAACCCTATAAAAAAACGGTAAAAAAGCAAAAGAGTTTTCATAGCCTTTATCTCAACAACAGCCATCCTCTTGCTATCCCATAGCGCCAAAAGAGAGCGACACCATGGACCTGTTTTTACTCAGGTCCATGGAAAAGCAAAACCAGACGTTAATCAGGGTTATTCTTCAAGGTAGAATTTGAAAAGTAGTGCTCATTCCCGCCTCGATATGGTCGGCGACGTGGCAATGGTATAGCCACTCCCCATTATTATCAGCCTCCATATCAGCCGTTATCATGGAGGCGGGTAATAATTCCAGCACATCTGTCCGCCGCGCTACGTGAGGCGCACCCACCGAGACCGTTTCGCCATGCCAGTGGGGAGTATGGAGATCCACTTCATTGCCCATTCCGAGCACATGCCAGCGCACCCGCTCGCCGTGTTTTGCCACCAGCCCTCGCAGATTCCCAAAAAGACGCCCATTGATGCTATGCATCAGTCCGGCCTCTTCACCCTCCAGTTTATCGAAGATAAAAAAAGCCGTCACAAACTCCCGCTCCACATCCTTTGGAGCGCCATCGGCATTGGCCATGCCGTAACGGGTAATAATAAGGGGGCCGAGTAGGCCAGCGCTGGTATCGGCTGGCGTATCGACATGGGAATGGTACCACCATACTTTAGAAGAAAGATCACCCTTCCCCGGCCCGCTATCCTCGCTCACGACCCAAGTATAATCGAAGCATTGGCCGGCTGGAACCCGGGCTCCAGCGCCTGGTAGAGTATCGGTTGAATTTGCCCCAAAATACGGAGCCCCCTCATTATCTTTCGTGTACCGCAGCCCATGGGGATGCATGCTGTAAGTGCCGGTTGCGGTCTGATTGCAAAAATGCACCTTAAGCGTATCCCCCACCTCCGCCCGAATGATCGGCCCTAAAATTCCTAGCCACTCAGGTTGAGGCTTGGGGGTGGTAAAGGTGTCATCTGTGTACTCTATATAACGAACTGAGGGAAAGATGTGGCTACTCGTCCAGGGCTCCGGCAAGGAACAGGGAGCATGCTGATCCGAGCAACGGATGAGATTCTGATTGGTGGGCGCAAAATCCCAACTCCTCTCCTCCGCGGCAATGTAGTAATGTCGGACTGCGCCTTCTCCGGGAGCAGGTGCGGCCGGACTCTCGCCAGCAAAAGGCGGGAATTGACCCCAACCGCTCCACCGTCCCGGCCAGGCATCATTCCCACTAACCGGCAACGATACCAGAAGCAGCAAACCCGATAATAAAAACTCTCCCTGTTTGATACGAAATACCATGGTAATCTCCTAATTATAATTATTGTGAATGATTCGCATTAATTTTATTAGATGTATTATTTGATTGCAATTGAAATTCGCCCACGGATAAGCAAGCAGTCATGTTCCGTAAGGAACAACTTAAAAAGCTTGAGGTTTAGCCAGTATCCCTATGGTATTATGGGCCGATTTTTAGCAATCCTTCCAACAGCATGACCCACGGCTTACCTGACTTTACTAGCGCCCAAGTGCTCGTCATTGGCGATGTGATGCTGGATCGCTACTGGCACGGTACTACTTCACGTATTTCACCGGAAGCTCCCGTACCCGTGGTACGGGTAACGGAGCGGGAAGATCGGCCTGGCGGAGCAGGCAATGTCGCGGTCAATGTCGCGACGCTCGGGGCCCAGGTGACGCTGCTCGGATTGATTGGCGTCGATGAGGCCGCAGCTACGCTACGGTCCTTGCTGACTCAGCGGGGAGTCCATTGCTGCTTGGAAGAATTCCCTGATATTGCTACGCTTACTAAACTGCGTGTTATCAGCCGCCACCAACAATTGATCCGCCTAGATTTTGAAGATGGCTTTATCCCTGCACACAGCAAAGCACTACTCCCTGCCTATAACGCCGCCTTGAGCGGCAAGTCAGCCGTGATCCTTTCTGATTACGGCAAAGGCACACTCCAAGAACCACAGGGGCTCATCGCTCTCGGCCGGAAAGCTGGGGTGCCCATTCTGATTGATCCTAAAGGCGTTCCTTTCTCCCGCTATCGTGGCGCTAGCATCATCACCCCCAATTTGGCCGAATTTGAAGCTGTGGTCGGACCTTGCGCCGATGAGATGGTCCTCGTTGAAAAAGGAGAACAGTTACGGCAGCAGCTAGCGCTTGAAGCCCTGCTCATTACCCGCGGTGAGCAGGGCATGACTCTGTTACAACGGGAACACTTCCCTCTCCATCTGCCAACGGAAGCACGAGAGGTCTTTGATGTGACTGGGGCTGGAGATACGGTAATTTCTGTCCTGGGTGCCGCGCTAGCCGCCGGTGGTAGCTTTAAGGAAGCTACCCTCCTTGCCAACCAAGCAGCAGGGATTGTCGTGGGTAAACTGGGTACGGCCAGCGTCACCCGTAATGAGCTTCAGCAGGTATTACATCCCAGGGCGATCCGCCGGGGAATCACTAGCGAGGAAGAACTACTGCATTTCATTAACCTGGCTCGCAGCCGTGGGGAATGTATTGTGATGACCAATGGTTGTTTTGATATTCTTCATTCTGGCCATGTAAGCTACCTGGCCGAAGCGCACCAATTGGGGGATCGCCTGATTGTAGCCGTCAATGATGATGCCTCGGTTCAACGCCTCAAGGGCAAAAGCCGGCCCATCAATTCTCTGGCTCAACGCTTGGCAGTCTTGGCGGCACTCCATGACGTGGACTGGGTAGTCCCTTTCTCGGAGGATACCCCAGCACGACTGATTGAACGAGTTCTGCCAAATATTTTGGTGAAAGGCGGTGATTACGCCCCGGAGCAGGTCGCCGGGGCCAGCGCCGTGGTGGCTAATGGCGGAAAAATCATTATCCTCAACTACCAGCAGGGTTGCTCCACCAGCCAAATTATTGAGATTATTCGCAAAAGTTAAGGAGACGGTTTTTTGATTATTGTTACAGGCGGCGCTGGCTTTATTGGCAGCAATATTATCAAGGCGCTCAATCAATGGGGGCGGGAAGATATTCTGGTAGTCGATGATTTAACCCAGGGAGAAAAATTCAGCAATTTAGTCGATTGCGAAATCTGGGATTATTGGGATAAACAAGCTTTTTTGCAGGCAATAAAGGCCGGCGAGGAATTTCCCCATCCTGTAGATGTCCTTATACATCAAGGTGCTTGCAGTGCCACCACGGAATGGGACGGGCGCTATATGATGGAAAACAACTTCCGCTACTCAACACACCTTTTACACTATTGCTTAGAGCGCCGTATTCCCTTCCTGTATGCCTCTAGCGCGGCAGTCTATGGCAGCGGCTCCATTTTTCGGGAACAGCGCGAATTCGAGACCCCGCGCAACGTCTATGGTTATTCCAAATGGCTATTTGATCAATATGTGCGGCGTTATCTACCCACAGCCCCCAGCCAAATCGTTGGCCTCCGTTACTTCAATATATATGGTTCCAGGGAAGCCCACAAGGGCACCATGGCCAGCGTTGCTTATCATGCCCATTGCCAGCTCATAGAAACAGGCCGAATCAAACTGTTTGAAGGCTGCGACGGCTACGGACATGGCGAGCAACGACGTGATTTTGTCTCCGTTGCGGATGCAGCGGCGGTCAACCTTTGGTTTCTGGAACATCCCAACCAATCCGGGATTTTTAATGTGGGCACGGGCCAAGCTCAAACCTTCAATGAGGTAGCTCAGGCCGTACTCGCTTTCCATGGGCACGGTGAAATTGAGTATATCCCTTTCCCTGACCACTTACGGGGACGTTATCAAAGTTTTACCCAGGCCGATACCCGTGCTTTGCGGGAAGCAGGCTATGCCGAATCTTTCGCCCTGGTTGAAGAAGGGGTGACAACCTACCTGCGTTGGCTAGGCGAAAATCAAAATTAACTTACTTCTGATCAGAAAAATCCTTCCGTGTGCCATGCCGGTCTCAGCTTTCCGAACCTTTTACAGCCTATTGTTTTATTTATTTATCCCGCTGGTAATCATTCGTCTCCTGTGGCGAGGCTGCCGCGCCCCAGCTTATCTTCACCGCTGGGGAGAACGGTTCGGTTTCGCTCCCTTCCTGACTGGGAAAGCGGTTATCTGGGTCCATGCGGTATCGGTAGGAGAAGTCCAAGCCAGTCTGCCCTTAATGAGGGCCTTATTGAGCTGTTATCCCCATCATACGCTGTTACTAACGACCCTCACGCCCACGGGCTCAGCCCAGGTCCAAAAGCAACTAGGAGCAAACGTGGCACACTGCTATTTGCCCTACGATTTGCCCGATGCTACCGCCCGTTTCCTGCAGCGGGTTCAGCCTCTACTTGGCATTATCCTGGAAACAGAACTTTGGCCCAACCTGTTACATCAATGCCAACGCCGCAAGATCCCGGTCATTTTAGCTAACGCCCGCCTCTCGGAACGCTCGGCGCTGGGCTATTATCGTTTAGGCGTGCTTACCCGTGACATGCTCTCTAAGCTTGCTTTTATTGCCGCCCAGGGAAAAGCTGATGCCGACCGCTTTATCACTCTTGGCGCTCCTCCTGAGCGGGTTCAGGTAACGGGTAATCTCAAATTTGAACTCAAGCTTCCCCCCCACCTGGCTGCTCAGGGAACGTCATTAAGGCGCCAATGGGGCGCGCAGCGTCCCCTGTGGATTGCCGCTAGCACCCATGAAGGGGAAGAAGAGCAGATTTTAGCTGCCTTTAAGCAGGTACGAAAACACTACCCCACCGCCCTGCTGATACTGGTACCACGCCATCCAGAGCGTTTCAACCGCGTTCATCAATTGTGCCAACGGCAAGGCTTTATTACCCAGCGCCGGAGCGAACAGCGAGCATGCGCGCCCGCTACCGAAATTTTCCTCGGGGACAGTATGGGCGAACTTCTCTTATTCTTTGCAGCTTCGGATGTAGCTTTTCTCGGAGGCAGCCTCGTTCCTGTGGGCGGGCATAACCCCTTGGAACCCGCCGCCCTAAAACGGCCTGTTATTCTAGGCCCCCATCTATTTAATTTTAAGGGGATCAGCCATCAATTACTGGAAGCGGGTGCAGCAACCCAGATACAAACCATTCAAGATTTAACCCAGGCGGTAGTGCGCTATCTAGGCGACCCTCAACTGCGGGTTAAAGCGGGCAAGGCAGGACAACGGGTAATCGCCCAAAATCAAGGCGCATCAAGCAAAATAATGCAACAGATTACTGTCCTTTTAAGCGGCTAACCTAGGGCGTTATTCCTGCAACAACTGGTTGATTTCCTCCAGATCTCGCAACGTAATAATGCCCGCCCCTTGCTTCAGGCGCAAGGTATCGAGCAGGTGTTCATAACGGGACTGGGCATGGTCCCGAAGGGCGCGGAACAAGTCACGCCGTACGTTGAGCACATCTACGGTAGTGCGGGTCCCCACGTCAAAACCTGCTTCGGTTGCTTCGAGAGAGCTTTGATTGGAGACAATAGCCTGCTGCAGAGCCTTGACTTGACTAGCTTCGGACACAACACCCAAATAAGCCTCGCGGGTCTGGCGGAAAACTTGCCGGCGGGCCTGCTCTAGCTGCTCCAGAGCTTGTTTTAGCTGGTGCTGGGCTTCCCGGGTGCGGGACACTACGGCCCCACCCTGAAGGAGTGGCAGATTAAATTGCAGACCAATGACATCCATATCATTTTGGAACCCACCAAAACGTCCTCCCCCCGTCACATTGGTGGATTTAGAACCCACCACCTCCAGCGTAGGATAATGGCCGGATTTCTGCCGTTGTATTTCTTGGCGGGCATTATCCACCGCCGCCGCCGAGGCATCAATTTGGGGGTTCTGCTGCAGCGCGGTCTCGGCCCATCGGTCAATATTCATGGGATCTGGCTTCAGTAAGGGGGTATTGTCTTTCAGATCGGCCAGATCTCGAACATATTGTCCTGTCACCTCTCGTAATTGCTCATAGCTATTGGATAGGGCATTTTCGGCAGCGATCACCTGCGCAACCGCTAAATCATAAGCAGCCTGGGCCTCATTGACATCCACAATTGTATTCATCCCCACTTCGAAGCGCTGCTTGGTCTGCTCCAACTGCTTGGCAATGGCCTCTTTTTCCGCCTGGGCAAAGGAAAGTCCTGTTTGAGCCGTAAGCACGCCAAAATAACGCTCAGACGCCCGGACCAATAATCCTTGCTCCTCAGCCACCAAATTTGCCCGGGCCTGGGCAATAGTAGCGTCCGCCTGTTTGAGAAGAACAAAATTTTCCCGCTGGTACACCGGTTGAGCTAAGTTCAGGCTATAACCATAATTAATATAGGAGCCCTGAAAACCAGGAATGGTAAAACCAGTATTTGGATCTACTCGTTGCTGGAGCAAGGTGAGATTCTGATTAGTCCAGTTAAAATTGGAGGAAATATCAACCGTCGGAAAAAATAAAGCCCTGGCTTGAGGCTTGGCTTCCAATGCGGCCTGCACTTCCGCCACCTGAGCCCACAGCTGGGGATCGTTCCCCCGCGCCAAGCGATAAACCTCCAACAGGTCAGAAGCTTGGACAGGCCAAGAGGCGACAAAACCAAGGATAATTAGAAAAAAGCCGTTTTTTATGAAAGCCACGGCTTACTCTGTTACTGTGCAATACATAAAATACTTAATTCCCTGAGCCCGAAACTTCCGGTGGTTAAAACACGAATTTTGGCTTGGGCTCGCTATTAAGCAAGGGTGGTATAACCGTCTCAAACAACCCTTCCCGGGACCACTCTTGCTCACCTACGCGGGTAATGAGCACTGCCTCCATCACCGGCGCCCGGCCTAGAACCGCAAACAAACGTCCACCCAGTTTGAGTGTTTCCAGAAAAGCACGAGGCAAATCAGGAAGAGCGCCCGTGATCGCAATGGCATCGAAAGGCCCTCCCTTAGACCAGCCACGGGCTGCATCTCCTACCTCCAGAGAAATATTGGCTAGTGGCTGTTCAGAAAAGCGCCGTAATTCAGGAAAAATATCGACACTAGTAACATGGCCAGCCAAACCGGCCATAACTGTTGTTAGATAACCAGTCCCGGTTCCTATCTCCAAAACGGATTCTGACTCCTTAAGATCCAAAGCTTGGAGTAAACGGCCCTCGATGATGGGGGGCAACATCACTTGTCCTTGCCCAAGAGGTATTTGAACATCCGCGTAAGCCAGGTTTCTAAATGCTGGCGGAACAAAATCTTCCCGAAGCACGGCGGCAAGCCGATCCAATACCCGCTGATCGAGTACTTCCCAGGGGCGGATCTGCTGTTCCACCATATTAACGCGAGCTTGCTCCAGGTTCATCGACGCTTCACCTTCATCACTGTAGGACGCTTAAGGGTAAGGATTTTTTTCAGGCGGTGCAACAAAGAACTCTCACATTTAAAATGATCTATTTAGGAGTCATACCTTTACGGATTACGAAATGGTATGTGCTCTCTTCCTCGCGAGCTTCCAAAAGCTCATGCTCGGTAATGCGGGTGAAAGCTTCCACATCCTTTAAAGAATCCGGATCTGTGGCCACTACATACAAAGTCTGTCCTCCTTCTAGAGTCTGTAGTGCTTTACGAATCCGCAATACAGGCAAAGGACAGGGTAAACCAATAGCATTGAGCTCGGCATCATAATCAGGCATGGTAGCTTAACTCTAACATAATGAGTAACAACATGAGGCGCCATCATAGCTTGGAAAAAGCTAACTTATAAGCTAAGCGTTTTTTGAAGACGGGTGCTGCTGCCCGGCGGCGCGCCCGCCTGCTGCCCTAATCCAATTATCGTAAGCAGACGGCTCATTTTCAACGGCTATACTAGCAAGCTGTTTGAGCCAAGTTAAGGAAATAGATTTCTTCACTGAACCGGACTGACCAGACTGAGTCTTAATAGGTTAACTTTACATTAAAAACATCAGGGATAGAGAAATTGCGAGTGCAGTTGTTTAGCACGGTCTTATGGAGCGTCATTTTACTAACAGCGCCCACCCTAAGCGCCGATGAAATTGAGTTACCGGAAATCGGCGATCATTCTGGAGTCGCCATATCGCCGGAACAGGAACGCAGTATCGGGCAAGCCTTTATGCGCCGCCTGCGTAATTCGGTCACCATTATTGAAGATCCGGAAATAACGACTTATATCCAATCGCTGGGGTTTCGATTGGTCGCCAATAGCGATAATCCGGGACAAGGATTCACTTTTTTTGTCGTTCAGGATCCGACTATTAATGCCTTTGCTGCCCCAGGGGGGTATATCGGGATCCATTCCGGCCTCGTGGAAAATTCCCAGACCGAAAGTGAGCTAGCAGCCGTACTGGCCCATGAAATTGCCCATGTCACCCAACGTCACCTGGCGCGAGCTTTCGAACAACGCAGCCGTTTAAGTCTACCCATGACAGCCGCGTTAGTAGCCGCCCTTATCTTGGGGATCGAAAATCCTAATGCCGGCCTTGCTGGACTGGCCGCTGTCCAAGCAGGTGCTGCTCAGCTTCAAATTAACTTCACCCGATCCAATGAAAAAGAGGCAGATCGAGTCGGCATGCAAACCCTGGTACGGTCTGGCTTCGACCCTTTCGCTATGCCTGCTTTCTTCGAGCGTCTTCAGCAGGCAAGTCGTTACTATGGGACCCGGCCGCCGGAATTCCTTAGCACCCACCCGGTGACTACCAACCGTATTGCCGATGCAATGGGCCGGGCCCAAACTCTAAGTCCTCAACCCGTCAAGGAGTATCCCCAGTTTCACCTCGCGCGCGCTAAACTCCAGGTGCTAACCAGTGATAATTACGCGCAGACGGCACACCAGTTTAGCCAGGCCTTAGAAACCGGCCGTTACGTAAACGAAGCAGCCACCCGTTATGGTTACGCCCTTGCCTTAGTAGAAAATGGAGAACCTCGCAAGGCGCGGCAACAAATTCTAAAGTTACTTGAAAAAAACGGTGATAATCGGACCTACCGACTCGCTCTCGCCCAGGTGGAGGTGGCCGCCGGCCGTTTTAAAACCGCCTTCGAAATCTATGAGAGCGCCCAAAAATTATACCCAGACGACTACGCTGTCGTAGTCAACTACGCCAGCGCTTTATTGCAGGGCCATCGTCCCCAAACCGCACGGGACTTACTAAGACGCCAGGTGCAATTAGGCGCCGCCACAGGACGCCTTTACCACTTACTTGCCCAAGCAGAAGGGGATGCTGGCAGCCAGGCAGAGTCTCACCGCTGGCTAGCGGAATACTACTATTACAATGGGCAGACTGAAAGGGCAATTAAACAGTTACAATTAGCTAACAAAACAGCAAATGATAATTTCTATCAGCGCTCCAAAATCGAAGCTCGCCTGCGGCAGCTACAAAGGGAAATCGATGCCGGGGAAAATACTTGATTCGCTTTACCAGCCAAAACCTCTCTCACTGTCATTTGCGCTGCTTGTTCGTTCGCCTACGAGCAACGATAAAGGTCCATGATGCAAGCGCTAGTGAATTTCACTGAAAATATAACTATGATATTAGCTGGGTGCTAGTAAAGGAGATGAAATTATGTGGATAAAACCTGCATATTGTGAACTGCGCTTTGGCTTCGAAGTTACCATGTATATTTACCAACGGTAACCAAGTAGAAGTAAAGTCTCGCTTGGAAGCCCTATTCCAAGCGAGACTTTTCGCTTCCTCAACCAACAAAGCAATGTTAATCCATGTTCTAGGATCAGGTGCGGGGGGAGGTTTTCCCCAGTGGAACTGCAATTGCCACAACTGCAATCGCCTGCGCAAAGGCAAATTCAAGGGGCAGGCACGGACCCAATCCTCGATTGCAGCCAGCACCAATGGCACTGACTGGGTACTTTTTAATACCTCCCCGGATATTTTAGGACAGCTCCAGCATTTTCCTGCTATTCAGCCGGGTCGGGCACTACGGGATACTGGCATTCGCGGTATTGTGCTGCTGGATAGCCAGATCGATCATACCACGGGGCTGCTGATGCTGCGGGAACATCACCGGCCTTTAGATGTATACTGCACTGAATCCGTCCATCAGGATCTCACTACCGGTAATCCTCTGTTCAAAGTGCTGGATCATTACTGCACAGTAAACTGGCATCCCATTCGGCTGCCACAGGGAGATGCTCCAGGCGAGGACTTTCAGGTGGAGGGCATTGCAGGGTTACGCTTAACGCCGGTGCCCCTGCGCAGCGAAGCGCCCCCTTACTCCCCCCATCGTCACAATTATCATGTAGGAGATACCATCGGCCTGCGGCTTGAAGATCCAGCTACCCAGAAAAACTTATTTTATGCGCCAGGTCTAGGGCAAATCGAAGATCATGTCCTCTCTCTGATGGAAAAAGCCGATTGCCTACTGATAGATGGCACTTTTTGGACCGAGGATGAGATGGAACAGGCCGGCATTACCCAGAAACGCGCCACCGAGATGGGCCATCTTCCCCAATCTGGCCCGGGAGGCATGATGAGCGTCCTGGCTCCCCTTACTAATCTCCGGAAGATACTCATTCATATTAATAACACCAACCCGATCCTCGATGAAAAATCGCCTGAACGAACCCAATTGGAAGCGGCCGGCATCCAAGTGGCCTTTGACGGTATGGAAATTACCCTCTAGGTAAAAAGGAGAGAGGCGTGACGGAACAACCCCCCTGGAGCCGCGAGGAATTCGAGCAGAAGCTGCGGGAAAAAGAATGCTTCTACCACATTCACCACCCCTTCCAGGTATTAATGAATAGCGGCAAGCTGAACCAGTATCAGGTTCAAGGATGGGTAGCCAACCGCTTTTATTACCATACCTGCATCCCTCTCAAGGATGCTGCCATCCTGGCCAATTGCTCCCAGCGATCAGTGCGGCGCCAATGGGTACAGCGAATTCTGGATCATGATGGTTATGGCGAAGACGTAGGAGGCATCGAAGCCTGGCTTCAGCTAGGCGATGCCGTGGGCTTAAGCCGGGAAACGCTGGAATCCCAGCGGCAAGTTCTGCCCGGAGTACGCTTTGCCGTTGACGCTTATGTCAACTTTGCCCGCCACGCTACCTGGCAGGAAGCCGTCTGCTCTTCTCTTACGGAGCTATTTGCCCCTTCCCTCCATCAACAACGATTAGACAACTGGCCCCGCTATTACCCCTGGATTAAAGCGAAAGGCTACCATTATTTTCGCAAGCGTCTCAGCGAGGCCCGGCGGGATGTCCGACACGGCCTAGAAACGACCCTAGATTACTTTCAAAGCCGCGCCCAACAGGAACGGGCACTAGCCATCTTACAGTTTAAGCTGGATGTACTATGGACTCTGCTGGATGCCCTCTGGATGGCGTACATTGAAAATCGTCCTCCCTATCACACGGAGTTTTAACCTAGATCCATGCATGATAACGACATCCCTACCATCGCACCTCCCTACCGCTTCCAATGGGAAGAGGCACAGGATTGTTATGTTCTCCTCTATCCAGAAGGCATGATTAAACTGAACCTCAGCGCCGGGGAAATACTCAAACATTGCAACGGCAAGCTAAGCATCAACGCTATTATTGCGTTGCTACAGGAACAATACCCGCAAGCAAACTTAGCAAATGATGTGCGCGAATTTTTAGAGACTGCTTATGGTAATGGCTGGCTCTCCACCGAAAATTAATCGTTTTAATGACAATACAAGAACACAGCCTCTATGGCTGCTAGCGGGACTCACCTACGCCTGCCCTCTGCAATGTCCTTACTGTTCTAATCCCTTAGACTTTGCTAAACACAAGTACGAACTCTCTACTGAAGATTGGTTGCGGGTATTTCACGAGGCCCGGGCCATGGGAGCCGCTCAGCTAGGATTTTCTGGTGGCGAACCTCTAGCGCGGCGTGATCTAGAAGTACTCATCACCGAAGCCCGTAAACTTGGTTATTACACTAATCTCATTACCTCTGGCGTTGGCATGGACGAAGACCGGATTGCGGCTTTTAAAACTGCTCGTCTTGACCATATCCAGATTAGTTTCCAGGCTGCTTCCGAAAACCTCAATAACCAACTTGCCAGCGCGGATGTTTTTCAACATAAACTGGCCATGGCCCGGGCCGTGAAAAAACACGGCTATCCCATGGTGCTATGCTTTGTTCTCCATCGCTATAACATCGACCAGATAGGAGAAATTCTGGATCTTGCCATCGAACTCAAGGCCGACTACGTGGAATTAGCCACTACCCAGTATTATGGCTGGGCCTGGCATAACCGAAACCGCTTACTCCCCACCCGCGAACAGCTAAAACGGGCCGAAGCTCTAGCCCACCAATACCAAGCCCGCATGGGGGGGAAAATGAAGATTTATTATGTGGTGCCGGATTATTACGAGAACCGCCCCAAGCCCTGCATGAATGGTTGGGGAAATATTTTTCTCACCATCGCTCCGGATGGAACCGCCCTTCCCTGCCACGCTGCCCGCCAGCTACCCGGCCTCACCTTACCCAATGTAAAAAACCATAGTATTGAGTGGATCTGGCATGAATCACCAGACTTTAATGTATTCCGGGGCCAAGGATGGATGAAGGAACCTTGCCGAAGCTGTCCCGAGCGTTTCAAGGACTTTGGAGGATGCCGCTGCCAAGCCTATTTATTGACGGGCGATGCCCGTAATACCGATCCCGTCTGTGACCTGTCGCCCCACCATCCGACCGTAGTAGACACTATTACCGCAGCTCACCAACAAACACCTTTACCGGCAAACAAGAACAAACCACTCATATTCCGTCATCCACGAAATTCTAAAAAATTCTGCGGCTGATACCTCCCACCCTACCTCTTGAATGAAGATGCCCTCGGGCCCAGCAAAAACCAAAGGATAAAACCAACTAAAGGCAGTATAAGCACTAATACGATCCACAATGTTTTTGCGCCCGTAGAGGCACCGCTTTGAAAAATATTCAAAATCGCCCAAACATCCGCAATCAATAGCAATAAACCGAAAAGGCCCCCGACTTCGATACTCATGGCTTAAATCCTATGGTAAAAAATTTAGGCTAATATTACCCTAAATTTAAATCCGCATAAGAGGAAATGCCAAAACTTCCTCAATACGGGCACTGTTTAGCTGCAGCATGAGCAGCCGATCTACCCCTAGCGCCACCCCGGCACACTCTGGCAGTCCCTGCTCCAAGGCAGCCAACAAAAACTCATCTAGGGGGACTTCCGAAAGTCCTCTTCTCCTCCGTTGGATTAGATCTGCTTCAAAACGTTGCCGTTGTTCCACTGCATCACACAGCTCATGGTAACCATTAGCCAACTCCATGCCTTTGAGGTAAACCTCAAAGCGCTCAGCCAAAGGTCTAGGACAACTCTCCGATGGGGGACGAATGCGGGCCAATTGGGCTTCGGAGGCAGGATAGTCGTAAATAAAACAGGGCCGCTCCCCTCCCAGCCGGGGTTCAATAATGGTAGCTAGCAAAAAATCCAGATAAATTTGTCGCGCTTGCCCTCCACGGGCCACCCCATCTCGAAAACCTTGCGCATTTGCAAGCCGGGCCAAAGTCTTATCACTGGCGGTAAAAACATCTATCTCTAAATAGCGGTGAAAAACTTCCCTATAACTAAGACGTTCTCCCACGGGGGTTCCCAAAAGCAAGGATAGCAAACTATCCACTTCTGCCATCAGGGCTAAGTGGTCAAAGCCGGGCCGATACCACTCCAGCAGGGTAAATTCGGGATTGTGCCGCCGCCCGTTCTCCCCATTGCGAAAAACCCGCGCAACCTGGTAAATTGGACCACTCCCTGCCGCCAACAGACGTTTCATGGCATGTTCGGGGGAAGTCTGCAAAAAAAGCTGCTGGCCTTCTTTAGGGGCCTGAGGCCCCTGATAGGCGGTCACCAGACTATGAAGGTGAGGAGCGGTTGCTGCCGCGGTGGAAAGTATGGGGGTTTCTACTTCTAAGACTCCACGTCGCGCGAAGAAATGGCGAATGTTAGCCAGAAGGCGAGCTCTAGCCTCCAATACCTTTTTATCGACCCGGGGACGCCAGGGCACCTCTGTTTTAACCATGTTGGCCAACAATACCGAAGAATAACAGCCAGAAAGCAATGTTTCCCACTCATTCCTTGGCTCGTTCCACATACTCGCCAGTGCGGGTATCGATCTTAAGCACCTCATCTACATCAATGAATAAAGGAACCCGAACCACCGCACCCGTCTCTAAGGTAGCTGGCTTGCTACCCCCCCCCGAGGTATCACCACGAATGCCTGGATCGGTTTCGGTCACCTTAAGGGTGACGAAATTAGGCGGTGATACTAAAAGGGGGGCCCCATTCCACAGAGTAACGGTACAAGTATCTTGCTCCTTAAGCCACTTGGTCGAATCTCCAACAGCGGCGGTATCGGCTGAATACTGCTCATAAGTTTCTGGCGACATAAGATGCCAAAACTCGCCATCTGAATAAAGGTACTGTAATTGGGTCTCGATTACATCCGCCGCTTCCAAGGAATCACCGGATTTAAAGGTGCGGTCAATCACCCGGCCAGTTTTCAAATTGCGCAGCTTTACCCGATTGAAAGCTTGCCCCTTACCGGGCTTAACAAATTCATTTTCCATGATGGTATAGGGATCTCCATCCATCATTACCTTGAGACCGGATTTAAATTCGCTGGTACTATAGCCTGCCATGTGGGCCTCCCTCTGATTACAAAAAATTGGCTATGATAACGCAATCATCCCATCTTCTGCAGAAACCCGTTTGGCAAACAGCACTCTCCCAGGCTGTGCGCAACCCCCAAGAACTACTTGTACTAACGGGCTTGGATACCCACCCCCAAATTGCCAGCGAGACTACTCGCCGGCAATTTCCCCTGCGGGTGCCCCGAAGTTACATCGCCCGTATGAAAAAAGGCGATCCTAACGATCCCCTGTTCCGGCAAGTCTTTCCTTTACACGCTGAAGATCAAATTTCACCCGGTTTTAACACTGATCCTGTAGGGGATTTGGCGGCGATGCCTGCGCCGGGCGTTCTCCAGAAATATACTGGAAGAGTACTTTTAGTCGCCACAGGCGCCTGTGCCATCCACTGCCGTTATTGCTTTCGCCGTCATTTCCCTTACGGAGACCATAATCCGGCCCAAGAACATTGGAAGCGAGCACTGCAATATATTGCCCAGAACCAGAGCATTCGGGAGGTCATTTTGAGCGGCGGTGATCCCTTAACCCTCGCTGATAACCGCCTAGCCGAGCTGGCCCAAACGCTAGCCACTATTTCCCATGTTAAGCGGCTACGTATTCACACTCGCCTACCCGTGGTATTACCAGAACGGGTAGACAACCATTTGCTCCAGTGGCTTGAAGAGACTTCCCTCCAGAAAGTAGTGGTTATCCATGCTAATCATGTTAACGAACTTGACGACAGGGTAGCCGCTGCGCTTAACGACCTTTCCCATGTAGGGTGCCGACTCTTCAATCAGACCGTGCTGTTGCGGGGGATTAATGATAAAGTCGGCGCCCTGAGTGATTTGAGCGAAGGCTTGTTCGATGCAGGGGTACTCCCCTATTACCTCCATCTGTTAGACAAAGTCCAAGGGGCAGCGCATTTTGAAGTGGATCTCATGAGCGCCCAGCGTCTGCATCGAACCCTGCGGGCCCGCCTGCCCGGCTATTTAGTGCCCCTGTTAGTCCAAGAACAAGCCGGCGCCCCTAGTAAACTGCCTCGGAGCTAAATCAGCTTGGATAACCTGCGCCTAGCGAGCCGGACTAATAGGGAAATCTTTTGCCCTAGGACAGAAATCAATAATACCGCCCTGCCAGAAACTCAGCTAGCTACGCTCCTTCAACGGAACATACCGCCGCAGAGGCTCACCAACATACACTTGAGTAGGACGGAAAATACGATTATCAGAAAGCTGCTCGTGCCAATGAGCCAGCCAGCCAGCAGAGCGAGAGACAGCAAATAAGGGTGTAAACTGGTCGATGGGTATTCCTAATTCCATATAAAGGATACCTGAATAAAAATCCACATTGGCATAAATGCCCTTGTGCCCCAATCGCTCCGTGGCGGCTTCTTCCAAGGCGATGGCTGTTTCAAATAACGGGCTGAGCTGCCCTCCCCGTTCGGCTGGCAGTCGTTCCATCAATTTCTGCAAGATCTTAGCCCGTGGGTCTTTAACTTTATAAACCCGGTGCCCAAAACCCCAGATTTTTTGCTTGCGGTCCAATTGCTTATCAAGCCATGTTTTTACATTTTCCGGCCGGCCGATCTCCCGCAGCATCTCAACCACACGTTCATTAGCGCCCCCATGCAAAGGCCCTGATAAGGTGCCAATTGCACCTGAAATTACTGCGTAGGGGCTAGCCAAGGTGGAGGCCGTCACTAGTGTGGCAAACGTAGAAGCATTGGTAGTATGCTCGGCGTGGAGTATCAGGCAGGTGTCCATGATCTTTGCCAAGAGTGGGTCCGGTTCCTCGCCATAAAACATATACAATAAATTATCGGCAATGGGCAGATCAGGGCGAGGAGGAATGGGATCATAACCATTACGGATATGCTCCCACATAGCAACTAGAGCAGGCATGCGGGCAATAATCTTGACCGTCATATTATCAACGTAGTCACGATCAGTACACGAATCGGAGTCAGTCAAGCATTCATTACCCGGATAAAACATCCCCAGCGCAGAAACACCCGCCTGGAGCATTTCCATGGGAGACCCCGTGCTCGGCAACGCGGTCATCAGGGTTCGAATATTATATTTTACCCGATAATTCTGACGTAGTTCCTGGGTAAATTCTTCAAGACGCCGAGCTGTTGGCAATTCACCGTCCAACAATAGCAAGGTGGTCTCTTCAAAGGTGCTGCGTTCAGCTAAATCTTCAATGGGATAACCCCGATAAGATAAAATACCACGTTCACCATCCACATCCGAGATATTGGACTGAGTCGCGGGAACTCCTTCAAGACCGGGTAAATATTCACTCATGTGGACCTCCTCACTTGGAAGCATTCGTAGTGTCTACACCCTAAACACCGTTATTGTAAATTTGTTTAGAACAACTCTCTTGCCATATCCACTAAAACAGACAAAAGCACGAATCCCCTCCTCCCCATACAAGGCTAGGATACTTTATATATGATAGCAAAAAACGCTAAGCGACGGATTCGCCGGCAGCCTGGCGATCGGCATGATAGGAGGAACGTACCATGGGGCCACTGGCAACATGGGTAAAACCCATCTCCCGTGCTTTATCCCCTAACCCATCAAACTCCTCCGGAGTCACAAAACGCCGCACCGGCAGATGATAAAGACTAGGTTGTAAGTATTGCCCTAAAGTCAGCATATCGCAGCCATGAGCACGAAGATCTTTCATCACCTGTTCCACTTCCGCTAACTCTTCTCCTAAACCCAGCATCAAACCGGATTTAGTGGGAACTGCTGGATGCTCCTCCTTAAAACGCGCCAATAAACGCAACGACCACAGATAATCCGCGCCAGGACGAACCGCCTTGTAGAGACGAGGCACTGTCTCCAAATTATGGTTAAAAATATCAGGCGGCCCAGCCACCAATGCCTCCAATGCCCGATCCATGCGTCCTCGGAAATCCGGCACCAAAACCTCGATACAGGTCCGGGGCGACTGAGCACGAATTGCCTGAATACAGCGCACAAAATGAGTCGCGCCACCATCGCGTAAATCGTCCCGATCAACCGAGGTCACCACTACGTGGCGGAGCCCCATCGCCCCAATAGCCTGGGCTAAATGCATAGGCTCCTCAGTATCCAAAGGATCTGGCCGTCCATGGGCAACATCGCAAAAAGGACAACGGCGGGTACAAATATTACCCATGATAAGAAAAGTCGCCGTACCGTGCCCAAAACACTCACCAAGATTAGGGCAAGCGGCCTCTTCACAAACCGTATGCAATCGATGCTCGCGCAACAATCCCTTAAGCCGTAATACCTCGGGACCTATGGGCGCCTTAGCACGAATCCAGTGGGGCTTACGTTGACGCTCCGTGGTAGGTTCAACCTTCACCGGAATTCGAGCAACTTTAGAGGCCCCCTTCAAAGCCCGGATATCCCGCTTTAATTCACCAGGTGGAGATGGGGTTTTTTGGCTCATTTAATCATCCTGTTTTCTTCTTCATAGAACGGGGCTAAATATCCCAACCGCCGCATCAGATAGCGAGATAAATTCTGTTGAACAACCGCCAGTGGAAGCACCTTACCTAAACGTTTGAGGTCAATAACTTCCATGCCTGAATAGCCGCACGGATCAATACGATAGAAGGGCGACAAATCCATAGCCACATTTAAACTTAGCCCATGATAGCAGCAACCTCCCCGCACCCGCAGGCCCAGGGAGGCAATCTTCCCGCCTTGAACATACACGCCTGGAGCCTTTGCCCGGCGTTCTGCCTCGATTTCATAGGATTGTAGCAAATCCACTACGGATAATTCTAACGCATCCACTAATTGCCGCACCCCCAAAGCCCGGCGGCGCAGATCAACCAAAATATAAACGATGCTTTGCCCTGGCCCATGATAGGTGACCTGCCCCCCCCGATCACAGCGCACTACAGGAATGCCACCTACATCCCGCAAATGGCACTCTTGGCCATTTAACCCTAGGGTAAAAACCGGGGGATGTTCCACCCACCACAATTCATCCACGGTGGCATTGTCGCGACGAGCGGTAAAATCCCGCATCGCCTGCCATACGGTATTGTAATCATGAAGGCCAAGGTTTCGTATCCGCAGCGTATCAACGCCCACTGGGATCTTCTTATTCATGGCTTTAATTCTCGCAAAGACCCGCTCGCACCTTCATCTTGTAGGCTTGATACAGCTTATCCATTCGCTGCCATAGGAGACCGGGCGCGCCATTGCCGATCCGGATTCCATCGATCCGGGTTACGGGGATAATTTCCCGGGTGGAACTGGTTAACCAAATCTCGTCCGCCTGAGTCAATTCCTGGGCAAGAATTGCCCGCTCCTGGCAAGGAATTCCGTTTTCTTTCGCTAGTTCCAGTATCAGATCCCGGGTAATCCCGGATAATAAAAATGAACCTTTAGGGGGGGTAACCAGTACGCCTTCGCGAACGATGAACACATTGCTGGCCGCCCCTTCGGTTAGCTGTTCCTCGTGCAGCAAAATTGCTTCTTGTGCTCCTGCGTCAATTGCTTCCTGGCGTAATAAGACATTAGCCAACAAAGCAATGGACTTGATGTGACAGCACTTCCAACGAATATCCTCTCGCGTCACGGCGCTAACTCCTTTTATCCGTAGCTCCGCCGATAGCGGCTCGAGGGGGCTGCTCATGGCAAAAACCGTGGGCTCAACCCGATCAGGAAAGGCATGATTTCGAATGGCAGCCCCTCGGGTCACTTGCAGGTAAACAGTTTGATCTACACTCTCATTACGCTCGACTAATTCTTGGAGCATGTTCTGCCATTGATTTTCCGAGAAGGGATTTTCTAAACGAACAGCTTCAAGGCTTTGTGCAAGGCGTTGCAGGTGTAAGGCCAAGCGGAAAAAGTGCCCACCATAAACCGGGATCACCTCATAGACTCCATCGCCAAACAAAAATCCCCGATCCAAAACGGAAACCTTCGCCTGCCCTAAAGGCAAAAACTCACCATTGAGATAAGCCGTGGCCAACAGTATTTCTTTAGGCAAAAAAGGACAATACCCAATCAATCAGCCGTTGCCACCAGCTCCCTTCTGGAACTGCTGTCAACGCGAGCAAGGGCCGTTTGAGCAAGACTTTGTCACCCAGCCTAACCGTGACGATCCCGAGGTTCTGCCCTTCGCTAACAGGGGCCGTGATTGTGTTTTGCACTCGCACTGACGATGACAACTCCTCCCAGCGTCCCCGCTGCAAAGTCACCGAGAGATCATCCGTCAGCCCTAGCGGTAATTCCTTGTTTGCCCCTTGCCAAACGCGTACCTTAGTAACCGCCTCTTTAGCAGCATAAATGCTGCGAGTATCATAGAAGCGAAAGCCGTAGTTCAGCAAAGCCAAGGATTCCTGCATGCGGATTTTAGGGCTCCCTGTTCCCATGACAACCGCAATCAAGCGCATCCCATCCCGCATGGCAGAAGAAGCTAGGCAATAACCAGCTGAGTTTGTGTGCCCCGTCTTAAAACCATCAACGCTGGAATCGCGTCTTAGCAAAAGATTACGGTTATACTGAGTAATTCCGTTATAAGTAAATGCTTGTTCGGAATACCAATCGTAATACTTAGGAAAATCCAGAATAATAGCCCTTCCCAAGGTAGCGATATCCCGTGCCGTCATATAGTGATTTTCATGGGGCAGCCCTGTGCTATTGACGAAGTGAGAGCCCGTCATACCCAGGAGCTGCGCCTGTTGGTTCATCAACGCCGCGAAAATTTCTTCAGTACCGCCCACATATTCAGCCAGGGCTACACTGGCATCGTTGCCCGATTGAATGATCATGCCCTTTATTAGAGTTTCCACAGGTACCCGGGTGTTCACCTCGATAAAAGTTCGCGATCCCCCCGTACGCCATGCCTTCTCGCTAATAAGCACCTCATCCGCAAGATGGATGCGACCCTGCTTCAGTTCCTTAAACACCACATAGGCGGTCATGAGCTTGGTGATACTGGCGGGTTCAATCCGCTCATCGGCCTGGTGCTCGGCAAGAACTCGGCCGGTGGCAAAGTCCTGTAGGAGGTACGCTTTGGCACTGAGAGATGGTGGCGCCGGAATAGGCAGAGACTGCCCCCACGCTTCACCCCCCAAAAACAGTAAGAGAGAACAATACCAAGGGAGAAGAAAACTACATGATTTCATCGCATTTATTTTAGGCTGCATGAGCGGCCATATCAGGCCAACTAGGTAAGCTACTATCTTGGCTACGATAGCACAGCGGTAGCCGTTTAGTGAACAACAATAGGGTGGGGGAAACCCAGTTCGGCAAGACGCTTGGTAATATTATCCAGCTTTTCCACACTCGATAAAGGACCAACGCGCACCCGGTAGAAAGGAGCCTGCTGCGTTGGCAGGGGACTCACTTTCACTTCTGCACTAATGGCTGACCGTAGTTGCTGTTGTAACTGTTCTGCACCGCGGGGGTTTTGGAAAGCACCGACCTGAAGATAAAATTCGTTTTCAGAAATACCTACCGTCCTATTCAGAGCGGGTTTTGGCTCTATAGCCCGTACCTCCACTAGCCCTGTACCTTGTCTATCCAAACCTAGCTTTACGGCGGCTGCATAGGAAAGATCGATAATCCTGTTGGAGTGAAATGGCCCCCGATCATTGACGCGCACAATGACTTGACGCTTATTGCTTAAATTAGTCACTGTCACATAACAGGGTAAAGGCAGGCTACGGTGAGCCGCAGTCATCCCATGCATATCGTAAATTTCGCCACTGGAAGTGCGGCGGCCGTGAAACTTTGATCCATACCAAGAGGCTATCCCCTTTTCCTTATAACCGCCGCTACTGCGGCGGGTGTAGTAACGCTGCCCGTTGACTTCGTAGAAAGGGGGATTACCATACTTGCTAAGCGGTTCCAGGTGGGGGGCGGAATCATTGGGCTTATCATCCGCTAGCAGCTTATTCTCCTGGGTTACTGGAAAACGGCTACAAGCCATATTCAATGGCACCGCCAGAAAAAACATGAGAGATAACACTCCCCACTTCATAAGCTGCTTTGGCCTTCACGCCGCGCTTTAATGGCCTTGGCCAACTGATAAACCGCCATGGCGTATAGAGGGCTAGGATTATAACGAATCAGAGCATAAAAATTATTAAACCCTAGCCAAACCTCAGGACCCTTTTCCTGTTCCAGCACAAACACGGAGGCAAGCTGGTCTTTAGAGATAGAATCTGCTACTTGAATCCCCTCCTGAAGCAGCTGACTCACGGGTATCGATGGTTTAAGCCCCCGCTTTAGCCATTGATGATAATCAACCCCATTGACTTCCGCTAAACTGGCTACAGGAGCATTTGCTTGCCAACCACCCTTCTTTTTCAGAAAATTGGCAATGCTGCCAATCGCATCTTCCGGAATTTCCCAAATATCTCGCCAACCATCCTGATCAAAATCCACGGCGTAATGACGAAAACTATCGGGCATAAACTGGGCAAGTCCCATCGCTCCCGCATAGGAACCTGTAAAACTGCGCGGATCTTTTCTTTCTTCGCGCGCGAGCAATAAAAACTCAATCAGCTGCTGACGAAAAAACCGGCTGCGCGGTGGGTAACGAAAAGCCAAAGTAGCAAGAGAGTCAATGACTCGGTAGCGGCCCATATGGCGGCCATAACGAGTTTCTACCCCCAGGATGGCAACAATGACCTCAGGGAGTACCCCAAATACCTCTTGAGCCCGCGCAAGACTGCGTTGGTTGGTTTCCCAAAAAGCGACTCCCCTCTGAATATGCTCAGGAGTAAGAAAAATACGCTGATACTCATACCAGGGTTTACTCTTTTCTGCCGGTCGTGAAATCACCTGGAGGATGTTCGTTTTAACTTCGACCTCGGCAAACAATTGCTTGAGTTCGGGCTTATCAAAACCATGCTGGGCAACCATCTCATCGATAAAATCATCGATACCAGGTAAATCGCTGTCGGCAGCAGCTACTACCAGGGGCAAAAAGGCATAGACCCAAAAAGTGATTATCTTTCTCATGAGCTTGTTCCGCGGCAACCTCTGCTACCCAAGAAGCAACTGGCAGTGACTTCGGGACGATAGTCATCTACCAACCATTGAAAAATACCTTAAGCTGTCAAACCTCCACTCACCAAACGCAGCAATACCACCCTCTGTACCATACTAAAAAAGCCGGCCCCATTCTGTAGTAAAATACAAATGAATCAGCCTATTCACCTACATAACCTAAGGGCAGGATATAGTAACTTTGGGCCGAGCCCTAATAAGGCACGCTTGAGGATGCCTGTAGTAGTATAAGTGCTTGCATAGGGACCTTACAAAACAACAAAACAGCTCTCGATACCGTATCGGCATTAAAGGGTATTACTGAAACGGTCTCTCTAATATAGAAAGCACCGTACTTTAGCAATGGCGGAGCCTTTTGAGCAAGCCAAGAAGTGTGTCAAAATCCCGTATACCATAATCCTGCTAGAGGAAAAATTATGACATTAAAAACGGCGGATGTTGAATATATCGCCCACTTGGCTCGCCTTGCCATCGACTCGGAGGCCATTCCACATTACAGACACGATTTAAGCCGAATCCTCGAATTCGTAGGACAAATGAATAAAGTTGACACTACCAATATCGAGCCCATGGCCCACCCTTTAGACGCCATCCAGCGACTACGTCCTGACGAAGTTACTGAAAACGATCAGTGGAGGACCTTTCAGGCTATTGCTCCCCAAGTTGAGGCAGGCGTCTACTTAATCCCTAAAGTTATTGATTAAGCTAACACAGTTTTTGAGAAATAATCCATGCATCAAAAGTCCTTAGCCGAACTGGCCAGCGCCCTAAAAGCCCGCGAATTTTCAAGCGAAGAACTCACCCAACACTATCTCAAACGTATAGAGCAGCTGAATGAAAATCTCAATAGCTTTATTACCGTCTCTACTGAAGAAGCCCTTAAACAGGCTAAAGCCGCCGATGCCATCTTACAATCTGGGGAAGGAAGCCCGATAACGGGTATCCCTTTAGCTCACAAGGATATTTTTTGCACTAGCGGCGTTAAAACGAGCTGCGGCTCGAAAATGCTCGACAACTTTACCGCGCCCTATGATGCTACCGTAGTCTCTCGCTTCAAAACCGCCGGCGCCGTAATGCTTGGCAAGACCAACATGGACGAATTTGCCATGGGTTCCAGCAATGAGACCAGTTTCTATGGTCCAGCGAAAAATCCCTGGGCTCACGACCGAGTTCCCGGTGGTTCCTCGGGGGGATCGGCGGCGGCAGTAGCTGCAAGATTGACTCCTGCGGCAACCGGAACAGATACCGGTGGTTCTATCCGTCAACCATCAGCTTTATGTGGAATCACGGGGCTAAAGCCTACTTATGGCCGGGTTTCCCGATACGGAATGATTGCTTTTGCCTCCAGCCTCGACCAGGGCGGTCCTATGGCTCGCACTGCCCAGGATGCAGCTCTTTTACTTAATACCATGGCGGGTTTCGACGAGCGGGACTCCACTTCTGTAGAGCAAGATGTTCCCGACTACACCCTTTCTCTTGAAGAGAGTATCGAGGGGATTAAAATCGGCCTGCCCAAAGAATATTTCGCTGAAAACCTAAACCCGAATATCGCCATCCCCATTGAAGCCGCTATCAAAGAATTTGAACGCCTCGGCGCTCAGATCCATGAAATCAGCTTGCCTAACACCGAGCTAGCTGTCCCCACCTATTATGTGGTTGCCCCAGCAGAGTGTTCTTCTAACCTTTCCCGCTATGATGGTGCTCGTTTTGGTTATCGTTGCGATAATCCCAAGGATCTCCTGGATCTTTATTGCCGCTCTCGGGGGGAAAGCTTTGGCCCTGAAGTCAAGCGCCGGATTTTAATAGGCACTTATGTGCTCTCGGCAGGCTACTACGATGCCTATTATCTCAAAGCCCAGAAGTTACGGCGACTTATCAGCAATGATTTTAAACAAGCCTTTACCGAGGTAGATATCATTATGGGCCCTACTTCACCAACACCCGCTTTTCAACTCGGAGAGAAAAGCGATGATCCGGTTGCTATGTACTTAGCTGATATTTATACCATCAACGTTAACCTGGCTGGATTGCCCGCGCTTTCCATTCCGGCAGGCTTTGCCCAAGGGCTGCCCATCGGCTTGCAAATCATCGGCAATTATTTCAGCGAGGCGCGCCTCCTTAACCTTGCCCACCGCTACCAACAAGTCACGGACTGGCATGACCACATTCCTCCAGGCTATTAAGAATTTAGCTACTAGACCGATAGCCTCGCAAGCAATTACCCTCCTATATTCACCTAAATAAACCAATACATCGTACCGAATTGCTAACATAAGGGAGAAACATGCGGTGCTAACATTAACAGAAATACGAGTGGGAATTCTCGGGCTAGGTTATGTGGGGCTCCCCCTGGCGGTGGAATTCGGCAAAAAGTTTCCTACTATGGGGTTTGATATCAATCCAAAACGTATTGCGGAGTTAAAAGAAGGACATGATAGTACTCTAGAAGTAGAACCTGAATTACTGGCAGAAGCCACCCAACTCCATTATACCCACCAACCACAAGATTTAATTGCTTGCAATGTCTACATTATCACCGTTCCTACGCCTATTGACGAACATAAACGCCCTGATCTCCGCCCCTTGGAAAGCGCGAGCCGTACGGTAGGCAAAGTACTTAAACGGGGGGATATCGCTATTTTCGAATCTACCGTTTATCCAGGAGCTACCGAGGAGGTTTGTGTTCCCATTCTGGAACGCGAATCAGGACTCACCTATAATCAAGAATTCTTTGCAGGTTATAGCCCCGAGCGAATCAATCCAGGAGATAAAGAGCATAGAGTAGCTTCTATCTGCAAGGTTATATCGGCCTCTACTGTTGAAGCCACGGAATTGGTTGATCAGATTTATGCCAGTATTATTACCGCAGGCACCCATAAAGCAAATAGCATCCGTGTGGCTGAAGCGGCCAAAGTAATCGAAAATACCCAACGGGATGTCAATATTGCCCTCATCAATGAGTTGGCAATGCTCTTTAACCGACTTGGTATTGATACCCAGGAGGTCTTGGATGCAGCAGCGACCAAGTGGAATTTCTTGCCATTTCGCCCCGGACTGGTTGGCGGGCACTGTATTGGCATCGACCCATACTACCTCACCCATAAGGCGCAAGCCATCGGTTTCCAACCGGAAATGATCCTCGCCGGCCGTCGCGTTAACGATGGCATGGGAAGCTACGTTGCTAGCCAAATAGTTAAACTCATGACCCAGCGCCGCATCCATGTAGTAGATAGCAGAATATTAATTCTAGGGCTCGCTTTCAAGGAAAACTGCCCCGATTTGCGCAATACCCGGGTGATGGATATTATCGCCGAGCTCAAAAACTACCATGCTCAAATTGATATTTACGATCCTTGGGTAGACGCTAAGGAGGCTAGACAAGAGTATGGAATTGCTCTTGTCACTAATTTAAGAGACGGTTATTACGATGCTATCATCGTGGCGGTAGCTCACCAGCAATTTACTGAGCTGAACGCCACAGGCATTCGCGCCTTAGGGAAACCAAAAAGCATTCTCTACGACGTCAAACATCTTCTCCCTAAGGAGGCGGTAGATGGCCGCCTTTAAGCTATTCTAAATTTGGCCTACATAATAATGCCCTAAGGCAAAGTCCAGGAAACGTCTAAATGAAAATTATGGTGACGGGAAGCGCCGGTTTTATCGGCGCGGCATTGACCGAAAAACTACTAAAGCGGGGTGATGAAGTCATTGGCGTTGATAATCTCAATGACTATTACGATGTTGATCTGAAACGAGCCCGGCTGGCTCGCTTTCAAAATGACTCCGCTTTTACCGAAGTGCCTATCGGGCTGGAGAATCGCGAAGCTTTGCAGGCTATATTTGCTAAATACCAGCCCCAACGGGTAGTTAATCTGGCGGCTCAAGCTGGCGTTCGTTACTCTTTGGAAAATCCCTATGCCTATATGGATAGCAATCTATATGGCTTCCTGAACATCTTAGAGAACTGCCGCCATTACCAAGTAGAACATCTCGTTTTTGCCTCCAGTAGCTCTGTTTATGGCGCTAACACCAAAATGCCCTACGCAGTCCAAGATAATGTGGATCATCCCTTGAGTTTGTATGCGGCTTCAAAAAAGGCTAATGAATTAATGGCCCATACTTATAGCCACCTATATCGACTTCCAACGACTGGATTGCGTTTTTTCACCGTCTATGGCCCTTGGGGGCGACCAGACATGGCTCTTTTTAAGTTTACCCGTAATATCCTGGCAGGCAAACCTATTGAGATCTATAATTACGGGCGTCATCAACGGGACTTTACCTATATTGACGATATCGTAGAGGGAGTGACACGCACACTGGATCGACTCCCGACTCCCAACACCAACTGGAATGGGGCTACCCCCGAGCCAAATACAAGTTCCGCACCCTACCGAATTTACAACATAGGTAATCACCAACCGGTAGAACTCGGTAAATTTATTAAAATACTAGAAGAATGTCTGGGCCGCGAAGCAAAAAAGAATTTACTCCCTCTACAACCTGGAGATGTCCCTGCCACCTATGCGGATGTGGATGATTTAATCCAGGACATGGAGTTCCACCCCGCTACACCTATCGAAGAAGGGATCGCCCGCTTCGTAGCCTGGTATAAAAATTACCATAAGGTAAGATAAGCAAGAAGATTAACTTTAAGGAAAGGTTAGAATGCCTGACTTAGCCCTTTGTTCACCGTCAACTTCTTCTGCTCAGGAACAACACAGCCTGCGCCTGTTAAGCTATAATATTCAAGCAGGCGTTACCACTACCCGTTATCATCATTACCTTACCCGGAGCTGGAAGCATATTCTGCCCGATGGGCGCCGCCATCAAACCCTAGCCAGCATTGCCCAAGTAATATCGGATTTCGATATTGTGGGGTTGCAAGAAGCAGATAGTGGTAGCCTGCGCACCGGCTTTGTGAACCAAGCAAAACTACTTGCGGAACTTTGCGATTTTACCTATTTGCACCAGCAAGCCACGCGCCGCTTTGCTAATATCGCTCAGCAAAGCAATGCCCTCCTTAGCCGAATACAGCCAAGCTATCTTCGTACCTATCGGCTGCCAGGTCTAGTACCCGGCCGAGGGGCTATCTTGGCCCACTTTGGTAATCCCAAAAATCCCCTAATCGTCCTTATGATTCACCTTGCTCTAGGCCGCCGCTCGCGAACCCAGCAATTAGATTTCATCAGTAACTTAGTCCACAATCATCCGTACGTCGTGGTCATGGGGGATTTAAATTGCCAGATTCACAGCCCTGAATTGCGTGCCTTATTGCGAAAAACTGGACTGAAGGCACCAGTCACTAAAATCCCAACCTATCCTAGCTGGCGCCCAAAACGGCATATTGATCATATCCTAGTAAGCCCCTCGTTAGAGGTCATTCAAGTTTGCGCATTAGCCCATGCCGTCTCTGATCATCTTCCATTAGCTACGGAAATTTTGGTTCCGGTGGAAATAGGGTTATGGGATGATAAAAATCCCGCGCTACCTGCCGAAAACACCCCAAAACCTGGACAAAAAGTTGCCTGGATATAAAGGCTTCTATAAAATTTACCCAAGATTTGGTATAACCCGCTTTTTTACATTCATAACGTCCCCTGGGTTCTCCAGGCGCTTATCTAGGAGTAATCAATAATGTCCAAAGTATGTCAGGTAACGGGCAAACGCCCCGCGAGCGGTAATAATGTTTCCCACGCCCATAACAAAACTAGGCGCCGGTTTCTGCCTAACCTCCATACCCATCGGTTCTGGGTTGAAGGTGAAAATCGTTGGGTAAAACTTAAAGTAAGTGGCAAAGGACTCCGAATGATCGATAAACTAGGTATTGATCGAGTCTTGGCGGATATGCGAGCCCGAGGCGAAAAAATATAAGGAGAGAGAAAGTATGCGCGATAAAATCAAGTTGGTATCCAGTGCAGGTACCGGCCATTATTACACGACGACAAAGAACAAACGTACCACACCGGAAAAGCTAGAAAAGAAAAAATACGATCCAGTAGTACGCAAGCATGTTCTTTATAAAGAAGCTAAAATTAAGTAACTATTAATTCTGCTTGAATTTCCTCTAAAAACCCGTCTTTCCTGGCGGGTTTTTAGAGGGCATCATAAAATTATTTATCCATTCAAACCTGCTGAAGGGAATAGCCGCGCAGGGAGAGGGCGAAATCCTGCAAGGCTTTGATGCCGGAGTCCTCGGCCTGACGGCACCACTCCTGCAGGGCGTCCAAGAGTGCCTCCTGGCTAGACCAGGCCTGGGACCAGAGAGCCTGAAGCTGCTGGCGGAAGCGATAGACCGTCTCCAGGCGCTGATTGTCCTTGAGCATAGCGCTAAGCTCTTGGCGAGCCTTGGCGTCCACCAGGGCCTCATGGCGTAGCAGCCAGCGCCGAGCCCGCCGATAGAGCGCATTGCCCGAGAAATAAGCCGCCTCCTCCTTGAGCACCGGGGCTATGACCTCCCGCCCATAGGCGGTCAGCAGGTGGAAGCGATGGGCCACCACGGCCCTGAGCGTATCCACATCCACCCACTGCTTGCCGGGCTGGATAAGCAGCTTAGGGGCCACCTTTTTCACCCGGGCCAGCTTCAACGCCGCCAACACCTGAATGTAGAGCCAGCCGATATCCAACTCATACCACTTGGAAGAGAGCTTGGCGGAGCTGCCATAGGCGTGGTGGTTATTGTGCAACTCCTCCCCCCCAATCAATATCCCCCAGGGGAGAAGATTGGTGGAGGCATCGGCCACCTCATAGTTCCGATAGCCCCAGTGATGACCCAGCCCGTTAATCACCCCCGCCGCAAAGAAAGGAATCCAGAGCATCTGAACCGCCCATATCACCAAACCCGCTACACCCCACAAACCCAGGTTGATGAACAGCATCAGCACAATCCCCGCGTAGCTATGTTTCGTGTAGAGGTTGCGCTCAAGCCAATCATCCGGGGTACCATGGCCATAGTTCTCCGTCACCTGCGGGTCTCGGGCCGCCACCCGGTAGAGCGAGGCCCCTTGCCATAATACCTTGTGGATACCCACCTCCCGCGGACTGTGGGGGTCTTCGGCTGTCTCGCATTTGGCATGGTGTTTCCGGTGCACCGCCGCCCATTCCTTGGTCACAATCCCCGTGGTCAGCCACAGCCAGAAACGAAAACAGTGGCTCACTGCCGGATGCAGTTCCAGCGCCCGGTGGGCCTGGTGGCGGTGAAGATAAACGGTCACACTGATAATAGTCAGGTGGGTGAGCACCAGCGTGACTACAACATAGCCCCAAAAACTCACTTCTAAAACTCCTGAAAACATGAAATTTAATTCTCCGATGTTATGTTATGCCAGAATTAAGTATCTTTATAAATTATAAATTTTTGGATATTGCCCGGGGGAAAACCCCGCTTACCGGCTTTGTTTTTATTATCTCAAACAAATATCCGATTATTTTTATAGATACGTCATTCTCCCAGCGGAAACCGCATACTAGCCGATGCGGTAATCAGGGTCTATAAAAGAGACATTGCCTCCATATATCTCATGCTTGACAGTCTCTTATCCAGGACAATACCATGCCTAAACCTATCACCCCTCTACTGGCAGTCGACATCATCATCACTCTAAAAGATCGCTCTAATCAACCTATTATCCTCATTAAACGCCGTAACCCTCCCCTCGGATGGGCCCTACCGGGTGGCTTTGTGGACGTTGGCGAGATGCTGGAGCAAGCGGCAATACGGGAAGCCCAAGAGGAAACCGGGCTTAGGGTTAGTCTTGAAGCCCTGTTAGGTTGTTACTCTGATCCAGCACGAGATCCTCGTGGCCATACCATCAGCGCGGTCTACGCAGCCAGCGCTTCCGGGGTCCCTAAAGCCGCCGACGATGCGGCTGAAGTAGCCTTATTTTTGCTGGATAAACTTCCTGAAAACTTAGTCTTTGACCACCACCAAATCTTAACCGATTACGCCCGCTATCGCTCCTCTGGAACGCTTGCGCCAATCCACCAAGTGGGTTCAAGTTAAAGGAATAATATGCCAAAATGGCGTTTATCTGGTTAGCTGTCAATAGCAAGCAATACAAATAAATATAAGCACCTATGAATAAATAAGGGGATAGTGTAGGGCCAGAGCCAAGGAGCAAGAAAAGCCCTATATTGAAGAATAACCCCAAAGAGCGTGCATCAAATTTTTCAGGGAAAAAACGAGTTAGGCTGCGAAGGGCAGTAATACCTCAAAGCTTTCTTTGCCGAGGAACTTAATAAACGACCCATGACGCAAGATATTCTAATACGCGTGGAACAACTATACCGATATTATAGCGGGCACTGCGCTGTTAAAAACGTTAGCTTCGATGTTCGAAGGGGCGAGATATTGGGTTTTCTTGGCCCTAACGGTGCCGGGAAAACCACTACCATGCAAATCCTGGCAGGCAGCCTGGCGCCGAGTTCCGGGCAAGTGAGGATTAATGATTTCGACTTGCTAGATAAACCCAAGCGGGCTAAACAAGGCCTCGGCTACTTACCCGAAACCCCTCCCCTTTATCGGGAACTTACCGTGACCGAATATCTTGCTTTCTGCGCCCGCCTCAACCGTATACCAAGAAACCAACAGGCAGGGGCCATTACCTCGGCTATCAATCGCTGCGGTTTAAAAGAAGTGAGCAAACGGTTGATTGGCAATCTTTCCAAGGGCTATCAGCAGCGAGTGGGAATTGCACAAGCCATCATTCACTCTCCCTCCGTGATTATCCTGGATGAGCCGACAGTAGGTTTAGACCCCATCCAAATCCGGGAGATTCGCGAACTTATTCGTGATCTAGCCCAAGAACATAGCGTCATCCTTTCCACCCACATCCTGCCGGAAGTCCAGGCTATCTGTGATCGGGTCCAGATTATTAACCAAGGAAAATTAGTGCTTACCGATACTATCGCGGGGCTAAGTCAGCGGATGGAGGCTACCAGCACCTTGGTAAGGTTTGGCGCCCCCCCCACAGCCGATGCGCTAATGTCCATAAAGGGCGTGACAAGTGTAGAAAGGGAGAAAGACGGGCGATTCCGGCTTCATTCTCAACCTGATAAGCAAGATCCCGTGGAAGAATTGGTTCGCCGCGCCGTTGATGAAGGGTGGTATCTGCGGGAACTCACCCCGGAGCGGCGTACGCTAGAAGAAATTTTCGTCGCTATTACTCAGACGGAAGCCTCGCAGGAGTCGGCGCTATGATGGTTTTTACCTTGGCGCTACACGAGCTACGCCGTTTGTTCCTCTCACCCTTAGCCTGGGCCACTCTAGCAGTCACCCAAATTCTTTTTGGCTATATGTTTTTCACTCAAGTTGCCTATTTCTTGCAATTCCAACCCCGCCTTATGGGTCTTCCCGAAGCGCCTGGGATCACTGAAATCGTAGCTCTCCCCCTATTTCAAAATGCCGCCGTGATTATGCTTTTGATAGTCCCTTTGATGACCATGCGCCTGGTGGCCGATGAAAGGCGCAGCCGTACTCTCGCCCTGCTATTCTCAGCTCCTCTCTCCATGACCGAAATTGTGCTCGGTAAATACTTAGGTACGCTAGCCTTCTTTATCATTATGACTCTCTTGCTTGCTTTGATGCCCCTTTCCCTGCTCCTAGGGGGTACCCTGGATTTTGGGCTCTTGGCAACGGGATTGCTCGGGTTAGTACTACTGATTGCAAGTTTTATCGCCATTGGGTTATTTCTTTCCTCCCTAACCCAGCAGACTACGGTAGCCGCTATTGGCTCCTTTGGCGTACTACTGTTACTCTGGATTATCGATTGGGCCGGCAATAGCGGTATTTTAAAAGAAGGGGGTGATGAGGTATTCAGCTATCTCTCCCTGTTTCGGCACTACCAAACCTTACTAGAAGGTCAATTCAATAGCAGTGATATTATTTATTACTTATTGATTATAATAACTTTTCTAGTGCTGAGTATCCGCCGGCTCGATGCTGACCGGCTACCTCATTAATTCATAATTTAATTGTATCGGTATTAAGGAGCCAACCGGGACAGCATATGCGCGTCACTCGAAAAACTCATCGGCAAATCAGACTACAAAATCTTTTTTTCACCCTCTTATTCTTCACTATTGTAGGTCTGATCGCTGTCCTTAGCCTACGGTATAACTACCAGGCTGACTGGACTGCTAGCGGCCGCAATACTCTCTCCCAGGCGAGTCAATCGCTTCTGGAACAGCTTGAAGGTCCGGTTACCATCATCAGTTTTGCTCAAGATCCCCATTACAAGCAGCAAATTACCCAACTGATTGAACGCTATCAGCAATACAAACCGGATCTGGAATTAAAGTATATCAACCCGGAAATGGCGCCCACTCAAGTCCGGGAGTTGGGAGTTACCCTTGAAACGGATCTGGTGATTAAAAAAGATGGCCGGCAGGAAAAACTGCGAAATTTGTCTGAGGAAGGCTTGACTAATGCCCTAAATCGGGTTGCTCGCAGCGGCGAGACAAAAATTGTTTTCCTAACGGGCCATGGCGAACGGGACCCCCATGGCCATACTGGTTTTGATCTCGAGAATTTTACCCAATACCTGGAAACTAAAGGGTTTCATATTCAGTTATTAAATCTGGCAACTCAATCTCAAATTCCAGATAACATCCAGTGCTTAGTCGTTGCCAGCCCCCAGACTGATCTCTTGCCGGGCGAGGTAGAACTTATCCAGGCCTATGTTAAAAATGGTGGTCACCTGCTCTGGCTGGCCGAACCCGGGCCTTTGCATGGATTAGAACCCCTGGCGAAGGATCTCGGTATCACGCTACTACCGGGGACCATCATCGACCCTAGCGCTCGGCTATTACTTGGCCGTGGCAACATTACCTTTGCTCTGGTCTCGGAATACGATAATCATGCCATTACCGAGCACCTCACATCGGTTACTTTATTTCCCCGGGCGGCTGCGTTGGAGAATAAAAAAAAGAACGGCTGGAAGGCCCAAGCAGTACTTGCTACCTTAGCCCGGACCTGGGTAGAAAGTTCCGGGTTGGAGGAAAAAATCGAGTTTGATCAAGGAAAAGATACCGCCGGTCCTTTTACCATTGGATTCGCTCTAAATCGAGGGCCACCTCCCTCCAAGAAGGCGATGACCAGTGAAGAAAAAAGCGCGCCTGAGACCCGTACCCAGCGCGTAGCCGTTATTGGCGATGGGGATTTTCTCTCCAACGCTTATCTTGGTGGGGGGGCTAATTTGGATTTGGGCCTTAATCTTATTAACTGGCTTACCCATGAGGATCGCTTTATCGTCACTCCAGCACGGACACGCCCCGATACCTTTCTCCAGCTTTCTTCCACAGCTTCTTGGGCAATCGGCCTAGGATTTTTATTAGTATTACCCGCGGCATTACTAAGCCTTGGGTTACTCATCTGGTGGCGGCGGCGGCAACGTTGAAGTAAAACTTCCATGAACACACGTACCTTGCTTAATTTTGCCCTCCTGGCTATTGCTGGACTCCTGGCTTGGGCCGTTTTTTATGAACCGGGAATCAAGCCCGAACCCGTTCTAAGTCCGCTCACGTCCATCAATGCTGAGCGCATCCAGACAATCCGTTTGGCCCATAAATCCCGCCAAGCGATCCAGCTGGAGCGAAAGCAAGGAAATTGGTTCGTTACGGCTCCTATCCAAGCACCGGCTAACACACCTATGGTCGAAACGCTGCTAAGTATTGCGAAAACCCCAAGCTATAGCCATTACCCGGTCCAAAATATAAACCTTAGCAACTTAAATCTAGAACCTCCTGAAGCCCGCCTAACTCTAGATGGCCTAGCACTCGCCTTTGGCACCACGGAACCGCTACACCAACGCCGTTATGTTTTGGTGAAAGATAGGGTTCATCTCATTAGCGACAACGCTTTTCAGGCCGTTGCTTCGGGCACCGCCGATTTTGTCGATCCAGCCTTGTTTCCTGGTGACTACGCCATCACCGAACTACGGCTCCCCCAGGTCACGATCGAGGCAGGTAATCCAAAGGTCAGCCCTAAACGCACCATTGTACTACGCCGAACTCAAGAGACCTGGAGCGCTGAAGGCACCAATGGCAAGCCGACCAGCGAGGCGATTGCAAAGCTAGTCAAGGCTTGGCAGCAACATACCGCCCAGCAGGTCGAACTGAAAGGAAACAGGGCAACACTGGTTACTATTGAAGTACAAAGGGAAGGAGTTCCCCCCATTCAGCTTGAGCTCCTCGCAACCCTACCCCGTTTAATATTGGCCCGCTCAGATTTTGGAGTCGAATACCATTTATCCGTCTCGGCCTGGAATACCCTATTTCAGTTACCACGGAACTAACCTACAAGCTTAAAGAGAAACTTGGCAAATCACCCATAGCGGACCAATCCAGTGCCCGAATTACCAGAGGTTGAAACCGTTCGTCGCGGCATCGAACCACACCTCGTAGGCCGCCAAATACATACAGTTATTGTCCGAGAGTCCCGTCTACGCTGGCCAATTCCGCTCTTCTTAACCCAGAATCTTATTGGCCAGTCCTTTCTCGCTGTAGGACGCCGTGGCAAATACCTCCTTTTGAATTGTACCCAGGGTACGATTATTTTTCACCTCGGTATGTCTGGAAGTCTACGCCTGGTCACAAATAATACACCGCCTGCAAAACATGATCATCTTGATATCCTATTGAATAGCGGCCGTTGTTTGCGTTTCAACGATCCCCGCCGATTTGGATCAGTATCCTGGACTCAAGCGAACCCCGTGCATCACCCTCTGCTGGAGATACTTGGGCCAGAACCCTTAGAATCTCTATTTGATGGACATTATCTTTTTAAACACTCCCGCCATAGGCGAGCCCCGGTTAAAGTCTTTATCATGAACCACCGGATAGTAGTTGGGATTGGAAATATTTATGCTAATGAAGCACTGTTTCTGGCAGGGATTCATCCCCGGCGATCCGCTGGCCGCATCGGTTTAGCCCGCTACCAACGGCTAGCAGACACTATTAAGACAGTGCTAGATAATGCAATTCAGGCGGGAGGAACTACATTGCGGAACTTTTTAACTAGCGATGGTAAACCCGGCTATTTCGTTCATCAGCTCCAAATTTACAATCGTAACGCCCATCCTTGCCCGGTTTGCGGAACTCCTATTCGCCTTGAACGCATTGGCCAACGGGCAAGCTATTACTGTCCCCGCTGTCAGCATTAACCAAAGTGTGCTACCCTGCTTGACTCGACTCGACTCGTCGAATCTAGCTCCTCGCATATATACTACGCAAACCATGGATAGTTGAAAGATGGATTAAAACTGCTCACTTGATGGATCCCACGTTATTTTGGAGGTAAAACCCGATGAACGCACCTAAAGTTCTTATTATCATCGCCATTATTTTTGTATTAATTAATCTTATCGGCTGGTTAACTAAGCCTGATAATTATAAGTCCAATCCAGATTACCGAGGTTCCCTTTCACCCATGCAGACCTATGGGCAACTGAACAATGAGCACTCTATTTTGGCTCCTACCGCAAACCGTCAGATGAACGCCTAACTTTTTAAGGAGTAGGGGCGCCACCAGGATTAGGCGGCCCTGGCATTCTTGGCATCTGCGGCGCTCTAGGGGCCCTTTGCACGCCACCAGGCTGGCCTTTACCGTGAAACAAGATCGACATACGCCGCATATGGAAAGTGATGGTTTCGGAATGGGCAACGGGTGTTCCCGCTCGATCAAGTAATTTTGCCTGTAGCGTATGGCTGCCTCGATCCACATTAGTCAAAGTATATCTAAGGTTGGTTTTAGTTTTGCCTACTGACTGGCCATCCAATAAAAGCTGCAGCCTATAATCTGAGTCAACTTCCAGGGGCGGTTCTACTTGGAGCGCCACCTCAACTTTACCGGTATTCTCTCGCACGGTTGCATCATCCTGAGGGGCAAGGATGCTCAGCCGATGGGAAACCATTGCGTTTGCTTTAGTTTGATCGGCTGCTTCCATGTTTTTAGGCAACGGTGGCGGCGAATAGGTCTGTAAGGGCATTGTTGTAAGTTCCACGGCGCCTTCCCGCGGCTGATCGGAATACTCAACCTTCCCATCCGGAGTGACATACTTATAGATGCCACCTAGGGTAATAACTGGTATTAAACCGCATAAAAGAAGCAGTATACGCATATTTTAGAAATAAACTAAAAATGAAGGAAAAGGTAAAATAACGCTTTACCTGCAAATATACTCGGCAGTCATCCGCTTTAATTTAAAAAAACTGTTTATCTTTAACCCGGTAACAACCTTCATGAATTCCCCCCGAAGTGAGTGTAAGACTATGGAAGCAAAACCGCACCAAGGCGGTAAGGAGGAAACTGCCGATTAAGCTGCGCCTAATTGAGGTACTCGGGTGGCGGATGCTTCAATCTCCTGGATAGGTTCTGAGAAAAAATCAGGCGGGTCAGCCCCTCTCCATGCTTCTGGAGTTATCGAGCATGCGATAAAACCGGTATGGGATCAGGCAAGCACGATCTTGCTCCGTTTGGTCACGATCATGTTTCCAGACAATAACGGCCAGTATAGCTGAAGATGCCTTAAATTCTTCGCCGAGGGACTTAACTCCTAAAGAGATTGGTAAAAAGCCATGAAATGATTGCCTCAATACCTGCAAATGTAGTACCTTTTAAGATGAACCTTTAAGTCGATTCGGGTTTGATGAGCTTAATCTAACCAAGCGCATGAATCGATGTGGAGTTTGCTGCAATTATGTGCATCTATCACATAGGATTTCCCCTAATTAAGTATGGAATAAAATTTATGAATAAAATAAATTACTTATATTTAATCGCTTTTCTCGCATTGTTTGCCAGCACAAGTGTAAATGCCGCGCTTAACACAGAATTCGATGAAAGCGATGTCTTGCTTCATTGTGAGCGCCCCCCGGAGGCAGACAAATATCCAGAAGAGGTATTCAATAAAATATTCCCAGAGATTACAAAACGGCTTCAGACCTACGCGAACAAGGGAAAGGTACTGAGAGCCCACTACATGGGTAAGCTCGGGCAGGGATTCTTTGTTGTCGTCCAGGGAAAGAATGAGGAAGACGCCATCGCCAACGCCAAACGCATCCGGCAGGAAAATTTGACCACTATATACGAGGCTACGAAGGATTCTAAAATAGGCCCCCAGCCTGACTACTGCCAAATGTTTAGCATCGGCCCGGTAGCAGTCCTCCCTCAATAACGCTTTCTGTTAGGCGTACGTAATCCCAGGTCTTGGTCAGCAACAACCAAGACCTGGCTTATTCATTCGGGAAGCCAAAAAAGCAAATAACAGCTTCTTGCCATATCCTGGGCACTCTTTCAAAGACTATAATACATATCAAACTCGATGGGGTGGGTAGTCATCCGCAGGCGAGTGACATCTTCCATCTTTAACGCAATATAAGCATCAATAGCGTCATCGGTAAAAACCCCTCCCGCCTTAAGGAATTCCCGATCCCGATCCAGCTCTTCTAGGGCCTGTTCGAGGGAAAAACAAACCGTGGGAATATCTTTTATCTCCTCGGGTGGTAAGTCATAAAGGTTCTTATCCATGGCATCGCCAGGATGAATTCGGTTTTGAATACCATCAAGCCCGGCCATTAGCATAGCGGTAAAGGCAAAATAAGGATTAGCGGTGGAATCCGGAAATCGAACTTCAATACGCCGCGCCTTGGGGCTGGTTACATAGGGCACCCGAATAGATGCGGAACGGTTGCGGGCAGAATAGGCCAATAAGACTGGCGCCTCAAAGCCTGGAACTAAACGCTTATAGGAATTGGTCGAAGCATTCGTGAAAGCATTAAGGGCCCGAGCATGTTTAATAGTACCCCCGATATAATACAGAGCAGTCTCGGACAAACCCCCATATTTATCGCCAGCAAAAATATTTGCTCCCTCTTTTGCTAGGGACTGGTGGACATGCATGCCGCTACCATTATCTCCTACTAAGGGTTTAGGCATAAAGGTGGCGGTTTTACCAAAAGAGTGGGCCACATTAAGCACCACATACTTAAGAATCTGTAGTCCATCGGCCCGGCGCACCAAGGTATCAAACTGAGTGCCGATCTCGCACTGCCCTGCCGTTGCCACTTCATGGTGGTGAACCTCCACAGGCACCCCCATTTGCTCCAAAATTAAACACATGGCGGAACGAAGATCTTGCAAGGAATCGACCGGGGGCACAGGAAAATAACCCCCTTTAATAGTAGGCCGGTGCCCAATATTGCCAGTCTCATAAACCCGCTCAGAATTCCAGTGAGATTCCTCGGCGTCAATCTTATAGAAAGAGCCGGAAATACTGGTTCCCCAACGAACATCATCCAATACAAAAAATTCAGGCTCTGGACCGAAATAGGCAGTATCCGCAATACCTGTGGACTTTAGATAGGTTTCGGCACGCTTGGCAATAGAGCGGGGATCCCGTTCATAACCCTGCAGGGTAGTCGGCTCTACGATGTCGCAGCGCAACACCAAGGTCTTTTCCTCCATGAAAGGATCAAG
This sequence comes from Nitrosococcus watsonii C-113, assembly GCF_000143085.1. Taxonomy (NCBI): domain Bacteria; kingdom Pseudomonadati; phylum Pseudomonadota; class Gammaproteobacteria; order Chromatiales; family Chromatiaceae; genus Nitrosococcus; species Nitrosococcus watsonii. The sequence continues at coordinate 485,914 of NC_014315.1, read as the reverse complement.
CACTGCCGTCTCTGGGTCTGGCATCAGAATCATATCTGACTCTTGAATCGCCTTCCAACCGGCAATGGAAGAGCCATCAAACATCTTGCCTTCCCTGAAGCTCTCTTCATCCGCCCTATAGGCAGGCATGGAGACATGCTGCTCTTTTCCCCGAGTATCCGTAAAACGGAAATCGACGAACTTTATTTTTTCTTCTTCGATTATTCTTAATACATCTTCAACAGCCATCGAAGTCTCCTCCGCTCTAGGCCCATTTAATACAAAAAATTATTCTAGCGTGCATGGCGGCACTTTGATAATTTACTGAGATGTTTTACTGACTTCCAAACGCACCACCACCTCCCTGCCCCGTTCGGTAACTTCAAGCACGCGATGGCCATTGACCCGGCACCAAGCGGGGATATCGTTCAGCGCCCCCGGATCGGTGCTGATGACTTCTAAAACATCTCCCGAGATTAGTTCCTTGACTGTTTGCTGAGTCCGGATCACAGGTAGCGGGCAAAGCAAATGGCGAACATCCAATCTCCGCACATTCATCCAACTCTCCTCAAGTTAGAGCATCTAAGGGCAGTAATCCCTAATCATACATACCACTCCTTGGGGATGTCTTCATTAGAGAGCGGAGCAACCGCTAGAATATGGGCTTCCCCACCGGGGCGGGCAACTTTCACCTGCACCTGTGGTGCCTCCCTGCCTTGACTAAAGCGGGCCACTAGTTGGCTTGCCAACACCATATCGTCCTTCTCCAAAGCACCATCCACCAGCGTTAATGGACCTTTATGGCTTACCGTCCGTAAGTGAGTAAATGCCTTGGCATAGCCTTCCAGGTAATTATTTTCTCCCAAATCCCGCGCGACAATAAGCTTAAAATGGGGGCGTGGCCGCAGATGACGCCCCACCTTGAGCAGCATGATATCGTCCAGTTCATAATCCCGAGTACTACGGGCCTGCCATAAATCAGCCAGCTTAGCCGAGTAGTTAGCATCGGTAAGAAAACAGCAGCCACCTGCCGGCTGAGCATAACCTTCGATTCCAAAGTGGGCCGCTAAAGCCATTTGTGGCTTACGGGAACGGCCACTAAAATCATAAAGCCCATCCCGCTCCACCCAACCTTCACGCTCTGGCAGAGTAAGAGGAAGATTCTTGGCGCAAAGAGGCCGTAATAATAGATCATGAGCGCCTGACTCGCGGGCTACCACCGGCATTGTCTTGGCTCGTTGGGATTTAGGACGCTGTCCTACAACCTCGCCGGTAATAATGAAATCAAAATTATTTTCTTTCATCCATGCTAGCGCCTTACCCACCATAAAGCTTTTACAATCGAGACATGGATTGAGATTAGCCCCATAACCATATTTTGGATTGAGCACTACGTTCTTGTATTCCTCAATCACTTCTATCATGTGCAGTTTGATTCCTAGCTGCTCAGCCACCCATAGGGCATTATTGCGCTTAGCTTTATTTTTATCCTTATTGCGGATGGCATGGGTATGTCCCTCGACGCAGAAGCCCGTAAAAAAATTGATTCCCTCTACATGAATGCCTTGCTCCTGTATTACCTTGACGGCAAGCATGGAATCCAGCCCTCCGGAAACTAGGGCTATCGCTTTATATTGTCTTCCCATAACCTCTCTATCACTGATTTTTGTATCAAAGTAGCTAAAGTAAGAGTCGGTATCCAGTTTCTACGCGCCTAACTCGAGGAGAGATCTTGTTCCAGCACCTGGCTGCTCAGTTTGAAAATGCTTCTCAATCGCCCCTAAAACTTCACTAGGAGCCATCTTGCCAAGTCCGATGATCTCTGCCCTATTGCTCATGATAGCTTGCAGCTAAGGCGCCTATGTTCAATGGTTGGAAAATTACGACGTGTACTGCGTAAGCGTTCGGGATCTAGCTCAGCAGTGATTACGCCAGAGCCACGGGGCAAGCGCGCTAAGATAACCCCCCATGGATCAATAATCATACTGTCACCATGAGTGGTGCGCCCACTGGCATGAAAACCTCCCTGGCCTGCGGCTACCACGTAGCATAGATTTTCAATAGCTCGGGCCCGCACGAGGGGTTCCCAGTGCGCCTTACCCGTAAGTGCGGTAAAAGCCGATGGCAAAACCAGAATTTCCATCCCCCGTTCCACCAGACAGCGAAATAACTCTGGGAAACGTAAATCATAGCAGACGGCAAGCCCCAGCTTTCCAAAAGGAGTATCAGCGACAACCACATCCTGTCCGGATTCGATGGTCAGAGACTCACAATATCTCTCTTCTCCGCCGGGAAGAGACACATCAAACAGGTGGAGCTTATCGTAGCGTGCCACCACTCGGCCACCAGCATCAAAGAGCAGACATGCAGCCCGGACCTTACCCGATTCAGAGGCTTGCAAAGGAACGGTACCGCCTACTAACCAAACTTTATGCCTAATAGCTTGTTGCGCCAGGAATCCCTGCAGAGGTCCATCCCCCTCCTCTTCAACAATACTCAGTAAAGCACCATCCTTCTCTCCCATAAGGGCAAAATTTTCAGGCAGTATGACTAGCTCTGCTCCTTTAGCAGCCGCTTGGGCGATAAGCCGTTCCGCCTCTAGCAAGTTGGCTCCAACATTCGGTCCTGATGCCATTTGAATCGCCGCGACAACGCTCACAGATGCTCTCCTATTTTCTATGTTTATCGGATACAGATAAAATATATATCAACATGGGATAAGCACCGCTTCCTGGGGTTCCCATCCCAATTGATTTTAAATGCTTTCACAGCCTTATTTGATGCATTATTACTCGCGTTCTTTAAAGGAGAAAATGTGCTTTGTACGGGTTACGACTGGTTTTTTCCAGGGTCCAGAAACCGAGTAATAATAAGTTAGCAGCCGCCCCATCCCGGTATTGAATATTTTACCCGCTAATTCATTCGCTAACATAATAGCAGTACCGACACCCAAACCCACCGGCCCACCCGCCATCGCTCCGGCTAAAGGCAAGCTTGAAGATACCTGAGGGGTTACCGCTATGATCTGGTCATAATCTTGCGTTGCAAAACCAATCCTTCCGCTAGCTTGGATTCGAGCGGTAGGGCCCTTTATAATCAAATTCTTGGAATAAGCATTCCCTTCGCGGATGGAGAAAGTGCCTTTAATGCGATCAAATGTAAAGCCCTTACCAAAAATATCACTGAAATCTAGTGCCAGCCGCCGCGGAAGCGTTGTAATGCTGAGTAGTCCAAACAGCCGCCCTGCCCCAGGTTCCACATCTAATAGACGGCCTTTATCCATGGTTAGCCGCATACTACCCTCTAGCCGTTCTAAGGAAAATAAAGTGGGCGGCCCAGGCCAGCCAGCGATGATCTCTATCTCTGTCTCTCCACCAACTATATTAGCCTGGTAACCCGCATCGGCCAGTAATTGACTTAGCTTCGGGCTATAAGCCTTGATATCCAAATAAGACCATTGGGTTTCCCCATGTATCGTCCAATCTCCGCTGGCTTTAAGCTGCAGAGTCGGCGATACAATTTCCAACTCTTCTAGGCGGAAACCCTCAGCATAGGGACTAGCGTATGCCTTAACAACGCCCAAATCATAATAATGGTAGCGGCACTGACGGCATATTAAATCTAATGCGGGCCATGTTTGAGGATTAACCGATGAAAAGCTGCTACCAGAGGCTATCGAGTGCAAATACAAATGTTCTAGGTCAATCGCCAGGGGTTCCTTCGACCCCTCTCCAGGTATCTTTATCGACCCTTTCAAAGAAGGCCCCGTCACTTGGGCTTGCCAGCGGGAAAGCGTCCGGTTTGCCTCTATCATAACATCCTCAAAATACCCCCCAAATAATTCCATTTGCTCAATTTGCAAGGCAATATGATTGAGTTGCATTAGTTGGCTAGAAGCACCCTGGCGAGTCCTTTTAAGCGTTTCCCACCAGGCACCTATCGAGAGTTTAGGCAGGGTGCCCACAAGCCGAACTCCTGGTCTAGACAGTACGGGTGGATGACCATTATTTCCAACGCGTACTTCCCCTCTTAGCAAACGAGATGACTTCTCCCCTCCCGTCATCTCAAATATCCCCTGTAACCGATCTCCATAGACAAGGGTCACTTGTCTTTTATCTCTATCGGCACCACGAAATTCCCACAACAGCTTCCGCCTCTGGTCGGCTGGCTTTGCTAGCGGCGGCGGTAAAGCCACTTTAATTCCCTTCAGATCGGAGTTAACGCGAGCTATCGTGACCTTATCTTCATCTGGCCTAGCTTTTTTAAAGGTAACATCGGCGATAAAATCGGCGGCACCCTGGGTCCAGGTTGACAGGGAAGGGAACCATTTTTCCGCAAGCTGCCGCGCCTCCAAGTGGCCCTTGAGACTTAGCTGAACCTCCACTCCTCCCTGTGAATGGGGTAAACTGCGAAGTTCGGCTTTTACAGGCTGCTCTAACAGCCGGGCCACTAAATTTTCCGATTTAAGCCCCGCCGGGGTAAAGTGTAAGCTACCTTTAATAGCGGTAAATTCTAAGAAGGGATCGTTCTGTTGGCGTAAATAGGCATGGGTAAAAATTAATTCTCCCTCCACCTTCGGCTGCTTTCTCTTATGTCTCAGAGGCATCGTCAGCTTCAGCTTCAGGTCCGTATCACCGCTAACTTTTATTCCTTCCAAAAACTCTCCATATTTTTTCCGCAGGGGACTTTGCTGAACAAAACGCCAGGCATCTTCTGCCCCTCCTTGAGCGCGGCCGGTCATGGTTAGTGGAACTACCGCAGCGCCAAGATCGCTCATTTGAATCGTCGCTTCCGTTACTTGGGCATTAAACATCTGGCCTTCGGTCACCTGGACAGCCATCTGCCCGCCATCACTATGAAGATGGCCAGCAACCCGCTCCAGTACTGGCCATCCTCGAGCGTAATTCAGCACAGCTCCACGAATATCCAGCTCCACGGTAAACTGGCTTCCATCCCGGGAGGAGGGAAAATGACTCCAAGGCCCCTGAAAAACGAGACTGCCTTCTGCTGCCCCTCCCTGGGGAAAGGCTTGCTTCAACCACCGTACTAGGCCGGGTTTCATAACACGCAAAGGAAGATACTGAGGTAAGGTGGCAAGATCTATTTTTGTAAGCATTAAAGATAAATCTAGCTGGGGGGTATCTGCCTTAGACAAAGCTTTGAGCCGCAACCCGCCCGTCAAAGCTAGATCCTGGTTCTGTAATTTAATACCGTCAGCGCGAACCTGCCAATCCTTCCCTTTCCGCGCCCAGGAAAGCTTCCCTCCAAGTACATCCACAGCGACCGGCTTCTCTAAATAGCTGCTTAAAATCTGGGCATTATGGCTGTTGAGCCACAGCTGTCCGCCCCTATTCATTAACTGTAATTCGAAGGATAAACCTTGACAACCTGGCCGGTGCCGCCAAGGTTGGGTTCCAAATCGCGCCCCGGTAGCAGAAAATTTCCAATTCTTTGCTTCTTCCTCCTCAAGCGGTAAAACTGCCCTGATATTTCGCAACTCCCCTGTCGGTTGCATTTTTGCGAGAAAGAGACGTAATTGAGGATCTAACTGATCGCTAAGTTGTAAGAGAGGGACAACATCCTGTAACTGAAGAAATGTCAACTGACCTTGTAGTTCAGGGACCGGTTCTCTTTCCATTTTCACTTGTAGCGCCGTGGTGGCTGGCCATGCCCTCCCATCTCGGATCACCACCAACCGCGGTATCTTCAGAGACCATCCCTGCGCCAATGGATGATAATAGGCAGTGCCGGCTAATCGTTGGAAAGAGATTAAGCTAGGGACCTCCGTCGTTTGGGTATTACCGGTAATTTTCAGGTTCTCCCAATCAAACTTGGCTAGAACCTGATGCAAAACGGCTTTTTCCCAACGCAGACCTAATTCTAAATCGCCCTTGCCATGAGTGAAATACAGTCCTGCAAGAAAGTCAAAAGCTTGCCAAGAAGCTAATTGCAAGCCTTCCCCTTTTAAATAGAGAATTCCCTGACTCTTTGGATCTCGAATTCCCCCACCGGTAAATTTCGCTTTGACAACAATCTCGCTGCCAAATTTTTCTGCTAAGGTTGCCCTCCCCTCAACCCAATGACGATCTTCCTCATTTCTTAGCTGTAATTCCCTCACCTGTAACTCCAGGGGCTTCCTTTCCAAAACAGGATCAAGCCAACGGATTGCCATATCTACTAGCGTCAACTGGGTGAGATTAAGCACCCACGCTGGCAAACGGGGCGGATGGGGACAAGGGGATTCAAGGTCTTGCAAACCATAAACGCGAATACAGCCTGCTGGTTTCCGCTCAACCGTTAGCTCTCCACCAATAATCGTTAGATGCCGCAGTATCCACTCTTCTTCCACAGAAGTACGAGAAGGCGCTGCGTCGAGGTAAATTTCCCTAACATTCAGCAACGGCCGCTCGGTTTGGGGGTCTATAATTCGTACCCCCGTCAAGTGTAATCTAGGTTCTCCCCCTCGCCAGCTTAACCCTATCTCGCTAACGTGCACTTCCCGACCAAGAGCCGTGCTAAGCCAACGGGAAATAGTAGCCGGCTCATCCTCCACCACTGTCCATAGAGCCCACAAAGCCCCAAAAGCGAGCACAATGCAGCACACCAATATCCCCAAGGACAGATAAAAATAGCGAGGAAGAAGACGAAGAAAGGCCATAAACACCAACCTTATGCAGCCCGTTACATCATCACGACGTCGAATTGCTCGCGCATATAAAGCAATTCCGTCTGGAATTTCAGAGGCTTGCCAATAAAGGACTCTAACTCGGCAACACTGGCAGATTCTTCATCCATCAAGCGATCCACCACTTCTTGCGCTGCAATCACCAAGTACTGACTTGCCTCGAATTGACGAGCCTCCCGTAAAATCTCGCGTAGAATTTCATAGCATACGGTTTCTACCGTTTTGACGGTTGCTCGACCGTTACAGGTAGGGCAAGGTTCACAGAGAATTTGTTCCAAACTCTCGCGGGTGCGCTTGCGAGTCATTTCTACCAGCCCTAGAGAAGAGACCTCACTAATGTGAGTCTTGGCATGGTCTTTCTCCAACCCCTTTTCTAAGGCCCGCAATACCTGGCGTTTGTGATCCTCCTCCTCCATATCGATAAAATCGATGATGATAATGCCCCCGAGGTTACGCAATCTTAGCTGTCTACAAATAGCCTGCGCCGCCTCCAAGTTTGTTTTGAAAATAGTCTCTTCCAGATTGCGATGGCCCACAAACGCACCCGTATTAATGTCAATGGTAGCCATCGCCTCTGTTTGATCAATAATCAGATACCCTCCGGATTTGAGCTGCACTTTACGGCCCAGGGATTTTTGAATTTCATCCTCAATACCGTAGAGGTCAAAAATCGGCCGCTCTCCTTGATAACATTCCAAGGTGGTCAAAAGATCAGGGATAAAACGCTCGGCAAAATCAACTAATTTGTGATAGGTTTCGCGGGAATCAATGCGAACCCGCTCTACCCGCTCATGCACGAAATCCCGCATCGTCCGCATCACCAAAGAGAGATCTTTGTGAACGACACTACCGGCTTTAACGGTTTGACTGCGCTCTTTAATAGTTCGCCAGAGCTTATGGAGAAACTCCATGTCAGTGCACAGATCTTCTTCAACAGCGCCTTCCGCTACCGTGCGAATGATATATCCCCCACGGTCATCTTCGAGCAATACTGATGCCAGTAAATTTTTAAGCCGCTGGCGCTCCTCCGGGTCTTCTATTTTCAACGAAACCCCGATGCCTGACATCTCTGGCATATAAACCAAATAACGGGAGGCAATGGAAATTTGGGTGGTCAAGCGCGCCCCCTTGGTCCCAATGGGATCTTTAATGACTTGCACCAACACCTCCTGCCCCTCCGAGAGCAGCGAAGTGATAGACGGAACCCCTGCCTCGCTTTCCAAATCTCCCATCTGGCCCGGCGGCAACCTAATATCGGAAGCATGGAGAAAGGCAGCCCGCTCTAAGCCAATATTCACAAAGGCTGCTTGCATACCGGGCAAAATCCGGTTTACCTGTCCTTTATAGATATTACCCACCCACCCCCGGCGGCTACTCCGCTCAATATACAGCTCCTGCACCACGCCATTTTCAACGACGGCGACTCGGGTCTCACTGGGTGTCACATTGATGAGGATCTCCTCACTCATGGTCTATTTTTCCTTTGTTGAAGATTCCCCAGCAGTTCTCCCGTCTCGTACAGAGGCAGGCCCATGACTCCAGAATAACTGCCTTCAAGGCGAGAGATAAACAGCGCCGCCCAGCCTTGTATGGCATAGGCTCCGGCCTTATCGAGCCCTTCACCAGAAGCAAGATAAGCCTCGTATTCGTCCTTTGTAAGCCGTTTGAAAGTTACGGTACTAACACTTAACCGCTCTTGCGCCTTATAGCCATCGGTTAAGGCTACAGCCGTCAGCACCTGATGACTACGGCCCGAGAGCCGCGCTAGCATAACCCCCGCCTGGGCACGATCTACAGGTTTACCCAGAATTTCATTTTCTACCACTACTGCCGTATCGGCACCCAGAACGGGCAACCGTCCTCGGGGCGGCTGTTGCCCCCAGCCTGCTCTGGCTTTAGCCAACGCCAAACGATGCACATAGCTAGTGGGCCGTTCCGCAGGCCGAAGCCTCTCGTCTACCTTAATATCAAGGCGCCTAAACTCAACCCCAATCTGGGTTAATAGCGCTTGACGGCGTGGCGAAGTAGAGGCAAGTGCAATAGGGGGAAATAGGCCGCGCACGATTTTTAAATTCCTTTCAAATGTGCCTGTCTAAATAGAGGCGCTAACCGGGCCTAATCCTTAATTATAAGGATATTAGCCCCTTTAAATTAGGGGAAAACTCACGCTGAGCAAATACCAGGATCAGCTAGCCCGGTGGTAAGGGTGATGGTTAAGTAAGCTGAAAGCCCGATAAATTTGTTCTGCCAAAATCACACGCACCAACCCATGGGGCAGGGTAAGAGAAGATAAGGACCATAACCCTGCAGCCCGTTCTAGGCAAAGGGGAGCCAACCCATCTGGCCCACCAATTAATAACACCACATCCTGGCCTTCATTCATCCATATTTGTAAGCGCCTGGCTACTTCTTCGGTACTCCAGGATTGGCCACGTTCATCGCAAGCAAGCACTGTGCTGTTAGGCGGAACAGCGGCTAACAAACGGCGGCCCTCATCTTGCTGCCACTGAGTATAGTGCCCACTTTTACCGCGCCGGGCAGGGGCAATTTCCACCAACTGAAGGGAGCACTGCTGCGGTAGGCGTCGCGCATACTCCTGATAACCTTCTCCAATCCAGCGGGGCAAACGCTGCCCCACAGCGATAACGTAGATATTCATTTTTACCTACCGCTCTTGAGTTCCCTGAGCGGAAGAAATATTCCAAAGCTTCTCCAAATTATAAAAAGCGCGTACTTGAGGTAGCATAATATGGGCAACCACATCTCCCATATCCACCAATACCCATTCTCCATAGGACTCGCCTTCCACGCCTAGAGTTCGATGCCCTGCTGCTTTGCATCTTTCGATAACTTCATTAGCTAAAGCCTTGACTTGGCGATTAGAGGCCCCGCTAGCAATCACCATGTAATCCGCTACGGTAGTAAGTTCCCGCACATCTAAAACTTGGATATCATGCCCCTTTAACGCTTCTAGGGCGCTTACCACGCATTCTTTAAGTTCCACAGTTGACATTATTTCTCCGGCGTAGAAAGAGAAGGGAGATATAAACATTCCTTTTGAATATAGTCCCAAACAACATTAGGCAGAAGGTAGCGGGCACTCCCTCCGGCTTCAATCAAAGTCCGGATTCGCGTAGCGGATATCCCCAAGGGGGTGACTTCCAAAGGCAAAATAAAACCCATGGGCTGTTGCGCCAATTGGACTGGATCGTGGATACGCCGCGCCTCAAAAAAATCTCCTAGCTCACTCTCCCGAGGAAGCGGTTCACCTGGGCGCCTCATCACCAGCAAATGAGCCAATTCCATAAGCTCCGTCCACCGGTGCCATTTAGGGAGACTCTGAAAAGCATCGGTCCCCATTATCAAACATAAGGGCACGTTTCCCTGCTCTGCACGTAGTGAAGCCAGCGTATCAACCATATAGGAAGGGCCAGCCCGGGCCAACTCCCGCTCATCGACCCTAAACCGGGATTCTCCAGCGATGGCAAGCCGTAACATCGTTAAACGTTGCTCTGAACTAGCTACTGGCCATTGGCGGTGAGGAGGATGCCGGCAAGGAATGAATCGTATCTCCGCTAGGGAAAGCCGCTCAAGCAGATCCAACGCAGGACGCAAATGACCAAAATGGACTGGGTCGAAAGTACCGCCGAAAATTCCTATGGGAGCCGCAGAACAATTAGATTGGGCAGCCAACACTTGTGAATGCAAAGTCAAAAAATCTTATTCCCTGATATGTCCGTTCCCTAACACGATCCATTTCTGTGAGGTTAATCCCTCCAGACCTACTGGCCCACGGGCATGGAGCTTATCGGTAGAAATTCCAATTTCAGCGCCCAGGCCGTACTCAAAACCATCGGCAAAGCGGGTCGAAGCATTCACCATTACTGAGCTGGAATCCACTTCGGTAAGGAAACGCCGCGCCCGGGTAAAATCCTCGGTCACAATCGTCTCGGTATGGTGGGAACCATAGTGGGTAATATGTTCAATCGCTTCCTCAAGACCCGCCACTATCCGGATAGAGAGGAGCGGAGCTAAATATTCAGTATGCCAGTCTTCTTCAGTCGCGGACCCGATATAGGGTAATAAGCCTTGGGTTTCCGGGCAACCGCGCAATTCCACCCCAGCACCACGATAATGTTCCCCCATCATTGGCAATATCTCAGCGGCAATCTCGCGGGCTACCAATAACGTCTCCATGGCGTTGCAGACCCCATAACGTTGGCATTTTGCATTAACCGCAATCGCCACCGCCTTGTCCAGATCAGCCCGGTCATCAATATAGACATGGCAGATCCCATCCAGATGCTTAATAACAGGAATCGTTGCCTCCTGGCTAATCCGCTCAATAAGACTCTTACCTCCCCGGGGAATAATCACATCCACATGCTCTTGCTGAGTAATCAACGCCCCGACCGCCGAGCGATCGATAGTTTCAACCACTTGCACTGCTTCCCGTGGCAATCCTGCCTGCTCTAATCCCTGATGAATGCAACGGGCAATGGCTTGATTAGAATGAAAAGCCTCGGAACCACCACGAAGAATAACCGCATTACCTGCCTTTAAACATAAACCGGCAGCATCCGCAGTCACATTAGGACGGGATTCATAGATAATTCCAATCACACCAAGGGGTACCCGCATCCTCCCTACCTGAATACCCGAAGGCCGGTAGTTAAGGTCGCTAATCGCGCCCACGGGATCGGGCAGAGACGCAATTTGGCGCAGCCCTTCGGCCATTACAGCAATTCTTGCCTCTGTTAACGTCAGCCGATCCAGCAAAGCCTCATCCAATCCTGCGTGTCTCCCCGTAGCCAAATCCTTATGATTAGCCTTGACTAAAGCTTGACTTTCTTTCTCTATAAAAGAGGCTGCCATCTCCAGGGCTTGGTTTTTCTCCTCTGCGCCGGCCCGCGCCAATATTCGGCTTACTTTACGAGCCTGACAGCCAAGATTCTGCATATAATCTTTGATATCCATTCTTGCTCTAACAGCGTCTTAATATAAGCATATGTCTCTATATATCCTTAAGGAAGCGCTTGGCATACCCTCTGGCCAGAGCCTAATTCTCCAACGAGGGAGGAAACAGCTCGGCCCCCGCAATCGCCAAACACAACTGCAGAATGGCCTCCCAAGGGCGGCCCCTCACTGCACCCTTAACCATACAATCAATTTTCCCTAACTGTTGCAAGAAAAGCAGCCAGCGATGCACCGAATGACGGGATAATGCCTTTTTGGTCATGATCTTACGCCGCTCCCATACCCGCTGCTCTCGCAAAGTCTGATCTACCGGCTTTCCCTGGGCACAAGCTCTAGCCATGCGGGCTAATCGCCGTAACTCCCAGGCTAAAGCTCCTACCACAATAACGGGCTCCACTCCTTCAGCCTGTAACCCGCGCCAGATTCGCGCTATCTGGACTACATCGCCGGCTAATGCACTTTCCATAAGACGAAAAACATCATAACGGGCATTATCGGCGACAATCTCTTCTACTCTGCTGGCATCGATAGTCTCTTTTGGAAACAACAGAGCCAGTCTATCAATTTCTTGGGCGCAGGCGAGAAGATTGCCTTCCAGGCGCTCAACCAACACGGCCACGGCCTCTTGAGTAAGGGACAAGCTTCTGCTACGCAAACGGTGTTCAATCCACCGGGACAAGGATGAAATATCAACTTTAAAAATCTGGACCACAACCCCGGTTTGCTCCAAGGCCGAGAACCATCGACTTACCTGATGCCGGCGCTCCAATTTATCGCTAATAATTAACAAGAGTGTATCCGGGCTTGGGTTTTCTCCATAAGTGCGTAATACCTTAGTCCCAGCTTCACTAACCGCATTTTTCGGTAGGCGCAACTCAATAAGGCGGCGGGCGGCAAACAAAGAAAGACCCTTGGTGGCCCATTGCAGTTGCGCCCAATCAAATCCGCGCTCAATATGCATGACCTCACGCTCATAAAAACCCTGGGATTGAGCCCGAGAACGGATGAGATCAGCCCCTTCCTCGATGAGCAACGGTTCATCGCCGAAGAGCAGATAAACAGGCGCTAGTGTGCCTCGCTCTAGATGAGCGGCAAGTTGTTCTAATTTAACCCTCATCCACGTGAGAAGGCGGCAATGCTTCTAGGCGCCAAAGAATCTGCTGCACCATATCATTCTCTAATGTTTCGCGCAGCAGCTTTTCCTGCTCTCCGGCTGAAATGACGCTACTCTGGTCAAACAGATATTGCCGCATCAACTCCAACCGTTGGGAAGGTAGCAAAACTTCTCCCTTAGGATTGATAACTTGGAACTGCAATACATATTTAAGTGCATATTCCTGTACTTTACCCGTGGATTCCACCGAGAGTACTTGCCGTTGCAGCTGGTTATAGGTAATGCTTAATAGGGCTGTGGCCTCTTCAGGAACCGAAGTGATGGTAATACCATGGGCCTCAAGGCGGCGCTTAAGGCCGATACCCAGCGGACTATAAGGCGCGATTCCTTGCAAGTAAGTTTGATTCAATAAGGGTGAAAGTTGGGTATCGCCCCGTAAATGAAAACCACAACCTACCAAAAATACTAGCGAGAGCAAGAGAGCTCTCCCCAGCCATTGGCTCACCATTACAGAAAATTTCAAGGAATCAACTAACCACCAAATTGACGAGACGATTGGGAACGATGATCACCTTTTGTACCGTCTTACCTTCAATAAACCGCTGCACATTGGGTTCGGCTTGAGCCTGACCTTCAATCTCTTCCCGTGGCGCTTGAGCCGCCACCGTAATTTGCCCACGCCGTTTACCATTCACCTGCACGACTAATTCAATCCTTTCCTTAGCGAGGGCATCCGGATCAGCTTCTGGCCACGGCACATCAATGATGGCTTCACGATGTCCCAATTCCCGCCATAACCGATGACAAATATGGGGAGTAATCGGCGAGAGTAATAGCACCACGGCTTCTAGCGCCTCCTGCCGCACCGCTTGTCCTTGGGGAGAAAGACCCTCAAACTTTGCTAACGCGTTCATCAACTCCATGACCGCTGCAATTGCCGTATTAAAAGTATAACGCCGACCAATATCGTCGCTAGCCTTAGTAATAGTTTCGTGAACTTTGGTCCGGACAAGTCTTTGTTCCGTATTCAGGCTGTTCACTTTCAGGACGGGAACCACTCCTGACACTTCGACAACATGGACAGCAACTGTCCGCCAAAGCCGTTTAAGAAAGCGGTGGGCACCTTCTACGCCACTCTCGGACCACTCCAAGGACTGTTCTGGCGGTGCGGTAAACATAATAAACAAGCGGGCCGTATCCGCTCCATAGTGCTCAATAAGCGCTTGTGGATCCACCGTATTGCCCTTGGATTTAGACATCTTGGCGCCGTCTTTGAGCACCATCCCTTGAGTCAATAGATGGGTGAAAGGTTCATCGCTCCGTACCAAGCCCATATCCCTCATCACCTTATGGAAAAAGCGCGCATAGAGCAGGTGCAGCACGGCATGTTCAATGCCACCAATATATTGGTCCACGGGAAGCCAATAATCTCCCCGCTCATCCACCATAGTGGCATTATTATCCGGACAGCAGTAGCGGGCATAATACCAAGAGGATTCAAAAAAGGTATCAAAGGTATCGGTTTCCCTCTTGGCCTGGCCCCCACATTGGGGACAGGATGTCTGGTAAAACTCAGGTAATTCCTTAAGCGGCGAGCGGACTCCATCAAACTGAATCCTTTCCGGAAGCACTACCGGCAAATCTTCCTCGGGTACCGGTATCGCGCCACAACGGGCGCAATGGATGATCGGGATGGGGGCTCCCCAGTAGCGTTGACGGGACACGCCCCAATCCCGCAACCGATAATTCACCCGCCGCTGCCCCTTGCCGCCACGCTCCAAATGCTCTGCAATGGCCGTAAACGCTTGGTCAAAATCCAGGCCAGTAAAGTCACCTGAGTTGATGAGTAGGCCTTTTTCTACAAAAGCCGACTGCTCTAAATTGCAGCTAGCTTGATCATCCTTTGGGGCAATCACCTGTCGAATAGGCAACCCATATACCTTGGCAAATTCATAATCCCGCTGGTCATGGGCAGGAACAGCCATGACTGCCCCGGTACCATAGCCCATGAGCACAAAATTGGCGATCCAAATGGGCACCGCTTCCCCGGTAATAGGATGAATTGCTTTAAAGCCCGTATCCATCCCCTCTTTTTCCAAAGTTTCTAGTATTGCTTCCGAGGTTGCTGTACGCTGGCACTGTGCAAGGAAAGCCGCTAATGCCGGATTAGTTTCTGCCGCCTCCCGGGCCAGGGGATGCTCCGCCGCTACCGAAACAAAGGTAACGCCCATCAATGTGTCCGGGCGGGTAGTGAATACAGCTAGAGCCTCCTTTCCCTCCACCTGAAACTGCACTTCTACTCCCTCAGAGCGGCCAATCCAATTACGCTGCATGGCACGGACCTGCTCCGGCCAACCGGTGAGCTCATCCAAGGAAGTAAGCAATTCCTCCCCATAGGCCGTGATTTTCAAAAACCATTGGGGTATCTCCCGCCGTTCTACGAGGGCTCCTGAACGCCAGCCGCGGCCATCAATGACCTGTTCATTCGCCAAAACCGTTTGATCTACCGGGTCCCAATTAACCAAAGCGGTTTTTTTATACACTAATCCCTTAGCAAACAGTTTTGTAAATAGCCACTGTTCCCAATGGTAATAATCAGGCTGGCAGGTAGCCAATTCACGGGACCAATCATAAGCAAAGCCGAGCCGTTTTAATTGCTTTCGCATATGGCCAATGTTTTCATAAGTCCATTGAGCTGGCGGCACCCGATTTTGAATAGCGGCATTCTCAGCCGGCAAGCCAAAGGCGTCCCAACCCATGGGTTGAAGCACATTTTTGCCCTTCATGCGCTGATAACGGCTGATGACATCACCAATCGTATAATTCCGCACATGGCCCATATGCAGTCGTCCACTAGGGTAAGGAAACATGGACAAGCAGTAGAATTTTTCCTTACCCGGATCTTCACTAACCCGAAAGCTTTGATGCTGTTCCCAATAGGCTTGAGCCTCGGCTTCAATCTGAGCGGCGCGGTAATGTTCGTCCATCGACATTGATAGGTTCACTGGATAAAATGACTTAACTCTAAGGAATAGCTAGTATCCACTATGGAATCACGAGGCTGGCGGTGAACCAAGAAATAACCGGTAAGCGGGATTATCGGTCTCCTCCTGGTAGGTATAGGCAAGTTCATCTAAAAAAGTCTGAAATTCTATTTTTTCGGCGGGAGGCACTTGCATGCCTGCCAATACTCGACCATAAGCCGCCCCATGATTACGGTAATGGAACAAGCTAATATTCCAACGGCTGCCCATGCGGGTTAAAAAACGCAGTAGAGCACCCGGGCGTTCGGGAAACTCAAACCGGTAAAGCACCTCATCCTTTAACTTTGATGCTTGTCCGCCTACCATATAACGCACGTGGAGTTTGGCCATTTCGTTATCGCTCATATCCACCACGGAATAGCCCCTCTGGTGAAGATCATGGAGTAACTGATCCTTGACATGACTGCCGTTGCGCGTCTGAATTCCCACAAACACATGGGCCTCACCGGAATCGCCATAGCGGTAATTAAACTCGGTAATGCCCCGTTTACCAATAGCCTCGCAAAATGCAAGAAAACTACCCCGCTGCTCGGGGATTGTGACACAAAATAAAGCCTCCCGCCGCTCACCTAATTCAGCCCGCTCGGCCACATGGCGCAGCCGGTCAAAATTGATATTGGCCCCACTGTCAATGGCTACCAAACTCTGTCCCCGGAGTTCTTCCCGCTCCACATACTGCTTTAACCCGGCAACAGCCAAAGCCCCTGCCGGCTCAGCGATAGAACGGGTATCCTCGAAAATATCCATAATAGCGGCACAAATAGCATCGCTATCCACCAGCAGCACTTCATCCACGGCTTCCCGCGCAATGCGAAAGGGTTCCTTGCCTACCTGGCGAACCGCCGCACCATCTGCAAAAATACCCACCTGATCAAGCACTACCCGCTCTCCTGCTTGCAAAGCCCGATAAAGGCTAGGGGCATCGTCAGGTTCTACCCCGATAACACGGATTTCCGGCGAAAGGGCTTTAACATAGGCAGCCACCCCGGCAATAAGCCCACCGCCACCTACCGGTACAAATATGGCATGCAACGGATCTGGATATTGGCGCAGAATCTCCATCGCCACGGTTCCTTGACCAGCAATGACTTCAGGATCGTCATAGGGATGGATAAAAGCACACGCCTGCTTTTCAGCCAAACCCAGCGCATATTGGTAGGCTTCATCGTAATTATTGCCCACCAAATTAATCTCAGCACCCAGATCACGCACTGCTTCGATTTTGATTGGCGGTGTTGTCCGAGGCATTACGATTCGAGCGCGTATCCCCAGCTTACGGGCAGAAAGCGCAACGCCTTGGGCATGGTTGCCCGCCGAAGCGGCAATTACTCCCCGTTGGCGTGCCTCCTCCGATAACTGGAGGAGCTTGTTATGAGCTCCCCGCAACTTAAAGGAAAAAACGGGTTGCAGATCTTCCCGCTTTAGCAGTATGGCGTTTCCCAATCGCCCAGACAGACGCCCCATGGATTCCAGCGGAGTTTCCCTGGCAACTTCATATACACGGGCCTTGAGAATGCGTTCTAGGTAGCTGTACAACATAGCCTATATACATTAACAACAATCAGCAACGGTGTCAGCGACTTCCTATTTCCCTTATAATTAATTTGCGTGGAGAATGGACCATACCATAAGGAGCAGGATAGTTATGAGTCCCGATGAAATGAAAAAGCTGGCCGCTAAAGCCGCCCTTGAGCACGTAGAACCAGGTATCATCGTCGGTATGGGCACAGGCTCTACCGTTAACCATTTTATTGATTTACTGGGAACCATTAAAAGCAAGATCGAAGGTGCTGTCTCCAGTTCCGAGGCTTCCACCGCGCGGCTTAAAGCCCTCAATATTCCCGTTTACGAGTTAAATGCGGTAGGAGAAATTCCCCTCTATATTGATGGCGCCGACGAATCCAATCATTATCTACAGCTCATTAAAGGGGGAGGCGGGGCACTAACCCGAGAAAAAATCATCGCCGCTGCCAGCAAGAAGTTTGTCTGTATTGCTGATCAATCCAAGCTCGTTGATATATTGGGCAACTTCCCCCTCCCCGTGGAAGTTATCCCTATGGCGCGAAGCTATGTGGCACGACAAATCGTTAAGCTGGGCGGAGAACCCGTTTACCGGGAAGGTTTTATCACTGATAATGGTAATCAAATTTTGGATACCCACGGACTTTCCATTATGGAGCCTGCTAAACTGGAAGGGCAGATCAATAATATCCCCGGAGTAGTCACTAACGGTCTGTTCGCCATACATCCTGCGGATGTGCTTATCCTGGGTTCTCCAGAGGGCGCCAAAACTATCTATCCTAAATAAACAAAAGCAAAGCGGCCCATTTTTTTGAGCTAATCTAGGAACCTGAGCCCCATTCCTCTGCTATCTTGCCGGATCACTTCCGCTGTAAGAAGGGGCGGGGTTTCGCCGTTGGCAAGAAGGTCTTTAAGCTGCACGGTGACCCGCTCCCCCACTGGCGGAAGTTCCTGTCCATCATCAGTGCTGAGAAAAACTCCATTATTGCTGAGATCATGGGTTTTAAAGGTGAGGGGCTCTTCCGGGGGAGATTGCCATTTAACCCGGACCTCTACGGTAACCGGCAGACGTTCTGATTCTCGCTTCTCAACCATAAGATCTCCTGAAGGCGTTGCGGAAGGGTAAACTTTTTGAACCTTAACTTACTATATCGACCATTTCCCCATGGCATGAGTAGCAATAGCATAAAGCCCTTACTGCCTAGCGGATTGAATAAATCCTCGAAATTAAGCATGATCGTTGCCCATGTTTAAGCCCTTACCTCTTTATATTGGCCTGCGTTATACACGCGCCAAGCGGCGTAATTATTTTATTTCATTCATTTCCTTGACCTCCATGCTTGGCGTGGCGCTAGGCGTAGCTGCTTTAATTACCGTACTTTCCGTGATGAATGGTTTTGAGAAGGAACTTCGTACCCGCATCCTGGGAATGGTTGCCCATGTCATTGTTACTGGCCCCGATGGAACCCTTGAGCACTGGCAGGCCCTTAAGACTCAACTGGAAAAAAACGCTAAGATTGCCGGCATAGCCCCTTTTATTGAAGGGCAAGGCATGGTAACTCACCGCAACCAAGTACAGGGCACACTGGTGCGCGGAATACTCCCTCAGCAAGAGCATCAAGTGCTTGATATCCACGACAAGATGGTGGCAGGCAGCTTGGATGCTCTACGGCCCGGAAGCTTCCAAATCGTATTGGGCATGGATTTGGCCCGCACCCTAGGCGTTTTTATCGGCGATAAAATTACCCTGGTTACTCCTCACGCAACAACCACGCCAGCGGGAATTATCCCTCGCCTTAAGCGTCTCACGGTGGCAGGTGTCTTCCAAGTGGGGATGTACGAGTATGACAGCGCCCTCGCCATCATGAACCTGGAGGATGCGGCAGTTCTCTTTCGCATTCCGGGGAAAGTCAGCGGACTTCGACTTAAGCTCGATAATTTATTTAGCGCCCCCCGTCTCGCCCATGAGCTGCGCGAAACTTTGCCCAGCAACTACCGAACAGCAGACTGGACCTACCAGCATGCCAATTTTTTTCGTGCCTTGAAAACGGAGAAAACGGTCATGTTTGTCATTTTATTTCTGATCGTCGCGGTAGCCGCCTTTAACATCGTCTCCACCTTGGTCATGGTAGTGACGGATAAACAAGCCGATATTGCCATTTTGCGCACCTTAGGGGCACCGCCAGCGAGCATTATGGGAATCTTTATGGTTCAAGGCACGGTTATTGGCTTTATCGGCACCATTCTGGGCATGATGGGGGGGATTGTCCTGGCGTTTAATGTAGAAACGGTAGTACCCCAAATTGAAGCCTTGTTTGGCGTCCAATTTCTACCCGCGGATGTCTATTACATCAGCAAACTTCCCTCAGAATTAAACTGGAGTGATGTCACTACCATTTGCAGCACGGCTTTCCTGCTCTGCCTTCTGGTAACCCTCTATCCCGCTTGGCAAGCCGCCCGTACCCACCCTGCCGAGGCCCTGCGCTATGAATAATACGGAGCAAGAAAGGGTGCTATGGTGCCGCGATTTAGCCCGGAAATTTACCGATGGCTATCTGTCGGTAGAAGTGCTGCGGGAAGTAAATTTATCCATTGCCCCTAGAGAATGCATTGCTATTATTGGCGCTTCAGGCTCGGGCAAAAGCACCTTGCTTCATTTACTCGGGGGATTGGATCGTCCGACCCAAGGCCAAGTCTGGATCGCGGGCCAAAATCTAGCCCAGCTTAACGACACAGAACGGGGCCGGTTGCGTAACCGCGCCCTAGGTTTTATCTACCAACTCCATCACTTACTTCCTGAATTTACGGCCCTGGAAAATACCGCGCTACCCTTACTCATCGCCGGTGCTAGCACAGCCAGCGCCCAGAAGAAAGCCATGGCATTGTTACAACGAGTCGGCCTAGAGGCCCGTTTTAACCATAAGCCGGGAGAACTATCAGGGGGGGAGCGCCAGCGGGCTGCCGTGGCCCGTGCCTTGGTCACCAATCCTCGCTGCGTACTAGCCGACGAGCCAACAGGCAACCTGGATCGAAAAAACGCTGAACAAGTCTTTAAACTCATGCTGGAGCTCAATCATGAGCTAGGTACCGCGCTGGTGATAGTCACCCATGATATCCATTTAGCGGCACAAACCGATCGGGTGCTTACCTTGGTCGATGGGCGCTTAGTGCAAGAGTCATTACCCTAGCGCCTATTTCTCCATTTGCGATATCGCTTTCCGCCGTTTACGATTCCGCCAGCGCCGCGACACTTCCAACCGCCATAAACCCAGCGTGAGCAGCCCGCCAGTAATGCCTGCTACCATACCTACCACAAGACAACCCAATAAAAACGGTTCCCAAGTAGCCGCCAGCCGGGTCTGCAGCCAATGCTGCCAAGTGAAATCCAGCTCCGGTCCATAGACGGGGCTTCCTAGCAGCCATGTCCCAACCTTATAGGCAAAAAAGAACATCGGTCCCATGGTTAAAGGGTTGGTCACCCAAACCATCAAAATAGCAACGGGCAGATTCACCCGAGCCCACGCAGCAGCTATCGCCGCTATCAACATCTGGCCAGGCAGCGGTAGAAAAGCGATAAACAACCCAATACCTACTGCCCCCGCAGTGGAACGGCGGCTGAGATGCCAAAGATCGGAGGCAAAAAACCATTCTCCAAGATGCCGCAAATGTTTATGCTCCTGGAGCTGATGAGGTTGGGGTAAATAGCGTTTAATAATTCGGCGCGGCATAGTGTAAGCAAACCTCAAGCAATTTCACATTGTCATGATTAATCCATAGCTATGATCAGAAGCCTAAACGCATGAGGTCAAATATCCATGATCGGGATCCCAAATATGCTGCTCAATGCGCTCGCCTTCCTCACAGGGATAGTTATTCTACAACAACTACCGCTGCTACCCGACCCCACATGGTCCTTACTATTATTAATCTTGATCCCATGGGTTCTCTTCCAGCAACGCTTACGGCCACTATTGCTGTTTGTCATCGGCTTCCTCTGGGCTTTATTTCGCGCTGATGTATTGCTCTCCCAAGAACTCCCCTTGGCATTAGAGGGCCAGGATATATTACTAGAAGGCACGGTAGATTCCATTCCAGAGATTCTTGATCATAGCCTACGTTTTGCCTTTGCGCCGCAGCGCATAATTTTCAAGAGCCAAACTTGGCAGGGTCCTCAACGGATACGCTTAAGTTGGTATCGTCCCCCCTCACTAAAACTCAAAGCAGGCGATCGGTGGCAACTGCTAGTTCGCCTCAAACGTCCACGAGGGTTTATGAATCCAGGCGGCTTCGATTATGAAGGCTGGCTTTTCCGCCAAGGTTTTCGGGCAACCGGTTATGTCCGCTCGGCAACGGCTAACCGCCTTATCGAATCACACTGGTATCATCATCCTCTTGATCGCGCCCGTCAATATCTGCTTGAGCACATGACTCCCCTCCTTGCCGATAGCCCCCAGCGAGGACTAGTGCAAGCACTCACCCTAGGCGAGCGCGGCGCCATTACCCCTCAGCAATGGCAAGTTCTGGAACGTACCGGAACCAATCATCTGGTGGCGATTTCAGGGCTCCACATCGGGTTACTAGCAGGACTCGCCTATTTTTTGGGACGGCGTCTCTGGTCCCTCCAGGCAACCAATACACTCACTTTGCCAGCCCCCCAGGCAGCAGCCATTGGCGCGATTATCAGCGCCCTTTTGTACGCCGCCCTGGCAGGTTTCTCCATTCCTACCCAACGAGCCCTGATTATGGTCGGCGTCGTTATGCTTGCAGTCTTAGTAAAACGCCCCGTCCATCCTCTCCGTACCCTCGCTTTTGCCCTGATACTAGTGTTGATCTGGGATCCCCTTTCCGCACTTGCCCCAGGTTTTTGGTTGTCCTTTGGCGCCGTTGCAGTCTTGATGATGGGAATGACCGGGCTGCGTCCTTTACCCCACGCTAAAACCCTAGGGTTCAGTATCGTCCCCTATTACCTTGGGCATCTTTGGCGACAATGGGGTAAAGCCCAGTGGATAGTCGCTATTGGACTAGCGCCCTTTCTTTTATACTACTTTCAGCGTCTTTCCTTAATAGCCCCTGTCACCAACCTAGTCGCCGTCCCCTGGATGGGTTTCCTGGTGGTGCCTCCCCTCCTTTTGGGCGCCCTATTACTTATTCCATTCCCGCTTTTAGGAAAGGCCCTTATTAATCTGTCCGATTACCTGCTTGCTCTGCTATGGAGCGTCCTCGTCTGGTGTGCAGAGCCGCCCGCCGCCCAATGGGAGCACACCAGCCCTCCCCTCTGGCTGTTCCTGCCAGCTATCCTTGGAAGCCTGCTGCTACTGGCTCCACGGGGATTACCCGGCCGCTGGCTGGGACTGCTTGCCCTCCTCCCCTTATTGTTAGCGCCTCCGCCTCGACCGGCTCAGGGAGCGCTATGGTTCACCCTACTGGATGTGGGGCAAGGACTTGCGGCAGTTGCCCGCACCCGCCATCACGCCTTAGTATTCGATGCCGGGCCCCGCTATAGCGAGCGGTTTAATACCGGTGAAGGCGTCGTTGCGCCCTTTCTACGTAGCCAAAATATTAATACTATCGACACGCTGGTGATCAGCCATGGCGATAATGATCATCTAGGCGGCGTGGCAGGACTTTTGCGCCATCTCCCAGCTAAACAGATTCTTACTAGCGCCCCCGAACAGCTACCTTGGACCCATCCCAAGTCCTGTATTCGTGGTCAGCAATGGCGTTGGGATGGGGTTGACTTTCACATTCTTCATCCCCCATCCACCGTAGGCCGCGGTAATAACCATTCCTGCGTACTGCTCATCACAAGCGGAACGCAACGCATCCTTATTGCCGCCGATATCGAACGTTCCGCAGAGCAAACCCTGCTCGCGACAAATAGCGACGGACTCGCCGCAACTATTTTAGTGGTCCCTCACCATGGCAGCCTGACTTCTTCAAGCCCGCCCTTTATAGCCGCGGTTAATCCCAAGCACGCCCTGTTTTCGGCAGGCTATCGCAATCGCTGGGGCTTCCCGAAACCGGCTATCATGCAACGTTATCTTCAGCAGGGTGCAAAATTATGGAGCACGGCCCAGCACGGGGCCATTACCTTTCATTTGGATCAAAGTTCTCTCGGTAAACCAGAGACCTTTAGACAATCCAACCGCCATTACTGGACCGGGAATTAAAGCAGGGTTT
The DNA here is from genome assembly GCF_000143085.1 of Nitrosococcus watsonii C-113. NCBI lineage: Bacteria > Pseudomonadati > Pseudomonadota > Gammaproteobacteria > Chromatiales > Chromatiaceae > Nitrosococcus > Nitrosococcus watsonii. Next base: position 462,414 of record NC_014315.1, on the reverse strand, counting down.
GGGACTACCTGCCGGTTACAGTATTATTGCCGAAGCTATGCACGCTTGAAAAATATCTAACCACAGCAGAGGAATATTTACGCACCGTGCTTGAAATCATTAAAGCTGGCGGCTGGTTAATGTTACCGATCCTCGCCTGCTCCATCATCGCTATTGGGATTATTATTGAACGTTTCTGGTTTTTGCGCCGGCAACGGGTCGTACCCAAGCATATCGCCAGTCAGATTTGGCAATGGCAATATCGCAATCAGCTCGATAAAATTCATATAAAATCAGTACGAGAAAGCTCTCCCCTAGGCCGAATACTAGCTGCGGGGCTGGTGAACCGAAACCGCTCCCGGGAAATTATGAAAGAGAGTATCGAAGATGTGGGCCGCCATGTCACCCTGGAACTGGAACGCTTCCTGAATACCTTGGGAACCATTGCAGCTATTACGCCGTTGCTTGGATTGCTGGGGACCGTCATTGGGATGATCAAAGTCTTTACCGTCATTACCGCCCAAGGCGTCGATAACCCGGCAGTGCTGGCAGGTGGAATCTCCGAGGCTCTCATCACGACGGCGGCAGGTCTTGCGGTCGCTATCCCCAGTCTGATGTTTTACCGCTATTTTCACGGTAAAGTTATGAGATTGGTAGTAGACATGGAAGAACAGGCCATTAAACTAGTGGAAGTCATGCATGGGGATCGGGAACTTGACCCAATTGACAATCCGGCTGCGCGAGTCTCCGTTGAATCTTCTTTGAAATCTGACGTGGAGCATCATGAATATACACCCGGCCCGACATAACCAACCAGAAATCAATCTGACCCCGCTAATTGATGTGGTGTTCTTACTGCTTATTTTCTTTATGGTCTCAACTAGCTTTAGCCGCGAATCGGCACTAAAAGTAGATTTGCCCGAGGCGGCAACCCACTCTGCCGAGCGGCGGAACGACACACCTCTCCACATAGAAATCGATAAGAAGGATAAAATTGCTATTAATGGTAAACGCCTTATCAATAACCAACCTGCCACACTCATGACGGCTATGAAAGCGGCGGCAGGGAATCGTAAACAGCCCCAAGTTATTATCAGCGCTGATGCCAAAACCGATTACCAATCCATTGTTACTGCCATGGATGTAGTTCAGCAACTCGGCTTTAAACGTTTAAGCCTAGCCACTGCCCGAAAGCAAAACAATCCCTGATTTTTCCATACCGATGACGTTTCCTCCTGCCCTGGACTCCGGGCTTGCGGTTTATCGCCGCCTACTTGGTTACACGCGGCCTTACCGCTGGATATTTGCTGCCTCAATCATCACAATGGCCGTTTATGCAGCCACTGAAACGGGCCTAGCGGCCCTCATGAAACCCTTAATGGACGGAAGCTTCATTGAGCGTGATCCGGCTACTATCCAGATGATTCCTCTCCTCTTAATCGGGCTCTTTGTGATCCGGGGCGGCGCCAACTTTATCACCCAATATGGCCTAAAATGGGTGGCTCGTCGCGTTGTGAGAGACCTACGAGAGCAGATGTTTTGCCACCTCCTTGCCCTCCCGGCACGTTACTATGACCAAAAAGCTTCCGGTCAGCTACTCGCCAAGCTTATTTACGATGTGGAACAGGTTTCCAATGCAGCCACGGATGCCATTATCACCATCGTCCGCGACTCCCTAACCATCCTAGGGCTACTTGCCTGGATGACCTATTTAAATGGTTTGCTTACCCTTATCATTTTAGTCACGGTGCCTCTGATTGCCCTTATCATTTGGTGGGTTAGCCGTCGCTTCCGCCGTATTAGCCGCAAGATTCAAAATTCCATGGGCGATGTCAGCCAAGTGGCCCAGGAAGCCATTGAAGGTCATCGGGAAGTCAAGATATTCGGTGGGCAAACCTATGAAGCCAAACGTTTCGACCAAGTTAATGAGCAAAACCGCCAACAAACCATGAAAATGGCGGCTACTGACGCCATCAGTCAGCCCGTCGTTCAACTTATCGCCGTGCTGGGATTAGCCGGTGTCATTCACCTAGCTACTCGCGAATCCATGCTAGCTCAAATTAGCGTGGGCACCTTTATTTCCTTTATCACCGCCATGATGCTGCTACTTGGCCCCGTTAAGCGCCTGACTAAGATCAACGGAATTTTACAGCGAGGTATTGCCGCTGCTCAAAGCATCTTCGGCCTATTAACAGAAACACCCGAGGTGGATCGCGGGCGGCAATCTCTGGCACGTGCCCGGGGAGCAATCCGCTTTGAACACTTAACCTTTTACTATGAACCCGCCAAAGGTCCAGTGCTTGAAAACATTGACCTGGAAATCAAACCCTACCAAACCATTGCCCTAGTAGGCCATTCAGGTAGCGGTAAATCCACTTTAGTGGGCTTACTCGCTCGTTTCTACGAAACTACTGCTGGGCATATCTTCATTGATGAGATGGATATCCAAACACTTCGCCTGACTGAACTACGCCGGCAAATTGCCCTCGTCAGCCAGCAAATCATCTTATTCAATGACACCATCGCCCATAACATTGCCTATGGCAGCTACCAACAAACCAGCAAACAAGACATCATCCGCGCCGCCGAAGCCGCCCATGCCATGGAATTTATCGACCGCTTGCCCAACGGTTTAGATACGATGATTGGCGAAAAAGGGGTTTTGCTTTCCGGCGGCCAGCGGCAACGTCTCGCGATTGCCCGGGCCCTGCTCAAAGATGCTCCCATCCTCATTTTAGACGAAGCCACCGCTTCCCTAGACACCGAGGCTGAACGGCATATCCAAGCAGCCCTAGAAACCCTGATGCACCAGCGGACAACGCTGGTTATCGCCCATCGACTATCCACCGTAGAAAACGCCGATCAAATCATCGTGCTTCATCAAGGCCAGATTATAGAAAGAGGAACCCATAGCCAGCTTCTTGCCCGCGAAAGTCACTATGCTGGACTCTACCGTTTACAATTTCGCCATGGCCATGAGCACGTTCCACCCCTGAGCGCAAATGTCGGATTATAGCTCCTTAATGCTTCGCTATTGGTATAGTAATCAGCCTTCCCGCTGGTTGCTCACCCCCCTGAGTGGTCTCTTCCAACTAGCAGTCAAAATACGCCAATGGGCCTATACCCAAGGCTTGCTCCATACTCAAATATTCCCTCTGCCCGTGCTGGTCATTGGCAACCTGACCTTGGGAGGAACAGGAAAAACGCCGTTAGTTATCTGGCTAGCCCAATTTCTCAGGCAGCATGGCTATCGACCAGGACTTATCAGTCGTGGCTATGGAGGCCACGCTCAAAATTACCCTCAACGGGTCTATCCTGACAGTGATCCCCATTTAGTCGGCGATGAGGCCGTCCTCCTGGCCCGGCGCACCGGCTGCCCGCTGGTGGTAGGACCTGATCGAGTCGCAGCCTCCCACGCCCTTTTGGCTCATTTTGATTGCAATGTGCTGCTTTCAGACGATGGACTGCAACATTATGCGTTGGGCCGGGATATCGAAATCCTTGTAGTAGATGGGATACGCCGTTTTGGCAATGCTCACTGCCTGCCCGCCGGCCCCTTGCGAGAACCCTTAAGCCGTCTTCGGACCGTGGACTTAGTAGTCACTAATGGAGGAACACCCCAAGGAGGCGAATTCACCATGCATTCGCAGCTTCAAGATGCCTGCCATATCAAAGATGGTACCCTCCGCCCGCTAAAGAAATTCCGCCACGCTAAGCCCCATAGCGTCGCTGGAATCGGAAACCCAGAACGTTTCTTTAGCCAGTTGCGGGCCCTAGAGCTTACTGTCCAGCCACACCCTTTCCCCGACCACTACGGTTTCCAATCCGAAGACTTGGCTTTTGCAGATCGGCAGCCGGTGCTCATGACCGAAAAAGATGCGGTAAAATGTACCCGTTTTGCCCGCGATAACTATTGGTACGTTCCTATGGATGTTTCTCTGCCAGCATCCTTTGGGGCTCACGTACTCAGCCTCCTGCAACAGGCCGCCAAAAAAAAGCTAAACATAGAGACAACAGGATGATTCATGGATAAAAAATTACTCGAGATACTTGCTTGCCCCGTATGTAAAAGTTCATTGATCTATAAGAAAGCAGACCAAGAACTTATTTGTAAGGCTTGCCGCTTGGCCTACCCTATCCGGGATGACATCCCGGTCATGCTCGAAGAGCAAGCGCGGCAGCTCGATTCCAAAGAGGAAATCTAGCTCCGCCAAAATAACATTCACGATCAAAAAGCTTGCAGTTCTCTAAATAGCTGGCATACTCTTGAGGATCTTATCGGAGAAGAATTCCTTTGCGCTTTTTTTAAAGAGCAAATGCGTAAGCGCCAGCAGGCTAAGGTGGAATAAAATTTCTAACAGATTCAATAGCATGCTTAATGCTGTTCATCAGAAATCATATTTATCTAAAATCGTAAGTTTAAGGTTTAAGTAGGCTACGGCACGCGTCTCTCTACCTAATCTTCCCTTGTACTCTTACCATAGTATCGCTAAAGTTTGCCAAAATTCTTAAGAAGGGGATAAATATATCCATTATGAAGGAAATTAGACAATTTACTTCAGAGTCGGTCTCCGAGGGCCACCCAGACAAGGTTGCAGATCAAATCTCGGACGTTATTCTTGATGCTATTTTAGCCCAGGATAGAAGAGCGCGAGTAGCATGTGAGACCCTCGTAAAAACCGGTATGGTGCTAGTGGCAGGTGAAATTACCACCCAGGCTTATATCGATTATGAACAAATTATCCGCAAAACTATCACTGAGATTGGCTATAATCACTCAGACATTGGATTTGATGGAGCCACCTGCGCGGTTGTGAATGCTATCGGTAAGCAATCACCTGACATTGCCCAAGGGGTCGATCGAGAATTGGAAGAGGAGCAAGGCGCGGGCGATCAAGGGATGATGTTTGGCTATGCCAGCAATGAAACCGACGTTTTGATGCCCGCGCCCATCACTTATGCTCATCGCCTGGTACAGCGCCAAGCCGAAATACGGCGAAATGGCGAACTGCCTTGGTTGCGCCCAGATGCCAAAAGTCAGGTCACCTTGCTGTACGAAGATGACGTGCCGGTAGCCATTGACGCCATCGTCCTATCCACCCAACACAGCCCCGAGATCAGCCAAGCCACCCTGCGCGAGGCGGTTATCGAGACTATTATTAAACCCGTGCTACCCGCCGACTGGTTTGCCCATTGCCGCTCTGAAAACATCCATGTTAATCCTACTGGCAATTTCATCATCGGTGGTCCCATGGGGGATTGTGGACTCACGGGACGTAAAATCATCGTAGATACCTATGGAGGCATGGCGCGCCATGGAGGCGGCGCTTTTTCGGGCAAGGACCCTTCCAAGGTCGATCGCTCTGCTGCCTATGCTGGCCGCTATGTTGCTAAAAATCTCGTGGCTGCGGGTCTAGCCGAGCGCTGTGAGGTTCAAATTTCATACGCCATTGGGGTAGCCGAACCCACATCAGTGAGTATAGATACCTTTGGTACGGGTAGAATCGCGGAATCACGCCTGGTGGAGCTAATCCGGGCACATTTTGATTTGCGGCCGGTGGGGCTTCGGCAAATGCTGGATCTGATTCGCCCCATCTACCAAAAGACTGCAGCGTACGGCCACTTTGGCCGGGAAGAGCCTGAATTCACTTGGGAGCAAACTGATAAAGCGGAAGCGCTCCGGGATGCAGCGGGCTTAGGCCCTGCCACCGCCGAAATCATCCATGCTCGGTCTGAAAGGTATTAGCTAAAAAATTAAAGAAAATTCAGGGAATAGATTTTGCTATACCGGGCCGGGCCCGAACACAATAATTTGGGAGAACCTATGAGCACACAGACCGCGGAAAATCTCACTTCCGATTATAAGGTGGCCGATATCAAGCTTGCTGACTGGGGCCATAAAGAGATTGCCATCGCTGAAACCGAGATGCCTGGCCTCATGGCCCTACGAGAAGAATACCAAGGGAAAAAACCCCTGGCGGGCGCCCGGATTGCGGGCTGTCTGCATATGACCATTCAAACAGCCGTCCTTATCGACACGCTAGTCGACCTTGGCGCCGAGGTGCGTTGGTCATCTTGTAATATTTTCTCCACCCAAGATCACGCTGCCGCGGCTGTCGCCTCTAAAGGAATTCCGGTTTTTGCATGGAAAGGAGAAACCGAGGAAGAGTACTGGTGGTGCGTTGAGCAAACTATCCATGGGCCTGATGGCTGGCACCCCAATATGCTGCTGGACGATGGCGGTGATCTCACTGCCGTCATGCATAACCAATATCCCGAACTTCTAAATGAGGTCCGTGGCCTTTCCGAGGAAACCACTACTGGCGTTCATCGCCTGTACGAGATGATGGCACGAGGAACGCTCAAAGTCCCCGTCTTTAACGTCAATGACTCGGTGACCAAATCCAAATTCGATAACCTGTACGGTTGCCGAGAATCGCTCCTAGACGGTATCAAGCGAGCCACCGATGTTATGATTGCAGGTAAAATCACGGTGATCCTAGGCTATGGCGATGTAGGCAAGGGGTGTGCCCAATCACTGCGCGGCCAAGGGGCCACGGTATGGGTGGCTGAGATTGATCCCATTTGCGCTCTGCAAGCGGCGATGGAAGGCTATCGGGTCGTCACCATGGAAGAAGCAGCGGGCAAGGGGGATATTTTTGTCACAGCTACCGGCAATTACCACGTCATTACCTTCGAACATATGCAAGCGATGAAAAATCAGGCCATCGTTTGCAACATTGGCCACTTTGATAACGAGATCGATGTTGCTAGCCTAGAGCAATATCCTTGGGAAAACATTAAACCTCAAGTGGACCACATTATTTTTCCGGATGGAAAGCGCATCATCCTCCTCGCCGAAGGCCGGCTCGTCAATCTGGGTTGTGCTACGGGCCATCCAAGCTTCGTCATGTCTAGCTCATTTACCAACCAAGTGCTGGCCCAGATCGAATTATGGAACAACCCGGGGAAGTATGAAAAGCGGGTTTATGTCTTACCGAAGAAACTAGATGAACGTGTAGCCCACCTGCACCTACAAAAAATCGGCGCGCAATTAACTACCCTCACGGAAGAGCAGGCTAAATACATTGGCGTCCCTATGGAGGGACCTTATAAGCCAGATCATTATCGATATTAAAGCAATTGCAGGAAAATACCGGAAGAGAGCGGACCCATAACGGTACGCTCCTACTGGGAACGATCTTCAGGCGGGTTCGGTAACCGGCTAAAGGAACAATGCCGCCGGCAGTTATTTGCCCATAACTTTGCTATGCTATCATGCAACATCAACAGAACAGCCCTTTAATTTTTAGCTGCGAGTTCTTTCCTCCAAAGGATAAAGAAAGCGCTTCTAAATTGCGCCGGGTCCGTCAAAAACTTGCACGTATCCATCCGCATTACTATTCGGTAACTTTTGGCGCAGGGGGTTCTACCCGCGACCGAACCTTTGAGACCATTTCAGACATCCAGGCAGACGCCAAAGAGACCGGTATTGAAGCGGCCCCTCATCTTTCTTGCGTGGGTTCCAGCCGAACAAGCATCCGGGAAGTATTGCAAGCATATCAGCACCAAGGCGTTAAGCGCCTAGTTACTCTCCGCGGCGATCTGCCGTCGGGCATGGTTGATCCCGGAGATTTCCATTACGCAAGCCAATTAATTGAATTCATTCGCGCCGAAACAGGGGATCATTTCCACATTGAAGTAGCCGCATACCCAGAGGTGCATCCCCAAGCACACTCGGCGCAAGCGGATCTCATCAATTTCAAGCGTAAGGTAGAAGCAGGCGCAGACGGTGCAATCACCCAGTATTTCTATAATGTAGACGCTTATCTTCGCTTTATGGAACGTTGTAAAAACGTAGGCATTGATCTCCCTATCGTCCCTGGAATCATGCCGATTAACAATTACGTACAATTAGCCCGCTTCTCCGATGTCTGCGGTGCAGAGATCCCACGCTGGCTGCGCAAGCGGTTGGAAGACTTTCCCGATCCGGCAACGATGAGTGCCTTTGCCATTGATGTGGTCAGCGATCTTTGCTACCGGCTGCTGGAAGCTGGCGCGCCAGGATTGCATTTCTATACTTTAAACCGAGCCGACCCTACCCTTGCTATTTGGGATAACCTAGGGTTGGAGACCCAACCTGCCAATTTATCGGCGGTTACCAAAATATAGGTGCCTTATGCGGATTTTACATACCATGCTTCGGGTCGGAAATCTGGAACGCTCTCTCAAGTTTTACACTGACGTGCTTGGTATGCAGTTACTACGGCAAAAAGATTATCCGGAAGGCAGATTTACTCTCGCCTTTGTTGGCTATGGCGATGAAACCGCCCATACTGTCCTGGAACTCACCCATAATTGGGATACGGAACATTATGACTTAGGCGACGGCTTTGGCCATATTGCCATTGCGGTGGCGGATGCGGCGGCGGCTTGCGCTGAAATCAAAAAGCGTGGCGGTAAAGTGGTGCGGGAAGCTGGCCCCATGAAACACGGGACTACCGTCATTGCATTTGTAGAAGATCCGGACGGTTATAAAATCGAACTTATCGAACGAAAGTAATCGTTTTCCCTTTCGGCTCCTTATCCGCCATGGATATTCTAGAAAATGGCTGAGGGCGGCCAATAGCAAAACCTTGGGCATAATCAACCCCAATGGCGCGGAGTTTTTCAAAGACGGCTTCATTTTCCACAAACTCAGCAATAGTCTTCAACCCCATCACTTTACCTACCCTATGAATGGCCTCTACCATGGCGTGATCCACCGGATCATTCACCATTTCTTTAACAAAACCACCATCAATTTTTAGATAATCAACGGGTAGATTTTTCAGGTAATTAAATGATGATAAGCCGCTCCCAAAATCGTCCAATGCAAAACGGCAGCCCATCTCCTTAAGCTTCCTAATAAATCGAATAGCACCATCAAAATTGGCAATCGCTGCTGTTTCCGTGATCTCAAAACAGATTACCTCGGGGTTAACCGAGGTCTGATGCAATTGCTCCACTACAAAATTCAAAAATAATTCATCCGATATTGATTGCCCGGAAAGATTAATACCTATCAGCCCTTGCTCTATTGAGTACTCCTCTAAGGAAAGGAAAGCGTTATTTATAACCCAACGATCCAAGGCCGGCATTAAACGATACCGTTCCGCGGCTGGGATAAAAGCCATAGGCGGTATAAGGCTTTCGTCCTCGCTTTTCATACGTAACAATAGCTCACAGTGGCGAATATGCTCATCGCCATTTAATGCTTGGATAGGCTGATGATAAAGCATAAACCTGCTCCTCTCAAAAGCTTGCTGGATGCGAGTCACCCACTGTATCTCACCATAGTGACGTTCAATGTTATGGTCATCTAAACAGTAGATATGAATACGATCTCGCCCCTGGGCCTTAGCAACATAGCAGGCAGTATCCGCAGCGCTAAGCACTTCTTCCAACCCACCACTTCCTTGCGTAATAGCAACCAAACCAATGCTGGCACCCAATGGAAAAGTTTTCCCTTTACAATTAAAACGAAAATTACGAATCAGAATCCGCAAACTTTCCGCAACCTCTCGCGCATGAGCTAAATCGCACCCTAGCAAAAGCACGCCAAACTCATCACCTCCCAATCGAGCCAAGCAATCTGCCTCCCGAATTTTATCCTGCAACAAGGCTGCAAGCTGACGAAGCAGCTTATCGCCGGCTAAATGCCCACAGGTATCATTAACGACCTTAAATTGGTCCAAATCCAAATAACACAAGACATGGCAGGTATCATTTTGGCGGACATCATCCAAGGCCTTACGCAACCGAACTTCAAACTCACGCCGGTTAATGAGGCCAGTCAAGGCATCATGAGTTGCTTGATGACTGAGCTGGCTTGCTAGTGCCCGCAAAGGACTAATATCCCGCAGTACCAAGACGGCGCCGAAAATGCGATTCTGGATATTACACAGGGGAGCAATCGATATTTGCACGATTAATTCCCTATTCTGTGCGTCCCGCAATAAAGCCGTACAGGAGCGGCCCTCAACAGGATCTTTCGCTAACCAAGTAGCAATATCATCAATCACATGAGAGTAGTTCTCCTCATTGAGAAGACACACCACCTCCTCCAAGGATTTACCGCGCGCCTGACTGGCGGTAGTGTCAATTAACTCTTCAGCTAAGGGATTGAGATAGTCGACTTGCCCCCTGCAATTAACGGTGATCACCGCATCACCAATTGACTCCAGGGTCATCCGCGCCCGTTGATGCTCTAAGAACAAAGCTTCTTGGACCTTCTGCCCCCCCATTATCTTTTGAAAATAGGCGAGGCTCCGAAAAAAAATATGAACAAAACTCATGATAGTCCCTAGTCCTCACCATCAAAGGGAAAAAACCGCTAGCTATTTCATAGGGAAGCCATGGAACAACCCCCATTAAGTCCAAATTCCAAGAATAAAAATAAACATTTTTTACCGCTTCCAAGAAGATTTTGCTGGCATCGGTACGTACCTCAATACCGTATCAAGCATTCCCTATGCCAGGGGCTATCCTGCATTTTTGGAATCAGCAAATACAAGAAGCGGGGAACTATTTCTCCGATGGGCCACGGGACATTCACTTCAGAAGCCTGGGTTTAGAGCGCATGACTCAAAGATACCTTATTAATGCCGATATGCTATTGAAGTGTTTTTGGGGTTGCTAGAATAGGGCATATGCTATTTTAGCAGCAAAATTGCCCTCTTGAAGTCAGAATCTAGGCGTAGCCTTTTTATGTATTTTTTCTATTATTTATTTTGGTTTTTCTTGTTAGCCCTACTTCCTAGCTATGGATTAGGATTAACTAAGGATAACCAATCCTTAGCCGAGATCCAGGAAGTAGCTCACAATTTTGTACTTAAGCAGGTCAGCTCCCTCCCAGGGAATATCGAAGTGACACCAGGCTCTTTAGATAGGCGCTTACGCCTTCCAAAATGCTCTCATCCTTTAAAGGCTTTTTTTCCCAGCGGCAGCCGTCCTGGGGGCAATACTACCGTGGGAGTTCGCTGTACTGGAGAAACACCCTGGACCGTGTACCTGTCCGTCAAGATGGCTGTCTATGGTAAAGTTCTAGTTGCAACGCATTCGATAAGCTCAGGTTTTCCCTTGAACCTAGCCGACATGCGTCTGGAGCGCCGGGATTTAAGCGAGCTAAGACAAGGTTATCTCAATGAGCCAGCACAAGCAGTAGGAAAACGCCTTAAGCGGCCAGTGGGATTAGGCGCCATTATTACTCCTGGGATGTTAGAAACCCCCAAACTTATCCGACGGGGACAACAGGTCATTTTAATGGCCAAAGTACCAGGGCTGCGAGTCAACATGAAAGGCCAGGCCCTTGAAGATGCTGGTGCGGGGGAACATATTCGTGTCAGGAACACATCCTCCCAACGTATTGTCGAAGGAACGGTAACCGCGGCCGGTTTGGTACAGGTGCAAATGTAATAGGCAGGATGCCAGTCAACTTAAAGTTAAACGCTAAAACACCGATAACTATGGGTAAACCATCTAAGGAGAAAGCCGAAATGTCCTCAGAAATCAATGGGCTATCTGGCTATAATAGTAAAGCCTCTGTGCAAAAATCGCCAGAATCAACAACGACCAACCCAACCTCTTCCTATCCTAAGTCGGCAGGAGATTCTCATACGGGGCAGCCCGCAGTGGAAACAGTTACCTTGACCAACACCGCTGCTCAGCTTAGAGAAACGGAGGCATCCCTAGCTGGTATTTCCGTCGTGGATAATCAAAAAGTTGAACGAATCAAGCAATCAATTCTAGAAGGCAGCTATCAAATTAATTCCGAGCGTATTGCCGATAAGCTAATTGCCCTGGAAAAAGATCTGAGTAAATAGCAATTGTATGTCAACGCAAGTTCTGAGAGGGCTCCTGCAGGAGGAGCTAAACGGCCTTGAACGCCTCGGACAAGCATTGCAAGAAGAATATCTTGCCCTCTGCCAAAAACAGGCGCTAGCAATTGAGAGCGCGGCCGAAAAGAAGCAAGCAGCGATAACGAGCCTAGAAGCTATTTTCCATGATCATGAGGAACGGCTTAGAATATCGGGGTTACCTTCTGCTCCTGAAAAAATCAGAGCCCATATCAGAGCTTGCGCCGCTGAGAAGCACTCCCCCCTTGCAACGCTTTGGGAGCAATGGCAGGGACGGCTACGGCAATGCCGTGAGCAAAACCAATTCAACGGTAATTTAATGAATCGCAGCCGCCATCATACTCTGCGGACCCTGGCAATACTAAATGGGCAGGAGCTTAAATCTGCCGCCTATGGCCCTGAAGGCGATCTGCTGTCCCCGGCATCGACCTCCCGTTCACTCCTTGGGCGAGTGTGAACTGCCAGGATGGAGTACTTACGGCTCCTCGTCTTCTTTATCCCACAGGATGACACCCTGGCCTTTTCAGGGTAAAATTTATGCTGTGTCTTTTGGGGCCGTAGCTCAGCTGGGAGAGCGTCGCGTTCGCAATGCGAAGGTCGGGAGTTCGATCCTCCTCGGCTCCACCAATGTTTTTTACTAAGAAAACATTGACTTACCGGACAGTGCGTAAAGCCCCGTCCTTTAGGTTTAAGCGGGGAGGATGTCAATTATCTTTCCTGATCCAAAGTCCATATCTAGCCTACCGTGGATAATTTGGAGTTTCGCCATGACTCGCTGCGGTTTCGGTCCATCCTCACCTGGCTAGCCTGACCAATTGATCTATCATGTCACGAAGATAATACATTTAAAAACACAAAGAGGCAGCGTTTCCTCCCCTCCCTAAACGGTAGGGCTTCCGCGCTGAAAGATGTGGTGAACACCGAGAATCATTCCCAGACGGCTGCTTTCCTATGGTCCATAGCCGATCTGCTGCGCGGTGACTTCAAGCAGTCCCAGTATGGCCGCATCATCCTGCCGTTCACCCTGCTGCGGCGCATGGAGTGCGTGCTCGAACCCACCAAAGCCAAGGTCGTCCAGCAGGCGACGGTGCATCAGCACAAGCCCGACCATGTGCGTGAGATGCTGCTGCGGCGCGCCGCCAGTGGTCTGCAATTCTTCAACGCTTCGCCGCTGACCCTGGGCACCCTGTCCGACACCCAGACCGCTGCCGACCTGATGAGCTACGCGCAGTCTTTCAGCACCGACGCTTGCGAAATCTTTGAGCATTTCGAGTTCGAGAACTTCGTCCAGCAGCTTAGCAGCGCCAACCTGCTGTACCAGGTGGTGCAACGCTTCGCCGCCACCGATCTCAGCCCGGCGCGCATTAGCAATTTTGGCATGGGCATCATCTTCGAGGAGTTGATACGCCGCTTCGCTGAAAGCTCCAATGAAACCGCCGGGGAGCACTTCACCCCGCGGGATATCGTCCACCTGACCACCTCGCTGGTGATCACCGGCCAGGACGACAAGCTGGCGCCCAACCGCATCGTCACCATTTATGATCCCACCGCAGGCACGGGCGGCTTTCTCTCCGAAGGTGATGAATATATCCAGTCCATCAGCGAAAAGGTCTCGGTATCCCTCCACGGCCAGGAACTCAACCCCGAGTCCTACGCCATCTGCAAGGCCGACATGCTAATCAAGGGCCAGGATGTGGCCAATATCAAGCTGGGCAACACCCTGTCCAACGACCAGCTAACCGGCCCGGAACACCGCTTCGACTTCATGCTCTCCAATCCACCCTTCGGCGTGGAATGGAAAAAGGTCCAGAAGCAGATCAGCGGCGAGCACAAGCACAAGGGCTTCAACGGCCGCTTCGGCCCCGGCCTGCCACGGGTGCCCGACGGCTCATTGCTGTTCCTACTGCACCTGGTCAGCAAAATGCGCGACCCTCGCGACGGCGGTTCGCGCATCGGTATTATCTTGAACGGCTCGCCCCTGTTCACCGGCGGCGCTGGCTCCGGCGAATCCGAGATCCGCCGCTACCTGCTGCAGCACGATCTGGTCGAGGCCATCATCGCCCTGCCCACCGACATGTTCTACAACACCGGCATCGCCACCTATGTGTGGCTACTGTCCAACCACAAGCCCGCCGAGCGCAGGGGCAAGGTGCAGCTCATCGACGGCAGCCAGCACTTTGCCAAGATGCGCAAATCCCTGGGCAGCAAGCGCCAGTACGTCACCGCCGAGCAGATCAACGAGCTGGTACGCCTCTATGGCGCCTTCGAGGAAACCCCCCAGAGCAAAATCTTCCCCATCAACGCCTTCGGCTACCGCCGCATCACCGTCGAGCGCCCCCTGCGGCTCAACTTCCAGGCCAGCGCCGCGCGCATTGACAACGTGCTGCGGGAAAAAGCCATCCAGAAGCTGGATGACACCGCCCGCCAGCAACTCGCCGACGCCCTGGGGGCCATGGACCCAAGCCCGCTGTATCGCAACCGCGAGCAGTTCGCCAAGCTCCTGAAAAAGACCCTGACCGCCCACGGCGTCAGCCTCAGCACCCCGGAGCAAAAGGCCCTATTGAACGGCCTCGGCGAGCGCGACCCCGAGGCGGATATCTGCACAACCAAGGGCAAGCCCGAGCCGGACACCGGCCTGCGGGACAACGAGAACGTGCCCCTGGGTGAATCCGTGTACGACTACTTCCAGCGCGAAGTCATCCCCCACGTGCCCGACGCCTGGATCAACGAGAGCAAGCGTGATGCGCTGGACGGCGAGGTCGGCATCGTCGGCTTCGAGATCCCCTTCAACCGCCACTTTTATGTATTCCAGCCACCACGCCCACTGGAAGCCATCGACCGCGACCTGAAAGCCTGCACTGATCGCATCAAGCAGATGATTGAGGAACTGTCGGCATGACGGATATGTCGGGAGAAAATCTGGAGACGTACGCAGCGGTTGGCCGGCAGGGCGAGGCTAAGAGTAGCCAGAGTAAATTTCCGAGGTATCCGGCGTACAAGGATTCGGGTGTGGAGTGGCTGGGAGAGGTGCCGGAGCATTGGACCACTACCTCTCTAAAATATTTCGCTGAGCTGAATCCAAAAAAATCAGACTATCGTGGCGATCAAGGCCAGCTGTGCAGCTTTATACCGATGGAAAAGTTGAAAACTGGCGCAATTCAGCTGGATGAAGTGCGAACCATTGCTGATGTGATTACTGGATACACCTATTTTGAAGATGGAGATGTTTTACAAGCAAAGGTGACGCCGTGCTTCGAGAATGGAAACATCGCCATAGCTGATGGGCTGACAAACGGGGTCGGCTTTGGGTCAAGCGAAATCAATGTGATTAGGCCATTTAAAATTGATGTGGGTTTCCTGTATTACCGCTTGCAAGAAGGCGTTTTTATGAGCATTTGCACCGCATCTATGATCGGTGCAGGCGGTCTCAAGCGGGTTCCTGGCGAAGTGATCGATGGCTTCACTGTGGCTATACCCGATAGAAACGAACAAACCCAAATCGCCCGCTTTCTCGACCACGAAACCGCTCGCATCGACGCGCTGATTGCAGAGCAGCAGCGTCTGATTGAACTGCTCAAGGAGAAGCGTCAGGCCGTCATCTCCCACGCCGTCACCAAGGGCCTGGACCCCACCGTGCCAATGAAAGACTCCGGCGTGGAGTGGTTGGGGGAAGTCCCTGCGCATTGGGAGGTAAAAAAAATTAAGCATTATGGCCGCGTTATCGGTGGCTTTGCTTTTAAAAGCACCGACTTCAGTGATGAGGGGCATTTGGTCATTAAAATATCAAATGTAGGGCATCTTGGTTTTGAGTGGAATGATGCATCTTACCTCCCCGAAAGCTTTACGGTAAGACATAGTGAGTTTATCGCACCAAAAGGGTCTTTAATTTTCGCAATGACTCGCCCTGTAATTTCAGGAGGCATCAAGATAGCGAGACTAGAAAAGGACTTACGGCCTCTGATCAATCAGCGAGTTGGGTTCATCAGTATTAATGATGAAGCATTGTCTCGCTACTTGCTTGTCTCATCGCAATCAGAATCGTTTTTGAGCCAATTTAAGAATAACTTAACTATCACAAATCAGCCAAATATCGCGAGCGAAGGTATTGAGTCAATAAGTATTCCGATACCTCCTGCTGAAGAGTTAAGGAGGATTCTTGAGTATATTGAAACGCTAATAGATAAGTTTGATTGCCTCATGTTGGATGCTTGCTCTGGAATCAGATTGCTCCAAGAACGCCGCTCCGCCCTAATCTCCGCTGCTGTCACCGGAAAAATTGACGTGCGGGGCTGGCAGCCACCGGCCAGCGTGCCATCTCCCGAATTGGAAAACGAGACCGTGTAATGGCGGATAGCAAGGAAGCCCAATTCCAGCAGGACATCATCAACGCCCTCGCCGCCCAGGGCTGGCGGGTGGGCACGGCCAGGGGCTATGACCGCCGCGCCGCCCTGTATACCGAGGATTTCCTGGGCTACTTCAAGGATGCCTGGCCGGAGCGCTGGGACAAGTTCGCCAAGGCCAACCCCAATAACCCGGCAAGCGTGCTGGTGCAGAAGCTGGTGCGCGAGCTGGAGCAGCACGGCACCCTGGAGGTGCTGCGCCATGGTTTCAAGCTACCGGCGGTAAAAGTGGAGTTGTGCAGCTTCAAGCCCGACCACAGCATGAACCCGGACACGCTCAAGCGCTACCAGTGCAACCGTCTGCGGGTGGTGCCGGAGGTGGCCTACTCGCCCCATGCCCGCGATGCCACGAGGCAGGGCGGCGGCTACAATCCGCGGCTGGATCTGGTGCTGTTCGTCAACGGCCTGCCCACCGCCACCCTGGAACTGAAAAGCCAGTTCAAGCAGTCGGTGGAAAACGCCAAGCGCCAGTACCGCCATGACCGCCCGGTCAAAGACCCGCTGAGCCGCAAACCCGAGCCCTTGCTCACCTTCAAGCGCGGGGCACTGGTGCATTTTGCCGTGAGCCAGGACGAAGTGGCCATGACCACCCGGCTGGCCGGCAAGGACACCTGCTTCCTGCCCTTCAACCTTGGAAGTGAAGACGGCGGCGCCGGTAATCCCCAGCCGGCGGACGGCGGCCAGTACGCCACCGGTTACCTATGGCAACGGCTGTTCCAGCCCGCTGCCTGGCTCAAGGTGCTGGGGCGCTTCCTGCACCTGGAGAAGAAAACCGTTGAGGGCTTTGACGGCCAGCTCAGCACCAAAGAGACCATGATCTTCCCCCGCTATCACCAGTGGGAGGTGGTCAATCAGCTGATTGAAACCACCCGCAGTGAAGGGCCAGGCAAGCGCTACCTCATTCAGCACAGCGCCGGCTCGGGCAAGTCCAACTCCATCGCCTGGACGGCGCACCAACTGGCCGCGCTGTATGACGACGCGGGGCAGAAGCTGTTCAACTCGGTGATCGTGGTAACCGACCGCACGGTGCTGGACCGCCAGTTACAGAATACTATCTACCAGTTCGAGCACGCCCACGGCGTAGTGCGACCCATCACCCGGGATATCGGCAACCAGAGCAAGTCCCAGCAATTGGCCGAGGCCCTGACTGAACAGACCCGCATCATCATCGTCACCATTCAGACCTTTCCGGCCCTGTTCGAGGCGCTGGATAAATACCCCAGCCTGGCCAGTGGCCGCTATGCGGTCATCGCCGACGAGGCCCACTCTTCGCAAACTGGCTCCTCGGCCAGCAAGCTCAAGGCTATTTTGAGTTCCGAACAAGTGGACGCTGATCATCAAGAGCCGAAAGAGATCAGCGCCGAAGACCTGCTCGATGCCGCTGTCCAGGCCCGCCAGCCCAATGAACGCATCAGCTACTACGCTTTTACCGCCACGCCCAAGGCCAAGACCCTGGAGCTGTTTGGCCGCCCGCCGGAGCCGAGCGTGCCGCCCAGCGCCGACAACAAGCCCGAGGCTTTTCATCTGTATTCCATGCGCCAGGCCATCGAGGAGGGTTTTATTCTTGATGTGCTGCAGAACTACCTCAGCTACAGTACCGCATGGAAGATCGCCCACCCGGAAGGCGAGGATGAGGAGGTTGACTCAAAGAAAGCGCGCATCAAGCTGGCGCGCTGGGTGCGGCTGCATCCGTACAATATTAGCCAGAAGGTCGAGGTCATCGTCGAACACTTCCGCGCCAACATCCGCCATCTATTGAACGGCCAAGCCAAGGCTATGGTGGTGACCAGTGGCCGCCAGGAGGCGGTGCGCTACCAGTTGGCGGTAAAGAGCTATGTCAGGCGGATGGGCTACAGGGATGTGCATCCGCTGGTGGCGTTTTCCGGCAGCGTGTTGCCTGATGAGGTGATCCCGGAAGAAGTCACCGAAACCAGCGGCCTGCTCAACCCGGACCTCCATGGCCGCGACCTGGCCGAGGCTTTCGACACTCACGATTTCAACGTACTCATCGCCGCCAACAAGTACCAGACCGGCTTCGACCAGCCAAAACTGTGCGCCATGTACGTGGACAAGAAGCTGCAAGGGGTGGACTGCGTGCAGACCTTGTCGCGCTTGAACAGGAAGTTCGGCGAGGGCAAGCAGACCTTTATCCTTGACTTCTTCAACGAGCCACAGGATATTCTCGATGCTTTTTTGCCCTATTATACCCGGGCCGAGCTGACCGATGTCACCCATCCACAGGTCATCTACGACTTGCAGAGAACGCTGGATGAGGAAGGCATTTATTACTGGAACGAGGTTGAAGCCTTTGCGCTGGCCTTCTTCGATCCCAAGGCGGTGGCCAGCAAACTCAGCTATCACTGCCAACCGGCCCGCGAGCGCTTCGCCAGGCGCTATGCCTTCAGCCTGGACTCCCGCCAGCAGGCGCTGGGGTTCAAACGCACCGCCGAGGTCAATGGTGATAATACCGGCCTAAAGAAGGCCGAGCACGCGCTCAAGGAAGCCGGTGAGCAGATTGACCGGCTGGACCTGTTCCGCAAGAACCTGCAGAGCTTTGTGCGCCTCTATGAGTTCCTCTCGCAAATCGTGCCCTATGAGGACCGCGAGCTGGAACAATTATGTGTGTTCGCCAAGCACCTGCACCCGCTGCTGCGCGTGGATCGCCTCCAGGAGGAGGTAGATATCGGTGAGCTGCAGCTGACCCACTACCGCCTGAGCAAGCGAGCCGAACAGCAGTTGCGGTTGAATGAGGAGGCCGCGGAATACACCCTCAAGCCCGGCAGCGATATCGGCAGCGGCCAGCCCCACGACCCGGAAAAGAAACGCCTGTCGGAAATCATCGAGGCGCTGAATGAGATTTTTGGTGCCGAGGTCAGTGATGAGGACCAATTGCAATTTCTCACCGGTATCGCCCAGCGTATCAGCCGCCAAGAGGATGTGATGGCCCAGGTTAATAGCCATTCAGTGGACCAGGTCATGCACGGTCTGTTTCCCAAGCGGGTGCTGGATACCGTACTGGACGCCATGACCGACCACGAAAAGCTGTCCCTGGAAGTGCTGGACAACAAAACCAAGAGCCGGGACTTTGCGCTGGTCATCCTAAAAATGCTCACTCAGCATACGAGCTTTTCGTAACAGCCTGAGCAGTCGCAAACCCTATACAGGACATTGCCTCGTAGCCTTCGTGATCCGCGAGACAGGGAACGTCCGCCAACTTGGTCTTTCAAATACCCTCACCACGGTATCCGCCTAAATAGAAAATACTATAAAATAATTTTATCCTTAAATATCTCTAGGAGGGCTATGACATGCCAAATCTACTGATTACCGGCACTAATCGGGGTATTGGATTGGAATTTAGCAAGCAATATGCCGAAGCAGGCTGGCGAGTATTTGCTTGCTGCCGCCACCCTGGCAAGGCCGATGCACTCAAGCAGCTCGCGGCGCAGCATCCCGGTTCGCTCAGTTTGCATGCCTTGGATGTGGCTGACTTTGATCAAATCGAGGGACTAGCCGCGGAACTCGCCGGAGAAGAAATCGATTTGCTGGTCAACAATGCAGGCATCTATGCTGATACTTTCAGAGGCGGTTTCGGCGCTACCGATTACCAGGCATGGTCGCGCGCCTTTTGCGTGAACACGACAGCACCGCTGAAAATGGCAGAAACATTCGCCAGTCAAATTGCCCAAAGCCAGCAAAAAAAAATTATTTGCATCAGTAGTAAAATGGGTAGTATCGCTGATAATACCAGCGGTGGCTGTTATCTTTACCGCTCAAGTAAAGCGGCCCTGAATATGGTGGTAAAAAGTCTTTCCATTGATTTGGCGCCACGAGGTATCCTTGCCGCAGCGTTGCATCCAGGCTGGGTACAGACCGATATGGGGGGACCTAATGCGCTGATCACTACGCAGCAAAGTGTGGCAGGCATGCGCCGAGTTATTGAGCAACTTACTTCCCAGCAAAGTGGAGGATTTTACGCCTATGATGGCAAGGAAATTCCTTGGTAATGAAGCAGGCGTTTCCTGGACGCATAACCCTGCCCTTTTATGATGACTGATAGCCGGTGATTCAATGCCATCTCTAACCATCATAAAAAAATCGCACCGCTGCGATTGGCAGCACACATAAATTTTGGCGTATTCTTGATCATCTGGCGGTGAGAAATCTAGGTTTACTGCTTGCAGTTTTAGCTAATCTGATGATGACTTCAGTAAAAGCCAACTGCAATCTCATTCAAGATATGGATACCAAACATTTCTGTCAGGCAATATCTGCATCTCAAGTTTCTTGGTGCTATTTAATACAGAATAAGGATTATAAATTCTTCTGCGTTGCATTAATTACCGATAAAAATTCAAGATGCAATCTCATTAAAGATGATGACAAAAGAAACCTATGCAAAGGAATTATAAAATAAATCAATAGCACCATCAGGTATGGCTTTCCACAGTCTTTTAGCCCTGTTCTGTAAGCTGGGATAAAACACGATAATTCCCCTTCAAGAGAAATGGTGTGAAAAAGGACAACCACGCAATAAAATTATTAGTAACTAATGTAGCACTAGCGGCGCAAGATATCTTTAAAAATAGATGTATCGCTATCTATCTTATGGGCAGTCTAGCCAGAGGTGGTTTTAGTGAAGTTGCCAGCGATATTGACATCGGAATTATCCTTGCTAGCCCGCTCCAAGAGGACGATAAATTCAACATTGATAAAATCCGATCTATCGCTCGAAATAAAAACCCGGCAATAAAAAATAACGTTTCTATCTTCTGGGGTTCTGTAGACTCTATTAACGGTATTATTGACGCTGGTCGCTATCCTCCCTTTGATCGACTCGATCTGATAGACCACGCATTACTTCTAACGGGAACGGATATTCGAAGTGAATTAATCAAACCTACCCAAAAAGAACTGGAGATCTCTGGGGCCGAGTTTGCTCTTAACTCTCTTGGTCACAAGGAAAGAATAGAGGAATTCTTCGACTGCGCGCGCATCACCCAAAAAGGGACTGTGTATGTCACTAAAACCATCCTCTTTCCAGCCCGATTCATATACCTTGAAAGAACCGGAGAAATAGCCGGCAATGAGGCTTCTTGCCAATACTATGCCGACCATTTCAATGGTAAGGATGCCGAGCTTGTACGTTATGGCTACCAGTGGAGACTTCATTCCCTCCCTGAAGATAGCGACCTTGTTACCGAACAGCTTAATAAGGGACTCATCAAGCTCTATCATAATTTCATAACCATCTATATTGAGCGTATGCGTTTATATGGTGAACGCTCCCTTACAACCCAGCTCATTCAGTGGCGGGAAAATATCAGACCGTCTCTAACAATGCCCCAAAATACTCTTTACCCACTCCGCTAAACTTGCTGGACATAAGTGGGAAGCCAGCCACCGGGCGGCGATAAATCAAGCTTATCAGGAGAGCTTGAAGCCCGACCTGACAACAGGAGAATTTCCCCTCGATAAGCCCAAACTCGCAAATCAGTCCACAATTCGCTGTTTTCAGGATTTTCTCCACGCAAACGGCTTTTGGGGATTTTTTTCTGGGCCACATACCCTGCCCCTTCCTTGAGTAACCGGCGCAGGCGCGAGCGGCCCACCTGAGTACTGGCCAGCAATCCTCTCGCCGCAAACCCCTGCGCTGGCTTGAATATGAATTCTTCTTTTCTGTGGGCCAACTCTTCAACATTTTCCGGCCGCAGCCAATGGGTTTCCGGGATATGAGAGCTGAGAACCGCTCGCTCTTCAGGTTGAATGCCCAATTCCTGGTCCCAAACAGATAAGGAAAGCCGTTCCAGCAAACGCTTATCACTGCGGGTGGCATAGGTGAAGGGATTAGGCGCCACATAGACTTGATCTGCCTCGTAGGCAGCCCGCAGCGGAGAGAAAATTTTCCCCTGCCAGAGAAAATCGGTGGATCGATTTACGATAAAAGAGACTTCTTGTCCCTCCCAGTGTAATCGCCTCCCGTCCCAGTACAATTGCTCGGGGGAAGCGATTGCCGCCTTCCAACCTTGGTGACAAAAAATATCTCGCAGCAGAAACAGTTCATTGCGAAATTTTCCCTTTTGCAGCGCTTCCACCTCCTCCAGAATCAGAAATAATCCTTGGGGCCAATGTTCAAAAAATTCTTTTGCCTCCTGCTTTACATAACGAATAATTTGTCCTATCAATTCAATATACGTGGGAGGAAGTTGTAGAGCGGTATCTTGAGATAAATTAAATATTTGGTAGTAAAGATCATTCATTAACCCTGCGAAGAGAAGGCCCGAGCCATTATCGTTGAACTCGATCACTTGCCAGTCTTGATCCGGCGGCAAATGAAAATCCCAGGCGCTGAAAAAACAAACCTCAGCCCGCTGATGCCGGGCGATCTCCGGAGCAACAGTAGTTACAGATTTTTGCCACTCCAACCGGGTGGTAACACGTTCAAAAACTTTAATAAAGTTCCTGATCTCCGCCATCGTCTTAGAGGAGATAAATTGGTGCCAAGGCACCACCGAAAATTCATGGGGGACAGGAGGGACTCCTGCCTTTTCGAGGGCAGCAAATAATTGCTCTTTTTGGGTTGGCATGGGTTAAAAGCTCTTGCTCTCTCTTCCGGATAATATAAAAAAATACTTTCTCTTAAAGAAAATAATCTGGCGGTATAGGAATACTTGATTTTTGATCCATACTGAAATTATGAGGTTAGAAAACCTAAAAGCCAATATTGAGGGTATCATAAAGAAAGACAGTAGAAGGAAAGAGGAGTAACAATATGGGAAGAGTTGAAGGAAAGGTGGCTATTATAACGGGGGGTACCTCCGGAATAGGGAAGGCAACTGCTCTATTATTGGCCAGAGAAGGAGCAAAAGTCGCTGTAACCGGCATAAAAGATAAAGAAGGACAAAAAACAATAGATGAAATCAAAGAATCCGGTGGAATTGCAAAATACTGGCATCTCGATACTTCTAAGGAAGAAAATGTTAGCAGCGTATTAACTCATGCCGCCAATGAGTTTGGCTCAATAGATATCCTTGTCAATAATGCGGGTATCTCCGGGGTAGATAAACCTACTCATGAAATAACAGAAGAAGAATGGGATAAAGTTATCAGCGTTAATGTTAAAGGCGTATTTTTCTGCACTAAACATGTAATTCCGTATATGAAAAAAGCTGGTGGCGGCAGCATTATCAATATGTCTTCTATTTATGGCCTTGTAGGTGCCGCGGACATTCCACCCTACCATGCCTCCAAAGGCGCTGTTCGGCTGATGAGCAAGAATGATGCGCTGCTTTACGCACGAGATAATATTAGAGTGAATTCATTACATCCTGGCTTTATCTGGACGCCCCTGGTAGAAGAACTAGGAAGCAGATCGCCGGAAGGAGCTAAGACGTTTAGAGAACAACTAGATAGCCTCCATCCCCTAGGCCAGATCGGAGAACCCGATGATATTGCCTATGGCGTGCTATTCCTAGCATCCAATGAATCTAAATTTATGACTGGCAGCGAGTTAGTGATAGATGGCGGTTACACTGCTCAATAAAATTATGGGCGCCTTACAATAAGCCAAGCACAAAGGAGATCCCAATGATTAAAGTAGAGCCAATTCCTGGTACGAATATTGTCGAAATGTCTTTCGAGGGTTCAGCTACCGCCGAGGAATTCGACCAAGCGCTACGAACATTCAACGCCGCCATTAGGGAGCACGGATCGATAAAAGTTCTTGAACGCATCGGCGATCTAGATACGCCGCCAATCCCATGGTCAAAGTTTTGGGATGACATCAAATTTGGTTTTGAGCACCTTAGCGACATGACCCATGTGGCTGTAGTTGCGGATCAAAGCTGGATATCCGCTTGGGTTAAAGTGCTAAACCCTCTTTTCAAAGCGGAGATCAAGTTATTCAAGCTAGAGGAACTTGAGCAAGCCCGTGAATGGCTGCGCAATAGACCAACGGAGCGCCGCCAATGCTAATATGGGTTTAAAGGCGCTTTGAGCCGTTATATGGCACCCGGGCTTAGCCCCTTCTGTTAACACCAAATGTCGTCCGCCAGCGTAGGTTAAAACTGCTTGCACTCTCATACAGGTAGTCTATACGTAAGTATTAAAGCCTGAGCTTGGTTTTAAGGCAGCACACAGATAAATATATTCTCCTCCACAGCCTAAAACTTGCGCGAAACGTGATGAAAAATGCTACCCCAATGACAACCTTGTTTCTGGATATCGGGGGTGTTTTGCTTACCAATGGGTGGGATCACCATGCTCGCGAATGGGCGGCGAAGCACTTCAAACTGGAATGGGCTGAGATGGAGAATCGGCATCGTCTGAATTTTTCTACCTACGAGGAGGGAAAGCTGACCCTGGAGGAATATTTGAGCCGGACAGTTTTCCACGAGGATCGCTCATTCACGCGGGATCAATTCCGGGAGTTTATGTTCGCGCAGTCGCAACCCTACCCCGAGATGATCGAGTTGGTCCGTAAGCTCAAGGCGAAATACGGATTGAAAATCGCCGTGGTTAGCAACGAAGCGCGCGAGCTAAATGCCTATCGGATTCGCAAATTCAAGCTGGGCGAGGTGGTGGATTTCTTTATCTCCTCCTGCTTTGTTCGCCTCCGCAAGCCTGATGAAGAGATCTTTAGGCTCGCACTCGACATCGCCCAGGAGCCGTCCCAGCAGGTAGTTTATATTGAAAATACGCCCATGTTCGTCCAGATCGCGGCAGGATTGGGAATTCGAAGCATCCTTCATACGGATTATGATTCCACACGCGCTCAGCTAGCTTCATTCAATTTGCTCAATGATTAAAGAAGCCAGCCATAAACTTAGTTTCCAGCTTATCCATACTAAAGTGCTGACGCTATGGAAATACATGGGACCAACGCCATCGAAAACAGCTTGATTGATACCGCTGACCCGCCGCTGTCGCCATGGTGGCTCCGCTGGGTGCTGGCCGTGCTGGTGCTGGGCCTGGCCGCCCTGCTGGCGATCACCGTGCTGGCCTACCGAAATGCGCCGCCGATACCCGAGCAGGTGGTGGACGCGAGCGGCGCCATCGTGTTCACTGGCGACGACATTCGTGCCGGCCAGGGCGTATTCCTGAAGTACGGATTGATGGACAATGGCTCGATCTGGGGACACGGCGGCTACCTCGGCCTGGACTATTCCGCCGAGGCGCTGCACCAGATTGGCCAGGACAGCGCCCGCGCCCTGGCGATGCTGCAATACAAGAGGCCGTTATCGGCACTCGCTCGGCACCAACGCGATGCAGTGCAGGTACAGGTAGCGGATCTGCTGAAAACCAATCGCTACGATGCAACCACCGGTGTGCTAACGCTGGCGCCGGCCGCCGCGCAAATCTACCGCCAGCAAATCGCGTACTGGACGGATTACTTCCAGCACCCGGATACCAACGGCGGTTTAAAGCCCGGCCTGATCACTGATCCACAGGAATTGCGCCAGTTTGCCGCGTTCGTCACCTGGGCCGCGTGGGCCTCGGTCACCAACCGGCCTGGCAAGGACTACTCCTACACTAACAATTTCCCCTACGATCCGAGCGTGGGCAACGTACCCATCGGACCAGCGCTGCTATGGAGCGCCCTGAGCCTGCTCATGCTGCTGGGCGGCATTGGAGTGGCGCTGCTGGCCTTCGGCAAATTCGACTACCTGGGCTGGGTAAGTGCGGGCCGTCATGTGCATCCGCAACTGCTGCCGGGGCAGGCGGGACCGGGCCAGCGCGCCTTGGTGAAATTCTTCGTGGTGGTAGCACTGCTGTTTCTGATGCAAACGCTAGTAGGCGGCGGTACCGCGCACTTTCGCGCCGATCCGGGCAGCTTCTACGGCTTCCGCCTGGAGGATGTGTTCCCTAGCAACCTGCTGCGCACCTGGCATCTGCAGACGGCAATCTTCTGGATCGCCACCGCCTACGTGGCGACCGCCCTGTTCCTCGGGCGCTCGCTGCGTAGCGACGAGCCGAAAGGATTCGCCCTGTGGATACACCTGCTGTTCGGCGCCTTTGTGGTGGTGATAGGCGCGAGCCTGCTGGGCGAATGGGTGGGCATGTCGCAACTACTCGGCAAATGGTGGTTCTGGCTGGCCAACCAGGGCTGGGAATACATGGAGATCGGCCGCCTCTGGCAGATCTTGCTGGTGGTCGGCCTATTTGCGTGGTTTGCACTGCTGCTGTGGGTGGCGCGGCCCCGCCACAACGACAACCCACAGGTGCGTCCGCTGACGCGCATGTTTCTGTGGGCAGCGCTGGCCATTCCGGTGTTCTACCTGCCGGCGCTGTTCTATGGCACGCACACCAATTTCACCGTAGTCGATACCTGGCGCTTTTGGATCATTCACCTGTGGGTGGAAGGCTTCTTTGAGTTCTTCGCTACCACGGTGGTGGCGCTGACCTTCTTCCAGCTCGGCCTGACTCCGCGCAACACCGCCCTGCGGGTGATTTATCTCGATGCCATCTTGTATTTTCTAGGCGGCCTGCTGGGCACTGGCCACCACTGGTACTTCAATGGGCAAACCGGCCTCAACATGGCCGTCTCGGCCATGTTCTCGGCGCTGGAAGTGGTGCCACTGACCCTGCTAACGCTGGATGCGTGGCACTTTGTACGCACTACCCGCAGCGAATGCGAGATCTGCGGCGAATCAATCGCGATCCCCCATAAGTGGACGTTCTACTTCCTGATGGCGGTGGGGTTTTGGAACTTCCTCGGCGCCGGTATGTTCGGCTTCCTGATCAACCTGCCGATCGTCAGCTACTACGAGGTGGGCACCATCCTTACCCCCAACCACGGCCATACCGCGCTGATGGGCGTGTTTGGCATGCTGGCCATCGCAATGATGGTGCTGGTATTGCGCCAGACCAGCAGCGACGAGCGCTGGGCCGGCATCGAGAAGTACGTTAAAGTGTCGTTCTGGGGCACCAACCTGGGCCTACTGCTGATGATGGCATTGAACCTGTTCCCCGGCGGGGTGCTGCAGGTATGGGACGTGATCGAGCACGGCTACTGGCACGCGCGCAGCATCGACTACGTGGGCAGCACGCGCTCCCACATTATCGAGTGGCTGCGGCTGCCAGCAGATCTAGTGTTCATCATCTTCGGCGCGGCGCCGCTGGTGATCGCCACGATTAAGGCCTGGCTGGGCATGCGGCGGGAAACAGCGCATTAAACTGGGGCTGGCAGGCGTTTGCGAATATGCCGGCAAAAGCGATCATCCTCCAACAAGGATTTCCTGCCGGAAGCTCCATGGAAACATCTGAGCGACCTCGGCCGCCATCACTTGGTAATGGATGTTATTGATCACCCCCCAAATTGGTGAAAAAGGCGTCTACCTAAAGCAACGACTCAGAAATAAGTTGATCGAGCACAAGCAGTATATTGCCAAACATGGCCAAGACATGCCGGAAATTCGTAACTGGAAATGGAGCCCCCCAATGAAAACACAAGCACTGATAGACACCGCGAGGAAATTGGTTGCCGATGACAAGGGCGTGTTGGCGATGGATGAAAGTAACCCAACCTGCAATAAACGTTTTGCCAAGCTGGGAATTCCCCAAACCAAAGAGGCTCGGCGCGCCTGGCGGGAATTAATCGTAACCACGCCTGGGCTTGGGCGGAGCATCAGTGGCGCGATTCTTTATGACGAGACGGTCCGGCAGCAAACAAATGAAGGCATCCCCTTTGTTAAGGCCGTCATGGATGCGGGAATCATCCCCGGCATCAAGGTTGACGCCGGCGCCAAGGAAATGGCGGGCCATCCCGGCGAGAAAATAACCGAAGGGCTGGATGGACTGCGTGATCGCCTGGCGGAATATGCCCAAATGGGCCTCCGTTTTGCCAAGTGGCGCGCAGTGATCACTATTGGCAAAGACATTCCCAGCCGGGGTTGCATCGAAGCCAATGGACAGGCCCTGGCCCGTTATGGGGCATTGTGCCAGGAAGCCGCGCTGGTTCCCATCGTCGAGCCGGAGGTGCTCATGGACGGCACCCATACCCTAGAGCGATGCCGCAAGGTCACGGAGGAAGTTCTACGAACAGTGTTCAACCAGCTTTACCGCCAACGGGTGATGCTGGAGGGTGTGATCTTGAAGCCCAACATGGTGCTTCCAGGATTGGACTGCCCTCAACAAGAAGGGGTGGATGAAGTCGCCGATGCCACGGTAGGCTGTTTCCTGCGGGCCGTTCCCGCTGCCGTTCCCGGCATTACCTTCCTGTCGGGCGGCCAATCCCCCGAACTGGCCTCGGCCCGCTTAAACGCCATGAATGCTCGCTGGCAGTCGCAACTTCCTTGGGCATTGGCCTTCTCGTTCGCCCGCGCCATTCAACAGCCAGCAATGGAAATTTGGTCAGGCCAGGATGCCCACGTGACAGCAGCCCAGCAAGCGTTGCTTCATCGCGCCGACTGCAACCGGGCGGCACGCCGTGGCAAATATACGGCTGCATGATCTCCGATTATCATTCTCCCACCTCCAATGAGGAGAAAACTCTCTCCGCCCTACTTTAAGCTACCTTTTCAGGCACGCCGGTGTTTTTGAAACTAGCTTGGTTGACGGAAAAAGCGCCGATTAAGCCCGAGAGACTGCAAACACCTGCATCTTTCTCGCCATTATGCACGGCATTACGCCTGCCTATCCCAAAAATTATGTTAGCTTTCTTTCAAAATGTACGGTAAATACTTAGGTAAATATTGTACTCGCTTTAAAATTCCACTCAAAGCGGGATCTCAACAGAATCACACTTAACACAGTTGAGGACTCGCCCTACCATTGACTGGCGTCCTGCAACAGTCTCCACCCACGGTCGATTGATAAATGGCGGTTGATGCCGGACATGCTGGCCATGAGTACATTCTAGATCCGCCACCCAGTCGCCGTGCTCATCTTGGTGATAATCAACTATTTTGCGTTTCATGGACAACTCTATCTAAATTTTTAAATGAGTAAATAGCCTTTACATCAATCCCCATTAACATACCACGTTTTCATAATTCTCCCGCCCCGGGAATGTTAAGATAACAATCAACCATAAAAAGATATCATCTCAGGACTTACGCAAAAGCGCCTTAAAGGGTCGTTTCCTGAGTAAAAGGTTAGTAGTTGATAGCATGAAAACATTGGTCAGGCGTTTAGATTATTGCCAATACCTGCTGGTCAGCCAGATCAACTGCACGTTGACGAATTGGTAGTGCTGCAAGTTGAGTAATAATCGGGCTGGGGTTGTTGGTCGAAGGGTTGCATTGTAATGGTGAATAAAATACCCAATGGCGCCGATGTGATTGTCCAACTTTTTGGAGAAAGATAACGTTTTCCTCACTAAACGTGACACGCGCTGCCTAAGCGTACCATTAAAGCGCTCAATGTGATGGGTTTGCCCTGTTTTTTTACCGACGGCTCGATGGCGTTGAGTTGGGAAGATGGCGTGATAGCCTTCCCAAAAATCCGAGTAACACAGGGCACACTGCCGATAAAGACTGCCATAATCTTTGCGCTCCTGTTGGACTCCGCTCACCCATATAAATGCCCACAATGTCTTGGGTATCCCGATCGAGTGCCAACCAACCCCCTTGTTCGTAAGCCTTTTTAACGACAAATGACCCAAGCTCATCGCACTCAAGGGTTAAACGAGCTCTGGACTTTTTTTATCTCCACTCGCCGTGGTATACGCGCATATTTATCATTGACATAATATTGCAGCCACCGCGCTGAAACGCCCGTGACCCGGTCAATACCGGCAGGCGGTATTCGCTCTAAAAGTCATTTATCCATCCAGCTCTTCGTCTCATCAGTGAGGGGGCTATTTTTGGGTTTTTCTACCAATTGCCGACCACACGCTTTGCATAAAAACTTGCGGGTACCTGCTCCGTTGCACCCGTTTTTAACCATAGAAAATCCACCACATCGGGGACAATTCATCGGGCTCTCCTTTAGAAAAACAGATCCTTAATATATAGCGTATAATCACTCGGTATGCAGCACTACCAACGAATTTTGCGGATCGCTGTGAACGATTTAGCCATGATGCCATCAACCGCTACCTACGAGGCGAGCGTATTACCCCGCGACTGATTGGGGAGGATGAGCGAAGTCAGGTCGTCGCCACGGCTCAAGGATAGGTTGTTTTCGATGATATAGTTATTTCATTTAATTATGGGACATGTTATGCTTTAGCATGACTTATTCACTTGATTTGAGAGAGGCCGCGCTCTCGTACATAAAAAACGGCGGCAGTAAGGTTGAAGCATCCCGTCTTTTTGGTTTTTCCCGCTCTACTCTATACAGATGGCTTGATATGGAAGATTTAACCCCGAAAATTCATGGTTCGAGAGATCGCAAGATTGATAAAGAGGCTTTAAAGAAACATGTTAAGGACCATCCCGATATGTTCTTGCATGAGCGTGCTGAGATTTTTGGCGTTGCTGTGAGCGGAATGCACTATGCGCTCAAGCGCTTGGGCATCGTAAAAAAAAGAGCGCGGGTATAGCGAGCGCTGTACTATGAAAAGGCAGGAGTATTTGGAAAAGCTCCGCGCCGAGCATCGCATGAGGGGCTTTAAGAACCTGATTTACATTGATGAGACTGGCTTTGATGCGCCTTGCTATAGAGATATGGGCTGGGTAACAAAGGGGCAAAAAATTCTTGGTCTTGTGAGCGGAAAACGCAAGCGCAGAACCAATCTGATCATGGCGCAACGTCACAATGCATCGGGACGTCAGAAAAAATGGCTGGCTCCCATCCTTTTTGAAGGCTCATGTACAGCAGCTCTTGTGGAAACATGGATTGAGCGATGCCTGATGAAAAAGCTGGATGAACCCACCATCATCGTCATGGATAACGCCAGCTTCCACAAGCATAAACGTATTCAGAAGTTCGTGGCGCCGGCTTATCACATGGTCATACCATTGCCGCCTTACTCGCCAGACTTTAACCCCATAGAAAAAACATTCGGCGCCATGAAAAAAAGGAGAAAATCCATCCCTCAAAACACAACAATCGACCAACTTATATTGTCTTATAATTCAATGAAATGACTATATAATGCGACCCTTTGCCCAACAAACCGATCCTGATTATCACTCACAATGCAGGACTACCGAAAAAGGAAATCTATGCCACCTGTAACAACATTCGAGTAACTCATAATGGCACATTATTAACGCAAATTACTATAAAAAGCCAGAGTCGAGAACAATCGTCCATCAAAAGCTTCGAGCTTGAGTTCGGCTTCGTGCTGCTTGCCAGTTTCAGGCAGGTTGAAGGTCGAACCATCCGTCGATCATCCCGAGCTAAACACGCCAAAGAAATCACTATACCTGCCGCCTCGTAGTCGCCCTCCTGTGTGAATGGAGGAGCCACTCGCAAGAGCCATTGAGCAGCGCGAAACCGCTCCATGCTTCTCAAAAACTTTACCGGGATAATGACGGGAGTAAAACGGCTCACGCCGCGGGGGAGGTTCGGATTTCGCCTAGTGCCTTAAAAAGGGGGCCTGAGACGGTTCGAGATAAACGGAAGGTTGTTTTCATGGACCCGTGCGGGATGATGGACGAGGGAGGTTGTTTAGTTTTTCCTGTCTGGAGAAGACGCCATACAAACCCGGTTCCGGCCACTACGCTTTGCTTGATAAAGCGCTTGGTCGGCCAACCGGTAAAGATCATTCCAGTGCTGCATTTCCTCTAAACTTGTCGCCAAACCTATACTGATACTTAATGCGCCAGTGGAATTCAGCGAGGTCCAGCGATGCTCTTCCACGGCACGCCGTAATCGTTCAGCCACATGAAATGCTTCGGCAGAGGCGGTGTCAGGGCAAACAGCCAAAAATTCCTCGCCGCCTAAACGGCAAATTATATCGCTGCTCCGGGCCGAGCTGCGGAACACATTGGCGATCTCCCGCAAGACGCCATCGCCAGCCTCATGACCATACTGATCATTGACCTGTTTAAAGTAATCCAAATCTATCACCAAACAGGAGAAAGGATTTTGATTGCGTTCATACTCGGCCCAGGCTTGTTCCATCCGCTCCATTGCATAACGGCGATTAGGAAGCCCCGTCAGCGAATCGGTCATCGCCATTTGCCCAAGACGACGATTAGCCACGGCTAAATCCGCCAGGTAACCACGAGTCGCTTCCCGCTCCTGTTCTGCCTCTTCCCGGAGACGAATCAAACGTTCCCCACCTCCAACACGAGCTTGTAACACTTCATAGTTAAAAGGTTTGGCGATATGATCATCGGCCCCCGCCTCGAAGATCCGAATGGCCTCATCTCCGCTCATCGGACCGGTTAGCACAATAAGGTAAACCTGTTGGCCGCGCTTCATTTCCCGCAAGCTCCGGCAGAATTTCATGGAACTCGCTCCTGATAAGCGGTGCTCATAAATGACAAGCTGGCATTGGTTTTCCAAAACCAGAGAGAGTCCCTCCCTCCCCTCGCGGGCAACATTCACCGAATGTCCCATGCTCTCAAGCCAACCCGTAAAGCGTTTGCAATTCAATTCATCATCGCTAACCAGCAATATCCTAAGCGGAGTAAAATTGCTAGCCTCTGAAGCAGAGGTTTGCCGCTCCATTTTCTCTTGTAGCTCCTCTTTAAGATTAACTAGAGAAGGCACTTCCTGGGTAGGCACTGCCAATAACCGTCCCCATTCAATCCACGCTTGCGTAATTTTTTTAAGCAACCGCTCCAAGGATGCTTCATCCAATTCAAAGGAGAAAGCAAGCTCTTCCAGATTTGCCAACCGCTCAGACTGCTCAGCGGCCTGGGCCACACAAAACCTGGCAATATGGCCGGAAAAATAGAGTTGCCGAGCTATTCGCTGGACCCGCGAAGCACCCTCCAACTCTCCTGGCCCAGGCTGATAGCTAGCTGCGATTCCCTCCAGATGAACAGCGGGTAAACCCCAGTCTTCCAGCAGTGCTATAGTCATTTCCCTATGATTGGTAACAAATTTCTCATGCTCGCGAGCGAGCAAGGCTTGCTCATCTGCGTGGCTGCATGATAGTAAAACGGCGGTATAGCTATCAGGATAAATAGCGGCTAAACCCAACTGACCCACGCGCGCAAGCAAACCGCAGGTAAACGCCTCCTCTGGCGCAATAACGCGCTCCAAGCCCGCAAGCGCCTGGGCAGCAAGCGCTGTCGCTAAAGAATGAGACCAAAAACCAGGGTAGTCGAACCCTTCACAGCGGCCATGGCTATAATTTGAAAGGACGGAAATCCCCAGGACAAACTGACGGATAGCAGCGATACCTAGCAATTTTACCACGTCTTCGATGGCAACCACTGGGCGACGGACACCCACGGAGGCAGAATTAGCAAACTTAAGCAACCTTCCCGCAAGTGCCGGATCGGCCTGGATGACCCTGGCTAAATCCTGGATGGAGGTTTCCTCGCGCTGGGTAAGGCGCATAATTTCCAGGGCAACCCCGGAAGGGGAGGGTAAATCACCCATGGCTTTAAGTTCATCAAATCGAGTAGCAAACGACATCTCGTGGACTCTTTAACTAAAAAATACAACAGGCGGCTATCAGCTTTGCATACTTCTAAAATCTCACCCGACTTTATTTAATTGATATCGACCGCTGTCTCTTTTTTTTCAGATTCCAGCGCCAGAATGTGATCAGTTAGCGCTTTTTTCTGGCCCGAGGATGAGTTTGGTCATAAATTTTAGCGAGATGCTGAAAATCCAAATGGGTATAAATTTGCGTCGTACTGATATCGGCATGGCCTAGCAATTCCTGCACTGCCCGCAAATCACCGCTAGATTCCAGCAAATGGGAGGCAAAAGCATGCCGCAGACGATGGGGATGGATGGCCACATCGAAGCCTTGCCGCAACCCCCAGAGACGCAGCCGTTTTTGCACCGCGCGGGGAGAGAGACGGCGGCCGCGGCGAGTCACGAAGACGGCCTCTTGGCTCTGGCTGATCCACCCCGCCCGTATTGGGAGCCATGCTAAAAGGGCTGCTTTAGCTCGCCTGCCAAGAGGGACTTCCCGGGTTTTGGCGCCTTTGCCAACGACCCGTACTAAAGCGGTATCCAAGTCCAACGCACTTAGGTTTAAGCCAACCAGTTCAGCCAACCGCAGTCCGGAAGAATAGAAGAGTTCCAGGATGGCTTGATCGCGAAGCAAGAGATCGCCACAAGGTTTAGTATTCAATAATTGGGCAGCTTGATCCACATCGAGGGTAGGGGGCAGCGCACGTTTTCCTCTGGGAGCGGAAATTCCTTGAGCTGGATTATGATCCACGATGTTTTCACGCTGCAGGTAGACATAGAAGCTACGGAGGGCCGACAAAAGACGTTGAATACTCCTTCCGGAAAGCCCCGTCTGGTGATAAGCGGCCACCAGCGCCCGCACTTTTTGGGCATCCAGTGCTTGCCAGTTCCCGATCCCATTGCGGCCGCAAAAGGCCATGACTTTTGCAAGGTCACGACGATAACTAACAACCGTCTGCGGCGATAACCCTCGCTCATACTGAAGATGAAGAAGGAATTTTTGTATCCAAATTTGCCGTTCCTCTCCCATGATTCAGTTATGGCCAATGGCGATGGAGGACCTGCTCCACCATGACCCCTAAATAATCCAGGAACATGGTCCCTAGATCAGCCCTGAACCGGTCCGGTTCTTGGCTGCCCATGGCAAGCACCCCCCGGCGCTGATCTCTGCCCAAGGGAATCAAAGCGCAAGAAACCGCCCGTTCCACCTCTTCTCCAAATAAATAATCCCTCTGTTCCCCAGTAAGCCGACCACAAATAGGTTGGGAACTTTTCAAAACACTGGCGAGCACTTCAAGCTCAGGAGCATGTCGAGAAACGAGCACCACATTAAAATGATCCGGCAAGGAAGGGGGCAAAGATTCACCATCGAAGAATAACCTTAAGGCGATAACATCTACGTCAAAACCAGTCTGTAAAGAAGAAAATAAAACTTCAATCGCCGCCTGGGGAGTAGCCGCTGTCAACACCCCCAAGGCTAATTGATGCACTTTTTTGCTTAAATCGTCATTGACTACGGCATTTTCAATCAAATCGTGCAACTGCTGCTTTAATTCCCTATTCTGTTCCCGTAATAGTGCTAATTGCCGTTCCACCAGGCTAATTGCAGCGCCGCTGGGATGGGGAATAGTCAATTTCCTTAAAAGATCCGGATGGCGAGCAAAAAAATCTGAATGAGTCCACAGATATTCTGCTATGGACTGCTCCCGCTCCTGCGCTTCCTCTGGCGAGGTTTTCTGTATTTCTTTCTCTTTTGCTTTCTTTTTCATAGATCAAAACTCCCCTCGAATACGGTTTCTGCCGGTCCGCTCATCCAAACAGATTGACCATCACCTTCCCAGCGAATACCTAAGCGCCCGCCAGGCAGATCCACCTTAACTTGCCCACTCAACCAGCCCCGCCGCTTGCCTATCACCACGGCGGCGCAGGCTCCAGTTCCACAAGCGGGAGTCTCTCCAGCACCCCGTTCATAAACTCGCAACCGGAGATGGCTAGGGGAAACAATTTGCGCAAACCCCACATTCACCCGTTGAGGAAAGCAAGGATGATTTTCCAGCAAGGGTCCCCAATGGGCTACAGGGGCGGCATCAACAGCGGGTACCCGCAACACGCAGTGGGGGTTACCCAGGGATACGACTCCAATTTCCAGCTGCTGCCCATCGAGCTCCAGTGAATAATAGTCTGCCTCATGGTCTACCTTAAACGGGATTTGCTGGGGAGCAAAACGGGGCACACCCATGTCTACCGTGATCTGCCCATCGGGCTCTAATTGCAGCTGAATAATGCCGCCTGCAGTCTGGACCCGTAGCGTATTTTTGTCGGTGAGCTTCCGCTCACGTACAAAGCGGGCAAAGCACCGGGCCCCATTACCACATTGCTCTACCTCACCGCCATCAGCATTAAAAATCCGATAACCAAAGTCAATCGCTGGCGAGGAAGCGGGCGTTACTAGCAATACTTGGTCACAGCCTATGCCCAAGCGGCGATTAGCAATCCAGCGTACCTGGGAGGCAGTTAAGAACAGTGGCTGGGAAAAGGCGTCGATGACTACGAAATCATTGCCCAAACCCTGCATTTTAGTAAAAGCAATACGCATTGTGCTTACTTAACCCAAGGACAAAAAATATCAATCTCATCAGGAAAAAGCTAAAAACCCCGAAATGACCAAATGCCTATCGCTCACTACCACTACCTCCAGGGAATCCAGTCCTGCCTGGGCTAGTTGCTCCTGGAGTTCTTCAGGCTTAAAGGCCGCCAACAGTGAGTTGAAAAAATCTCGCTGCAATATCTCCGGCTCATCCGCGGCATATTGATCCACTAAGGCTACTGCCTCACTACGGGTTGCCGGGCGGCACAGATCCATAATAAAGACCGGCGCGCCCCTAACACCGTAACGCTTTAGGCAATTCCATAAAATGGCCGGTTCAAGGAGATGGTGAAGCAGGCTATTGCTAATCAGCACATCGTACTGTTTTCTAGGCAAACGCACTGCCGGCAGCCGGCCATGCACGAACTTTACCCGCGCCTTCAACCTGGTTTTGCTAACCGCTTGTTGCCCGTAATGCAGCATCGCCGCAGCACCGTCCACGCCATGGACGATACAGGAAGGCCAGGCCCGCGCCACCCGTAAGGTAATATCTCCCGGACCACAGCCCAGATCAAGCACATAACCACTCAAGGCATCAGCAGGAAAAGCGCCCCGGAGCAGTTCAATAAAATGGCTGTTAGGTTCGGAAAAATCAGCCTCAGCATAGGCCCGTGCTTGGGTCTTATCATCCATTAACTCAGGCTCAGGAATACGCTCCAAGGCTGCTACCACCTGTTATTTTCTTGGCCTTGCTGATACTGGCCAGCACCCTACCTAGGCAAGGTCGATTCACCCTCATAGAGGGACTCCACGGTTTCCCGCTCCCGTACTAAATGGGCTTCGGCACCGTCCACCATTATTTCAGCGGCCCGGGGCCGGGAATTATAATTGGAACTCATGGTAAAACCGTAGGCCCCCGCAGCGCGCACTACCAACAAATCTCCTGCCTCAATGGCGAGCTGGCGCTGCTTACCAAGAAAATCACCGGTCTCGCACACGGGCCCCACCACATCAAACAAGAGCGCTTCCCTTGTGGCGTCCACGGTCACCGGGATAATCTCCTGCCAGGCATCGTAGAGCGCTGGGCGAAGCAAATCATTCATCGCTGCATCCACAATGGCGAAATTTTTCTGGGGCGCCTGTTTAAGATACTCGATCCGAGTTAGCAGCACGCCTCCATTGCCGACAATGGCCCGACCGGGTTCGATCCATATTTCCAAGTCTCTCCCCGCTAGTTTCTCCCGTAAAGCGGCAGCATACTGTTGAGGGCTTGGAGGCGCCTCATCCCGATAGATGATTCCCAAACCACCTCCAAGATCAATATGGCGAACTTCAATCCCCCTCTTAGCGAGCTGGTCTACTAACGCTAGTACCCGTTCTAGAGCAGCCAGAAAAGGAGATAAAGAAGTAAGCTGAGAGCCAATATGACAATCCACGCCAAGGATATCGATGTGAGGCAAGGTAACCGCACGAGCATACACCGCTAGGGCCTGATCAATTTCTAT
The DNA here is from genome assembly GCF_000143085.1 of Nitrosococcus watsonii C-113. Lineage (NCBI taxonomy): Bacteria > Pseudomonadati > Pseudomonadota > Gammaproteobacteria > Chromatiales > Chromatiaceae > Nitrosococcus > Nitrosococcus watsonii. The sequence goes on along the minus strand of NC_014315.1, from coordinate 424,553 downwards.
GCCGAATTTATTATCACGCAACCCGGTCGCAATATAAGGGTGGGTGCGTGCATCCACATCCGGATTTACCCGCAAAGACACTGGCGCCCGCTGCCCCAATTTGCCAGCAATCTCATTCAAACGAAGCAATTCGGCCTCGGATTCCACATTGAAGCAAGCAATACCGACAGCAAGGGCTCGCTCCATCTCGTCAGTACGCTTACCCACCCCAGAGAACACAATCCGTCCAGGATCGCCCCCTGCCGCCAGCACCCGTTCCAACTCGCCCACCGACACGATATCAAAGCCCGACCCCAAACGGGCTAAAATATCCAAAACCGCCAGATTAGAGTTTGCTTTCACCGCATAGCATATTTGGTGAGGATGTTCCTCAAAAGCTTGATCAAATGCCCGCCACTGATGCTCAATCGCGGCACGGGAATAAATATAACAGGGCATACCAAAGCGGCTTGCAATCTCCGGCAAGGGAATCTCTTCCGCCCATAAAACGTTATTGCAGTAATGAAAATATTCCATCATTCACTTTACCTTTTGCACCATCCCGTTTTCCTTTGGTAAGTAAAGCGGGCCTTTCTGGCCGCATCCTGTTGCGAATAGTCCTATAAGCAATAATGCCATCAATCCCCATAATCCCCAATTTCGCAGCACTCTGCTTTCTCCTAAAAATTTTAAATTCCCATTGTAGCGGTTTTCTGGCTATGATTTTCACCCCCTGATTCCATTTCCCATTTCGTATTCCTCAAGAATCAGCGCAATCTTGCGATATCTTTAAAGTTATGAAGGAAATTCGCTTCCATGGCTTTTCCATGATTGAGATCGTCGCTACGGAATATCCCGCCTGCTGGAGGTAAATTAAAGTATATGGCCACTCCTGGAGTACAGATCATAATGAGCGGTCTGGTCCGCCGTTTGGTAGAGGATGGATTGCTTAGTGAAGCCAATGCCCGGCAAGCCCACGAGCATTCCCGTAAAAGCGGCACTCCTTTGGTGACTTACCTGGTACAGCAAAAGCTACTTAAAAGCCTGGATATTGGTCAAGCAGCCTCCCAAGAATTCGGCGTCCCTCTCTTCGATATCAATGCCTTGGATTTGGATTATCTTCCCAAAGGACTCGTGGAAGAAAAATTGGTTCGCCAACATCAGGCACTACCCTTATTCAAGCGTGGAAATCGTCTCTTCGTTGCCGTGGCCGATCCCACCAACCTGCAAGCATTAGACGAAATCAAGTTCCATACGGGAATTAATACCGAAGCTATCCTCGTTGAAGAAGACAAGCTAGCACGCATGATCGAGCGGGCCATGGAGGCCCAAGACACTTCCCTGGCAGACCTAAACGATACGGCGCTAGATGACCTTGACATCTCTGGAGGTGAAAATGAGCCTCCGGAAAATTCTGCTGAATCGGAGGCTGATGATACCCCGGTAGTTCGTTTTATTAATAAAGTTCTGTTGGACGCCATTCATCAGGGAGCCTCGGATATTCATTTTGAGCCCTATGAAAAAATCTATCGGATCAGATACCGGCAAGATGGGGTGTTGCGGGAAGTCGCCACCCCTCCTATTGCCCTGTCCGGTCGGTTGGCAGCCCGCCTCAAAGTCATGTCCCGCTTGGATATTTCCGAACGGAGGGTACCTCAAGATGGGCGCATGAAAATGAATATTTCCAAAAATCGCGCCATTGATTTTCGGGTAAATAGTTGCCCCACTTTATTCGGCGAGAAAATCGTATTGCGTATCCTGGACCCCTCCAGCGCGCAAATGGGAATCGAGGCGCTAGGTTATGAAGAAAGACAACAACAACTCTTTCTAGAAACCATTCACCGCCCTTATGGGATGGTGCTCGTTACCGGCCCCACGGGCAGTGGTAAAACGGTCTCTCTTTATACTGCGCTTAATATTCTTAATACCGCGGACCGTAATATCTCCACTGCCGAAGACCCAGCGGAAATCAATCTGCCTGGTATTAACCAAGTCAATGTCTACCCCAAAGTCGGTTTGACTTTCGCCGGCGCCCTTAAAGCCTTCTTGCGTCAGGACCCCGATGTCATCATGGTGGGGGAAATTCGGGATCTGGAAACGGCTGAAATTGCCATTAAAGCTGCCCAAACCGGCCATATGGTGCTTTCCACCCTTCATACCAACGACGCGCCCCAAACCCTGACCCGGCTATTAAACATGGGGGTGGCGTCCTACAACATCGCCTCGGCAGTTTCTTTGATCATCGCCCAACGCCTGGCCCGGCGCCTCTGCTCCCGCTGCAAAACACCCGAAAAGATACCCCACGAAGCCCTGCTAGAAGAAGGTTTTACCCAAGCTCAATTGGAAACCACGCCCACCCTTTATAAGGCAGTAGGCTGCGAGCACTGCACCAAAGGCTATAAAGGCCGCGTGGGTATCTATCAGGTCATGCCTGTATCAGAGGAGATGGGCCGCATTATTATGGCGGGAGGCAATTCCATGGAACTTGCGGAGCAGTCAAAAAAAGAAGGCGTCGCCGATCTCCGCCAATCGGGGCTTAAAAAAATTATTGATGGCATGACCAGTATAGAAGAAATTAACCGTGTAACGAAGGAGTAATCAGATGGCACAAGCGGCAACAAAACAGCAGATTTTTATATGGGAAGGCGCTAACCGGCAAGGACAGAAAATTAAAGGCGAAGTGGGCGGTAAAAACCTCAGTATGGTGAAAGCGGATCTACGACGCCAGGGTATTGCACCTCTCAAGGTACGCAAAAAGCCTAGACCCTTGCTTGGTCAGCGCAAGAAGAAAATCACCCCGAAGGAGATCGCGATATTTAGCCGCCAGCTTGCAACCATGATGGCTGCGGGCGTGCCCCTGGTTCAAGCCTTTGAAATTATAGGCCGTGGCCATGAAAGTGCTTCCATGCAAGAGATGGTCCTAAAAATCAAGGGAGAAGTGGAAGGTGGTGGTACCCTGGCCGAAGCACTTAAACAACATCCACGGCAGTTTGACCCGCTTTTCTGCAATCTGGTCCATGCGGGAGAGCAATCCGGCACCCTGGAGACCCTGCTGGATAAAATTGCCATGTATAAAGAAAAGACAGAAGCCATCAAGGGAAAGATAAAAAAAGCATTATTTTATCCTACTGCCGTGGTGGTGGTCGCTTTTATCATTACTGCTATTTTGCTCATCTTTGTTATTCCCCAATTTGAGGCTTTGTTCCAGAATTTCGGCGCTGATCTGCCCGCGCTTACCTTGCTGGTCCTCAAGCTTTCCGCTCTTTTTCAGGAATGGTGGTGGGCTATTTTCGGAGCTATGGGAGGCGCTGTCTACGGTCTTATAGAGGCTAAACGGCGCTCGCAAAAGATTAACCATCTCTTCGATAAACTACTACTCAAATTGCCGGTGATCGGCGAAATCCTGAATAAGGCCACTATCGCCCGGTACGCCCGTACCCTCTCCACCATGTTTGCGGCTGGCGTCCCCTTGGTTGAAGCCATGGTTTCCGTGGCTGGTGCTGCGGGTAATTCTGTCTATACCCAGGCCATCCTCCGCATACGCGATGAGGTCTCCACCGGCACCCAGCTGCAAGCGGCCATGCGCAGTAGTCAATTATTTCCTAACATGGTGGTGCAAATGGTGGCTATCGGGGAAGAGGCAGGTTCCATCGATCAGATGCTGGGCAAAGTGGCGGATTTCTACGAGGAAGAAGTCGATAATGCCGTTGACGCCCTGAGCAGCTTGCTAGAACCTCTGATCATGGCGATACTAGGCGTTCTGGTAGGCGGCCTTGTTATTGCCATGTACTTACCCATCTTCAAAATGGGCTCGGTGGTTTAACTAGATTTAGTTGGAATTAATGGAAGCTATTGTGTTTTTCGAGAGTTATCCCGCTGTCTTTATGGCATCGGTTTTTTTGCTGGGCTTAGCCGTCGGCAGTTTCCTCAATGTCGTTATTTACCGTCTTCCTCTCATGATGGAAAGACAATGGGAAGATCAGTGCGCAGAACTACACGGCAAGCCACTGCCGGAGCGGGAACCGTTAACGCTATCTCTCCCCCGCTCCCACTGCCCTGCCTGCCGCCACAAAATCGGGGCCTGGGAGAACATACCTTTATTCAGCTACCTCTTGCTTAGGGGACACTGCCGTTACTGCAAGGCGCCTATCTCTCTCCGCTATCCTCTGGTAGAACTACTAACCGGCATCCTTTCTATTGCCGTAGCTTGGCGCTTTGGCGTCAGTTGGGAAACAATGGCGGCATTGCTCTTAAGCTATGCGCTGATTACGCTCACCTTTATTGATTTCGATCATCAACTGCTGCCCGACAATATTACGCTCCCTTTTCTTTGGTTTGGTCTAGGGCTAGGTTTATTTGAAGTGTTCACGGATGCCCGAACCAGTCTTATTGGTGCGATAACCGGTTATCTTTCCCTATGGCTGGTTTACCATCTGTTTCGCCTCCTGACCAAAAAAGAGGGCATGGGGTACGGCGATTTTAAACTTTTAGCACTCCTCGGCGCTTGGCTAGGCTGGACGATGCTGCCTGCCATTATTTTGCTTTCCTCGATCGTAGGCGCCCTGCTAGGAACCGCATGGCTTTATCTTTCCAGCCAGCACCGGGAGACTCCTATCCCATTCGGCCCTTACCTCGCCGCCGCAGGCTGGCTTGCCTTGATGTGGGGGCAGGATATCAACCAATTTTATCTTTCCCTCACCGGAAGATAAAATCTTGCATGGACAAAGTTGAATTCAGTCCCCCTAAAATCCCAAGCAAAACGCCTTACAAAGTTGGGCTCACGGGTGGTATCGGTAGCGGCAAATCCACGGCAGCCAGGAGTTTTTCCGAATTAGGCGTTCCTGTTATTGATGCCGATATCATTGCCCGAGAGCTGGTCGAACCTGGCCAGCCGGCACTTGCCGAGATTGTCGCCACTTTTGGCAGGGAAATATTAAATCCCCAGGGAGGGTTGGATCGATCCTGCCTGCGGCGCCTCGTATTTACCAGCGAAGCGTTAAAAACCCGCCTGGAAGCGATACTGCACCCACGCATACTTCAGGAGATGGAACGCCGGGCTACTCGGCTTACTACACCCTACTGCGTTCTGGTTATTCCACTGCTGGTGGAAACCGGCCAAAAAGATATCGTTGACCGAACCCTGGTTATTGATATCCCCGATGCCATCCAGCGCCAGCGAGTAAAGGCCCGCGACCGGCTTTCAGATACCGAAATCGATGCCATTCTGCAGACCCAATCTCGACGGGCCGCCCGACTTGCGGCCGCAGATGATATCATTGTCAATGATACCGATCTGGCAACCTTGCAGCGCCAAGTAGAGCATTACCATCAAAAGTATCTCTTCTTGACTTCCCAGCAACGGAGCTAATTTTTATGAACAAAGAGAGAAAACGCTATGTTAATTGTCCTACTTGTGGCCGGGAAACCCTCTGGTCCGAGGAAAATCCCTGGCGCCCCTTTTGTAGCGAGCGCTGCCGCCTAATTGATCTCAGCGACTGGGCGGCGGAAAATCACCGAATCCCAGGCGAGGAGGAACATTCCACCCCTTCCTCGGAAAAATAAAAAAATTTTAATCTCTACTCCCCCTATCTCCCCATAAGCCCCGGATAGCAGCAATACCTTGAGCCCCTCGGCTCCAGGCTTCCTTTACATGCTCCGGCCCCAGCCCCCCTAAGGCATAGACGGGAAAGGGAATTTGCGCGATGAGCGTTTGAAACCGTTCCCACCCCAAGGGTAATGCTTGAGGATGCGTGGAGGTATGACAGACAGGCCCTAGTACGGCAAAATCCACTCCAATGCTAGCAGCATGGGCCAACTGCTCGGCATTGTGACAAGAAGCGGCCACCCATTTATCGGCTGGCAATGGTCGCTGGGAAAGATGCATTAAATGGTTGCCCGTCAGATGGACCCCATCAGCGCCCCACTCAGCGGCCTGAGCAGGCACCGTATTGACTAATAAGATGGCCTTATATTCAAAGCACAAGCGCTGAACCTTCCATGTCAAATCTTGGTAGTGCTCAGAACTGAGCTTTTTAGCGCGTAGCTGAACCAGCCGTACCCCAGCTTGTAATGATCGGCGCAAACTACTCAGAAATACTATCTGGTTTCCGGCCGGCTCCTTAGTAATCAAATAAGTTGGCGGTAAACACACCGCGGTCACAATAGGGCTGTTGGCCGCGGGCAAGGGATAGGCGCTTAAATTTTCGGGCTGAACCCATACCACAGGCTGTCCTTCTTGCCCCTTGGGCATGCCCGAGAAACGCTCCACTCGCCAAACATGGAGCAGTACGGACCGATCTGGATAATCATGACGCACCTGCAACAAGGGGCGGGCCTGGAGAACCTGGATTCCTAGCTCCTCCCATAACTCTCTGGAAAGAGCCTGGCGAATCTCCTCCCCTGGCTGCAACTTACCCCCGGGAAATTCCCACAAATTGCCTTGATGGACATGGGGCGGACGTTTAGATAACAATACCTGTCCCTCCCTATTAAAGATTGCACCGGCCGCTACCTGGAGTACCATGGAGGGACTATTTTTTAGAACTCAAGCTTTAAGGTTTCAGAGAATGTCGCGGCTGCTTATCATATTAGGACTTATTTTGGTGGTGGTAGGCGTGCTCTGGCCCTGGCTCGCCAAGCTAGGATTGGGTCGCCTTCCTGGCGATATTGTCATCGAGCGGGAAAATTTTCGTTTTCATTTTCCAATTACCACTTCCATCCTTATTAGTTTGCTTCTCTCCTTGCTGTTTTGGCTATTTCGCCGCTAACTAGATCTGTTTCTCCATAGCCCTCAAGGCTGCCGGCGCCGGGGCATGTTTAAACATATTTAAAACGGCTTTCTACTCCTCCTTGAGTACATAAACCGCCCCACAATAAGGGCAACGCTCCCATCCCGTTTCTTCAATGGGGAGATAAACTCGGGGATGGGAGTTCCATAGCACCATAGAGGGCATGGGGCAAGACAAAGGTAAATCCGCCCGCGTCACTTCATAACGGCAGGCTTCGTTAGCTGGAATAGAAGAAGAGGCGGTGTTCGGGGCTGTTGTTTCGCTCACGACCATATAGTCCTATAAGCTTGTTTTCACAATTACATATAAAGTAAAAAGGATATTACCTGCTTTAGGGAGAGACCTCCAGCATACGACTTAAAGCCAAACGAGCAAACTCCGCCTCAACTTCTGGCACCTTAATTTGATTCACCACCTGGCCAGAGAGCAGATTTTCCAAGCTCCAGGCTAAATGCTGGGGGTCAATCCGAAACATAGTGGAACACATACATACCGTCGGTGACATAAAGTGGATGGATTTACCTTCGGTTTTGTAACGCTCATGGAGGCGATTCACTAAATTAAGCTCGGTTCCCACCAACCAGCGGGTACCTGGTTCTGCCTCCCGGATAGTTTTAATAATGTATTCAGTCGAGCCAACGTAATGGGATTTCTGGCAGACCTCGAAACTATTTTCAGGATGAGAAATAACTTTCGCATCCGGGTAACGGGCCAGAAAACGATCAATATGCTCTGGCTGGAACATTTGATGCACTGAACAAAACCCTTGCCATAGAATGATCCGTGCTTCCTGGATTTGCTCCCGCGTCAACCCCCCATTGGGCCGATTAAAATTCCAAACCACCATTTCCTCTAGGGGAATGCCCATACGGTAGGCGGTATTGCGCCCCAAGTGCTGATCAGGAAAAAACAACACCTTCTCACGGCGGTCAAAGGCCCAATTTAGCACGGCCTCAGCATTGCTTGAAGTACAGACGATGCCTCCGTGACGGCCGCAAAAAGCCTTGAGGTTAGCAGCAGAGTTGATATAGGTAACCGGGGTCACCTCCTGCTCGGGCTCCAAAATCTGGCCTAGCTCCCGCCAGGCCCGCTCCACTTTAGCAAGATCGGCCATATCAGCCATGGCACAGCCTGCCGCCATATCGGGGAGAATAGCGATTTGCTCGGGGCGGGATAGAATATCTGCCACTTCGGCCATAAAATGAACACCACAAAAAACGATATATTTAGCTTCTGAAGCAGCGGCCTGGCGCGATAATTTCAGGGAATCACCAGCATAATCAGTAAACCGGAACACTTCTTCCCGTTGATAATGGTGTCCAAGAATAACGACCTGAGCGCCTAAAGCCGCCTTGGCTTTGGCAACCCGCGCTTCACATTCACTATCGCGCAGATCAATATAGCTCTGAATGACTGCTGCTTCGGCCATCTCTCATAGTCCTCGCTATAAAAGCAGTAAGTAATAAATACTTTACTATTTTACTAAAGAATTATAGCTGCTGGGTAGCCCCTACCTTACTACAAGAGGTTTCCCCTTGGATTAAAAATTGTGGCTCTTCAATGATAGGTTAATAACATTCAATGAGTTAGGTTTTATCAGAAGGCGGCCTGCGTACCCCAATCCCCAGCTCTCGCAACTGCGCTTCCGCAACCTGACCTGGTGCGCCGGTAAGCGGGCAAGCCGCTGTCTGGGTCTTGGGAAACGGGATGACCTCCCGGATCGAGGCGCTTCCAGTCATCAGCATGACCAGCCGATCCAAACCAAACGCAATCCCACCATGGGGCGGGCAGCCATATTTCAGCGCGTCCAAAAGAAACCCAAACTTATCCTGGGCCTCCTCATCACCAATACCTAGCAAGCGAAACACTTGACTCTGCACTTGGGCCTGGGAAATACGGATAGATCCTCCGCCCACCTCGGTACCATTGAGTACTAAATCATAGGCACGGGAGCGGCAAGCCCCCGGATTCTGCTCCAGCAAGGAGAGATCTTCTTCCTTGGGAGCAGTAAAAGGGTGATGCAAGGCATGCCAACGGTCGTCATCCTCATTCCACTCGAACATAGGAAAATCTATGATCCATAGCGGACTCCAGCCATGCTCTACCAAGCCATGATCATGGCCTAATTTCACCCGCAAGGCCCCAAGGGATTCATTAACGATGGACGCTTTATCAGCACCAAAAAATACAATATCTCCATTTTCGGCGCCTATTCGTTCCAACATGGCTCCAATCACTTCATCAGGCAAGAACTTGAGGATAGGGGACTGTAATCCCTCTCGCCCGCGGCTGCGCTCAATCACTTTAATATAAGCCAAACCCTTGGCACCATAGATAGCCACGAATTGAGTATAATCTTCAATTTCTTTACGGCTAAGCTTGCCGCCGCCGGGCAATCTCAATGCGGCGACTCGCCCATCCCGATTCTGGGCTGGCTGGGCAAAAACCTTAAAATCCACCGTTTTCATCAAATCCCCCACTTCCACCAATCGCAGGGGAATACGTAAGTCCGGCTTGTCCAAACCAAAACAGGCCAAAGCTTCGGCATAGGGCATCCGAATAAACGGGGTATGGAGGGGTGTCTCTAATACCGTGGCAAACAGCTCCTTGAACATCTCTTCCATTAACGCCATAAGGGCTTCCTCGTGAAGAAAGGATGCCTCTATGTCAAGTTGCGTAAACTCCGGTTGGCGATCGGCCCGCAGATCTTCATCGCGAAAACAGCGTACCACTTGGTAGTAGCGATCCACCCCAGCAACCATGAGGAGCTGTTTAAATAACTGGGGGGACTGAGGCAGGGCAAAAAACTGGCCGGGATGAGTACGGCTTGGCACCAAAAAATCCCGGGCACCCTCGGGAGTTGACTGTGTAAGAATGGGCGTATCAATGTCAAGAAAACCTCGCTCATCCAGAAACTTGCGCAATTGCCGAATAATGGCGGAACGAAGCCGCAGACGCTGCAGGCTTTCTGGCCGTCGGAGGTCAATATAACGATAGCGCAGCCGGATGTCTTCGCCCACTTCTAATTTTTCATCCACTGGAAAAGGCGGCGTTTCCGAAGCATTAAGTAAAATGAGCTCCTGGCCTAATACTTCCACTTGGCCCGTCTTGAGATCTGGGTTTTCAGTGCCCTCCGGCCGGTGCTGTACCCGGCCCTTGACCTGAAGCACATATTCACTCCGTATCTGTTCGGCATGCCTAAAGCTTTCCGGAGAATACTCTGGATCAAAAACCAATTGAATGAGACCTTCCCGATCACGAAGATCAATAAAAATTACCCCACCATGGTCTCGGCGGCGGTTTACCCAGCCGCATAAAGTGACGCTCTGCTCAAGATGGTCCTCGGAAAGTTCGCCGCAATAGTGGCTACGCATGAAAAAATCCTTAGAGACTATTGGAAAAGCTTTGAAAGTTACTCATTTATTGAATTGCAGTCAATCTAAATATAAATTAAATTCAACGACTTAATTTTTTAAGATCTAGATTCCAAAGCTGGTTAAGGAATCATCCCAACAATCCCTCAAGGACAGCAGCCTATTTAGGCTAGAGACCTTAGCCGGTAGCGGCGGCATCGCCTGTAGACTTGGAATCAGTCCCGGAAGTTTTTTCCTGCTTATCCTTCCCCTGGCTGGGACCTTCCTTCTTGTTTGAACTTTCCTTAGAGTCGTCACTGGAAGCAGCCAAGTTTCGCTTATTGCCGCTTTTAAAATCAGTTTCGTACCAACCGCCCCCTTTGAACCGAAATCCGGCAGCGGATACCAGCTTACGCAATTGTTCCTTACCACAAGAGGGACACCGAAGTAATGGCTCTTCAGTTATCTTTTGTAGCAACTCCATTTTATGGCCACAGGCTTGGCAGCGATATTCATAGATCGGCATGGTACAAAACTTCCTTGGAATTAAACTAATGTTTAATATTTTCTCGGAAGAGTGTAGCGCGAAACGACACTCTCCCACCCGAGAGCCCTGTAAAATAGATACCTTGGGGCTAAAAATTAAGCTCAATACATAAAACATTTTTAACCCCTTAATTAGCTCGTTTGGCTAATATGGAGGTAATCACTCCTCATTTCAATAACGTTTCGATCAAAGGGCAGATGTTACGGTTCAAGCTTTAAATAATGAAATTTCCCCAGACTCAATTTACTCCAATACAGCGGTAATACTCTTCTACCCGATCAGTGCCTAGACCCTAGCCATGGAAAAGCTGGAGCTTTCTCCCTCTATGTTATTTCAAAATAATAGCCTGGAGTTAAGCCAGCCGATTCTAGGGCTACCTGGTTAGCCTGTGTAACCGACTGGTGCCTGGAACAGGGCTGGAATGCCCATTTTTATCACCGCGCTTACGCGCAGGCGAGCACACTCCTGAGTACCGGGCACCGCCAGCCTATTATATTGCCGGAACCTCGGGCGTTCTATTTAGGAGAGAATATCCTGCATCTTGAGAATATACCGCCAAATGGGCACGCCGATAACTTTGATCGGCAACAAGGGACATTTGACGACATCTTCATTAGCGGTATCATTGCCGTTCCACTAGCCTAAATCTTCTTAATCACCATCATTAACACTACGAAATTTTTAGGTTCTTTGTGTTAGAATTGCGCGATGCAAACGACGCTCCGAACTTCTTATTATACATCTATGCATAATATTCTTAGAGCAGCCTAGCAAGATAAAACGAGGGCATCAGCAATTAAACCCCTTAAAAGTTTTGCCAAGGCGCTCATTCAAACAACTATATTACATAACATTCTGATTCATTGGCTTTAGTTAAGGGAGCAAAAGTATGAGCACAGATAGCGTCGATCAGGGCAAACGCCGCTTTTTAACAGCGGCCACTACAGTAGTTGGAGGTGTAGGCATGGGCTTTACAGCAGTGCCGTTCGTTAAATCTATGCAGCCTAGCGAACGGGCGCAAGCCGCGGGGGCCCCTGTGGAAGTCGATATTAGCAACCTTGAGCCAGGCCATATCATGACCGTCGAATGGCGTGGCAAACCGGTCTGGATCCTCCGCCGGACCCCAGAAGAATTGGAAAGCATAGAAGCGCTAACTGAAGAGGATATACTCCGGGACCCTCAAAGCGAAGTAGAAAGTCAACAACCCCCCTTCGCTGAAAACATCTACCGTTCCATTAAACCTGAACTTTTAGTGGTTATCGGGATCTGCACCCACCTGGGGTGTTCCCCGAGCTTCCGTCCAGAGGTTGCCCCAGAGGACTTAGGACCTGATTGGCAAGGCGGCTTTTTCTGCCCTTGCCATGGCTCTCGTTTTGATCTGTCGGGGCGAGTTTATGATGGAGTTCCAGCCCCTACCAATTTAGAGGTGCCACCCTATCGCTTTCTTGCTGAAAACCGCCTGCGGATTGGCGAATCCCCAAGTGAGGCAACCTAATGAAAAACACAATAAATCAAATTTTTACCTGGATTGATACCCGCCTTCCCATTTCCAAGCCATGGAAAGAGCATTTATCGGAATATTACGCACCAAAAAACTTCAACGTTTGGTATTTTTTTGGCTCTTTGGCCATGCTGGTGCTGGTTATCCAGTTACTTACCGGACTCTTCCTGACCATGCATTATAAGCCGGCGGCTGATCTCGCCTTCGGCTCCGTTGAATATATTATGCGGGATGTGGAATGGGGCTGGTTGATCCGCTATATGCATTCTACCGGGGCCTCGGCATTCTTCATTTTGATTTACCTCCATATGTTTCGGGGAGTCATTTACGGTTCACATAAAAAGCCCCGGGAATTAATATGGATTATTGGTGTGCTTATCTACCTTACCCTGATAGCAGAAGCTTTTATGGGTTACTTGCTGCCCTGGGGGCAAATGTCGTACTGGGGCGCTCAAGTTACTATCTCCCTCTTTGGAGCTTTTCCGATCATTGGTGACGGCTTATCCGAATGGATCCGAGGCGATTTTGTGGTCTCCGATGCGACCCTAAACCGTTTCTTCGCCTTCCATGTGTTTCTGATGCCTCTATTGCTGCTTGCGTTGGTTGTCGCTCATATTATTGCCTTACATCAAACAGGTTCCAATAATCCGGACGGAGTGGAAATCAAAGAGAAAAAGGACCCCAAAGGTGTTCCTCTCGACGGCATTCCCTTCCATCCTTACTACACAGTCAAGGATCTGTGGGGGGTTGGGGTATTTCTACTCCTATTTGCCTGGGTCATTTTCTATGCTCCTGGTTTTGGTGGCTGGTTTCTAGAACATGACAACTTTGAACCCGCTAACCCACTCGCCACACCTGAACATATCAGGCCCCTGTGGTACCTCACCCCCTTCTACTCCATATTGCGATCAGTACCCGATAAATTACTAGGCGTCCTCGCTATGGATGCCGCTATTTTTCTATGGTTTTTTCTGCCTTGGTTGGATCGTAGCCCGGTCAAGTCCATCCGTTATCGAGGATGGCTTTATAAGGCTGCCATCGGAATCTTCGTCATTAGCTTTCTGGGACTAGGCTACCTGGGTACCCAACCGGCCACCCCGGTAATGACCATGTTTGCCCGGGTATTTTCAATACTTTATTTCTCTTTCTTTTTGCTAATGCCAATCTATACCAAGATGGATAAAACCAAACCCGTTCCGGAAAGGGTGACCTCAAAATGAAAAGAATGACGACGTGTTTACTCCTTTTTATCTCATCGACCTCCTTGGCTTGGGCCTCATCAAGCAACTACCCTCTCGATACCGTGGAGATAAATGTTAATGATAAGGCCTCTTTACAACGGGGTGCTCAGGTATTTGTGAATTATTGCCTTAGCTGCCACTCGGCCAAATATATGCGCTATAGCCGCATGGCGCAGGATCTCGGCCTGACCGAGCAGGAGGTCACCGATAACCTGATGTTCACCACCAATAAGATCCACGATCCCATGACCATTGCAATGCAGCCCAAGGACTCTGAACGCTGGTTTGGCGTGACCCCACCGGATTTGACTTTGGTTGCTCGCTCCCGAGGTCCTGAATGGCTGCACACTTATCTGCGAACTTTTTACCTGGATCCTAGCCGCCCTAACGGCGTCAATAATTTGGTATTCAAGGATACAGCCATGCCCCATGTTTTGTGGCCTCTGCAAGGCTGGCAAGAGCTCGTGGATAAAGACGGCAAAACCCACAGTACAAAGCTTGAATTGACGGTTGCGGGTACCCTAAGTGCCAGCGAGTACGAGAAAATGCTGGATGATTTAGTCAACTTTATGACCTATATGGGTGAACCTGCCCGGCTTGAGCGGGAAAAACTCGGTCCTTGGGTTCTGCTTTATATTGCGCTATTTTGTGGTGTCGCCTATTTCCTTAAAAAGGAATACTGGAAAAATATTCATTGAGAGGAATCTCTAGACAATCTTCAGTCGCTTATCTGTCGGCAAGGCTGAAAGTATTTTTCTGGGGGACACAAGAAGAGCTCACGTCAGAATCTCCACTTTGGCGTGAGCAATTCTCCGTCAAAAATTCATCGGGTTGTTCGCGGAAATAATAGGGTAGATAAGCTTTTATGGCCCTTTCACCTGGTAAACGTTCTGTAGCGGCCTTATTTTCGGATCCCTTGTGTCCGTTTTGTCACCGTACTCGCATTGTCATCGCGGAAAAGAATATTTCCGCAGATATTATTGATATAGATCCAGCTAACTTGCCTGAGGATTTGGTTCGACTTAATCCTCATAATTCTGCTCCTACATTAGTAGCCCGGGATCTAGTGCTGTACGATTCAAGAGTCATTATGGAATATTTCGACGAACGATTCCCTCATCCCCCCCTCATGCCCGTAGATCCAATTTCCAGAGCGCGAATTCGACTCATGCTGCACCGTATCGATCAAGATTGGTACCGCTTACTTGGCGGTACCAAAACCCATCGTCCTAATATATCGTCTAAAACGCGCAAAATGCTGATTGAAGATCTCACCATACTAAGTCCGGCCTTCGAGAAAACGCCCTTCTTCATGAATGAAGAATTTTCCCTATTAGACTGCGCCTTGGCACCTCTACTATGGCGGTTGCTCGCTCTGGAAACTGAACTCCCCCTCCAAGCCAAACTTGTGGGGGATTATGCTAATCGTATTTTTGCCCGCAATTCATTTCAACAAAGCCTGAGCGCCGCTGAACGAGCAATGCAAACCAAAGCCACCAGCACACTATCTAGCAATGGCCGATAACCCTAATCACCCCATGACTTCAAACCGTCCCTACCTCATTCGGGCTTTATACCAGTGGATTGTTGATAATGATTTAACTCCTCACCTGCTGGTGGATACCACGCTACCCGGTGTTCAGATTCCCCAACAACATGCCTCCGAGGGCAAAATTATTCTTAATATCCATCCAAACTCAGTTCGCAATCTCTGCCTAGAAAACGATTGGATCAGCTTTTCTGCCCGCTTTTCTGGAACTCCCTACAAAGCCTTATTCCCGGTCCAGGCTACCCTTGCTATATATGCACGAGAAAATGGGCAAGGGATGGCATTCCAGAAAGGCGATCACGACAGCGAGCCCCCTCCTCCTGCTCCAGATGAAGGAAGCCGCAAACCCTCATTACGAGTCGTGAAATAACCCTAATTATGCACTTTAATGGATGGACGGGAACCAGCATGGCCTTCGATTAGCTCCCATCCTCTTCCTCCTCAATAAATTCCATTTTAACCTATAGGAGTATCCTTTTTTATGGATACTCACTTTTAACTCGCTGCGCCAAAATGCGGATATATGAGGATTGGAAAACTCGAACACCAAGGATATGGACCTAGCTTACCTCATCGACCTCCCTACTAATCCTCCCGCGCTGGATAAACTTGGAAGGGCCGCTCGGGACCCTCCGGTTTCAAACCAAGCAGCCGTAGAATGAGCAAGCGTCCTGTGTCCGCATCCGCGATTTGAGCTTCCAAGCAAAAGCGACTCATTTACACCACATGAAATAAAGCCCAACTAACGTGCTCCACCAAAAATTGAAATATCAATGCTTGAGTTTTGAGTCGTCAATCCCTTTAAAATGACTTACCATCCTGAATATCTATTCCTGTGAAAACAGAATACGAATAATAACCTTTATCTAGGAGTCGTTATGAATTTTCACGCCACCAGTGGAACACCTGAAAAACAACGCACTGCTGCCCTTGTAGTAGGCGTCTACGAAGACGAAAAACTCTCTCCCTCTGCCCAGCGAATTGATAAAGCTAGTGAAGGTTATGTGTCTCGACTTATCAAGCAAGGGGATTTTGCCGGCAAAAAGGGGCAAACTCTTCTGCTTTTTAATCTCCCCGGAGTTAAAGCCGAGCGGGTTCTACTGATGGGTTGCGGCCAGAAGGACAAGGTAACGGCCAAGGATTTACGCCAAAGCTGGTCGAGCGCCGTCAAAACACTGCAAACCTGCGGTGCCACCGAGGCAATGGTCTGTCCGCTAGAAGCGAAGACCAAGGACGAGGAACTTACCCAATGGGCGCGGCTCATCGTAGAAACGGCCGAGCAGGCTTTGTATCGTTACGAACATACTAAGAGTAAAAAAGAATCCTTAAAAAAACCACTCGCCAAGCTCACTTTACTATTGGAGCAACGGTCCCAACAGCCACTAGCGGAACAGGGTATCCAGTGGGGTCAGGCCATTGCCAAAGGAGTTAGTTTGGCCCGAGACTTGGGCAATCTGCCGGGGAATATCTGCACACCTACTTATTTGGCCGACGAAGCCCGCCGGTTAGCTAAAGAATACAAGTCATTAAAAGCAAAAATTCTGGAGCAAGCCGAAATGGAAAAATTGGGCCTAGGGGCGCTGCTTGCCGTATCCCGGGGCAGCCGACAACCGCCCAAGCTCATCATCCTGGAGTATAAAGGCGCTCCTAGCAAGCAAAAACCCATTGTGCTGGTAGGCAAGGGATTGACGTTCGATGCGGGCGGCATCTCCATCAAACCAGGGGAACGCATGGACGAGATGAAATACGATATGTGTGGCGGGGCAAGCGTTTTAGGGACGATGAAGGCATGTGCCGAACTGGAATTGCCCCTCAACGTGATCGCCGTTGTACCCAGTTCGGAAAATCTTCCCGACGGCGCGGCTAACAAACCGGGAGACGTACTCACCAGCTTGTCGGGCCAAACCATCGAGGTTCTGAACACGGATGCCGAGGGCCGTTTGATTCTCTGCGATGCCCTGACCTACAGCAAACGCTACCGGCCCGACGTGGTTATTGATGTAGCAACCCTTACGGGGGCCTGCGTGATTGCCCTGGGTGCCCACGCCAGCGGCTTGCTGAGCAACGATCAACCCTTAGCGGATTGTTTGCTTGCTGCTGGGCAAACCAGTGGTGACCGCGCCTGGCAGCTTCCCCTCTGGGACGATTACCAGCAGCAACTAGACAGTAATTTTGCGGATATGGCCAACATCGGTGGCCGGGAGGCCGGCTCCATTACGGCGGCTTGTTTCCTAGCCCGCTTTACCGAAGAGTTCCGTTGGGCCCACTTGGACATTGCCGGCACCGCCTGGCTCAGCGGTAAGGAAAAAGGAGCAACCGGGCGTCCGGTGCCTTTGCTCACCCAGTATCTTATTCAACACGCCCAAGAAGCGAAAGCTTCATAACCGCTGATGACCAAGGTCGATTTCTACCTGTTGACCAGCCACCAGCCACAAGCCAGCAAACGGTTTGCCTGCAAGTTAACCGAGAAAGCCTACCGGCTTGGCCATCAGATTTATATCCAGACGGAAAACCAAGCCCAGGCCCAGGAAATGGATGAGCTCTTATGGACCTTCCGTCAGGGTAGCTTTGTGCCCCATGCCCTGATTAATAGCGAGGAAGCGGATGAATCCCCTGTACTCATTGGTTATGAGAGAGAACCGGAAGGAAAGCTGGAACTCTTGATTAATCTTTGCGCGGAAGTACCTGCTTTTTTTTCCCGTTTCCAAAGAGTAGCAGAAATTATCGGCCAGGATGAGAATCATCGCCATGCTGGCCGTCAACGTTATCGTTATTATCGGGATCATGGCTGCTTACTAGAAACGCATGAGTTAAATTTTTAAGGAACTGCTTTGCTTAGGAAAGGCGAAGGAATCAGCCAGAATCTGCGAGCGGGTGGCCATGGGAAAGTGAATATCTTTCTCCCCGGAAGGAAAATTACCCATAACACCTTTTAGGGAGTGTCCCTCTTATTTTTATTGAAATAGATTCACCCCTACTGCATTAATAGTTAAGTGTACTATAAGCAAAAAATTCCTATTATAAAGTAGAATTTTTATATCTACTCTATGTTATACGTAGAAGGGATTTATGTCATAAATGTTAGATAAAGTTAAAGGTTGTCTGAATCTAGGAATCTTCCCGCTTTTAGGTCTGTTGCTGTTTACTAGCTTCTCTATATTTTTGCCGTCATAAGCTTTAGAAATACTTAGTCTAATGGAATTAAATAATACCTATAGTAGGTTTTTGGTTTAGTTTTTGTACCTTCAATGACGTTTCTTATCGCAGCAAAATTAAACACATTATGGAAGATTTTTCTTGGGAATTGGCTAGCTGAACATATTTATTAAAGGCAAAACCAGATCAACAAATTTATCAATGAAAAAGGGTGTGGTTATGGGCCTTGAGAAATGAATGTTTATAATTAGGGTTGGTCAATTAGGCGCTGGCGCAATAAGCTGGACATTCCCATTTAGCATACAGCCATGGGCTTGGGAGTACTTAAATAAGAACCCTCATTTATTAATTGTTGAGGAGTAACGTATAACAAGGCGCTCGTTCGGATGCAAATCACGCTGCGCTTCGTTTGTCCCGCACAGCTTGATCGTTAAAGCGGTGAATACACAATTATGAATAATCTATTTGACAGTCCAGCTTTGAACGCAATTCGTGCATTAGATGATTCACCTGCTATGCGTGCAATTCGAGCCATAGAGGACTCACCCTCTATAAGAATGATGCGTGAGTTAAATGAATCACCAGCAATGCAGGTTATTCGTCAATTTGAAGATTCCCCGGCAGTTCGAACGATGCGCGATATGGCGGATTCTCCTGCGTTGAAGGCTATAAAGGGGCTTGAGGAGTCATCAGCCTTTAAAGCTATTCAAAAACTTCAAGAGTCACCAGCCTTAAGAGCTATGCGTATGCTTGAAAAAAGTCCGGGCAATGGAGGATTTTCAAGGATCGCAGAGCAAATAAATCATGGCTATGGGGCGCTGACATTTTCAAAAGCCTATGAGCTTCTTGCTAGCGAGTACGATCAACAGTCAGACTTAGAGCCTCTGGATGTATTGGCTAATGAGGTGCAAGAAAGGGCTAGCCGCGCACCACTTGGGCCGCTAAGTGCAGAGTTTTATTTAAACCTGATCCTAGCACTATTTCTTTTCTATATATCTCAAATATCCGCCTTAGAGTCAGAAGAAAAAATAATAGAAAGAATGAACAGCTTCAAACAAGCAATCGCCACTCAATTAAACGAATTACATGAAATTGAAAAAGACCGACTTTTCCTAGTTGCAGATCGAACTATGAATCTTCGATCTGGGCCAGGTGTGGATCATGATGTCATAGGCATTATTTCTAAAAATCAGAAATTGATGGAGCTGGAACAAGATCGCGACTGGACGAAGGTTGAATATTTTGATCATATTAACAACGAAAACGTAGTCGGTTGGGCGCATAGTCGATATTTGCTGGTTATCAGCTCGGATGCTCAGGAAGGAAACGCTCTAACAAAGCATTGCAGCGGACAAGCCGCTGAATGCGGCGTTAGACACCTTTAATTGTCAATTGACAATTAATAAGTTAGAGCTTATCCTTACTGATCGATAGGATGGAGGTAAAATGCCCAGAACCCGACATTCTAAGCAGGTCATTGAAAGGGCGCTTCAACATGCGGAGTCGAAGGGCTGGCGTATAGAAGTTGGCGGTTCCCATGCTTGGGGAAAGATGTATTGCCCAGCTAATGACGCAGATTGTCGTTGTGGCGAATTTTGTATCACCAGTATCTGGAGCACTCCCAAAAACTCCTCAAACCATGCTCGCCAGCTTCGGCGGGTAGTAGATCGTTGCATCAACCTTGAGGCGCTGAATAGTGAGGACTAAGACAATGCAAGAATACGACTTCACATTAAAATTCCGGCTTGCAAGTTCAACTGAAAATCCTGAGGTACATCTAGCGGCTTTGGAAGCTATGGGATGCGGTGATGCTGCGGTTGGCCTTGGCCAGCATGGTCGCATTGCTTTGAGTTTCACTCGGTCTGCAGAGTCGGCCGTGGATGCTGTTTCAAGCGCCATTTCGGCAGTGCGGAAAGCCATTCCGGCCTCTAAACTCGTTGAAGCCACACCGGATTACGTGGGTATAACTGACGTTGCGGAAATATTTGGCTTTTCTCGTCAGCACATGCGGCAGTTGATCGTTACGAACGAGGCAAATTTCCCTCAACCGGTTCACGAGGGAAAGCCGTCAATCTGGCATCTTTTACATATTCTACGGTGGTTTCAGGAGCACGAGCCAAGATGGTTTCAAGACAACGTTTACGAAATTTCAGCGGTAAATATGAAAATTAATATGTACACAGCATTTCGAGCAATGCCGCCACCATTGAAGGAAGATCTGGTCAGCTTTCAACCATCAGGCAAGTTTGAAGCTGTGGTTGCCTCGTTGAATTAGCGAGGGCGGGATCAGTGAACCACAGAGCATGGGACCCATCACTTCTGTGCTCTTTGAGGACGCGTGCGGAAACCTTATCAACCTGTGTCCAGCCTCGCAGCCTAACGAGGCGTGCAGTTGTTGCCCGCGTTCTGCTTTTTTCGCTACAAGACCTGCCGCTCAAATCAAACGTTCGGCATCCCAGGAAGAATGTTCAGTGGCCCATTAAGTCCGGTTTCTGTCAACATCTTCAGAAAGCCACACCTTAATCAGGGATTGGTAGGGTATATCCCGCTTATTAGCCTCAATTTTAATACGTTCTAGTAACGCTTCCGGGAGCCGAAGCGAGATGGTTTTGGTGGAAGGTTTCAGGTTCGGGAATAAAGCCGTTTGGGCCTGCTTTCAGTCCACATAATCACTAGAATCATGACTCTCCCTGAAGGCCCACTCCTCGGCTTCGGTCTCGAAATTAGGTGATGTCTTTATTTGAATCGCTCATAATAGATGTTCTCCTTGCGGTGCATATCGCGGGCTGAGATCACGCGAATTAAAGTCCCGGAAGCACGAAGCGTAAGGGTGATGTGAAGCAACCGGTCCATATCGGTTATGCCGAGGGCGTGGTAACGTGGCTCTTGTTGGCTATGCTTAGAGTCTAGCAACACCAGCAACGGTTCAAGAGGGTTTAAAGCATGAAACAGTGGCTAAAAGGAAACTTCCTCAACCTCGCCTCCCACTTTAAGGCGGGAATAGGGCTGCTCTTTTTATTGCTTGCCGCTGCCTGCTCGGATTCTCATGTTAACCCTGTCCCCACCCTAAAATGGTACGTTTTCAATGAGCCCTCCGGAGCCTTTAAAACAGCAGCAGAACAATGCTCGGCCGCGGCTAAGGGCGCCTATCAAGTGGAAATCGCCGCGCTGCCCGCGGATGCTAGCGAGCAGCGGGTGCAACTTGCGCGGCGGCTGGCGGCCAAGGACACGGATATCGACCTTATTGGCATGGATGTCATCTGGACCGCTGAGTTCGCCGAGGCGGGCTGGATTTTACCCTGGCCGGGCAAGGCGGCGGCCCAAGCCAGGCAAGGTCGACTATCCTCCATCATTGCAAGCGCCACTTATGACCACCAACTTTGGGGCATCCCCTTCACCAGCAACATTCAACTGCTTTGGTATCGTACCGATCAGGTGGCGAAACCACCCCAGACCTGGGATGAATTGATTGCAAGCGCCGAAGCTCTAGGAGCCAGCGCCCTACAGGTGCAAGGAGCGCGCTATGAAGGCTTGACCGTCTTGTTTAATTCCTTGTTGGCTTCCGCCGGTGGCTCTGTGCTCGACCAAACCGGCAAGGTAATTTCCTTGGAAAAAGCGCCCACTGAAAAAGCCCTTGCTATCATGAAGCGCCTTGCTACTTCCCCGGCCACTAGCCCCTCCCTTTCCATCGCCCGGGAGGACGAGTCCCGGCTTGCCTTTGAAGGGGGCAGCGCCTTTATGATCAACTATACTTATGTTTGGCCCAGCGCCCAGCAAAACGCCCCCCAGGTTGCCGCCCTCATGGGATGGGCCCGCTGGCCAGCAGTCATCGAGGGTCAACCGAGCCGGGTCACCCTGGGAGGCATTAATTTAAGTGTCGGCGCCTATTCGCAATATCCCCGTTTGGCCTTTCAGGCGGCCACCTGCATTGCCTCCCAAAAGCAACAGCGGCTTGCGGCGATACGGGGGGGATTGTTACCTACCTTTGAAAAGCTCTATGCCGACCCCTCAATTCGAGAGGCCCTCCCCTTTGCGGACACCCTGCGTGCTACCCTCAAGGAGGCGGCCCAACGGCCTTCAAGTCCTCTCTATAATGATATTTCCCTAGCCATCAGCCGGACTTTGCATCCCATGAAAGCCATTGATCCTCAAAAAGATACCGCCAGACTGCAGAAAAACATCAACCGGGCTCTGCGCTCCAAGGGGTTGCTATGAATTCTCGGGGCAAGGCGGAACGCCGGTTAGGGTGGCTACTCTGCGCGCCAGCGGTCATCACCATGGGGGCGGTCACCGTCTACCCTATTCTCTATGCCCTGTGGCTGTCCCTGCACCGGTATGATTTACGTTTCCCAGCCGACCGCTCGTTTGTCGGCCTAAGCAACTACTGGAGCGTACTAAATTCGGAACTCTGGTGGCAAACCCTCGGCAATACTTTAATAATTACCGCCGGATCGGTATCCGTGGAGTTGGTGCTTGGTTTTTGCCTGGCTTTGGTCATGCATCGGGTCATTTTCGCCCGCTCCCTGGTGCGGGCCACCCTGCTTATCCCCTATGGGATGATCACGGTGGTTGCGGCCTTGGCCTGGAAGTTTGCCTTTGATCCTACTACGGGGTTTGTGAACGCCCTCCTTAATTTGGAAGGCGCTTGGCTAACAGAGCGTTGGTCGGCATTTTTCGTCATTATCCTCACCGAGATATGGAAAACCACGCCCTTTATGGCCTTACTCCTCCTTGCCGGCCTGACCCTGGTACCCGAGGATCTACTCAAAGCCGCCCGGGTAGATGGGGCTTCCGCAATGCAGCGATTTTTCAAAATTACCCTGCCCCTGATGAAATCCACCATACTGGTGGCCTTGCTATTCCGAACCCTGGACGCCTTTCGGATTTTTGATACCGTATTTATACAAACCCGAGGCGCTCACGGGACCGAAACGGTCTCCATGACCGGTTACAATGCCCTAATTGTCCGGCTTAATCTAGGTCTCGGCTCAGCCGTCTCGGTCCTCATTTTTATTGCCGTGGTAATCATCGCCGTGCTGTTTATCAAGGGCTTTGGCGCCTCCATTGTTCAGCAGGAGGGTGAAAAGTGATGGCTTACCGAAGATTCAACCAAAATCTGACGGAGCGCCTTTTTTGGGACAGCGGAAGCATTATCGTCATGGTCTACGCCCTCATTCCCGTCGCCTGGATTATTTCCCTTTCTCTCAAAAGAGGGGCTGATCTCAATGACCATCGCTTCTTTCCCGCTACCGTCAGTTTTGAGCATTACCAGGCTATTTTCCAAGATCCTCAATTTCCGGCCGCCCTTTGGAATTCGGTGGGCATTGGCGCTATTTCTACCCTGCTCGCCGTCCTTCTGGCCATGTTTGCCGCTTACGCCATTGTTCGGCTGGAATTTCCCGGTAAGCGGCTTATTCTCTCGGGCGCCCTGGCCGTTGCCATGTTTCCCCCCATTGCCATTATGGGTCCTTTATTTAATTTATGGCGGCAAATCGGTCTCTTCGATACCTGGCTAGGGTTAATTTTGCCCTATATGACGTTTACCTTGCCCCTGGCCATCTGGACTTTATCCACCTTTTTTCGGGAAATTCCCTGGGATCTGGATAAAGCCGCTCGTGTTGATGGCGCCACCCCCTTCCAAGCTTTTTGCAAGGTGATCGTGCCGTTGGCGGCCCCCGGCGTTTTCACGGCGGCCATTTTGGTTTTCATTTTCGCCTGGAATGATTTTTTATTCGCCATGTCCCTCACTTCGACCACACAAGCCCGAACCGTGCCCGCGGCCATCGCCTTTTTCGCCGGTACTTCCCGTTTTGAGCTGCCTACCGGTTCCATCGCGGCCGCCTCGGTGGTGGTCACGCTGCCCATCGTGGTGATCGTATTAATTTTTCAGCGCCGTATCGTAGCCGGCCTCACCGCAGGCGCGGTTAAGGGCTAGTTGATGAAACGCCATAGGTTTACAGCAAGCAATTAATTATGGCAAAGATCATGATTGACAAGGTTACTAAGCGCTTCTCCGATGGGACTGAAGCGCTCAGCGAGGTTAGCTTGACTATCCACGATGGGGAATTCTTTATTCTGGTAGGTCCCTCGGGCTGTGGAAAATCCACTTTACTCAATATGATCGTGGGACTTGAGGACATTACCCAAGGTGAAATTCGAGTGGATGGACGAGTAATTAATGCCCTGGATCCCAAGGATCGGAATATGGCCATGGTCTTCCAGAGTTATGCCCTTTACCCCCACATGACGGTGCGGGAGAACATGGCCTTCCCGCTGAAATTAGCTAAAAGGCCCAAGGAAGAGATTGAGCAAAAGGTCAAGCAAGCAGCCGCCATGCTGGAACTTACCAAACTTCTGGGCCGTAAACCCGCTAGCCTATCGGGGGGGCAGCGGCAGCGGGTTGCCATGGGCCGGGCCATCGTGCGCCAGCCCCAAGCATTCTTAATGGATGAGCCCTTATCGAACCTGGACGCTAAACTCCGAGTCCAAATGCGTACCGAACTAGCACGTTTGCAAAAACGTCTGGATACAACCACCATCTATGTAACTCATGATCAAAGCGAAGCCATGACCCTAGGCGACCGAGTCGCCTTGCTCCATCAGGGAAAGGTGCAACAAGTAGGCACGCCCCGCGAGCTTTACATGGTTCCCCGTAATGTATTCGTGGCTAGCTTTATGGGTTCCCCAGCCATGAATTTTCTCCCCGGTCGGGTAGAAGAAGATCGACTCACGTTGCCCATGGCGGAATTTAAACTCCCGCCTAATCTGCAAGAGCGGCTTGCAAGCTTCCAAGGCGCCATCATTGTTGGTATTCGGCCTGAACATTTTCAAGAGGTCGATCCCACGAAAGAGGAGCAAGCAATGTTGCCTGCTTTTAAGGCAACCGTCGATGTCATTGAGTGGATGGGCGCAGAGGTCTATGCCCACTTTAACCTGCCAGGGGAAAGCAGCGGGCGACTGCAAAGTTTAACTAAAAACCTAGCGATTGAGATATTCAAAGATAACGCCCTGCAACTCATTGTCCGGCTAGATGGGGCAAGCCGCGCTAAGGAAGGAAAGGAATTAGAGATGCAGCTTGATCTAGGCAAGCTGCATCTTTTTAATATCCAGAGCGGTGAAAATCTTATTTTCTGACCTCTCCGCCATGAAAAATATTTATTCTCTTATTTCACCGTGATCCTGTTCTCAACGTCCTTGACTCCTTTAATGCTCCGGGCAATCTTTTCCGCTTCCTCTGATTGTTCCTCGGTTGCCACAAACCCGCTTAGCTGCACCACGCCTTGGTAAGTGTTTACCTCAACATCAGTGCCACTAACCAGTGGATCGGAGAGTAAGGAACTCTTAACCTTGGAGGTAATCCAGGCATCGTCAACATATCCTCCCGCGCTCTGCTTAGGGCTGTCGGCACAGCCTAGCATTAAAACGGCCATAAAAACGATTAACATAAATCCTATGTATTTAATTGGATTCTTCATCTTTTTATTTCTCCAGACAACATAAATTAACGTTTACCCTTGCTACGGAAAGTAGCGGATAATTACATCCGGGGTCTCCGCCCTGCAGCAAGGGAGATTAAAAAAGCTATTAAAAATAAGAAAAACAAAAACTTGGCGATCAGCGCCGCCGCGCCCGCGCTTTCTCCAAAACCAAGTATACCAGCAATAAGGGCCACAATAAGAAATACCATCGCTCACCATAACACCCCGTCCTTACCTCCTTATTCATCAGTTGAAAACTAACAGCCAACAATAAATAACGCTCTATTTATTAGAATTTTAGCTCAAACAATAAAGAATTCTACTGCAAACACGATTTCACTACCTTATCTCGCGTGGGTATCACAAAGGCCGATGGATCAGATAAGCTGGTGGGGGCAGAAATTGAAATTTTTTCTTCATTTTATTCTGATGAATTCCAGTCCTGACACCTTATTATATTATAGAGCGTATATTAAACCGTTACCTGTTCTAAACAGTAATTATATCGTCAAGAGGTTTCGACAGAATGAAATTAACTCACTCATTTATATTATTTGTGTTTTTTTACGATCTCGCCTTAGCAGAATCTGTGACGGTAGATATAAAAGAGTGGCCAGTGCCTTATGAAAATTCCCGTCCCCGTGATCCTTATGTGGCCCCGGATGGAAAAGTCTGGTTTTGCGGACAACTTAACGGATACATCGCCATGCTAGATCCTGCTACAGGCAAGTTTAAGAAAATCGATATGACAGACGGTGAACGACCCCATAACCTAATTATTGATGATCAGGGCACCCTCTGGTATGCGGGTAATACGCTTGGCTATATTGGCCGGTTGGACCCCACCACGGGGGAGACAAAAAAATATCTAATGCCAGATAACGTGCGCGATCCCCATACCTTGGCCTTTGATAGCAAAGGCGATATATGGTTTACCGCCCAGCACAGTAACATTATCGGTAAACTATTTGTAAAAACAGGGGAAGTAAAAGCCGTCGAATCACTAACGCCTGGAGCGCGCCCTTACGGGATCGGCATAGATTCCAACGACCGGCCCTGGGTTGCCCTATTCGGCACCCATAAATTAGCTACGGTTGATCCGGAGTCCTTTACTATTGAAGAGATTGAACTACCCCGCAAGAAAACTTTGCCCAGGCGGTTGGTTATAACTTCCGATAATACTGTTTGGTATGGCGATTACAAAGGTGGTTATCTGGGCCAATACAATCCAGAAACGGCTAAAATAAAGGAATGGCCCATGCCGGGTGGAGAGCAGTCCCAGCCTTACGGTATGAGCGTTGATGATCGGGATCGCATATGGTTTGTTGCGACGGGATTAAGTCCAAACCTCCTCACCGGATTTGATTCAAAAACAAAAGAATTTATCAATGAAACCACGATACCCAGTGGAGGTAAAACTATTCGGAATATGTATTATTACCCGCCGGAAAGGGCAATCTGGTTTGGTGCCGACACAAACACGATAGGACGGGCGATTATTCCTTAAATAAATCTTTTGAATAACGTATAAAAGAATAGATCTAATTATAAAGGCTTCACGGTAGCAAATTTTAGGCCAAAAACTAAACTTTCTAGTTGGGTGATTCTGAGTAAGGCAGAAAGTTCGTGAGGTGATCCAAGAATCCCCGCCCAGAGGGCGGGGAGTAGGGATTGGGAAGTGATTTCAATGCTCCATTTCACTTGGGTATGAAAAAGCCAAGTGGATCAAATCAGCTTGAGTCCGCACTTGAAGTTTTCTCATCACTTGACCCCGGTGAATTTCGACTGTTTTGATACTAATATCTAGATCGGAGGCAATTAGCTTATTAGGCCGCCCCTTCAATACTAGCGCCATGACTTCCCGTTCCCGTGGAGTCAAGCGCATCATCCTTATGGTAATTTCTTCCCGTTTTTTTTTATCTTCCCGGAGATATTGACTCTTCTCAATACTTTCCCGGATACCTTTTATTAATAATGGCTTTTGCAAGGGCCAGGTAAAAAAGTTAACCGCCCCACCATGGATAGCCTCCACTGCCTCGGGCACTGTTCCCTGGGAAGAAGTAAAAAGAATAGGAGTTAAACTATTCCGGTCCCGTAATCGTTGCTGCAATGATAAGCCGCCCATCTCGGAGACATGATTATCGAGTAATAGGCAGCCTGGGTGGGTAGGGTCAAATTTATCCAAAAAGGACTCAGCCGAAAAATAGGATTGAGTACGCCACCCCGCGGAAGCAATCATCCGGCACAACGAACTCTGCGCCTTCTCGTCACTATTAACGATAAAAACTCTTGCCGCTTCAAAATTATGCTGGCTTCCAGAGTGATCGTGAGCGCTTGGGAAACATTGATTCATCCTATTCATAAAAACCTCCTAGCAAATACAAAAAAACTTTTGTAATAACGGTTGCCCAACCTACCCATTTAATTAATGCAAGGTAAATACCAAATATATTTAGTTATATATAAAACAATAATATAAAAACGAGCTGGTATCGCATATCCACTAAAGCGTCTCTAATAAGAGACGCTTTAGTGGATATAATTTGAAGGGCAGAACTAAGAATTAGCCACGCCGGTATGCCGATAACCAGCAATGGATTTTTAAGAGCGGAAACGGGCAGCTAGCAAGCGAGATTGGTTTTTTTCTACCCCCTTTTCAATATAGCGTAGTAGGAATTGTGTGCTATCAGGGGTTTTCTGCTTCAGGAGTCCTCTTGCCAGTAGTTTTAATTTTTCCTCTTTCTCTTTCTGATTTTTTAAAATAGTATGCCGTTCATGACTGGATAGGGCTGCTTTGGCATAGGTGATTAACTCCTCTACTGCCTGCCTTTCCGGATCGAGTTCGCTCGGTAGCTCTCCCATTTCACGGATATGAGATTCCAACTGTTCTGCCCAGTCTCCATGCTGATTTGCTAATTCAGTAAAGAGGTGAGTTAGCATCGGCTCCTCGGTAAGTTTTAACAAACTTAGATAGTCGCGCTCAAGATGCGTACATGTAAGGACAATTTCATCCAGCATAACCTCTCTATCATCTAGCCACATCGCTTGTTCCTCCGCAATACGGTGCTGTTTATGACTATTAATTATATCCTGTTACCCTTTTTGCGGTGGAAGATAAAGCATGCGTGCAGACAAAAAAATAGGGCAAAAGTTGCTCGCATTCACAGGTGAGCAGGCAATACTTTTACAGCGAACTTAGAAAATAAGCGCGGGGGAGCTATCCCTAGGACCAACAGCCCGAGGAATAATAAACTCATCTGGGAATGACAAAAGTAGAACCAAACATTATTACCCTAGAAATCCAGAAATATGCTGGTTACTGATTTCTACCTTGTCAGCCCTAAATGACGGGCATCTTTATACGATCAAGGGCATGGCTTAGTTGGATAAGATGCCCTATAAAAATGACACTAACAAAGTGGCGGCATACCACCATGCCGCCACAAAATTTATCTCCTCTACAAACTATTTTTAAAGTCTTCTACCTCTTTTTCTGCTTCTTCTCTTTCTATTCCGTAACGTTCTTGTATCTTACCCGCCAGAATATCCTTATTACCAGCAGCTTCATCAATCTCATCGTCCGTGAGTTTGCCCCATTTCTGTCTGACGTGGCCCTTGAATTGTTTCCAATTACCTTCAATTTGATCCC
This sequence comes from Nitrosococcus watsonii C-113, assembly GCF_000143085.1. NCBI lineage: Bacteria > Pseudomonadati > Pseudomonadota > Gammaproteobacteria > Chromatiales > Chromatiaceae > Nitrosococcus > Nitrosococcus watsonii. Next base: position 395,312 of record NC_014315.1, on the reverse strand, counting down.
AATTAACAGGCATAATTTTATCTCCTTTGTATTTACTCAATAATAAAAATCTTTTTAGCTGCTTCCTAACGAGCAGGCTTAAAAATTTATAGTCCACCCATAATCATTTTTCAAGTTTTTAGAAAATATTTTCAGCGACCGAACTCTAACCTGAACAGCCACAAATATTCCTCCATAAGCGTACAAGATACCCTAATGTTAAAAATTAATCCTTCCAACGGCAATTAGGGTAAATCCTTATTTACTACTACCTCGTGGGTTACCTAAAATGATGAGATAGATTAGATCTTCTTTTTATTAGGAAAGGATAAGAAGCTGCGGTTATAACTTTTCAGCATTTGGAGAATATTTACTAAGGTGATGAAATATTTAAACGAAACCAGTCACATGGTAGGCCTCTCAAAAGCAACGCGCAACCTGCAAAACGCCATACAAAAGGTGGCACCCTTGGAGGCAGCCGTATTGCTATACGGTGAAAGCGGTACAGGAAAAGAACTGGCGGCGCGTATGATACATGACCTCAGTAATCGCCGCACAAGCCCCTTTATTTCGGTAAATTGTGGTGCCTTGCCCCGGGAGTTATTGAACACCGAATTATTTGGGCATGAGAAAGGCAGCTTCACAGGCGCTATCTACCAGCATCAGGGTTATTTTGAACAGGCGGACGGTGGAACGCTTCTGCTGGATGAAATTACTGAAATGCCATTAAGTTTTCAGGTCTATCTACTGCGCGCCTTGGAAACCGGTACCTTTAGGCGGGTTGGGGGTCATCAAGAAATAAAAACAAATCCGCGAGTGATTGCCACAACCAATATTGATCCTTGGCAAGCCGTTGAGCGGGGTAAACTACGCCCTGATCTGTTTTTCCGATTAGCGGAATTCCCTCTCTATCTTGCTCCGCTTCGGGATCGGGACGAAGATGCTATATTACTGGCCCACTATTTCCTAGAGAGCTTTAATGAAACTTATGAAGAGAACAAGCGATTCACAAACGATGCCTTGCAATTTATCTCTAACAATAGTTGGCCCGGAAACGTACGGGAATTACGCCATGCCATTCATCATGCTTTCATCCTGGCAAATGATGAGATAGATGAGAGGAAATTCCATAGGGGGCAGTGGCAGAGTACCCCCTCCTATCAGGACAAGCTAGTCTATTCCCTTGTGGGTTTATCTATTGAAGATATAGAAAAAAATCTGATACCCGCCACGCTCGATCACTTTAAAGGAGATAAAAAGCAAACGGCGCAATGTCTGGGTATCAGTTTAAAGACACTTTACAACCGCCTTAATCTCATTAGCGAAATAGATGGAAAGGAAGATTTAAATAAAGTAGTCAATTTTTCAACCAAAAATTCTAATGCTTTTTTAGCTAGAGAGTCCGATTAATAACGGTTTTAATATTTTCACCCAGAACCTGTAGCAGCCGTTTCATTACGACGTTCCCGCGGGAGTTCTTTAACATTCTTGAAGATTCTTTGCACTTCCTCCAAGCTAAGAGTCTCGGCCTCGATAAGAGCTTCCGCTAGCGCCTCAAGCTTAGCCCGGTGTTTCTGAAGCAAATTCTCAGCCTTCTTTTCCACTTCACTCAGGATACGCCGGATTTCATCATCAATAACTTGAGCCGTCTGCTCACTAAAATCCCGCTGTTGGGCTAATTCCCGGCCCAGAAAAACATGCTCTTCACCCCGTGGGAAAAAAGCCGGCCCAATTTTATCGCTCATTCCCCATTGGCAAACCATACGGCGAGCCAATTGAGTCGCCTGTTTAAGATCGGATTCAGCCCCCGAGGTCACATCACCAAAAATGATTTTCTCCGAGACACGCCCCCCGAGCATCACCCCCAGCCGAGCAAGCAAATAAGCCCGCGACAAACTATGCCGTTCTTCTTCTGGGGTTTGTTCCGTCACGCCTAAAGCCATACCACGAGGAATAATACTGACTTGATGCAGGGGGTCAGCCTCGGGTAATAACCAAGCCATCAAGGCATGACCCGATTCATGGTAAGCCACGAGTTTTTTATCCTCCTCGCCTAAAATCGTTTCCCGCTCAGCGCCCAGCACGATTTTATCCCTGGCAAGGTTGAACATGTCCATGTCCACCTGCTTTTTGCGCTCCCGTCCAGTCAGCAAGGCGGCTTCATTCACCAAATTGGCAAGATCAGCCCCAGAAAAACCCACCGTACGCCTAGCGACTTGCTCCAAATCCACGTCAGCAGCAAGGGGAACGTTCTTGGTATGAACTTCCAATACCCGTTGACGGGCTTTTTTATCGGGAAGATCGAGAACGACTTTACGGTCAAACCTTCCCGGTCTAAGCAAAGCGGGATCAAGCACGTCAGGACGGTTAGTCGCCGCTAAAACCACGACATTCTCATGGGCCGCAAAACCGTCCATTTCGCCCAAGATTTGATTTAAAGTCTGCTCCCGTTCATCATGGCCACCTCCAAGTCCCGTCCCCCGGGCTCGTCCCACGGAATCGATTTCATCAATAAATAAAATCGAAGGCGCTTCTTCCTTAGCAGCCTTAAACATATCCCGCACCCGAGCTGCTCCCACGCCAACAAACATCTCTATAAAATCCGAACCGCTAATACTATAAAAAGGAACTCCCGCTTCGCCGGCTACTGCCCTGGCCAAGAGCGTTTTTCCCGTCCCAGGGCGGCCTACCAAAAGAATACCTTTGGGAATCTTGGCGCCTACCGCTTTGAACTGTCCTGGTTCCTTCAGATAATCGACAATTTCCCGCAGATCGCGCTTTGCATTTTCCACCCCGGCAACGTCTTCAAAAGTAACCCCTATACTCCCCTCGCGAAAGCGCTTTACCGGTGCCTTACCAAAACCAAAAGGGCCACCTCCACGACCTCCTCCCATCATGCGTTGCTGCATCCTATAGGAGACATAAAAAAGCAGACCCAGTATCAAGAACCAAGGCAGTATTCCAATGATAGCCTGCATCCACAAGGAAGGTTCCTGGCTCTCCGCTTGCACGGTTACTCCTTTTTGCTCCAGCAATTTCATCAATTCTGGATCATCAAAGGGGGGACGCATCGTAGAAAATCCCTTAGATTCCTTGCTCTCTGGCTGGATATTTCCACTGCCTTCATGATAGGTACCTGAAATATGCTGACCCTCAAGGGTAACTTTTGCAATCTTTCCTTGACGTAAGGCTTGCTTAAATTCCGTATAAGTAATTTCATCTCCCGCCTGGCGGCCTCCATTGGCAAGCCAGGACATTAGAAAAATACCCAAGAGGATTATCCAGAGTAGATAGCGCCAATTAAGGGCGGGCGCTGCCGGAGGTGGAGAGGCCTGCTTTTCATTATCCATAAGCAACTCCTAACAAGTTAGGACCAAGACTAAAATTACCAATGTAGATGGTATCAAAAAGCTACGGCTTTATTGTTTATTAAAGACTAACATATTGTAGTCCCATTTATTCCCATAATTAGCTCAATACCGGCAAGAGAAAGCATGCTTAAGAATCACCTTTACCGAAAATAATGCTTCTATATCAACATTTAACAAGTTGTTCCAAACCAACAATCTTAACATCATGGGCTATAAGCTCCTGGCGTACCTGATCATCGGAAGAAGGTTCCACGGGGCGGGTAAGATCCCATAGCACGTAAACATTAAAACCGGCATTCGCGCCATCTTCAGCGGTCCATTTTATGCAAACATCGCGGGCAAGGCCGCAGATAAATAATTCTTCCACGCCCCGCTCCCGCAAATAACCCGCTAATCCGGTAGCAGGACGCTCGCCCGCGGAATTCCAGTTATTATGAAATCCGCTATAAGAATCGCTCTCTGGATCAGTTCCCTTACGTATAATGGCCGCCACCTTTTCCCAGGGTAGGTCTCCATGAAGTTCAGCGCCTGAGGTTCCCTGGATACAGTGATCGGGCCATAGGGTCTGGGCGTAACCGTTGACTTCAAGGGTAGCCATAGGTTCAGCCCCTGGATGGCTGCTAGCAAAGGAGATATGACCAGGTGGATGCCAATCCTGAGTCGCCACGTAATGACAAAATTTATCGGATTCCATCAGGAAACGCACTGGCTCAATAATTTGGTCGCCATCTGCTACCGGAAGTCCGCCTCCAGGCAGAAAATCCGGTTGAATATCTACCAATAATAATACGGCGCGTGCCCTATTAAAGGTAACAGCAGGTCTTTCCATCCTTAAAACTCCTCAAAAAAGCTCCTCAAACTTTGACAGCCTATTTTCTCTACGATGGTTAAAACGAACAGAAAAATTATGGCAGGACGCACTGGCCACTATTTTTTACTACAGTTAAAACTTAAGCATAGCGAAAATAAAATAAAATACCTTGCCAATCTGGAAAATATTGGTTGGGTATTATGTTTATCAAACAGCGAGATTGTAGTGAAAAAACAAATTCAATTCTGGCATAAATCCGTTCCATATAATTGCTTAATGAGCATCTTGCGCTACAGTATAGTGATTGCAGGCGGCATTGTGTCTTTTATCATACTTGCGCACTACCTCCACCAACATGGAGAACTTTGGTTCGATGCACCGATCCTAAATTTCTTGGCTAAACACCGCACTTTATTGTTGGATAATTTTTTTCTTTGGAGCACTTGGGCCGGCTCCAGCTTTGTACTTCTTCCCATCAGTACCGGCATTGCAGTCGTCCTGATTCGCTACCGCTATTATCCGGCTGCGCTGCTTATGGGGATAGGTTTCAGCGGCGCCAGTCTTATGACTAAGATGATAAAAACTTTAATGGTTCGAGAACGACCGATATTATTTCCACCCCTAGAGATATATGGCGGATTCTCCTTCCCCAGCGGGCATACAACCCAGGTAGCTGCCTTTGCCCTCTCCGTTTTTCTGATCATTTCTCGAATCCGGCCGCGCTGGCAATGGCCAGCGTCTATACTATTAACCGTACTCGTTTTATGTGTCTCCACATCAAGGCTATACCTTCAAGTCCACTATCCTTCCGACATCCTAGGAGGATGCTTAGTTGCCTTGATATGGGTTTTCAGCATAGACGCCCTTATTCGAACCACCATTCGAATTGGAACGCTTAAAAAACCAGGAGGTCAATGATGGATTCTCTTCTAAAGCTACTGGAATTCGGACAAAGTTACTGGATCGATAACCTTACCCGGCGGATGATAAAAAACGGAGAATTAAAGCACCGGGTTGAAGAACAAGGTCTGGGCGGGGTCACCTCCAATCCCAGTATTTTCCATAAAGCCATTGCTAACAGCGATGATTACGACCCACAGATTGAAACCTTACTCGGAGAGGGCCGTTCTAAAATTGAAATTTACGAAGCCCTGGTCACCACTGATATCCAGGATGCCTGCGATATTCTCCATCCTGTCTATAAAGAGCGAAAGGGCCAGGATGGTTTTGTCAGCCTTGAAGTTTCACCCTATCTTGCTCATGATACCGAAGGGTCTATTCAGGAAGCCCGGCGCCTATGGCAAACGGTGGATCGGCCCAATTTATTTATCAAAATTCCCGGCACTACCGCGGGTGTGCCCGCTATTGAAGAATTACTCTTCGAGGGAATCAATATCAACATTACTCTGCTATTTTCCATCGACCATTACCAGGCCGTGGCCGAAGCCTATCTCAGAGCACTGGAACGGCGCCTTGAGGCGGGCCAAGCTGTAGAGAACATCGCCTCGGTAGCCAGCTTCTTTCTAAGCCGGATCGACGTACTGGCCGACCAACTCCTAGGCCACCGCATTCCACCAGAGGGAAGATCCCCTTCAGCGCCTCATCCGGAAAACCTACGAGGCAAGGTGGCCATTGCCAACGCCAAATTAGCTTACCAGCGTTTCAAGGAAATTCTCCAAAGTGAACGCTGGAAAACGCTTGCAGGCAAAGGTGCCCAAGTACAGCGCATGCTCTGGGCCAGCACTAGCACCAAGAATCCGGCTTACCGGGATGTCATGTACGTCGAACCTCTCATTGGCCCTTACACCGTCAACACCCTGCCGGAAAAAACAATTAAAGCTTTTGCCGACCACGGTATCGTTAAAGAAACGGTAGAAGAAAATATTGAAGAATCTCGAAAAGTTTTTGCCGATCTGGAAAAAATTGGCATTGATTTAAATTTAGTCACCGCCCAGCTGGAAAATGAGGGGGTGCAGAAATTTATCGATCCCTACGACGCTCTGCTAGCAATGTTGGAAGCCAAATGCGAGCACCGCCAAAGCCGGCAAACAATGAAACCGCTCCAGGAGACAGCCCAACAACTACGCCGCCTGGTTATCCGGATGACCACCGAAGCCGGCTCGGGTCATCCCACTTCCTGTCTCTCCTGCGCGGAAATCGTCACTGCCTTGTTTTTTCATGAAATGCGCTGGGACCCTAGCGATCCCAAAGCCCGTAATGTGGACGCCTTTATTCTCTCCAAAGGCCATGCCGCCCCTATCCTATGGGCCGCTCTGTGGGAAGCGAAAGCCATCAATGAAGATCCCCTCTCCCTGCGTAAATGGGGCAGTTCCCTGGAAGGCCATCCCACGCCCAACAACCCGTGGGTCAAGGTAGCTACTGGCTCGTTGGGCCAGGGTCTAGCGGCAGCCAATGGCATAGCGCTGGCCAATCGCTTGGACGATGTTGATGCCCGAATCTACTGTCTGCTTGGTGATGGAGAATGTTCGGAGGGTTCCGTTTGGGAGGCTGCTCAATTCGCCTCTTTAAACCACCTGTCCAATCTGGTGGCCATTGTGGATGTAAATGCCCTGGCTCAGAGCGACCCCGCACCCTACCAACATGATACCGACGTATTTAGCCGCCGTTTTCAATCCTTTGGTTGGGAAGCCATCACCGTTGATGGCCACGATCTGGGAGCTATTCTCAGTGCCCTGGAGCAAGCTAAAAAAACTGGACCGACGGCTATTATTGCCAAGACCGAGAAAGGAAAAGGGGTCTCCTTTCTAGAAGGTAAAGAAGGCTGGCATGGCAAGCCCCTGAATCGGGAAGAAATGGAAAAAGCCCTGGCGGAGCTCGGCGAAGACCAAGCTGTCGCTCCTGTGGACTCTCGCCGTGTAGGCCACTACACGCCTCCCCCCCAATCGAAGCCAGCGCCTCCGCTCCCTGTTAATTACTCTCTGGGGGAGCAGATTGCTACCCGGGATGGCTTTGGCAGTGCGCTAAAAAAACTCGGCGAGTTTCTTCCCGAACTCGTGGTTTTGGACGGAGATGTCAAAAACTCCACCCGAACGGAATATTTCGCTGAAGCCTACCCCGATCGATTCTTTGAAAGTTATATCGCTGAACAGAATATGGCAGGCGCGGCCCTTGGGCTGGCAGCCTATGGCAAAATTGCCTGTGCGACTAGTTTTGCCTGCTTCTTGACTCGAGCCTATGATTTTATCCGGATGGCGGGCCATAGCCGACCCGCCCACCTCATTTTTTGCGGCAGCCATGCCGGTGTTTCCATTGGCGAAGATGGTCCCTCCCAGATGGGTCTGGAAGATTTAGCCATGTTCCGGGCAGTCTCTGGCAGCACTATTTTGTATCCTTGCGATGGAGTTAGCGCCGAGCATTTGACCCAACAGGCAACCAAAACCCAAGGTATTGTCTATATTCGCACGACCCGGGGCAAAACCCCAGTGATTTATAACAATGACGAACCATTCTCCATCGGCGGCAGCAAAACGTTACGTACCTCAAAAGAGGACCAATTCACCATTATCGCGGCGGGCATTACCGTGCATGAAGCGCTTGTCGCCTATGAGCAACTTAAGAAGGGAGGAATCCTCACCCGGATCATTGACGCCTATTCCATCAAGCCCCTCGATGAAGAAACACTTGCCAAAGCTGCCCATGAAACCCAAGGACTCCTTACCGTCGAAGATCATTGGCTCGATGGTGGTCTTGGCGATGCGGTGGCCGCTACCGTCTGCGGCCAGGTACCAGTGTATCGCCTTGCTATCACTGCGGAGCCCCGCTCCGGAAAGCCGGAAGAATTGCTAGAGCGATATGGAATCTCGCGACAAGCCATCGTACAGAAAATTCTGGAACTCATGGATTAGATCTTCTATACCTTACAGAACTATCCATTAGCTATGGATAAATTCGCTCATTTAAATTCCAGATTTACACCCAAATGATAGGGAAGGAGAGAAGAAATTATGAGTAAAAAATTAGAGAAAGCCACTATCCTGACTAGCCTTTCGCTATTGTTAATAGTTGGCTGTGGAGATTCGAGCCAAATACCTCCAGCAAACCAGAACGACAGGGCAGTCCAAACGGAACAGTCGTCCCAAGGCAGCGGCGATAGCAATAATAATAGCAAGCAAACGATGAGCAAAAGCGAGCGAATGGAAATGCAGCAGCCTTCCTTCTCTCAATTAGACTCCGATGGCAACAATTCCATCAGCAAGGAGGAAGCCCAAGCATTTGAAGATCTAGACTTATACTTCAAACAACTTGACCGGAATAAAGATAATAAAATCGACCCCGATGAATTCCGTGACTTTAAAGCCATGCAGATGCGCAGCTTCGACCATGGCGGCGATAGTGGTACAGAATATGGCGAGCACGGCGCTATGTCTAAGCAACAGAAAAGCGAGAAAAACCAAGAATCACCCTCCGCAGGAGAGAGTGGTTCAACGGAACAGTCGTCCCAAGGCAGCGGCGATAGCAATAATAATAGCAAGCAAACGATGAGCAAAAGCGAGCGAATGGAAATGCAGCAGCCTTCCTTCTCTCAATTAGACTCCGATGGCAACAATTCCATCAGCAAGGAGGAAGCCCAAGCATTTGAAGATCTAGACTTATACTTCAAACAACTTGACCGGAATAAAGATAATAAAATCGACCCCGATGAATTCCGTGACTTTAAAGCCATGCAGATGCGCAGCTTCGACCATGGCGGCGATAGTGGTACAGAATATGGCGAGCACGGCGCTATGTCTAAGCAACAGAAAAGCGAGAAAAACCAAGAATCACCCTCCGCAGGAGAGAGTGGTTCAACGGAACAGTCGTCCCAAGGCAGCGGCGATAGCAATAATAATAGCAAGCAAACGATGAGCAAAAGCGAGCGAATGGAAATGCAGCAGCCTTCCTTCTCTCAATTAGACTCCGATGGCAACAATTCCATCAGCAAGGAGGAAGCCCAAGCATTTGAAGATCTAGACTTATACTTCAAACAACTTGACCGGAATAAAGATAATAAAATCGACCCCGATGAATTCCGTGACTTTAAAGCCATGCAGATGCGCAGCTTCGACCATGGCGGCGATAGTGGTACAGAATATGGCGAGCACGGCGCTATGTCTAAGCAACAAAATAAAAACGCAACAAGCCAAGAACAATGATAAATGATTTATAAAAAATGAGGAGGCGCGCTGCCGGTTTTTTAACGACAGCGCGCCCATAATATTTAAAGTGGCTAGATATAAAATGAGGGGGAAACTCTCATTAATCCGTAGAAGCACTAATTACTCGACCACTAATAGCAACTCCGTCCATCAATGCCGCAACACTGGCTACCAGGATAGCGACTAACGTGAGGTCTGGATGAAGTCCCACCAGGGCCAGAATTCCTAGCACTATTACCGCAAACCCTAATACGACTTGGACCCCCATGGCCGTGCCTAAAGCCGTATGAGCAATATGTTCCTCATGGCTATCTTCATGGCCCTCTAACAGGAAGTTTAAATTGACTGAATTGATAAATGAAATAGCCGCGCTGGCCAACACCAAACCTATCCCCAGCACAATGGCGGCGTAAGGCAGAAGCACCCGAGGTTCAGCGCCCAGGAGAACCAGAATACCTAACACAATGGCAATGATACCGGTGATGGCCTCAGCGCCAAAACCAGTACTAAATTCTATTCTATCTCTAAACCTTTTTCGCGTCCGGGACATAATTGCAGGATATTCAGCCATCAACGTTCCCGATTCGGACAGCAAACCTACACCTACGACTATGACCGCGATAGCGCCCATTGTCATTGGCGCCACGCCAGATAAGCCAATAATAGTCAACGTAATGGCGCCTATTCCAGTAATTGCTTCCATCAGGGCACCGCCGACTAGCCCTCGTTTTAACCTTTCCGATAAAATTGATGATTGCGCGTGAGACTCGATAGGCATTTGATCAGAGGTAATGTTCATGCTGCTTGCTCCTTCATACAATCACAATCAATAGGGTTATCTCTATATCGATCTATTGGAAATTTCCTCGGGTGGAGTATGCGCACTATAAGCACTTAGCATTCTAGCGCTCACCGCCGCGCCGCTTAGAAGTATGGAAGTACCAATGGCAAGCATGGCCACGAGAGTTAAGATAGGGGGGACCCATCCCGCCAGTGCCAAAATACCTAATACAATAGCCACCAAACCAACTACAAGCTGCACCCAGATGGCCCCTCTTAATGTCGTATGAGCCACCATTTCCGCTTTCCTATGGTTCTCCGGAATTTCAAGGCGCATGGAATTCAACAAAGCTTTTGTTCCCGTACTTAATAGCAAACATACACCTAAGGCAATGACCGAAACGGGCAAAAGCACCAAGGGTTCTAGGTTTAATAGGGAGAGAATCCCAAGCGTGATGACGGCAATTCCCGCCAGCATTTCCGCACTGAAACCGCTGCCAAATTCCACCTTTCTCCAGCGGTTTTGTCGGGTTTTGGACAGAATTTCGGAATACTCAGCCGCTAAAGCGCCAGATTCCGACAACAAACCCGTCCCCATGACAATCGCCGCAATAGGAGCCATTAACAATGGTTCGATATGGACTAACCCAAGGATAGATAAAATAATCGTGGCTACCCCGCCGGCAGCCGCTGTAATAGATCCTCCTACAAGGGCTCTCTCTAATCGTTTTTCTCGACTATGAATGATAGCTGTAGGTGTTGTAACCATAACCGTAACCTCCCGCAGGTTAACGCTGCAAAACTAGAGTAAGTTAGTTACACAATATAACGTTCAACTCGTAAATGCCTCTAAGGAATAGGGACATCTAGTTTAATACCTAGTTCATGATGGAGAGGCTGTCAAACCAATATACTTAATTCTTTTACCTATCAAGCAAAAAATTGAAAAGCACGAACGGGTTAAGAAAAGATCCTCCTTCCATAAAAATTAGACTTGCCAAAAAAACAACGTGATTTCCTGCAGGGGCAAGCATTCTTTTTTTCGGCTTCAACAGCCTACGATGGGATGCGTCATTCCGACGATGAAGGTAAGGTAACGGTAAATTTGACGCTGCGCCGGTTACAAATATAATGATTCTGTCGGCACTCCAGACCAGGGTACAAACCGTACCTGATCGCCTGGTTTAAAATCGTCCGCGCTTCTTCAAACTTCGGCACGATGTAAAGCGCATTGAATGCGCTTTAATTAACAAGTTCAGTTCAGCATTATTAAGCATGGGTATTCATTTTGGGGGAAAAGGGCACTATCTGGCTGCTGTGTTCATCAATCGCAGGGGAGCGGCTTTGTTAGGCGAAAATTCACTATTAAACTAGAATAGAGCGCGTACCCTTCCTGGAACACGGCCTTTCCTTTTAGGTATTACCACCATGGTTAATCCAGGCAAGTGCCCGATCAATGCGAGCTAGTGTGGTTGCTTGCCCCATTAACTCAAGGGTAACATCAATCGGTGGTGAAATAGGGCGTCCCATGACTGCAACCCGTAAGGGCTGAGCTAATTTACCCAATTTCAAACCATGGCTCTCCACTGTAGCCAGGAGGATTTCGTGAAGGGCAGGCGCTACCCAGGATGGAGCTTTCTTAAAACGCTCACGCAGATCCCGTAATGGCTCTCGCACGGAAGCATTCAGATGTTTACTAGCCGCTGTTTCCTCATAAACTTCAAATTCACGATAAAATGGCGCGCTGTTATGAGCCATTTCCAGTAGCGTTTTTGATCGCTCTTGCTGAGCCTTGACGACGGCAGCTAGCTCCGGTCCTTCAGATGGGTCTATTCCCATCTGACCTAGATGCCAACTTAAATGATGAGCAATGTGCTCGGGAGTACTATTTTTGATATATTGCTGATTAAGCCAAAGCAGCTTCTCGGGATTAAAAACAGAAGCAGACTGATTGACATCTTCAAGGTCAAATAATTTGATCATTTCAGCCACGCTGAAAATTTCCTGATCTCCATGGGACCAACCCAAACGCACCAGATAGTTCAGTAATGCTTCGGGTAGATATCCCGCCTCCCGGTAATTCATAACACTGACGGCGCCATGACGTTTTGATAGGCGCTGTCTGTCTGGCCCCAGGATCATAGGCACATGGGCATAAACCGGCGGCTCTTTGCCAAGTGCATAAAAAATGTTGCTCTGACGGGGGGTATTATTAAGGTGATCATCACCTCGAATGACCTGGGTAATCCCCATATCCATATCATCCACGACGACGGTTAAGTTATAGGTGGGGGTACCATCAGCCCGGGCAAGTACTAAGTCATCCAACTCATTATTCTGGAAAATCACCGTACCACGCACGAGATCCCGCACGACAACCCGCCCTTCCAGGGGAGCTTTGAAACGCACCACGGGAGAAACACCTTCCCGTGGAGAATGCCGTTCCCGGCACCGTCCATCGTAACGAGGTTTCTCCTTACGCGCTATTTGCTCAGCACGCATGCTCTCAAGTTCTTCCCGGCTGCAATAACAAAGGTAAGCATGGCTGGAAGCTAGTAATTGCTCAATAATTTCCCGGTAGCGGGAGAAACGATCAGTTTGGTAGAAAGGCCCCTCATCGTACTCCAAACCTAGCCAGGTCATTCCTTCAAGGATGGCATTAACCGACTCAATAGAGGACCGCTCCCGGTCCGTATCCTCTATGCGTAAGATAAAACGACCACCATGTTTGCGTGCATAAAGCCAGGAGAAAAGGGCCGTGCGGACACCCCCTACATGCAAATAGCCAGTCGGGCTAGGGGCAAAACGGGTACAAACTGTCATCGTAAAAATTACCTGCTTTATGAACTAAATACCGAATAACTAGCTGAGTATTTTAACAAGAGACCTTCCCTCCCGCTTGGAAAATTTTATAAGGAACTTTCCCTCGACAGAGATAACTAAAATATCAACTGATACGCCGCAACCCTTGCTAGTAAATGCTCTAACTTGAAAAATGGCTTTTTAGGATACCTAAACCTCTCTCCTCTATTTAATTGAAAGCGCAAAAACTTAGGCTGTATAGGGACATTACCTGTAGGATCATCCTCCTCATAAAGATTGGGCTCTCCGTTTGAGTCAAATAAGCAGATTGGAATAGTTATATGGTAAACATCAAAAACGCTTTATTAAGTGTAACATTGATTTTGGCCTTAACCTTCTCTGTCATGGCCATTGCCGAGACCCATATCATTAAGTCAATAGGAACGGCATTTAATCCGATAATAGTCTTTGCTGAACCTGGCGATACCATTACCTGGATCAATATGCCCGCTCATAATACTAAATCCATCAATAGCCTTATCCCCCAAGCGGCTAAACCTTGGCAATCCCAGATGGGGCAAGATTTTAGCATCACCCTGGAAGAAGAAGGCATTTACCTATACGAATGTAACCCCCATCTCAGTTTTGGTATGGCGGGAGCCATCGTGGTTGGCAAACCCACAAATCTCACCGAATTAGACAAAAAGGTCAAACATACCCATGGTGCCATTCAGCGGGTTTTCCGGAAGACCAAGGAGGCTATTGGTACCACTGGGCAGCAATAAGAAGTAGTTTATATTTTCACCTGAATTCATTCACCACCTTGACTTCTCACAGCTCATTTAGAGCCTGCCTTATGGTAGACAATTTCCAGCGCAATAAACTCTGTATCATAAGCTATTTCCGGCTTTAGAATTTAGAGCTATTAGCTAGCAAAACCGAACCGTTAGCAAATACCTTGCGGGATAGTCAAGAATTGCAAAGTTTGGCAAGTATGCGATAATTTTTTACCGATAGGCAGGAGTAATAAAAATGCGAATAGGAATTCCTAAAGAAATTCATAGGGGAGAGAAGCGGGTAGCAACTACCCCAGATACGGCTGAGCGCCTGCAAAAGCTAGGATTTTCGGTTGTCCTGGAATCAGGCGCTGGCCTCAATGCCAATTTTTCCGATGCCGCTTACCGAGAAGCAGGGGCTGAAATCATTGAGGATACCCGCTCTTTATGGTCAACCTCGGATATCATCCTCAAAGTCCGTGCCCCGGCGGTACATCCCGAATTAGGCGTTGATGAAGTAGAGCTATTGCAGGAAGGCGGTTACCTGATCAGCTTTATCTGGCCAGCCCAAAACAAGGAGCTATTGGATCGCTTAGCGGCCAAAAAAAGCACTGTTCTGGCCATGGACAGCGTGCCGCGAATCTCTCGCGCACAAAAACTTGACCCCCTTAGCTCAATGGCTAATATTGCGGGCTACCGCGCCGTTATCGAAGCTTCTCATCATTTTGGCCGCTTCTTCGCCGGGCAAATCACCGCCGCCGGAAAAATCCCCCCAGCCAAGATTTTAGTCATTGGCGCGGGCGTGGCAGGACTTTCAGCTATCGGCACCGCCGCAGGATTAGGCGCCATAGTGCGGGCCTTTGATACCCGGCCTGAAGTTAAGGAGCAAGTCCAAAGCATGGGCGCCGAGTTTCTAGAACTCAAATTTGCGGAAGAAAGCGCTGGGGAAGGCGGTTATGCCAAGGAAATGACTCCGGAATTTATCCAAGCGGAAATGGAGCTCTTTACTCAGCAAGCCAAAGAAGTAGATATTATCCTCACCACCGCCTTAATCCCTGGTAAAAAAGCGCCTGAACTCATCACCGAAGAGATGGTGAAGTCCATGAAAGAAGGCAGTGTTATCGTTGACCTGGCAGCCGAGCAGGGAGGCAATTGCGCTTTAACAACGCCTGATGAAGTCGTCGTTAAACACGGCGTGACCATTATTGGTTATACGGATTTACCCAGCCGCCTCTCGACCCAATCGAGCCAATTATATGCGACCAACTTGCGCCACTTACTGGAAGAATTATGTCCCGAGAAAGATGGCACGATCCATTTGAATATGGAGGATGAAGTCATCCGAGGTCTTACCGTCATCAAAGAAGGGGAAATCACCTGGCCTCCGCCACCGCCTAAAATATCCGCCGCGCCTGCATCCCAACCAGCTAAAACGCAGCCGGCACCTTCTTCCCCAGCAGAGGTAAAAGGAAAATTGAAATTCCCCAAGGAGTGGCGAATTGCCCTAATCATGGCCCTAGGCGGACTTGGTTTATGGGGCTTGGGGACAGTGGCCCCTCCCTCTTTTATGTCCCATTTTACCGTATTCGTACTAGCGTGCTTCGTGGGCTATCAAGTTATCTGGAATGTAACACCCTCTTTGCACACACCGTTAATGAGCGTCACCAACGCTATCAGTAGCATTATCGTCATTGGGGCATTAATTCAGGTGTCTAAATCCGGCATCCTGATCGCGCTCCTTGCCGGAATCGCCATCTTGATCACCAGCATTAATATTGCTGGCGGTTTTCTCGTAACCCAGCGTATGCTGCGGATGTTCAGGAAATAGGAGGCCAGTATCATGTCCCAAGGTTTGGTTACTATGGCCTATATTGGCGCCGCTATCCTATTCATTTTAAGCTTGGGCGGCCTAAGCCACCAAGAAACGGCCCGGCGCGGTAATATCTATGGGATGGTCGGTATGACCATTGCTGTTCTCGCTACTATCCTCAGCGAGGCGGTGGTCGGCATCGGCGCCTATATAGTATTGATTATCACCATGGCTATGGGTGCCGTCGTGGGGGTTAAAGTGGCCCAGCAGGTCAAAATGACTCAAATGCCGGAGCTGGTTGCCATACTGCATAGTTTTGTGGGTCTTGCCGCCGTGCTGGTGGGCTATACCAATTTCATTGCCGCGGATAATCACCTTATGGGTGTTGAAAAAACCATTCATGACGTTGAAACTTATCTCGGCGTACTGATTGGCGCGCTCACCTGTTCCGGTTCCGTCATTGCGTTTGGTAAACTGAGCGGACGCATCAATGGCAAGCCGTTGTTGCTACCTGCCCGCCACTGGTTGAATCTAGGGCTTCTGATTCTGGCAATCTGGCTAGGTAAAGCCTTTGTAGGGGCCGAATCGATGGGAAGCGGGCTACTCTTCCTGTTTCTTATGACAGTGATTGCCCTGGGGTTTGGCGTTCATATGGTGATGACTATTGGCGGGGCAGACATGCCCGTGGTTATCTCCATGCTTAACAGTTATTCAGGATGGGCGGCGGCCGCCACTGGCTTCATGCTTGCAAATGATTTGCTCATCGTGACAGGCGCGCTGGTGGGCAGCAGTGGCGCTATCCTAAGTTATATCATGTGCCGAGCAATGAATCGCAATTTCATTAGCGTGATAATGGGAGGGTTCGGCACGGAAGGAGGTAGTGCTACCGCCCCCGTCGCTGGCGGTACGAGCGAAGTCAACGCCATTACCGCTGAAGAGACCACCCATCTCTTGGAAGCTGCTAAAAACATTATCATCGTTCCGGGCTACGGCATGGCGGTAGCCCATGCTCAGCATACCGTTTATGAAATCACCAAATTATTGCGCAAGCAAAATATCAACGTACGGTTTGCAATCCACCCCGTTGCCGGGCGCATGCCAGGTCACATGAACGTGCTGCTTGCCGAGGCCAAGGTACCCTATGACATCGTCCTAGAGATGGATGAAATTAACCAGGATTTTCCCAACACAGATGTGGTGATAGTGATTGGGGCCAACGATATCGTCAATCCTTCGGCTCAGGATAGCCCTGATAGTCCTATTGCAGGCATGCCGGTGCTTGAAGTATGGAAGGCAAAAACAACCATCGTCCTAAAACGAGGCATGGCCACAGGTTACGCTGGCGTAGACAACCCATTATTTTATAAAGATAACACACGGATGCTGTTTGGTGACGCCAAGGAAAGCCTGGATGCCGTGCTCTCCCATCTTCATAATGATAGCCGGGAGGCTGCTTCTTATCAGGCCGCTGCAACCTAGATTTCCCCTATCCTGGAATCTCTTTCATAGGGATTCTAACCGCCCTGGTGATAACAGGATATTCAAACTTTGGCGGAATACAGGGATGTATTCCGACCCCCAGCGAGCGTGCCCGCGCGCAGACAGGCGAAGTGAAAGCGCGAGAGGAGCCAACCAACGGAGGCCAAGGCACCCCTTCGCCGAAGACTGCGAGGAACCGCGAATTTGTCAGACGGATGAAATTTTGTAGGAACAGAATTGCTATCAGTCATGGCGAAACTCCAACGAGCGCCTTCTAATAAGCTCGGAATTCGCTGTAATCAAGGGGGGTGGAGCCAACTCCACCCCATCCTCATTCTAGCCAATAACGGGCGGGCGCTTGCTCAATCCGCAGCTGCAAGCGGATATCGGGTAGTGGTTGCCGATAACTACGGGGATAGAGAAACCCGCCAAGCCGCGCTTGCCTGGATACGGATTTTTTCTGGTGCTAATGTGAAACATTGGCGCCAAAAGATAGTGCGGTTTATTGAGGCGGAAAAATATCCAGTGGGCCTAATCTTCGGCAGCGGCTTTGAAAACCGTCCTGACATCATGGAAGAATTGAGCCGTAGGGGAGTATTGCTAGGGAATACGCCTCACTGTGTCCGCTTACTCAAAGATCCTCGCCGTTTTTTTCCCTTGCTTGGGAAGCTTGCGATTCCAGCACCAGAAATCCAGCTTCAACTCCCCGATAATCCTCTAGGATGGCTATGCAAGGCTATTGGCGGCACGGGTGGTCATCATATATTCCCGGCTACAGTACCAAGCACCCGTCGGCAACAACTTTGGATACGCCAAGGATGGGCCACTTCCGCCCCCGTCCCTTACTATTATCAGCGTAAACTGGAAGGGCAGCCGGGATCAGTGTTATTCCTTGCTAATGGCAAGGAAGTACAAATCCTCGGCTATCATTATCTATGGCTTGCCCCTACTCCCGCCATGCCTTACCGCTATGGCGGAATTGCTGCTCCCCTGAATTTGACTCCATCTGCTGGCGCCCTTTTACGAAACTATCTACAAGCAATTGTGACAGCCACAGGTCTGCGTGGTCTTAACGGTCTGGATTTTATCCATGGATCGCAGGGGATTCAGGTTCTAGAAATTAACCCTCGCCCCCCTGCTTCCCTGGATCTGTATCAAGATCGTTTTAACCCCTTTGACGCCCATGTCGAAGCTTGCCTAGGCACCCCTCTTCCCATACGGATAGCCCCCATGGCTGTTGCACGGGCCTTTTCCATCCTCTATTCTCCTCATCCGTGGCGAGTGCCCCCTAATATAGTCTGGCCAGCTTTTTGCATTGACCTCCCGGCTGAAAATACCCTAATTAAGCGGGAAGAACCCCTTTGCTCCATCCATGCCATGGCAACCAGCATCGAAACCTGTCAGCAGTTGATTCGACGGCGTCAAAATCAAGTGCTGGAATGGTTGACCTCATCGTTCTAATGCTTTTGTGTTCCGGCATGTTAATGGTTGATTTCAAAAAAAACCGGCGGAAGCTTGCAGGTGATAAGACCAGCCTATCTCCCCATGCTCCGGATTGTCATCTTTAACAATAGCCACGGTTGGCATAGCGAACAGCTAGAAGCAGCCCTAGCGCCCCAAGGGGTTGCTATTATTCGTTCGACTTTGGCCCAATGCCGAATTGATCTGGATTCGCCCTCTGGACTCCACATCCCTGGCCTTGGGAGTGGCCTACCGGATGCAGCAATAGTCCGTGGTATTGCCGCTGGGAGCTTCGAACAAATTACCTTGCGGTTAGATATCTTGCACACTTTGGCTGAATTTGGGATTCCCGTATTGAACACTGCCTTCGCCATTGAACGCACAGTGGACAAAGCGCGGACTTCGCTGCTCCTGCGCCACAGAAGAGTTCCTACACCACGGGCCTGGGCGTGCGAAGATTTAGCGCAGGCTCGCCATCTCAGTGCCCAGGCGCAGCAGGAAAGGCGCGAACTTGTTCTTAAGCCGTTATTTGGTTGCCAAGGGCAAGGCATTATCCGCATAAGCAAGCCTGCCGATCTGGACGCCTACGAAGCGACGGGAGATCTTTACTATCTGCAAGAATTCATACGGCCGGCTCAGCCTAATATTTGGCAGGACTGGCGGGTCTTTGTAATCGGTCACCGCCCTATTGCCGCAATGGTTCGCCGTGGCCAAGACTGGATCACCAACGTAGCGCGGGGCGCTCAATATTTTCCTGCCCCTTTAGAGAGAGAAATAGGCACCTTAGCCTGTCAAGCAACCCAAGCTGTCGCGGTTGACTATGGCGGCGTGGACATCATCCAAACACCAGCACAAGGGTTTCAAGTGCTCGAGGTCAATAGCATCCCTTCCTGGAAAGCCCTGCAACAAACCACGGAAGTTAATATTGCTGGCGCGCTAGCAAAAACTCTATTGGAGCAGCTGTAGAGCAGGATTTTATTTATGATAGATTGAGCCTTGCTAAGCAGTAGCAGTCGCATTTTTAATCGTGCAGTATGTGTGTAATTTGGTGTATAATTTTAGATGCGCTTAACAAATGCCTGAGGAGGAATAGGTGTGGACGGCTATAAAAAGCTAGAAAATCAACCACTTAAATTCGTTCTTGCCGAATTCCGCTTCTCACCTGTAATGCAGATCGCCGAATACATACCCAAGATTCAAGAAGCATTACGAAAACAGTACCCAATAGAAAAAACACAAAGCGAACAAACAGTCCAAGTGCAGCCTGGCGGCATCGCCGTTTCGACCGTAAATCGGTGGGCGTTCATTTCAGCAGACAAGAAAAGTGCTATCGAAATCAACCAGGAGCGTCTTGTCTATATCACGGCGGAATACCCAAGATTTGACGGTTTTTCCGCCGCCTGCAAACAAGCAATTGAGACTTTGGTGGATATTGTCGAGCCAAGCTTGATTTTGCGTATTGGGCTTAGATACAGCGATCTGATAACTATTGATGATGGTGAGGAAATTACCGAGTTAGTCAATGAGCATTTTGGATTGCCGAGCTGTATAGAATCTCTTGGGGTAGCCCGGCAACACAGTACCGATACATTTTTACGTACAGACATGGGCGGGCTTGCAATAAGAACCCTGTACGGCAAGCACAACCTCTCTTGCCTTCCTGATGTTCAGGGTTTGCCGATATCCATCAGCGCAGACGCGACACCAAGCGAACGGATTATTCTTGATTTTGACCACTACTGGGAAGCGAAAGATGAAGCTGCTAGCTTTAAGACAAACGATGTAATAGAAAGATTGGCTACCTTGCACGAAACATCCAGGGAAGCGTTTTGGAAAGTAACCACAGACTATGCGAGGAATCAGAAATGGGCCTGATGGCAACGGATCTCCCGGTTGACACACATTACGCCTCAGGAGCATTTAGCCATTACACCAATCCTCCGGCTATTCATTTGGTGCTTCCAGAAGGCGACGGGCTTAACCAGGTATTCTCTTTATACCAAGGTTCCGGCGGTGTGGTTGCAAGTCGGCTTAGTATGTCTCCCAGCGGCGCTAATACTCAAGTACATGTGGCACTTCAAAATAAATTAGCAACTGCAGTAAATGAAATCTGCCTGGCGTTTGGGTTGACCAAAGAAGAATTGGCGCGGGTATGTAAGGTCCAGAGTAGGAAGACCCTTTATAACTGGATCAATGAGGAGGCTAATCCTAGGAAATCTGCAATGAGCAGAATTTTTGATCTATTAGTCACTGCAAGAGCATGGCTTAGTTCTGGTTTTACTGCTGATCAAGAGCAACTACATGAGCCCGTGCTTGGCAACCAAAGTGTATTTGATCTTTTAAGCCAGCCGAAAATTGATAAAGAACGTATTCTTTTTGCTGGTTCAAGATTGAATATGTCATCTCCCACAAAAAACGAGCTTTCAGATCCGTTTGCTTAAGTAAAATAGAGCCTGTGCAAGCTTTGATTGGAAGTCAACTTGAAGAAGCCGGCTGGAGACAAGGTTCCGTTGTTAGCGCCGCGGATATTCAACAACTGATCGACATTATAGATAATATATCTTTTACGGAGAATCTGGTGCTCTTAGTAGCATCTCAGTCATGCGATATAGCGAATAACAATATTGACACAGATCCATATATTGAGCTGTCAGTTGCCAGGAAGATTGAAGTACCCAAGGGACATTTAACCCATAACAAGAATCCTCGGACTCTTCATACGCACATCATATGCCGAACCAACGATGAGAATGTGTCTACTGAAGAATGCCTTGAGCTAAGGGCTTTTGAAAAGACTGCCATCCTAAAGGAAAATCTTGTAGGCTTACAGCCTGATTCAGATAGTCTTTTAGAAGACAGGCAGTTAAAAAGCTACGTTGCCTGGCTGGCAGCTAGGTATTCTCGCCCAGCCCTGCCCACAACATTTAATAATCGAATTAGAGCCGCAGACCCCAAGGACAAACTTAGAAGTAAAGTAAAAAAAAGCAACGAACAGCTTATGGGGATATACGTTGAAATAATTCCTGATGCTGAAATCAAAGATGATGCATCTTACAATGTGAATTTGCTCGGCTTACTACCCGCTGGGTTTGCTGGAGATTCAAGCAAAGCCGAGAATACAATAAATGCATATGCAACAGTCTTGCGCAATGCTGGAATGGAAGTCACATCTGCCGTTCGTACCGAAGATCAGATATCATTAGCTGTAATAAAGCGTTTCAAACGTTTTTACTATGACGATCTGTCCATGAAGGAAGAAACCCCTCCGCCACCGGAAACGCAAAACATATTATAGAACTCCTAAGTAAGCACCGGGGTATAGATGAGGCAGCTGTCCCCTCTACCTCGTCCATCCACATCTCCCTTTGCGGAAATAAAAGAACCACTGTTACCTTAAGTGAGATTAAACAGGTGCTTATAACATTTGCCGCAATTCCGCGGGACTTAAGCTACCATCATGCAAGGCGCTCGCCAACAATACCCCTTCGACCCCCCATGCTGCGAGCTGCTTCAAATCCTCCAAGCAACGGACTCCCCCTGCTGCCAACAAAGACATTCCCTTGCGGAGAGATCTTTGCCTTAACCGTTCCAATAGGGGCCAATCCGGCCCTTGCTGGCTTCCTACTTGATCCAGACTCATGGCAATGACGGTCCCCGGCCACAATTCTGGTTGCCGATCCAATCCTGCGGGGCCAAGAAATGCTCCCCGCCGGTGGTCCAGAGAGAGTGCTAGCCGTTCCGGCCACGCGCTTTGCAACGCTTGCCAGGCTTCCAAATCAGGCAGGGTTTCCGTTCCTACCACGGGCCGGGCAACCCCGAGCGCAAATAACTGGGCGACCGCTTCATGGCAGGCGGTTCCCCCATCTACCCATAATTCTAAATCAGGATAACTTTGCGCAATAGCGGCTATCATGAAATGATTATTGCCATCCCCCATAATAGCGTTTAAATCAGCAATATATAATTGCTGGAAGCGGCACCATTGCAGCAATCCGGCCACTACCTGTAAAGGCGAAGAATTGGGCGCTAAGGGGGAAGCTAAAGGCAAGTAGTCATCCCGTTGCCCGCCCCTAGCATGAACGACGACCCCACCCCATAAATCAAGCACCGGAAGGAGCTGCATTTTATAAATCCTTCTTACAATAAATATCCACTCAAAATGGCACTGAACAATGAAAATCCTCGTCTACGAACATATTACCAGCGGCGCGTTCTGTACAGAATCCTTACCCAGCCACTTGGCCAGGGAAGGCGATGCCATACTGCAAGCCTTACTTTATGATTTAGCAAGAACGCAAGGCGTACAGTCCGTGATTCTCCGAGATTTTCGCCTAGATACGCCCCCTTACGTTCACCGCTGCCATTATATTCGCAACTTGAATGATTTTCGCCGTTGCTGGCTCATTTCCTTAGACGATGTCGATGGGGTCTTGCCCATTGCCCCCGAGAGCGATAGCTTATTGGCTGAGATCCAGTCCTGGGTGCTCAAGGCGGGCAAACGTTTACTCGGCTGCCGCCCCGAGGCTACCGCTATTGTAACCAGCAAAACCCGGACAGCCAGACATTTAGCGGCGGCGGGACTGGCCACTGTACCCACGGTTTGGCTCAAGGACTGGCAACCTGATACTTTCACGGAGAGCGCCTTGATCTGCAAGCCAGATGATGGCGCGGGATGTACTGATCTTTTATATTTTGAAAATGCAGCCACACTGCATGCCTGGAAACAGCAAAGAGCGCTGGGGGTTTGGGAAAAGCAAATCGTCCAACCCTATATTCGAGGAATGGCCGCCAGTCTTTGTCTGCTTTGTGCTGATGGTGAAGCCCACTTATTATGCGGGAATCGCCAATGGCTTCGGGTTACCGGAGGGGCAATCCACCTGACCGGGATTACGGTAAATGGGGTAAACTCCCAAGATGCCCATTCCCCCTCCTTCCAGGAAATTGCCGATATAATTGCCACGGCCCTCCCTGGTTTATGGGGTTTCATTGGTGTAGATCTAGTCCTGAGTCCACAACCCATAATCATGGAAATCAATCCTCGCTTAACAACAAGCTATATAGGGCTGCGGGAAGTTTACGAAATAAATCCGGCTACCTGGCTGCTTACTCTGCTTAATAAAGGGATGAAAGCCGTGGAATTACCGCCTCGCCCCTGTCAAAAGGTGACCGTTGCAACGGAGGAAGGAGATGCCATCCAAGCCACTCGCCATTAGCGGCTGGGACATCGGCGGCGCCCATCTCAAAGCCGCGCTGGCTGATTCTCAAGGCCGAATTGCAGCCTGCCTCCAGCTACCCTGCCCCTTATGGCAGGGCCTAGAAAAGTTACAACAAGCTTTTAGTCAGATGCAGCTTGAACTTAAAAACAAGGATTGTTTAGCCGCAATTACCATGACAGGAGAACTGGCCGATTTGTTTAACGACCGGGATGAGGGGGTTATCAAAATACTGGAGTACGCTTCCCAGCACTTTCAGAATATACCGATATATGTGTTTGCTGGAACCCAGGGATTTATTTCCCTGGAACAGGCAGCAAAATATACTGAGGCTATCGCCTCCGCTAACTATCTCGCCACTAGCCAGCTAGCCGCGCGCCACTGGAAGGAGGGGCTGTTCCTGGACATTGGCAGCACTACGAGTGACCTTATTCCCTGTAAGAATAGCATTCCATGCCCTCGAGGCAGAAATGATCAGGAGCGCCTCGCAAGCGGTGAGTTACTTTATAGTGGGGTAACCCGCACCCCCCTCATAGCCTTGGCACGACGGGCTCCCCTAGAGGGACAGTGGGTACGGCTAGCGGCGGAATGGTTTGCAACCACGGCTGATGTTTACCATCTATTGGGCCGACTCTCCCCAAGTGACGATCTTCATCCAAGCGCTGATAATCGGGGCAAACAGCCACGAGATTGTGCCCGACGCCTAGCTCGAATGGTGGGGGCGGATAGCAAGCATTGGCCGCTGCAAACCTGGCAAGGACTAGCAGCCTATTTTGCCGAGCAACAATGCCAGCAGCTTACTGACGCGGTTTTTCAGGTACTTTCGCGAGTAGATATTTCCCCAGAGGCTCCCCTAATCGGCGCGGGGATAGGGCGTTTCCTCGTTGCTGAATGTGCCCGGCGGCTTCGCCGGCCCTATGCCGATTTTTCCGAAGCCTTAGATATTCGCCCGCGCATTCCCATGAGTGCTGATCACGCCCCAGCCGCTGCCCTTGCCCGGCTTGCCTGGGAGCAACTGCGAGATAAAATCCACTAGCTTAAAATGAAGCACTCACCCCGCTACGCGGAACTGCCCTATTCCGAAGATTCGACTCCCCTTTTCGAGGCAATCCGACAGGAACCCTGGGCCATATTTTTGGACAGTGGCTGGCCTGCCAATCAATCGGGGCGGTTCGACATCCTTGCGGCAGATCCCTTCATGACTTTCAGCTGCTGGGGATCTGAGACCACCATCCGCAAACGCCATGAGAGTTTTTCAAGCTTTGAAAACCCCTTTACCCTGTTGCAGTCCGAACTTCGCCGCTACACTCGCAATACCTCCTCTATTTTTCCCGAACTCCCTTTAACTGGTGGCGCCATGGGTTATTTTGGCTATGATCTAGGACGGCGTATAGAGCAGTTACCCACCCTTGCACTTGATATCGAAGGCATGCCAGAGATGGCGATTGGACTTTATGATTGGGTTATTGTCGTTGACCACCGTCAGCAGCGCAGCCTGTTAGTAGGGCAGGGCTATGATTATCGTACTTGGGGACGATGGGAAGCCCTACAATCCCATCTTAGCCAGTGTCATGACTCACCACCATCGCAAACGACTTTTCGCTTATGGGAACCAATCGAGTCCAATCTGAAGCAGAAGGACTATCAACAGGCGTTTACAAGTATCCAACATTATATTCGCGAGGGAGATTGCTATCAGGTCAACTTGGCACAACGTTTTGAGGCCCTTGCCCAAGGCGATCCCTGGGCGCTCTATCGTCGCTTACGCCTGCTCAATGCTGCTCCCTTCAGCGCCTACTTCACTATCCCCGAAGGGGCCGTGCTAAGCACCTCGCCAGAACGATTCTTACGCACCAACGCAGGCGGAGTGGAAAGTCATCCTATCAAGGGCACCCGGCCCCGAAATCCCGATCCGATAGCGGATCGGAAGCTTGCCCTGGAACTTCAAAACAGCCCTAAAGATCGGGCGGAAAATGTGATGATCGTTGATCTTCTGCGCAACGATCTAGGCCGGGTATGCCTCCCAGGCGCAATCCATGTTCCCAGACTCTGTGCCATCGAGTCCTTTGCTACCGTCCACCACCTAGTAAGCACCATACGCGGCCGGCTTACCCCTGGACAAGACTCCATTGATTTACTCCAGGCTTGCTTTCCTGGGGGGTCTGTTACTGGTGCTCCCAAAGTACGCGCCATGGAAATCATCGAGGAATTAGAACCCCACCGCCGTGGAGTCTATTGCGGTAGCTTGGGCTACATTGGTTTTGATGGCAATATGGATACCAGCATTGCTATCCGCACCCTGGTTTACAACCAAAACTATTTGCGCTTCTGGGCAGGCGGAGGAATCGTTGCCGACTCGGTGGCAGAAGTTGAATACCAGGAAACCCTAGATAAAGCGGCAGCTATTTTACGGGCTTTGGGTGAATATACTACTCCAGCATCTAATAGCGTTCCATAAATGTGGGTGATTAAACTTGGCGGCAGCCTCTATGAAAGCCACTGCCTCCCTGGCTGGCTTCATCAGCTCGCCACCTTGGAGGCAGGAAAAGCCGTGATTGTACCAGGCGGCGGACCCTTCGCTGACCAAGTACGTCACGCTCAAAACCGTTGGGAAATATCCGATCCCTGCGCCCATGCCATGGCCTTACTTGCCATGGAGCAGTTCGGTTATTTACTGCAGGGCCTGGAACCCAGGCTTTGTCTCGCCGCTAGCCGTAAAGAAATTAAAGCAATACTAAGCCGGCGGCAAACCCCCATCTGGCTGCCCGCAACCGAATTATTAGACCAGCCCGAGATTCCAAAGAATTGGGAGGTGACCTCTGACAGTCTGGCAGTTTGGCTTAGCGGCAAGCTAAAAGCCAGCCGGCTAGTCTTGATCAAAAAAGTGCAGCTATCCGAACCGGTTATTAGCGTCCATTCCCTTGTCACCCGGGGAATCGTTGACGCCGCTTTCCCTCATTTTCTTCACTCTATTACCGTTCCTTGTTATTGCATTACCGCTGATAATTACCCGCAAATAGCTCTGAAAAACGTCGTTAATATGGGAACCCGTATCTTTCCCGATTAATAACTCTGCCTAACTAAGCACCCGGTGAGCGTAAGGCGGACTTATAAGTTATCTCCAAGGAGCCTGTTTTTATAGGAGGGTCAAGCAAGTTTTAATCAAACGGGGCCTTAGCTATCGTGGCTTCGAGCAAATCAGAATCAAAACTATCGGTCACAACAGCTTGCCCTAGCTGTCTTAGTAAGACCAGGCGCAAGCATCCATCAATGACTTTTTTATCTACCGCCATCAATTCCAGGAAACGAGCCTTATCGATGGCTTGGGGAGGATGCCGGGGAAGCCCCGCCTGCTCCAATAAATTGAGCACTCGGCCTACGTCCGCGGCCGATAGCCATCCCAACCGCCGCGATAAATCCGCCGCCATCGCCATCCCCGCCGCAACGGCCTCGCCATGTAACCAGCTACCATAGCCCAGCCCTGTTTCAATGGCATGGCCAAAAGTATGGCCTAGATTGAGAATCGCCCGCACCCCTGATTCCCGTTCATCCGCCGCGACTATCTCGGCTTTATTACGGCAAGATCGTTCAAGGGCATGGATCAATGCCGAAGGCTCTCGCGCTAACACCTGACTGACATGTTCCTCTAACCAGGTAAAGAATTCGATGTCCCTGATGAGGCCGTATTTTATGACTTCAGCCAATCCCGCCCGCAGCTGCCGCTCATCAAGGGTATCGAGGGTATCCGTATCCGCCAAAACGCAACGAGGTTGGTAAAAGGCTCCGATCATATTTTTGCCCAGAGGATGATTCACCGCCGTTTTTCCCCCAACAGAGGAATCTACCTGCGCTAACAGGGTGGTAGGAATCTGAATATAAGCAACTCCCCGCTGATAACAAGCAGCGGCAAAACCCGCCATATCACCGATCACTCCCCCACCCAGTGCGATCACCGTGCAATGCCGGGAGAAGGGTATTTTAAGCAGATCATCAAAGATTTGCTGCAGCACTGCCAAAGTCTTATGCTGCTCGCCATCAGGTAAAATAATTTCGGCACATCGATAATCGTTGAGGCTCTTCAAGAGCTTTTCTAAATACAAGGGAGCCACTGTCTCATTAGTGACCACCATGACTTCAGATCCCACGATATGTTTTGCCAAAAGGGAATTTTCTTTTAGCAGGCCGCTACCAATATAGATAGGATAACTGCGCTCTTGAAGATCGACTTGTACTGTAATCATAAAACGACTAAGCTCCATAGCCATAAAAAAGCTAAAGCTAGTTTTATCAAGCCCCTTTACTTTTAACGTGCATGAAAGGTTTTCTCTGGGGAGCACCGCTTTCATACCGTTTAAGTTGCCGGAGTACCTCATTAGCAACTGCCTTAACAGGCTGCTTACCGGTCTTAATGATAACATCCGCTACTTCCCGATAGAGGGGATCACGTTCCTTAAGCAAGCTCTTCAAGCGTTCTAACGGCTTTTCTGTCTGCAATAAAGGGCGATTATTATCATGGGAGGTGCGGCGATACAGTTGCCTTGGCGACGCATATAAATAAACGACGGTTCCCCGCTGAGATAATTCCCGCCGATTCTCGGCGGCAAGCACAGCCCCTCCTCCGGTCGCCAAGACAATATTGCTGAGCTGGACAAGCTCAGCAATAATCTTGCATTCGCGTTGGCGAAAACCGCTTTCCCCCTCAATCTCAAAAATAACGGGAATGCTGACTCCGGTACGGGATTCAATCTCACGATCGCTATCATAGAATTTTTTACCCGTTATCCTAGCTAGATACCGGCCAATGGTCGTTTTACCGGACCCCATGGGACCCACTAGGAAAATATTAAAATTAAACATGACCGTTTAATAAAGCCCTTCTTTTCACCCCTGTTTAGAGGGGTTTACCTTCCGGCGCGGCGCCACCGCTCGCAGGAACCGTCCCTCTTTCCATGGAAATAACCATATGCCTGTGAAATAGGCTGCTCGTATAAAGCGATACCGAGCCCAAGGCAAAAATTTATCGGGATATTTTGTAGAGAAACTAACGCTCCCCACCCTAAGCGCTTTTTTAGTAAAAAACATAACAACCGAGTTAGTCATTGTACCGTAGCAACGGTAAAAACGAAAAAGCCGGATTTTTACAAAAATCCGGCTTTTTCATTTAAACATCAAAATTTCCAGCAAATTACAATCTTGCTCCCTCCTTGATAATCTTGGGAGTCACAAATATAAGAAGCTCTCTTTTGTTGTTAAACTCTGTTTTATCGCGAAACAGGATTCCCGCATAGGGTAAATCCCCAAGAAAAGGTATCCGCCGGACCGCTCGATTTTTCTCTTGCTCGTAAATTCCGCCGAGCACAACGGTTTGGCCGTTATTTACCAACACCTGAGTGGAAACCTCACGGGTATTAATACTGGGCACCCCGGCAAACACTTTGCCTACGCTATCCTTAGTGACACCGAGATCCATAATGATCCTGTCATCAGGAGTAATTTGAGGAGTCACCTTTAAGCTGAGTACCGCCTTTTTAAAAGATACAGAGGTAGCCCCGCTAGAGGAAGCCCGCTGATAGGGAATTTCGGTACCCTGTTCAATTATGGCTTCTTTTTGATTAGAGGTAATCACCCGCGGGTTGGAAATTACTTCGCCACGTCCTTCCGCCTGAAGCGCGGAGAGCTCTAATTCCAGTAAAGCGCCTAGAGGCAGATTCGTCAAAGCAAGGGCAATCTTTGCTGCGTCCTTCTTAGTCACCGGAAAATTAACATTTAGTCGATCTTGAAGCTCCAGGGTTTCCTGATTGATAATCTGAGTCGTACCATTCAACGAACCTGAAGTCGTGACCTGATCAAAAGCCCCGCCAACCTTATCTTGTTTACTCAAACCAAAACGAACGCCTAATTCTCTACTAAAATCACTACTTGCAATAACCACGCGAGATTCAATCAGTACCTGCCGTACCGGAATATCCAAGCTAGCAACCAGCTTTCGAAGCGCAGCAAGCCTATCTGCCGTATCCATAACCAATAGAGTATTGGTCCGTTCATCAAACGTCGCATGGCCTCGTGCTGACAAAAGGGAGTTTTCCTCAGACTGAATAAGCGCAGCAAGATTGCTGGCCTTGGCAAAGTTAACCTGAATAAACTCAGAGCCTAGGGGTGCTAGTTCTTCCACCTGTTTTCTGGTCTCCAGTTCCAGCTTTTCACGGGCGGCAATCTCTTCGCTCGGTGCGACCAAAACAACATTACCCATACGGCGCATAGCCAGTCCTTTGGTTTTCAAAATAATATCCAGGGCTTGATCCCAGGGTACATTTTTAAGCCGCAGCGTCACACTCCCTTGTACCGTATCGCTTGCCACCAGGTTAAGGCCCGTAAAATCGGCAATCAACTGCAGCACGGATCGAACTTCAATACTCTGGAAATTCAAGGATAGTTTTTCGCCCACATAGCCGAATTCTTTTTTCCTAGCTAACTCCTTTTCCTTTTTAGTAAGCGGTTTAAGCTCGACAACCAGCATATCGTCAGACTGATAAGAAAGATACTCATGTTCAACATCCGCCGGAGCAATCACCATACGGACGTTTTGATTCTTGGTAGAAGTATCGATGAATTTAACCGGCGTTGCAAAGTCCACAACATCGAGGCGGCGCTCAAGCTCATTGGGTAGCGTTGTATTCATAAAATCAACAATAATACGTTTCCCTTCCTCTCGAATATCCACTGGGGCCTGGGTATCTGAGAGGGAGACAATAACCCGGCCTTCACCTGCCTCGCCTCGCCGAAAGTCGATATTTTTGATTAAATGCCGTCCAGTATGAGCAGCACCACTCTCTTCAGTCGAGGCGCCAGCAGGAGAACCATTCACGGTAACATAAACAAAATTTTTATCTACGCGAGTTTCAAAAGGTACACTCTGGATTAGATTAACAACAACCCGGGTGCGATCAGCTGCCTCCACCATAGTGACACTGCGCGTCATCCCCGCCCCAATAACCTGGGACTGGCGCGCCGTACCAATTTTGACCCCTGGGAAATCTAATACGATGCGAGCAGGATCATCAATTGCAAAAAATGTAGGCTTAGCAACAGGCGCCGAGAACTCCAACCGAAGTTGAACACTCTTACCGGGTAGAGATGAGTATTCAATACCCTGCAATTTAGTAGCAGCAAAAGTTATACAGGGCAACCAGCACAAAAGTAGCAACCCTATTAAGGTAGGCAGAAAGCAGCGTTCTTTGTACGCTTTCTTCGAATTATATGGAACGATTTTATGCGCCAGCTTCATTGGCTTCCCCTTATCATTATTCCGCTAATGCCAGTATATTTTGGCGTGTTAACCAACCACCTTGTTCATCAGGAACAATCTCGGTGAATTCAATTTTTTCTTCATTAATATGCGTAACTTTTCCATAGTTTTGGCCTATATGATTGCCTCTTTTGATACGGTATAAAATTCCATCGGAGGCGCGTATAATGGCCCAAATTTCCATCCCCTGTTCAAGCATGCCTACCATCCTGAGAGAATCAATAGCATATTCCTCCAACGCTTCTTTATGCCGCTTTAGGTTAGGTTTAAGGGTATTCTTAAGCTTGGGACTAGCCTGTACAATGGCTTCCGGTGGAAGATCCACGACGGCGGAGACAAAGGGGTTGCGAAGTTCCGCTGCTTGATAGGTAAAAGTTTCATGGGGCCTTATTTCTGGTAAGGATTCAATAATCCCCCGAGGACGAGATTTCACCTGCTGCACATATTGCTTCAGATCGATCATCTCTTCATCATTACAGCCTGATAATATTACAGAGAAAATACCAAGCAAACTTACAATTCCTATCTGACGATTCGATATCGTCCATCTTTTAATATGCTTCGTATAGCTCATTATTTTCTTCGCCTTCAATTCCTTGTTGCGGTCGTATTTTCATCTTCGCTAAAGTAACGGTAAGTCTTGGCAGTAATATCCATAGCCAGCTTTCCCGACTCCTTATCCTGGTTTTCGATAGCAAAATTATGTAAAGTCACAATGCGGGGAAGAGCCGCCACCTTGCTCACAAACTCTCCAAACTGGTGGTAATTACCAATAACCCGAATCTGAATGGGCAGTTCAGCATAAAAATCCGCGGGTAATTCGGAACCCGGCTTAAAAAATTCGAACTCCAACCCACTGGATAACCCTGTTTGAGAAATATCGACTAACAGATCAGCGACTTCTGTTTTACTAGGTAACTGCCGTAACATGCTGCCAAAAGAAAGTTGTATCTCTTCCATTTGTTTTTTATAGGATTCTAAATTTTCTGCCTTTGCTTGTTTAACTTCAAAGGTGGTTTTTAATTCTGGTTCCTTTTTCTCAAACTCCTCGAGCTGCAAAAGTTTATCCTTAGTAAAAAACCAATAACCTCCGCCTACCACGGCAGCAAAAATCAATAGCACTGCAATGGCCTTCGCCACAGCCGGCCAATCGCCTATCTCGCTGAAATCAAGCTCATTAAATTTTGACAAATTCATTACGGCGCTCCCATGTCTTCATTGCTATCCGAAAGTTGCGGATTTTCATCTACACGAAGCGTAAATTTACGTGTTGATCGTTGTTTATTACCCGTTCTCTGGATGACATCTAACCTAGGATTTTTAAATACTGGAGAAGCATCTAAATTACGCATGAGGACAGAAACACGCGCGTTTGATGTTGCCACACCATTTAGCATATTAGTATGTTCTTGGCGTTTTATGCTCTCTAGATAAATACCATCGGGCAGAGCTCGTACTATCTTATCGAAAACATGGACAATTTGAGGACGGCTACTCTGAAGCTGCTGGATTATTTCCATGCGTGCAAGAAGTTTCTTTTTCTCTTTTTCCAGGTCCTTAATCTTGCGTATTTGTTTATCTACAATAGCTATCTGCCCTTGCAAATATTCATTACGCTGAGCTTGACTTTCTATTAGACCGTTAACATAGGAGTTAATATAAAAAACCGTGCCGACCGCAAGAATAGTGGCGAGTCCTAAAGTAAGATGAAACTGTTTTTCACGTTCCTTGCGCTGAGCTTCTCGCCAGGGCAGTAGGTTGATACGGGCCATTAGTCGAAACTCCTAAGTGCTAAACCACAGGAAGTCATTAAAGCGGGAGCATCATTACGCAGCGCTTTAGCTTCCACTTGAGATCCCAGCACCATATCAGCAAAAGGATTGGCCACTGAAGTGGCAGTACCCACCATATGCTCAATCAGTTCATCCACGCCTGGAATAGAAGCACATCCACCTGCTAATATCACATGATCAACATCGTTATACTGAGTTGAAGAGAAGAAAAACTGGAAAGCGCGGCTAATTTGCTGTGCGATCGATTTTTTGAAAGGATCTAAAATCTCAGGAATATAATTATCTGGTAGCCCTCCTTGGCGCTTCGCTAAATTAGCTTCTTCATAGGACAAGCCATACCGCCTTTGTATTTCTTCCGTGAGCTGATTACCGCCAAAGATCTGCTCTCGGGTATAGATGATTTTATAATCATGCAATACATTAATAGTGGTTAGTGTTGCCCCCACGTCGACAACAGCGATCGTTTGCCCCTTCCCCCGACTTGGCATCTGACTTGCGATCAGAGGAAAAACCTTTTCCATAGCATAGGCTTCGACATCGATTATTGCCGCTGTTAAACCTGCCAGCTCTAATGCCGCTACTCGCGATTCAATATTTTCGCTACGACAAGCAGCAAGCAATACATCTACCCTTTCGGGATCTTTTTCTGAAGGACCTAGTACTTCGAAGTCTAGATTAACTTCTTCTAGCGGGTAGGGGATATATTGCCCTGCCTCTAGCTCAATATGGCTTTCCAACTCCCTATCCGAAAGAGCGTTTGGAACCGAAATAATCTTAGTAATTACCGCTGATCCAGTAACGGCTGCAGCCGCCTTCTTAGCGCGTATTCCCGAACGTTTAACGGCCCTTTTAATTGTCTCACCCAGCACTTCTACATTTTCAATTTTATTCTCAACGATAGTATGAGGCGGCAAAGCTTCAATCGCATAATCTTCTACACAAATACGCTCACCCCTTCGGCTGAGCTCAAGTAATTTAATAGCGGAAGAACTTATATCTATCCCCAATAAAGTAGTGGGTTTTCGAAAAAAATAACTCAAGGAGTTATCCCTAAAATTCAACCAATTATTGTTAACACGATCTAATGAGTTAAGCATGAAGTGCACCCGTCAATACTTTCTCTATCCAGAAACAATTCTTTTACTTCACCTGAATTCCACGAAAATCCTTGCTAAATTACCGGACTGCGTTCACATATTTTTTTGTGCTGAATTCAAATACCGCATCAAGGTTGTAGCTTAAGTTGGGTATACGTTTTATACTATGTATACTCTGCTACTTAGGTATAAACCACATACTTACCTATTAATTTTCATGGCATATCTCCTTCGCTTACTACGCTGGATCGTGATCTTGTTGCTTACCACCACAACACTTGGTATCATTGTTATTGTAGGAACTTACTTTTATCTTTTACCTCAGCTACCTTCTACCGAATCTCTCAAGAATATTCATCTCCAAGTTCCCCTCAGAATTTATTCCCACGATCAAAAGCTTATTGCTCAATATGGAGAAAAACGCCGTATTCCGCTAGCTTTTGAACAATTTCCAGATCTCCTGGTCAAAGCTACATTGGCAGCAGAAGATGATCGTTTCTATGAGCACCCGGGTGTTGATTATCAAGGTATCCTCCGCGCCGCCTTATATCTGGTAAAAACAGGCAAAAAAGTCCAAGGCGGCAGCACTATTACTATGCAAGTTGCCCGTAATTTTTTCTTAAGCAGAGAAAAAACTTACTTACGTAAACTCAATGAAATACTGCTTGCCCTTCAGATCGAACGAGAACTTAGTAAACAGGACATCATCGAGCTCTATTTAAACAAAATTTATCTTGGCAATCGTGCTTATGGCGTTGCGGCTGCTGCCCAAGTATATTACGGCACGACTCTGGATAAACTTGAGTTGCCGCAGCTCGCTATGATCGCTGGTTTACCGAAAGCACCCTCCCGCTATAATCCGGTAGCAAACCAGAAACGAGCTCTGCTACGGAGAAATTATGTACTCCGGCGTATGCGTGAAGTTGGGTATATAGATCATGAAACCTACCAGGACGCAATAGATCGGCCCATTACAGCAAAGTTTCATGAATTACCTATCGAGCTAGATGCCCCTTTCGTAGCAGAAATGGCGCGAAGCCAAATGCTTGAAAAGTATGGCTCTGATATTTATACGAGCGGGTATAATGTTTATACCACAATCAAAGCAGAGCATCAGAAGGCTGCAAATGACGCCTTACAAAAGGCTCTTCTTGACTATGATCGACGACATGGTTTTCGCGGACCAGAACAGCATATCGAATTACCGGTAGATGCCGACGAGAGATTCTATCAGCAGATTCTCTCGCAGCGTAGATTAGCCAATGGCCTCGTGCCAGCCTTGGTTCTAGCGATCGACGAACGAACTAGCCGGATTTACACAAAAACTGACGGTGAGACTATGCTCACCTGGGAGGGATTATCTTGGGCCCAACCCTACCTCGACGTTAACACAGTCGGAGAAAAACCAAAGCAGGCCACTGATATTCTCAAAGCAGGGGATCTTATTTGGGTAGAATCACTACCCAAGGGGGGGTGGCAGCTAGCACAAAGACCCCGCGTGGAAGGCGCCATTGTGTCACTGTCTCCTTACAATGGAAGCATCACCGCGCTTAGTGGGGGCTTTGATTTTTATGAAAGTAAATTTAATCGGGCTACCCAATCTCAACGGCAGCCAGGATCTAGTTTCAAACCATTTCTTTATTCCGCTGCCCTCAATAAAGGCTATACTGCCGCAAGTATTATTAATGACTCCCCTATAGTCTTGGACGAGCCTGGCGGGCCAAAAAATGCCTGGCGACCGGAAAATTATAGCGGACGTTTTCATGGTCCTACGCGTCTTAGAACAGCCTTGATCCATTCCAGAAACTTGGTCTCTATTCGATTGCTGCGGGCCATAGGCATTGACTATGCCATCGAATATATACAACATTTCGGTTTTAAACCCGAACAATTACCCCAAAGTTTATCCTTGGCCCTAGGTAGCGGCAGCGCTTCTCCGCTAGAGATGGCCCGTGGTTTTGCCGTTTTCGCCAACGGGGGCTATCTCATCGAGCCTTATCTAATTAAGCGAATTGAGAATGCTAGTGGAAAAATTATTTTTCGAGCGTACCCAACCCAAGTTTGCCAACACTGCGAAAAAATAAAGTCGAAGCAAACACAAGCGTATACTCCAACCCTCACTGCTACCCTACAAAATATCGAATCTACTCAATTCAGTCCAGCCCCTCGGGTAATCACAGCACAAAATGCCTATCTTATGAATAGCATGCTGCGTGATGTTATTCGTTATGGTACGGGACGGCGCGCTAAAAAGCTGGAGAGAAATGATCTAGCGGGCAAAACAGGAACAACTAATGATCAACACGATGCTTGGTTCTCTGGCTTTAACTCCGAACTCGTTGCTGTCTGCTGGGTAGGTTTTGATCAGCCTGAATCATTAGGAAGTTTCGAAACAGGCGCCCGGGTAGCGCTTCCAATGTGGATCAACTATATGGGCAACGTACTCGATGGTACGCCAGAAAAATCTTTTATTCCACCTGCAGGCATGGTAACAGTACGTATTGATCCAGAAACAGGTTTACTTGCAGACTCTAATGCTCCTGATGCTATTTTTGAAACCTTTATTGCTGGACACGCCCCTACCAGATACGCTAGCTCAAATAGCGAGGGCAACAGCGGCGGCAACGCAAAAATAGATGCCCCCGTTGCCGAACAGTTATTTTAAGCAGGAGTCAGGGGATTAAAATTTATGCCTAAAAAAGATCAGCAAATGAGGGAATATATCGCTACAGAGGCGGCTCGGTTTATGGTCGAACATGGAATTAAAAATTACTACCAAGCTAAACGCAAGGCAGCCACCTTTTTAGGTGCTGCAGATACCAAAAATTTGCCTACTAACCAAGAAATAGAGCAAGCAGTGGGTGCCTATTTACGCTTATTCAAATCACAATCCCAACCTGCT
This sequence comes from Nitrosococcus watsonii C-113, assembly GCF_000143085.1. NCBI lineage: Bacteria > Pseudomonadati > Pseudomonadota > Gammaproteobacteria > Chromatiales > Chromatiaceae > Nitrosococcus > Nitrosococcus watsonii. The sequence continues at coordinate 358,576 of NC_014315.1, read as the reverse complement.
ACCGTGGAAAGGTTACGTCAAACAGCATTAGAAGCAATGGATTTTTTTTCCCGCTTTAATCCACACCTCGTTGGCTCAGTGCTCAGCGGACTGGCTTTTGAATACTCCGACATTAACCTCCATCTCTTCGCCGATACTGAGGAAGAAGTTGCATTATTTCTCACGGAAGCAGGAATTCCCTTCCAATTAAAATCTAAGCAACTGTCCTTTTCCTCTAAACTATTTCAAAATTTCCCGGTTTATCGTTTCATAGCGGGAGAAGTTGCCGTAGAACTAACTGTATTTCCTCCGGCAGCTACTCGCCACGCTCCGCTCAGCCCTATAGATGGAAAACCCATGCGCCGGGCAGGGCGCAAGAAAGTACAATCTTTACTGAAGGCAAAGACCCAAGCTGCGGATTAAATTCGTGCTATCCCCGATTCAATGGCTGCCTGAGTAATAGCCATCGTCACAAACTCTCTTAAACGGGGATCCAGCGGCTTGGGGAGAATGTAATTAGCTCCGAAAGCAAGTTTTTTTTCGCCATAAGCTTCAAGTACTTGTTCCGGAACGGGTTCCTTTGCCAGCTCAACCAATGCTCGCACTGCCGCGAGCTTCATTGCATCATTAATACATCTGGCACGAACATTAAGGGCAGCGCGAAACAGAAAAGGAAAAATTAAGACATTATTCACCTGGTTAGGATAGTCAGTGCGACCCGTAGCCAAAATTAAATCATCACGAGTGGCATGGGCTAAACGTGGATCTATCTCCGGATCCGGGTTAGAAAGCGCAAAGACAATAGGACGTGAAGCCATGGATTTTAGCATCTCCACAGTCAACAGATTAGGAGCCGCTACGCCAATAAAGACATCCGCCCCCTCTATTGCTTCTGCAAGGGTACCCCTTGGTGAGGAAGAGATAAAAGGACGGCAATAAGAATGTGGCGCTTGGCTCTCTTCACGAATGACCCCTTGGCGATCAACGAGCAAAATGTTTTCCTGGTCCAAGCCTAGGGTAACTAGCAGCCGAAGTGTTGCGATCCCAGCTGCCCCAGCACCTACACAAACGATACGGATCTCTGATAAAACTTTTCCTTGCAATTCGAGGGCATTTTGAAGCGCCGCTGCAATTGTGATGGCCGTACCATGCTGGTCATCATGCAGAACCGGAATATCCAGGCGCTCAATAAGAGCTTGCTCAATCATAAAACAGTGAGGTGCAGCAATATCTTCCAGATTGATTCCACCGAAAGTTGGCGAGATACGGGCCACTGTATCCACGAATGCCTCGGGAGACTCTGCCTCTACCTCAATATCGATAGCGTCCAGCCCGGCGAAAGACTTAAACAAAACCGCTTTGCCTTCCATCACGGGCTTGCTGGCCAAAGGCCCCGTATTTCCCAACCCTAATACAGCACTGCCATCGGTGATTACTGCAACCAGATTACCCTTAGCGGTATAACGATAAACAGCTTCAGGATCAGCTATGATAGCTCCCACCGGTACAGAAACTCCAGGGCTATAGGCTAAACTCAACTGCTGCTGTGTCGCGCAAGGCTTGGTAATACTGATCTCCAATTTTCCAGGCCGCGGCTCCGCATGATAGCCTAAGGCAGTCGCCATTAAATCCTGTGCTGGCTTTTGCTCTGTTTCCTTCGCCAGTTCTCCAGAAGGCGTTTCCAATTCCCCACTAGGAGCTAGTGACTCTGGCTGATTTAACAAGTGAAGAGGCATATCATACCTATTTTAGTGAGCATAAAGACATTTAAATGAACCCCGGACTCGCCTACCCGAACTCTTTAAAAATAGAGATTAACCTAAATAATGCCGCTCACCTAGATATCGCGGCGGATTAAACAAACCGGTATAGGGGATGAGGCTACTAAGATTTTAAATTGTACCTCTGGCGGAATTTATCTACCCGACCCGCAGTGTCCAATAGCTTCTGCTTACCAGTATAGAAGGGGTGGCAAGCAGAACAAACTTCTATATGAAAATCCTTACCTGCAGTCGAGCGGGTACTAAAACTATTACCGCAGCTACAAGTCACCGTAATTTCGCTGTACTTGGGATGAATATCCTGCCTCATAGGGAATGCTCTCAAATTTTCGTTCTATAAACCTTTAAATTTTACCGGTTCATCCTTTACACGGCAAGCTCCAGTCTTAAAGCTAGAATTTTCCCTTTAATAGTAGTTACCTATTTATTTTTCCTTCAATATTATCGACGCCAAAAGGTTGGGCTCAGAATAACCAGTAGGGTAAAAATTTCTAAGCGGCCCAACAGCATCGCAAAACACAACACCCATTTAGAGGCGGCATTAATAACCTCGTAATGAGCGCCCACTTGACCCAATCCAGGGCCTAAATTATTGAGACATGCGGTCACCGCCGAAAATGAGGTAATCATATCTAACCCTGTCGCTAGCAACAGCAAATACATCACGATAAAACAGGCCACATAGACCGCCATAAACCCGCCTACCCCCTCCACGATCCTATCCGGTAAGCTTTTGCTTCCAATTTTGATGGGTATAATGGCGCTTGGGTGAATCAACCGCTTTATCTCCCGCGCCCCTTGCTTATAAAGCAATAAAATCCGAATAACTTTCATACCACCAGCGGTAGAAGCGGCACACCCACCGATATAACTGGTCATCAATAGCAGAATAGGAAGAAAACCGGGCCAGCCATAATAGTCACTAGAAGTAAATCCGGTGGTAGTACCAATAGAGACTGCATGAAAAATACCGTGCTGGAGGGCCAAAAGTGGACTGTCGAAACGATGTGCTAGCCAGAGATAACTGGAAGTTAATGCTGCGACTCCAGCAAGCACCGATAGATAAGTCCGAAATTCCTCATCTTGCCAGTAATGGCCTACCGTCCGATGACGCCAGGCAAGAAAATGGAGGGAAAAATTGACGCCAGCAAGCAGCATAAAAAATACCGCGATCATCTCAATAAGTGGACTATTAAAATAGCCCATGCTGGCATCATGGGTAGAAAAACCGCCAATAGCAATTGTTGAAAAACTGTGACCAACGGCATCGAACAAGGTCATACCTGCCATCCAATAAGCGGTTGCGCAAGCTATCGTCAAACCTAAGTAAATCAACCACAGGGCTTTAGCCGTCTCTGCAATACGGGGAGTAAGCTTGGTCGTTTTCATGGGGCCCGGAATTTCCGCCCGATAAAGCTGCATGCCACCAATACCCAGCATGGGCAAAATAGCTACCGCTAAAACCACAATGCCCATACCCCCTAGCCACTGTAATTCTTGCCGATAAAACAACACCGATTTAGGCAGGTTGTCGAGCCCGATAATTACCGTAGCTCCGGTAGTCGTCAGGCCAGAAACGGACTCAAAGACAGCATCAGTAAAAGGCAAACGAGGCTCAGCGGTTAAAAAAAGGGGTAAAGCTCCAGAAAGGCTTAAAACCACCCAGAACATAACTACTACTATAAACCCATCACGCAGCCGCAGCTCCTGCCGATAATTACGTACCGGTAGCCAACACAGCAAACCAATACCTAGTATCAAAACAAAGGCGCTTAGAAACTCAGCCCCCGCGCCATCTTGGTAAAACAGGGACACTATGACTGGCGGAAGCATAGCGGTACTAAATAGGGCCAACAACAACCCTAAAATCCGCTGAACCACGGCAAACTGCATAATGCCTCTAGCTTCCTTTGCTACGCTGGTAATAACTTCCAATGGCAAATAAGCATAAACATAACCCTAGGACAGCGCCATTACCCCAGAGGATATAGGGCGTCGCGCCGGCGCGGGGTTGAACGCTACCTGTGAGTACCGCCATTTGGAACTGAGGAGTAGTGGCTAGCAAAGCACCCTGAGCATCAACAATAGCGGAGATACCATTGGTAGTAGCTCGGGCTAGGTCCCGCCCTGTCTCCAGGGCGCGCATCCGGGAAATCTGTAGATGCTGGTGAGGCGCCAAGGAATCCCCATACCAGGCATTATTGGTAGCATTCACCAATAAATTAGCTTCGGGCAACGCTGCAATGATTTCTTCTCCAAAAGCATCTTCGTAACAAATGGAGGTGGCTACCGGGTAGCCAGCCGCCTGCAGCAAGGGCTGCCCCTTGGGGCCAGCACTGAAAGAGGACATGGGTAAATCGAAAAAGTGGATGAGTCCTCTAAGATATTCTTCAAAAGGTATATATTCGCCGAAAGGGACTAAATGCCGCTTATAATAGAATGCCTGCTGGGAACCGAGGCTTAGCATGCTATTATAATATTTTCCTGTTTCCTGATGGAAAACCGGCAAGCCAATGAGCAAATCTGTATTATAGGCCCGAGCCTCGGCAGCAAGGGCAGCCAGGTAACCATCAGCCACCTGGTGATAAAGTACAGTAAGCGCGCTCTCCGGCCAAACGATCAGATCGCTCTCCCAATGTTTAGCAGTCAACTGCCAGTACCGTTCTAAAGTGGACCTTATTTGCTCCGGCTGCCATTTAATAGCCTGAGGAATATTTCCCTGGATCAAGCTTACCTGTAGCGGCTTGCCTACCGGCATCGTCCAAGGCACCAAGGAGAGCAGTAGTGCCGAAGCCCATAGAGTTCCCAAGCCACCAAGGGCTATCAGGCGCGCCCGCAGAGCCCAACGCCAAGCAGCCACGATCAGCCCTGCGCTAAAAGCTACCGCCAAGGAAACACCATAAACCCCAAAAATAGGCGCCAACCCCCGAAGGGGGCTTTCTATTTGACTGTAGCCAAGGTTTAGCCATGGGAAACCCGTCAGAAACCAGCCTCGAAACCACTCTATCATCACCCAGGCTGCTGGCCATACCAAAAGATATTTAGCTCTATTTTCCTGGGGAAACCAAAAAGTAACGCCTCCTGTCAATAACGCCGGAAAAAGACCCAAAAAAGCCACAAACGTTGCAGTCAACGCCAACGCTAACGGTACGCTGGCATAGCCAAAATCATGAATCGCAACATAAATCCAGGAAACGCCCGCGCCAAACCATCCTACTCCAAATAACCAGCCACGCCAGAAGGCCCGCCGAGCGGACAAATTCCGGCATACGGCAAACAACAAGGCGGGAGAAATAACCGCTAAAGGGTAGGCATCATAAGGAGAAAAGGCAAGGGGACCGAGAAGCCCCGCTACCAAGGCTAAGGCGTCACCACACCAGGTGTTTGCTCCTGCCGAGCTAGAGAAAAAGTATTTTTTCTGGCACACCCTTTCATAAAATGGCTTCTGCTCAGGCGTGTAACCCATGAGACCTCTCCTACCAATCCCTAACCAGCGCCGCTAGCAGAAACTCAGCAAAACACCTTGTGTAGGCTACTATAAAGGAATCAAGCCCCCGCTGCCACCGGGTTTCCAACGCCGTTGGTTTTCAGGCGCAATTCTAGTAAATGGAGGCGCCGACTATCGGCGCGCAAAACCTTAAATTCAAAGCTGCCAATAACAATAGTTTCCCCCCGTTCAGGCATTCGCCCGAATCCATTTAGCACCAAACCGCCAATGGTATCGAATTCCTCATCACTAAAATCGGTCCCAAAATACTCATTAAAATCTTCGATGGGAGTGAGTGCTTTAACCGTATAATTATCTTCCCTGCGGCGAAAGATGAAGGCGTCTTCAGCAACATCATGTTCATCTTCAATCTCGCCTACGATTTGCTCTAAGACATCTTCGATGGTCACCAGCCCTGCCGTTCCCCCATATTCATCCACAACGATCGCCATGTGATTACGGCTCGCACGAAATTCCCTTAGCAAAACATTCAGACGCTTGCTCTCTGGAATAAATACTACTGGACGCAGAATATCGCGAATATTGAAGGTCCGCGCTTCTCGCTGCCGGCAATAGAGAAGCATATCCTTCGCCAATAGGATTCCGACAATGCCATCCCGGCTCTCACCTATCACCGGAAACCGGGAATGGGCGGATCGAGTAATCACCTCCAGAGTATCTTCCGGCGGCGCATCCCGCTCCACGACTACCATCTGCGACCGCGGCACCATAATATCGCGCACCTGCATCTCCCCCACCACTAAAGCGCCTTCAATCATACTCAGAGTTTCCGGATCAAGGAGGCGGCGCTGGGAAGCATTACGTAAAATCTCGATAATTTTTTCTCGATCTTGGGGTTCGCCCAGCAGTACCTGCCCCAGACGTTCTCGCCAAGAACGGGATACTAAATTATGACTAGGTCGGCCTTCGTTCATAAGTCCTCGTTATATACTCTCGTAGGGATCGGAATAACCTAATGATTCAAGTATAGTCACTTCCAGGGCCTCCATCTGCTGCGCTTCCACCTCTTGCTGGTGATCAAAACCTAGTAAGTGAAGCACTCCATGGACCACTAGGTGGGCCCAGTGGTCCTGCTCTTTCTTGGCCTGTTCTAAGGCTTCGCGCGCAACCACCGGGGCACAAATGATCAAATCTCCTAACAAGGGAATATCAAAAGGCACGCAGGAGGGAATCTCAAAAGGAAAAGACAAGATATTGGTTGCCCCTTCCTTGCGGCGGTAGCGCCGGTTAAGCTCCGCTGCCTCATTTTCATCGGTAACACGGATAGTGACTTCCCCCGCTTTTGACTGGTTTAGCAGCGCTGCTTCCACCCAGCGCTGAAAATCAGCTTGCAGGGGCGCGTTGATCCTGGGCACGGCATATTGAATTTGGACGGCAATACTCATGACTCTACCCCACTACTACGGCCAAAACGCTCATAGGCTTGCACCACCCGTTGCACCAGTGGGTGCCGCACCACATCCCGCGGCTGAAAAAAATTAAAGCTAATTCCTTTGACTTCCTTCAATACTTCAATGACATGGCGCAAGCCTGAAGGCTGACCTTTAGGCAGATCTATTTGGGTGATATCGCCCGTCACAACAGCCGTTGAGCCATACCCTAAACGAGTGAGAAACATTTTCATCTGCTCGATTGTCGTATTTTGAGCCTCATCTAAAATGATAAAGGATTCGTTTAAAGTACGGCCACGCATATACGCTAGAGGAGCCACCTCAATCACATGGCGCTCAATAAGCTTAGCAACCCGCTCAAAGCCCAACATTTCATAAAGGGCATCGTAGAGAGGGCGCAGATAGGGATCGATTTTCTGGGCTAGATCGCCTGGCAGGAATCCTAAACGCTCGCCGGCTTCTACGGCAGGCCGCACTAAAAGCACGCGCCGCACCTGATCTTTTTCTAAAGCTTCCACGGCACAAGCGACAGCAAGATAGGTTTTCCCCGTCCCTGCTGGACCGATACCGAAGCTAATATCATGGGTGAGAATATTGCGTAAATAGCGAATTTGTCGCGAGTTGCGGCCTTTAACCACGCCTCGGCGGGTCCGAATCACGATTTCTTCCTGCTCTTCCAAAGGGAAATTTTCCTGGTTTCCAGCTTCCCGCAAAAGAAGGTGGACCTGGGCAGGGGTCACCGGAGATTCATCGGCATCATCATAAAGGCGCCTTATCACTTCACCAGCGGCCTCTACCGAAGGGCTGTTACCAAGCACCTGAAAAAAATTGCCCCGATTATTGATTTCTACCCCCAGCCCTCTTTCTATCTGGCGCAGATGCTCATCCATCTGCCCACAAAGATTGGCTAACCGCTGATTATCCGCCGGTTCTAGGACGAAATCGCTGCTCTCGGAACGATCAGAAGGAGGGTGTTCGTTCAAGGGTATGCTAATAGCCCAAACGCTATACTTATAAATTCCTGATTCCTTGCGCCGAACTCGGAGATGGAACAAAGGCGCGGACAAAACTGAAATGCAAGAAAAAACAGGAATTAGAAAACACTAGCATAAAAATGTTTCAGTGCTACGCTTATAGACTTACTCAATCCAATATAACTCGAATTATCTAAGATATTGGCTCATTTTAGCCCGTTTTTCAACTTTGGGCTCTGGATAGGGGCATAGGGTCGCCGCAATACATGACGGATTAACTCTTATTGCTAATTAAGCACACTGTCTTTCATCATCAAGAACGATACCCCGCAGCGAGTTGGGCAGGGCCTCTGTGATTTTAATATTGACAAACTGACCTACCATAACTTGAGGAGCAGAAAAATTTACTACCCGGTTATTAGCCGTACGCCCCGCCAGCATGGTGGGATCTTTTTTTGAAGGGCGTTCAACAAGCACTTGTTGTACGGTACCCACCATCCCTTGACTAATAGCAATTTCCAAAGCTCGGAGGCGCTCTTGCAGGATTGCAAGCCGCTCTTTCTTGACGGCTATCGGTGTGTGATCGGGAAGACTGGCCGCTGGTGTTCCTGGCCGTGGACTATACACAAAACTGAAAGAATGATCGAAACCTACCTCATCCACTAAGGCTAGCGTAGCCTGGAAATCAGCTTCAGTCTCACCGGGCAAGCCAACGATGAAATCGCTTGAAATACTGATATCAGGGCGTACCTGGCGCAATTTTCGCAACTTCGCTTTATACTCCAGCACTGTGTGACCCCGCTTCATTAAACCCAGCATGCGATCCGAACCGCTCTGCACCGGTAAGTGCAAATGGCTTGCTAGCTCGGGCACTTCGGCAAAAGCCTGGATGAGGCTATCGGAGAACTCTACTGGGTGTGAAGTCGTAAAACGGATGCGTTCAATGCCTTCAATGGAGGCCACATAATTGATCAACAAGGCAAGGTCAGCAACATCCCCTTCTCCCATGGCTCCTCGGTAAGCATTTACATTTTGACCCAAAAGGGTGATTTCCCGCACACCCTGCTCCGCTAGACCCACGATCTCGGCAACGACATCGTCAAGGGGGCGGCTGATCTCCTCGCCCCGGGTATAAGGCACAACACAAAAGGAGCAGTACTTGCTGCATCCCTCCATCACGGAGACAAAAGCAGTTGGACCCTCGGCACGGGGCTCGGGCAATTTGTCGAATTTCTCAATTTCGGGAAAAGAAAGATCAACTACCGGTTGTGAACGTGTTCTTGCTTGGGCTAGCATCGCCGGTAACCGGTGTATTGTCTGGGGTCCAAACACTAGATCCACATAGGGTGCCCGGACGCGAATCGTTTCACCCTCTTGACTAGCAACACAGCCACCCACCCCAATAATCAATTCAGGGCGCGATTGCTTTAGCTGCCGCCATCGGCCTAACTGGGAAAAGACTTTTTCTTGGGCTTTCTCCCGCACGGAGCAGGTATTAAGTAACAGCACTTCCGCTTGTTCAGGATCAGAAGTCAGCTCTAGCCCGTGTGATTCCCGCAATACATCCGCCATTCGGCTAGAGTCGTATTCATTCATCTGACAGCCATGAGTCTTAATATAAAGCTTCTTAGCCATGAAAATGCTTATCGCTTTCTCCCGTCAAAATTTTTAAACGCAGCCTTCACGATACTATGCCCTGCCTGGAAGTTCCAGCCCCTGCTTAAATCTAGCCAATGCGCGCAGCAATAGTGAACCAGGACACAAACTAATTCCGTTAATTTATATAGACTGATATAAAAAGCCGCGCCAACAATTATTGGAACCGCCCTATCCATGGCAATTACCGACTGGCCCATCCACGAAAGGCCCCGCGAGAAACTCCTTCAACGAGGCCCAAATGCCTTATCCGATGCCGAACTTTTAGCTATTTTTCTCCGCACCGGGGTCGCCGGGAAAACCGCCGTTGACTTGGCACGGGAGCTCCTGGAAAGCTTTGGTAGCCTCCGAGCATTGCTTGAGGCTGACCTTAAACAGTTCTGCCATGCTCCAGGGCTGGGAATAGCCAAGTATACGCAACTGCAAGCCTGCCTGGAAATGGGACGCCGCCACCTGGAAGCCACGCTCAAGCGGGGCGACGTTCTGACCGATCCTCAAACTACCCAACGCTACCTCATGGCACGCTTGCGAGCTTATCCTTTTGAAGTCTTCTCTTGTCTTTTTCTTGACAACCAGCACCGAGTACTAGCCTTCGAAGAGCTTTTCCGAGGCACTATTGATGGCGCTAGTGTACATCCTCGCGAAGTGCTCAAGCGCGCCCTTGCCCATAACGCCGCAGCTGCCATTCTAGCTCACAATCATCCCTCCGGGATAGCCGAACCCAGTCGAGCCGATGAGTGCATCACACAACGTCTTAAGGAAGCGTTGGCGTTGGTGGATATTCGGGTTCTCGATCATATTATTGTGGGAGATGGCGAAACCTTTTCCTTTGCCGAGCGGGGGCTCATCTAAAAAGACTATTTTACCTCTTAATTTTTATCCTTCTTCCGCTCAAGACGAATAAAACTATAAGGATAGGGATTTTGAGGATCGGGATTATGATCCTCCCGCCAAACCTCAACCCAGGCGCCAGAATCAAAGACTGGAAACCAGGTATCACCTTGGAAATGCCCTCCCACCAGTGTGAGGTAGATGCGTTGCGCCTGGGGTAATAATTGCTGATAAAGGGAAGCCCCACCAATCACCATTATCTCCTCGGCTTCCCCCGCTGCCTGCAAGCCCGCTTCCACAGTATGGACCACGGTGCATCCCGGCGCTTTATAGCCAGAGTTATGGGTCACGACAATATTATGTCGCCGGGGCAGGGGACGTCCAATGGCTTCGTGAGTGCTCCGCCCCATGAGCATTGGTCTACCCATGGTCATGCGGCGAAAATATTTGAGATCCGCCGGTAAATGCCAAGGCAGACGACGATTAGCCCCAATCAAACGATGCTCGTCCATGGCGACAATGAAGGCAATAACCATCCTTTCGCTTTATACTGAAACGGCCGCCTTTATAGCGGGATAGCTTTGATAATCCACAATCTCCAGATCATCGTATTGATATTCAAACAAAGAAGAAGGTCGACGCTTGATTTGGAGCCGAGGAAGCGGAAGCGGTTCCCGAGTGAGCTGCAAACGCGCTGCTTCCAGGTGATTCCGGTACAGATGAACATCCCCTCCCGTCCAAATGAATTCCCCCACCCCTAAACCGCATTGTTGAGCCATCAGATGAGTCAACAAGGCATAGGAGGCAATGTTGAAAGGAGTTCCAAGGAAAACATCGGCACTGCGCTGATAAAGTTGGCAAGACAAACGACCCTGGGCTACATAAAATTGAAACAACGCATGGCAGGGAGGCAGCGCCATTTCATCCACGCAAGCCGGATTATAAGCCACCACGATATGGCGTCGGCTATGGGGATAATGCCGTATCTGTGTTGACACTTTCGCCATCTGGTCTAAATATCCCCCATCAGGCAGAGGCCACGAGCGCCATTGATAACCGTAGATAGGCCCTAGCTCCCCCTGTTCATCGGCCCATTCATCCCAAATTGTCACTCCATGATCATGGAGATATTTCACATTGGTCTCACCCCGGAGAAACCATAGTAACTCAATAAAAATAGAGCGAACATGAAGCTTTCTGGTCGTAACCAGCGGAAAACCCTGTCGCAGGTCAAACCGCATCTGATGCCCGAAAATAGACCACGTTCCGGTGCCAGTCCGATCATCTTGCTCAACGCCGGTAGCAAGTATCTTTTGGATAAGATCCAGGTACGGTTTCATTGCTAAAAGGGTAACTAGCGGCCGCTAAGATTTTATCGAATGGGTAGAAGAACGCTTCCGATAAGCCCATCCCAGTAAAATCATGCCGATAAAAACCATGGGCAGACTTAGGATTTGTCCCATGGTCAGCCAATCCAGGGCCAAATAACCCAGATGGGCATCCGGCACGCGCACAAACTCCACCGCAAAGCGAAACAGCCCGTAGCAAAATAGAAACAGGCCCGAGACCGCCATGGTGGGGCGGGGCCGGCGGGAGAAAAACCACAAAATAAGAAAAAGGGCCACTCCTTCCAGAGCTGCCTCGTACAGTTGCGAGGGGTGCCGGGGCAGACCGCCAGCCCTGGGATCAGGGAACACCATGCCCCAGGGCAATTCCGTCACCTTACCCCACAACTCCCCATTGATGAAATTGCCAATGCGGCCCGCGCCTAACCCAATAGGAACCAGGGGGGCGACAAAATCCGTCACCTGAAAGAACCCTTTGCCCGCTTTACGGGCATAGACCGCCATGGCGACCAGAACGCCGAGCAGCCCCCCGTGGAAAGACATCCCTCCTTGCCAAATTTTAAAGATAGCAAAAGGATCCGCCAGGATATGATCAAAATCGTAGAACAGAGCATATCCCAGCCGGCCACCAAGAATAACCCCCAGGGCACCATAGAAAATCAGATCATCCACCTGCTCCGGTCGCCAACCGGAAGCAGGACGCTTGGCTCGAAAACGACCTAGCCACCAGGCACCCAAAAAGCCAATTAAATACATGATGCCATACCAATGGACCTTGAGCGGACCCAAGGAAAAGGCGACTGGGTCAATATTTGGATAACTCATTAGCATAATTTTGCTTTAAGGCTCAAGAATTTCAAATAACCTACCGCTATCTTGGCTTAGGCGTTTAATCCCCAGCGAAGTATGGCCTGTCGTTAGAAAGCCCCGCGGGCCTTTTCAAAGGCCGTACTATGCGCCGGGGCTTAGATTACATTGGGCTCAGAATATTTAGGAAGCAATAATCATGGTAAAAAATTTAGCCCGTCACTGTTTTATTCTTTTAGGTTTACTGCTTGCGCCAACCCTCGGGGCGACTGGCTTAAATATCTTCCCCGACCTGGATTCAAATAATAACAATAATATCAGCAGCAATAATACCAGCCAAGAAAGCGCTCAGGACTTTAGCAATACCGCAAGCCCGGAACCGGAGGCTGATACCAGCGAAACAGCCCCAGCAAACAATGATGAAATCATTGCTGAAACCAAAGCGGGATGCGCCGCTGATCCGAAAAGTTGCGGCGTGACTTTATCCAGTTTTCTAGACAGCAGCGGCTTTGGCGAAACCGAACCCAACAACCATGCCATGGGTGCCGACGCCATGGAGTTCGGCGTTGAATACGCAGGCCAGCTTTATAGCCCAGAAGATGTGGACTGGTTCCGTATTACCACGACCGAATCCAATCAAATGCTCACCGTTAATTTTAATGTTCCCGGCTTAAACGATATTACTGGATGGAATCTCTCCATTCGGGATAGCGGGGGTAATATTTTCTCGGAAGTCTATACTGGGTTTGATGTCGGGCCAGAAAGCCTATTGCAGACGATCCTATCCCGCGCGGGTACCTATTATGTGGTGGTGAAATCCTTGAAGCAGGCTCAGGAAGAGACGAGATCTTCGGACCAAAGTGGCGAAGCAGACCTGATCTATGAACACTTGCCCCACGAGTATCGTCTGGCTGCTTTTCTGGGAGATTCTCAAGTCACCACAGAACCCCTTGATGTCAACTTTTTTGATGCGGAAGTGGAACCCAATGACTCCCGCGATGAAGCCAATCCATTAACCTTTGCCACTCCCCTCGCATCCAATGTCACCATGGAGGGCTTAATATCTGGCCCCCTTATCTTTGGATCGGTAGGTTTTAATTTCGAGGAAGACTGGTTTGTCTATGACACGGCGGGCAATGAAATTCTTAGTATAGAATTTTGCGCTAGCCAAGACTGCGAAGACAGCACTTGGCAAGTCACCGTATACGATGAAAATGAACGAATGCTACTCACTGGACGGACCGACATGGAGCAAAAATATTATCTGGGTATCCGTGATCCAGGCAAGTATTTTATACAAATTGGTGTAGCCCCGGCGCTGGCTGAGGAAGGCGGCGGCGCGCAATATGTCTGCTCCATTGATCCTGCCATGCCCCTCAAGGATTGTCCTAACCCCAATGAGAGAACATTACTGGTTGAGTCACCCTGGCATCAATACAACTTCACTGTCACCAGCACTAAGCTTCCATCATCAATGAATGAGGCGGGCAATCCCTAACAAGGACTGTCCCACTCAGCACCCAAGAGAAATTGTAACTTCTTTCAAATAGACCGGCAGGAGGGTATCAGCTCCTCTCCTACCGGTCTTCTTACAATAATCGCGCACCTAGAGTAACTATCCCCACATTAAAGCTATTTGGTCCCGGCCACCAAGTCACTACCACTATCACATGGAAAACTTTTTCATCCTGAGAGAAAATATCCCAATATAATGACAAGATCCTCGTTGATTAGCGACAACCCCCCTCCAAGGGATAAACTTCAATGGTCACCAAAACAGAACTCCTTACCCAAGCCGCTCAGCAGGCATCCATAGAGGCCGATAAACGCCATCTAAATGACTCTGCCAAGAAACAGCTTCAAACCGAGGCCCAAGCGATTATCGAGGATATCTTTCGCTCCATTGGGTGGAAAAACGCCGAAAAGGTCCCCGCAATTCCTTCAAACTCCCTTACTAGCTGGCATCACCGCACCCTAAATGACCGAGAATCGGATTGGCGCAGTTTAAATTTCGTCCAAGAGGAGCTACACCAGGCCGCTAGACGCTATTTGCGGGCTCCTTGGCTCCATTGCCGGGAACTAGACTGGCTGATATTGAACACTTTAGTCTATGGGGATTATCTGGCGGCGCTGGATACCATCCGCGCCCGCACCATGCCCTTCAGCCGTTATCAATCCAGCAAATCAGGCAAAACCGGCCTTAGGGTATTGGCCGAAGCCTGGAGGGTAGCCTTATTGCTACTTAAAATTGCCGCCTGGTTCATTATATTTGCAGCCGTCTCTCCGGCTTCACCCATGGGACCACTGATCTGGATAGGGGTAACCGGTGGATGGCTATGGCGGAAATGGGCGATCCGGAGGAAAAACAATGCCCTGCTAAAATCCATGTTCAGCGCTTACGGGGCGCTCAATCCAACCCACCCAGACTGGCCCAAAATTAGGGAAGGGCTAAAAAAAAGCCAAGCCCTCGGCGCGGTTTGGAACAACATGATTTATCCCCTGGTTGAAATGAGAATGCAAAAAACCTGATCAATGAAGTCCTTACTCGCATTCAATGCTGCAGCTGGGTAGTGGCCCTTAAGGCAGCCATTCTAGGGGAGCCGACAGCCATCCTACCTAGAAAGCCTGATGGATAATGCAAATATACCCTCCTCGTATCCCTAAACTGGGAGAGCACTCGTTAGCAAAGACAAACCTAAATCAATATGGCCAAGCTCCTATAAACTGACTATATATTATTCAGGAGTGGCCTATTGCTCATCAGATGCCCACCGCTTAAAGTTCTGTCCAAGTACTCATCAAGATAGATGAGAATAACGGGGCCACACGCACATGATTACAGCGGTGTTTTGAATACAAAACTGATGTACTAAAAAATGTATCCACACAATTGGTGCGCCCAAATGAGATTTAATAAAATTCACCTAAGCTCACTTCTCTTGCTGAGCCTATCATTTCTAGCCTATTCCGCCTCAGAGCAATGGCAACAACTACATCCCATGCCCACCCACCGTTCGGAAATGGCAGCAGCCTATCTGGATGGTAAAATATATGCACCAGGAGGCTTAGGTGGTCAGCGCCAGTTTGAAGTATATGATGCTACCACTGATAGCTGGGAGCAACTGGCGCCACTGCCAGCCCCTCGCCATCACCTCATGGCCACAGCCCATCAGGGGAAAATCTATGTTTTTGGGGGCGGCGATCCAGACTGGTCCCCAATGGCAACTGCTTGGGTCTACGATCCCCCCAACAATCGTTGGCGAACTTTAACCCCCCTGCCTGAACCTCGTTACGCGGGAGGTGCCGTCTCAATGGGGGATTTTATCTATGTCGTAGGCGGCAAAGGCCCCAGCGGAAGATTACTCCGCTATGACCCCCAACGAGACGTCTGGACTTTCCTAAAGGCGATGAAGCAGCGCCGGGAGCATATCCGCAGCGTGGTTTTCAAAGATAAGATCGCCGCCATTGGCGGCCGTTATCAGGGTGTCGGTGAACTACGCTCAGTGGAAATTTATGATCCCGCAACCGATACTTGGCAAGAAGGCCCCCCCTTGAATACCGCCCGGGGCGGACATGGCGCAGCGGTTCATCAAGGGAAAATCTATGTTTTTGGCGGCGAGGTCATCATGACTGGACGAACAACCTTGAGCAACTCGGAAATCTTGGGAAATCTATCCGGAAAATGGCAACCCGGTCCTCCCTTGCCCATGGCGCTCCACGGGATGCCCGCTATCAGCACCGGCTCTCATTTGTATATTCTGGGGGGCTCAGAACAGGCGGCTGCCAGCATCAACCGGGGCCGGGTCTATCGCCTGCTAGAAACGCCAGGCCCACCACCTGCCCTTAGCTTCGGCTCATTCCTTACGATCCTAGATAAAACCACGTCTTGATTCCCACCAGCTACCCTCCGCCCAATTAGATAAGTGGTTCCTATAGGTTTTTGCTAAAATCCATAGGAAAATTTCCTACTCATAATAAAATTTATTTTGTCAACCCTCCCATCTTAGACTACTATATGTTTATGGGCTTGAGACGAATGGAGTACTTTACTTGCCCACATCAAATCTTGATTTACGTGCCATTAGTCAGGATTTCGATGGCATTCATGATAAATGGCACGATTTTTGACTTGCAGGAACATTTTATAGTGAATATTTACGTTGGAAATCTCTCCTATCAAGTAACGGATGAAGATCTAAGAGCAGCCTTTGAAAACTATGGTGAGGTTTCCTCAGCTAAGGTAATCGTAGATAAATTTTCGAACCGTTCCAAAGGGTTCGGTTTTGTCGAAATGGCGAGCAAAGAAGACGCTGAAACAGCTATTAAAGAGATGCATGATTCTGATATCAAGGGACGGCAAATCGTGGTTAACGAAGCGCGCCCCCGCAACGAAAGCAACAACGGAGGCTTTCGCCGCAATGATGGCTTCGGTGACCGTCAAAGACGCTTCTAACGAGACGTTTTTAACCGAGCTAGAATAAAAAACCCCCGCCTGCTGTACTGGCAGCAGGCGGGGGTTTTTGTAGGCGCCCCTCTTCGAACATCAACAGCATATCCTTCAAACACGCAAGTTAAATACCCCCAGCAAAGTCGAAGAGCCACATCAATAAGTTAGCCCCCGCAGGCTGCGCTCAGTTTAACTATTGTCGCTAAAAACTCAACAAGCCCTACGCAAGGATGCTAGGCACGGTACCCATCCTGGGGAGGGTCGCTAGGATATTTTTTTCTTACCCGCTATAGAAATACTACTCTCTAAGCAGCGGGAAAATATTACAGCGCTAAGCTATTGCTTCCCCTACTCTCCGTAGGACGGGAACATTATCGCTTATAATATTTTCCTGGATAAGCAGGCAGGAGAAGCAGCATGGCTTGGGATATGTCTGTATGGGTTCATTCGTTAGCGCAAAACGATAACCAAATTCCAACCGCGTTAGTTGAAGCATTGATGCAAGCGGGCATTCGATCGCGAACACTTAATCTTGAAGCCCCGAAGGGGACAGGCGTGCTTTTCTTCAAGAAATTTACCCCACAGCTTTGCGAACTCCTAAGTAAAGTTAGCCACCGCGGTCAAGAACAGGTACTGGCCATTGCTGTTTCACCCATTGCCATGGCGGATAGTCACGCTTGGCGTTTGCTCCGTGCGGGGGCCGCGGATGTTTTTTGCTGGCAACATTCTACGGAGCCTCTCACTCAAATTATTTCTCGCCTCAGACGGTGGGCGGCGGTAGACCAGATTTTGGAGAGCCCGTTAGTCCAAAAAAACCTGCTTGGGCGGAGCCTAGCTTGGCGCTCCGTATTACGCCAAGTCATTGAGGCAGCCCATTTTACGGATGCCTCGGTATTGCTCATGGGCGAGACTGGAACGGGAAAGGAGTTAATAGCACGCTTAATTCACACGCTAAATCCACGGGAAAAGAAAAAGGAGCTAGTAGTTTTGGATTGCGGTACCATTGTGCCCGAACTTGCCGGCAGCGAGTTCTTTGGCCATGAGCGGGGAGCCTTTACTGGGGCCATCTCTCCTCGCGATGGAGCCTTTGCCCTAGCGAGTGAAGGAACCTTATTCCTGGACGAAATCGGGGAACTACCCCTGGGTCTTCAAGTTCAATTGCTACGCGTGATCCAAGAACGCACTTACAAACGGGTAGGAGGAAGCTCCTGGCAACATACCGATTTTCGCCTAGTATGCGCGACTAACAAGGATCTGGCCCAGGCAGTGGAACAGGGCAAATTCCGTTCTGACTTATATTATCGCATTGCCGCCTGGGTGTGCCGGCTGCCCCCACTACGAGAACGCAAGGAGGACATCCTCCCCCTGACACACCATTTTTTAAACGAACTGCGGCCTGATAAAGCGCCCATAGAACTGGACGAACCCGTACGCCAACATCTTTTGCGACGCAATTATCCCGGCAATATTCGCGAACTCAAACAACTGGCGGTACTTCTAGGTTCCCGTCATGTGGGACCGGGTCCCATCACTTTAGGCGCTCTCCCCCAGGATGAAAGGCCTACTGAAGAATCGGAACAAGGTGATTGGTACGATGTCCATTTTGAACAGGCCATTCATCACGCTCTTGATCTAGGCGTAGGGCTCAAGGAGATCAGCCGCATTGCCACAGAAACCGCCATCCGCGTCGCATTACGAGACGAGGAGGGCAATCTCCAACGGGCGGCCCGCAAACTGTGCATCACTGATCGAGCCTTGCAGCTTCGCCGGGCTAATCATCGTCTAACCCCGGACAGCTTAGTGTCCGGGCAAAAAATTTCCCCCCCTTGAAAGGAAGGGCCCGGTAACTTTCTTCGGAAAGTTTCTATAGCCAGGGATCGGATAATCCTTCCGCTTGGAGCAACGGCGGATGAGTCGAGACAAGAGGGGCTCCCCTTGGCTCTGCTCGCACGCGAGCGATGAGACGCAAAAAATTACCACCTAGCACCCATTGCTCCTTGGGCAACGGCAAACTCAAAGCGCGAACTTTGGCCAATTCAAGCCCAGGATGCAACCACGGACCGTCGGAGCCAAACAGAATTTTCTCCGCTCCGGCTCGCCGTACCGCTTCTTCCAGGAGATCAAACCGGCGTGCCCCGGAGGTATCAGTATAGATATTGGGGTAACGCGCCAGGTGGTCAATCAGGGCGAGCTGGGCCCGCCAATCATCGGCAAAGCTGCCCAGGTGGGGGATAATAAACGCGACATTGGGATATTCTCGGGCAAGCAGTTCGCATACCGAAATCTCACCCATCACGTCATAGAGCACCGGGAGGGCAAACGCTTGCGCCGTTTCACAGATCTCACGGGTAATCCGCCCGTCATGACGGTGCACCTTAATGCCCACAAAGCCATAGCGCTCGACGGCCAACTTGACTAAAGTGTAAATGCGCCCACGATCCCGCAGGGAATGGACCATGGCAAAGCCATAAAAGCGATGCGGACGGCTAGCCACGATTCGGGCCACTTCCCGGTTGGCCGCCTCATAATCCGAGTGAAAAGCGGCTAAAAGCACTGTTTGCTTAATGCCCGCTTGGGCCGCCCGGCGCAGATATTTTTTCAGCGAAGCCCGGGTATCCCAAGGGCCAGTTAGACCATCGCCTTTACCGGCGTGGCAATGGCAGTCGATGATCATGACGGTAGATCCCTATGCCTATATTACACTATTCAGCCCTTGCCATCATTAAAGCAGAACGGGCACGCTGGCGCTGTCCGGCCTTCGTCTGCAGACAGCAAAGGGGATTCCTAATGCCCAAGGAATTGTTCCTTCCCCCTTTGGAAGGATGATCGGCAAGAGGGATGATCATGCCCCCGTGGTTGACCAGTGCCACGGCTCACTGGGTAGATTTTTTAATCCAAATTGGCCGGCATTTTGTGACAGCCAGATAAATCCAGGACTACTTCGTGAGGTGATACCTTGGCCATTGTACCTAAAATCAATAGCCAAGCCCTTTTCATGCAGGGAGCGGCCTGGAATCGCCGTAGGTGGCCTACATTGAGAAGGCGACTTTTTCCAAATATCGTCATAGGTGGGACCACAATTTTGGCGCCGAAGCCCAATCTGTCGAGCGGATGAACGATAACCCGAACCGCTTAGGTGGATGCCATCTGCATCCGCGGTTGCAAGCAATGCTGCTATCTGAGGTTGAATCTGCCGCGCAACTTGAATCCCTCGGACGTTGACGATATCTTGCGCGCCCCCAGCCGCAGGAATGAAAGGCGGTGAATCAGCACCTGCGGCGACTAAGGCGCGTTCCGTATGTGGACCAACGATACCATCTACTGCCAGCCTATGGCGACTTTGAAAACTGCGGACGGCACTACGGGTCATTGGACCCAAAATGCCATCTACCGCTAGCCGCAATCCCATAATTTTGTTGAGTGATTGTTGAATCCAGCGGACATGGTCGGTACTGCTTCGGTTAATCTCGCTTTCCCAGAGGGATTCAAATTCTTCCGCAAGCTCAGAGTATGCCGTGACGGTCTCTCTCTCCTGAAACCACGCCGTTCTGCGCCGCGCGCCATCGAGGTTTAGCTCGACGTGTATATGATCGATGTGCGGGTTGGGACCACCATAATCGGCCACGTGTGGGGTGCGGCTGCCGCTCCAGCGGACGCGGTTCCAGATGATGTATTGGACACCGATCGCCGTTGCGTTTCGGACCAGCCAATTGGCAATTGGATCGCCGACTGCGCTATTTGCCCTCCCGCCAACAGTAGGAATCATGATGTCGAGCGCGCGCCCCACCCCATGTACCGAAGTTTCTGAGGGGGTGGCCGAGTTAGCACGGCAGCTATAACCACCGATCAACCTAACACCGGGGAAAGTCGCCTTGATGTAGCGCCGCAGCTCAGCAGCGCCGTCTGTGTAGCGGGTGCAGTTGGCACCGTTGGCCCAGGGCGGCGGTGAGTCGTAACGCACCGTCTGCGCGTCGCCAGCGGCTCGTATCTCGGGAGGCAGCTTCCAAGTGACGCTGGTCGTGCCTGAAGGAGGCGAGGGTACTGGGGACGGTGTAGGGCCGTACAAGCGGCTCCATGTTTGAGGACCGACGATTCCATCTACCGTGATGCGCTGCGAATGCTGGAACGCCCTCACGGCGGATTCGGTGCGTGAGCCGAAGATCCCGTCCGCGGCGCCCGGATTGAATCCAAGAGCGCTCAAGCGCTTCTGTAGCTCGATCACCGACGCGCCACGTGAACCGCGTCCTAGCATTGGTCGCGCCAGTGGCGCCTCAAGCTCTTCAGCGTCATACTCGAACAGTTCCGAATCCGCAGCCGACTCAGTAGCATCGCTCGGCTTGGCCATACCGGCTGCGTCATCGCGAACACCACCACCTAGAGCGTCAAGCAGTGCGCGCTCCGTGGGTGGCCCGGCAATACCATCCACCGGTAAGCCTTGCTGTTTCTGAAACTGACGTAGCGCATCCCGCGTGCCGCGATTCATAACACCACTAACTGGCAGGCGCGAGCCTAAAATTTGATTTAATGAACTTTGCACCCAACGAATAAACTCGGTGCCATGGGCTGGGCAAACGCAGGGCACAGGCTCTGGTACTATTCTGCGCCTGATAATCGCTGGCCGATGTGGAAATCGAGGCTGCGGTGGAGGCCGCTTAGGCGGTTGCGGGCGAGTAGCTACTGGCCGTGCTGGAAACCTTTTGGATGGCCGTGAAGGAAGAGGCCGCCGTAGGCGTAGAGGGCGCTGGCGACGTGCTAAAACATGGCCCGGAGTACGCCGGCCCCGCCAAAATTCTTCTTCCCCTTCAAGGTCCGCGAGTTCGGCATCAAAGATTTCCTGGCCGAATTCCATTAACCCTTCCAGGGGCTCTTCTTCAAAATCAAAGGCAGTATTCATGGCTAATCTCCTGTGGGTCTCTTTTCCCCGCAAACCGCGCAACGGCATTTGCCGCACGGTCGATATCACCCCGGCTGTGGCGGGCGGTAATCAGAAAGCTAAGACATGCACCAAGCTCCTTGCGACCGCGGTGAAGGACTGTTTGGATTCCTTGCCGGAGAAGTTGCTCGTGTAATTTCCTGGCATCAAGGGTAGGTTTAGGCATAAGGGTTTGGACGGGAAACAATCCGCCTACCGTGGGCCAACCGATCTGCGCCAGGCGGCTGCGGAAATAGTGAACGAGCCGCGCCAAACGTAGGCGCAGCCCATCCCCATAGCTTTTGTTTACCTTCAAAGCATGCTCGGCCGCATGGATGATGGCGATTGAAGGCGGGCTACAGTGGGTACGGGTCTCGCTCTTATCCTTAAACCATCGTATCAAGGCATGACTGCCTGCCAGCACCGCCATTGGCACGCCAAAACCCTTGGCTAGGGAGCTGACCAGGAGCACGTCGGACCCAGCGGCATGGTGCCAAGGAAGCGATCCGCCTCCTTCCCGCCCGTAGGGTGCTCTAAAGCTGGGCGAATAGCCAAGAATGCCTAGTGCCTGGGTATCATCGAGGAGCAAATAGCCGCCCCAGTCCCGTGCGCTTTCTAAGTAGGCGTGAAGGGGGATTGGCTTGCCGCAACCGGGGCAAAAGCCATCCGCGACCACAAGGGGCCTAAGACCGCGTGAGCTATCCTGCTTCAAGCGCCGCCGCAAAGCCTCCGGGTTACGGTGAGGAAAACGCCGCACCGGAATACCTCGCGCCGCCGCCCGTTCTACCCCCCAGCGGGCAATGGGATAGGTGCCTCCATCCAGGTAGATCGCCATGCCCTGCTTCGCCAGAATGCCAAAGAGATCCCAGAACAGATGCAAGGTGGAAGGGCCGATAGTAGCCTCCTCGCAGCCCTGCAATTCAGCCAGCGCCCCAGCTACGCGGTGCTGGGCTGCTGGCGTAATCAGGGCCGCCGGCTTGCCGGAAGTAAGCTGCGTCCACGGGCGCAGCACCCCGCTGGAATGACGCAGTCCCAGATAGAGGACAGAGGTGAAGTCAAGCATGGAAGAAGACCCTCGGCTCAAAAGCTAATCCTCCGCTCTATGCTTGAGCAAGCGACCACGACCATGAACCGGCGCTGGTAGCTCCGCATAGCCAAAAACCTCGGAGGGCAGGACTCTGGCGGTCGTCATTGCCGATGGCAAGGCATGCCTGCCCCGTTGCGCCACGAGGCGCTTTTGCAAATGAACCGAAGGTTGGAGAAAACGCTCCGCCGCTTGCCGAGTATCGGTCATCTCCACCGACAGGTCCACGCCGGTCGTGGCCAGATACGCATGGATGTAGCGCTGAATCTCCGGTCGCCAATAGCGGGCCCAATTGCGCGCCTGCTGCTGGTCATTGACATCAATCCAGTCTCCATAGCGGATGGAGAGCAAGATTTGTTCACCATAAATCGCCAGCTCGTGGAAATGGGTAACGGTGACATCGCTCCAGCCTTGCAGCCGTTTCATGGCATCCACCGCCCCCATCCAGGGCTCCTGATAGGGCACCATATAGCGCCCTCGCAGGAATTCCTTGATTTCTGGCCGAGCCAGCAACCACTGCATAATCAACATTTCCCGGCGGGCTGTCCAGGGCAGATCTCCGAACTGGTTATGGGCGCCTTCGGCCAGAATGAGATGCACTTCCCGCAGGGCGTTAAGCAGCGCAAAGGCATCGGCAATGATGGTAGTATCGTCATCGTCCTTGTAGAACAGGGCAGTGCGGTAAAGCAAGTTGTGGAAGGCTTCCAGAAACTTGGAGCGGCTATCAACGGGATGAAAATCGCTAACGGCCTTGCCCACCAGCGCAAATCCATAGTGGTGGTCATATTCATAGGCGCGCCGCCGTACGCTCAGTCGGTTATATTCGTCCTGAACAAAACCCCACAGCAGATTGTTCAGGGGGCGCAGGGGATCCAATTCCAAACTTATCAAGGGGTCCCGTGCCTGACCGCGCCGATTCTGGAAACGCAAGGCAATGGCGTTTAGAGTCTGCACCAGCATGCCTTCTTCATGCCAATAGGACCAAATCAGCTCCAGCAGGCTGGGGCAGGTAAGCCGATGCTGTAATATGGCTTCGCAGTAAGGGAGGCGCTCTGCTTGCCGAGTTGCATCAAGCCCGACAATCTGCCTGACAATACGATCCAGATAAGGTAATACATTTTGATTGGCGCCGGTAAGATAAAAGTTACTGAGTTGATTCCGAACGCTATCAATGGTAACAGGCTGTTCTAAACGGTTGCTTTCGGCGGCAGCGTTGAATGATTCAGCGTTGCTAATCCTGACACCGCACTCAAAAATGAGAAAAGCATCCGTGGCCAACTTGAGTAGGGAGTAGGCATCTACCCCATGGATGGTTGGCCGAGATGCGAGGCTCACGCGGTTATCTGTAACTGAAGGAGATCCATAGCCTTCCTGACCGCTGGCCTGTTCTCCCTCGCATAAGACCCTATCAATAAAATTATGATAACGGTTGAAGCCAATCGCTTGAGTGCGGTTGCGAATCGCCACCCACAGGGGTTGATCTTCAGTCGGCGCGGCGGCGGTTCGCTGTAAGGTGACCTTAGTAGAGTCTTCCACCGCATTCCGAATTATGCTTGCAGCATCCCCGCTAATATTTATTGTTCCTCTTAATGTCCCTCTGCGTGCCTCTTTAGGCGCTTCTTGGGGCGTATAGGTAACATCACCCGTAATTTCATTATTAGCCATGGCGATCTCCTTAATATATTAAAGTCAGTTATAGGTTGCCGGCGCGACAGCCCGTGTCCTGGGCAGAGCGGCGGCGCAGCTCGCAGCGCTATCCAGGGTGCTGCGCAGCGCCCATTGAGTCAGGAGCTTGGCCAGAATCTGGCTTTCCTCTTCCGGACCCAGCTTTCCCTCTATCTTGGCCTGGCCAACCGCGGCAAATACCAGGGAGGGCGGCGCTTTGCCCATTTGCGCTGGTGACTTGCGCCAGGCTTGGTAATACTTGGTAAGATGCCTGGGTTGACGTTCTCCAATCTCCATGATCTCGGGAAGAGCGGCCCCGCCCAATGCCTGGGGTCGATAGTTGAGCAAGACCTCAAGAAAATCCGGAATGCTTCTATCCAGCAGGGTCAATAACCACCGCTTTTCTTCCTCCAACCCAACGAGAGGATAGAAAGATTCCCAGAGCTTGCTCAGTTCTTCCCACTGGGGATGGGGGTAGAGAGCCTTTCCTAGGGCGCAGCTCAGCTTGACCCGGAGCCAGGGGATCGGGTGAGGATCATCCAAACCCACCCGGTGCACAAAAGCTTGGGGCAAGCTGACCACGCCTATTAGCCCTAGGGTGGACGCCACCCCTACCCGTGCGATTGACCAAAAGTCCGCGAGCACCTCCGAAATCCAGCGTTCCCAGAAATACCAAACGCCACTTTTCTGGTGGCCGCCCTTCTCTAATCCCTGCAACACCAACCGTAGCGGTTTCACCAGATCGAGTAAGGCAACGGCTTGGTGTCCCACTTCATGCACCAAGGAAGAAGCAACGCCGATGCCCACCATGCGTTCTCGGGGCACGCGGATAATCGCCACCGGATTATCACCACCACCCGGCAAGCGGGTGCGGGCGCGCCGAATAGCGGCGCCCGCGCCGCGATCCAAATAACAAATCACGGGGGGAGCTTGGTAATAATCCGGCAACGCCAGGGCATCCGCAGCCACCACATCGAGCCCGGACAACCAGATACCGGTCTCATGCTCGCTGCGCTGAGTCAACACATCCGCGAAAATATCAAATTGTGACAGGACCGCGTTGAACCTCAGCCGCAGCAAAGTGAACCGGCGCTGCGCCTCGGCAGGCGTGGCCCGCCAACCTCCCGATCCGTGCAACCAATCAAGAAAGGTATGCACTTGTTCCCGCAGTTCACGGCGCCCATTGGCAAGATAGCTTTCAATGGCAGCTTGCGCGGGCAACGATATCGCCGCTGCTGGCACCATTGGTTCGTACAAGGCAAAAGGCTTGATTCGCGCCAGTCGGCCGAGCAGTGCCTTCGCCTCCTGCGCCAGCATCCATGAAGCAGCGGAATTCATGGCTTTGTAGCCTCACACGCCAAGCAAGACAATCTTGCGGCCACGGCGTATCCAACGGCCGCTCCGTCCTCTGCCTGCGGCTGCAGTGGGGGAGGAAGCAGCCCCTCCCCGCAACAACCCCGGCGCGTGCTTTTTGGCGGCGGCGGTTAGCGCCATCTTCGCTACTGCCTGGGGATTGGCGCTCGATGGGGCCAGGGCGGCATTCTTAGCGGCTGCGCCGGCAAGCTGCACAACGCGCTTTGCCACCTCAAATTCCTGATCCTCAGGACTGAGTCCCTCAAGCTCGACTTCAAACATATTAGAGGCTGCCTTGCCCAGGGTGGTGCCAATCGCTGTACCAACGCCGGGAACAAAAGAGCCGAGGGTGCCGCCCACCACAGGGAGGGCCTTTTTAGCAATTCCTTTAAGCGCCCCCCCTAAGGCTCTACCCACGGGGCTCTTCACGAATTTGCCAACAGTCCGCCCGACTTTTTTAAATATGTTGCCCAGGAATTGATCGAGCTCCGCCTCATCGGTAACCCCTAGCAGCTCGGCGGCGAGCTCCATTTCTTCTGCTTCATCGAACACGGCCTCAGTATCCAGACCCTCAAATTCATACTCATCCTGAAATTCATATTCCTCCTGTCCAGTTTCATAGGCATCCATCTCAGGCTCAAACTCAGCCAAGGTGCGGTCAATGTCGTGCATGGCGTTCTCCTTTTTTAGCCTATCTCGATTAAAAGTGAGTTGTTCTCACAATTAAATGAATAGCAAGGAGTATGCCCGGCTATAATGTCCCCATTTATCGACTCGTTGCCAGTGAAAATGCGAAGTAGACTTCGGGATAGCTAGAAGAATGGCTGGCTTGGCGAAGAGGGCTTCGGCAAATAACCAAAAGGCCCTGCTTGGCGCTTTCTTTCAGCTCTATTTAAGAATAATGCTAGTATTTCGGGCTGGCTTTGAAGATTGCCGCGACCACCATAACCCTACTCTTCCTCGCCTATTTCTTCTTGCCATCCTTATGGCATTAGGCCACAATCACGTTTAGAAATAGGCTAGTATTCATTAATTTCCAAACGGGCACGCGCAGCCTCTCGCCTAAAGCGTGAGCAGGAGAGCGCTAGGTGGCTTTTAATCATTACACACTTTCAAATTCAATGAGGCAGCAATAGTGTCAATATCGTATTCAGACTGCCTCATGGCTACTTGAGGCTTATCGTTCGAATTCTCCCATGGCACGACGATTTACGGTCAAAGATTTTTTCCTGCTTCTATTCCTGAGCCTGTTAGCTGTGCTCATTCTGCTCGCCATGTACATGGTTGATCGGCAATGGCTTAAGCTCAGCGAAATAGAGCAGACTCTGACCGAACAGGCTCGGGATTTGCGCGGGCTGCGCGATCTGCTACATAGCCCAGGCCGCAACGGGCTTACCTTGGCGCCCGCCGAGAAGCAAGACGCAGAAACTATTCCCCTGGCATTCCAGCGCGCCTACGCCGCTACCCAGCAGCCTGATTACCATCCTGGCGACTGGTTCGTGCAAGCTTTTGGCGCGGGGCTGAAGACCTTGACGCCCCTGGTCTCCACCGATGCCTATGCCGCTGACGTTCAGGGCTACGTGTTGGAATCCCTGCTGACGCGTCACCCAGAGACTCTGGAATGGCAAGGTTTGCTAGCCCGCGATTGGGAGATCAGCGAAGATGGGCTGACTTTCCGTTTCCGCCTGCGGAAAGGGCTCACATTCTCCGATGGCCAGCCTCTTACCGCCGAGGACGTGGCTTTCTCTTTCTCTTTTATCATGAATCCGGCCATTGCCGCGCCCCGGGAACGGGCTTATTATGAAAAGATTGAGCGAGTCGCCGCCCTTGATCCCTACCAGGTGGAGTTCAAATTTAAGGAGCCTTACTTTAATAGCCTGGCTCTGGCCGGCGGCCTAGCCATCTTGCCCCAGCATTTTTACGAACCTTATTTGGAACAACCGGAAAGCTTTAACCAGTCCAAGGGCCTATTGCTGGGCTCGGGTCCTTACCGCCTCCCAGATCCTAAAGGCTGGACTCCGGATCAGGGTCTGGTGGAGTTGGAACGTAACCCCCGTTACTGGGGACCGGTGCAGCCTCCTTTCGACAAGCTACTATGGAAGGTTATCGTTAATGACAGCGCCCGCCTGACTACCTTCCGCAATGGGGATATTGATCTCTACAGCGCCCGTCCGCTAGAGTATCAAAAACTGCTGGAAGATCAGGCGTTGGCGGCGCGCACCCAGCATTTTGAGTATCGGAGCCCCGCCGCGGGCTATAGCTATATCGCCTGGAACCAGGAGCGAAACGGCAAGCCTACCCGCTTTGCCGATCAGCGGGTCCGCCAAGCCATGACCTTTCTTACTGACCGCGCCAGCATGATCGAGCAGATCATGCTGGGTCATGGGGAACCGGCGGTCAGTCCGTTCAATCCCGACAGCCCCCAGCATGATCCCGCTCTCGCTCCCCGGCCCTTCGATCTAACCAAAGCCAAGTCTCTATTGGAGCAAGCGGGCTACACTGACCGGGACGGAGACGGGGTTCTGGAAGATGCCAGCGGCCAACCTTTCCGCTTTGAGTTGGTGTTTTTCCAGGATGCCGATGATACTCGCCGCTTGGTACTGTTTCTCAAGGATCTGTACGCCCGGGCCGGGATTTTGCTTGAGCCCAAGCCCACCGAATGGTCGGTCATGCTGGATCGGATCAACAAAAAGAACTTCGACGCCATTATGCTGGGCTGGACGAGCGGAGTCGAAATCGATATCTACCAAATGTTCCACAGCAGCCAAACCCTAGCTGGCGGCGATAATTTTATTACTTACCAAAATCCAGAGCTGGACCAGCTTATCGAGAAAGCGCGGGCAACCGTGAATGAAAGCGAGCGCATGCCCCTATGGCGGGCCTGCGAGCGTATTTTATATGAAGACCAACCCTATACTTTTCTAATGCGGCGTAAATCATTGGTATTTGTGGACCAGCGGGTGCGCAATCTGGAAGTCACCCCCTTGGGCCTGAACCTGGGCATGACTCCGGTGGAGGTGTACGTTCCGGGGGCCGAGCAAAAGTACGCTCGCTAGGCGAACGGGCTGCCGCGATGTCCACCTATGTCATCCGCCGCCTGCTCCTGATGATTCCGACTCTGCTGGGAATCACCCTGGTGGTATTTACCGTCATGGCCGCCTCTCCTGGAGGCATCAGCGCCCAAAGCCTCATCGAGGGCCAAAATCTGGAGCCCCAGGCCAAAAAGGCGCTGGAAGACTATTACAATCAACTGTATGGTCTGGATTCACCGCCAGCCATCCAGTATCTGCGGTGGTTGAACAATGCCTCTCCCGCGGGGTTTACTTTTGATAAGGAAAACAACATTAGCAGCTTTTCCTTGTGGAAGGGCTCCGATCTCGGCACCAGTTTCCGCTATGGCCGGCCGGTACTAGAGCTAATTGAGGAGCGGGTGCCTATCACCTTACTGCTTAACCTCCTTTCCCTGCCACTTATCTATACCTTGGCAATTGCCATTGGGGTCCGCGCCGCTACCGAGCGGGGCAAGTTATTCGATATGGGCTCCAGCGCCCTGTTGTTAGGGCTATGGTCCGTCCCGGTGATGCTGGCTGGAGTGCTATTAATCGGCTTTTTCGCCAGCAATCAATACTGGCACTGGTTTCCCACGGCCGGCCTAAACACGCGCGCCGCCCTGGATATGCCCTTCCTACCCCACTGGGGTTCCCTAAAGGAAGTGGCTCTGCTACTGGGCGCTGGCGTGGCGGGCGCGGCCGCGGGCGTCGGCCTGGCGCAAGCGCCCCGCCTGCTTCGGATTGGCCTGCTAGCCGGGCTGGGGATGGGTCTGGGGTTCTGGATGGGCACTGGCCTGCCCCACCCCCACGTGGGAATGAATCTTTCCCTCGGGGCGCTACTCGCGCTGGGCATTGGCGGGCTCGGCTATACGGATTACGCTGGCCTGCGCCTGGGATTACTCGGGTTATTAGGTGCCGGATTGGGCCTGGCTGTCGGTGCCCAATGGGGAAGCGGAGAGTTTACGCGCGGTTTTTTGCTGGATCGGCTCTGGCACCTGGTGCTGCCAGTCTTGTGCCTGACCTATAGCGGTTTCGCCTTTCTTTCCAAACTCACCCGCACCGCTGTACTGGAAAATCTCATGGCTGACTATGCCCGCACCGCCCGCGCCAAGGGACTAGCCGAAAACATGGTGCTCTGGAAGCATGTCTTCCGCAACAGCCTCCTGCCCCTTATTACCGTTTCGGCTACCCTGCTTCCTGGTTTGCTGGCTGGTTCAGTCATTGTAGAGTCTATTTTTTCCATCGAAGGCATGGGTAAACTGGCGGTAGAGGCCGTCCAAACCCGGGACCGGGAACTAGTACTGTCTATTACCCTTATCAGTGGTCTGTTAACCCTGGCCGGCTATCTCATCGCTGATCTTTGTTACGCGATTGCCGATCCTCGCGTCAGTTATGACTGAAGCATGAGTTCTCCCGCCTCTTCGCTGCCGCCGCCACGGCAAAGCCAGAACTATACAGCCCAAGTAGCGCGCCAGGTACTCGCCCAATGGGGGGCGCGACTAGGATTGGCCTGGATCGGACTGTTGGGCTTGCTGGCCGTATTCGCCCCGTTTCTGGCCAGCAGCCATCCGCTGCTGCTCAGTCAAGACGGCCAACTTGACAGTCCCCTGCTGCGTTACCTTACTCCCGCCGATGCCAGTTTACTGGCTTTATTTTGCGCTGGCTTGATTCTAGTCATGGCGCGGGCCTCGCTCCGCACCTGGTTGGTGGGGCTGGGAAGCGTATTGATCCTGGCCGGGGTAACGAGCGCCGCGTTGATACGGCCGCCAGTGCTCGCTATCTATGAGCAGTATCGGCAGCAGGAGGCAGCCGGGGGCTATGATTGGGTCATATACGCCCCTATCCCTTATTCCCCTAAAGACTATCAGCGTGACCGGGGCGAAACCGGGCTGCAACCGCCCCTAACCTCGCCCCAGGCGGATCACTGGTTTGGGACCGAGGAGAATGGCGCTGATGTCTTATCCCGCATGGTCCATGCCTCCCGCATCGCCCTTGGGATTGGCTTTGTCGCCACCAGTATCGCTTTGCTCCTGGGGATTCTTATTGGCGGTCTAATGGGCTATTTTTCCGGGGTGATGGATATTATTGGTATGCGCCTGGTGGAAATCTTCGAAGCAGTCCCTACCCTATTTCTCTTGCTTACCTTCGTTGCATTTTTTGAGCGCAGCCTATACTTGCTCATGGTGATCATTGGCCTGACCAGTTGGTCAGGCTACGCTCGCTATGTAAGGGCCGAGTTCCTCCGTCTCCGGCAACAGGATTTTGTCCAGGCCGCCTTGGCTTGTGGACTACCCCTGCGCTCTATTCTATTTCGGCATATGCTCCCTAATGGCATTGGCCCCATTTTGGTGGCCGCCAGTTTTGGCGTAGCCTCCGCCATTCTCGCCGAAGCCGTGCTGAGCTTTTTGGGGCTAGGCTTGGTGGACGATCCCTCCTGGGGGCAGATGCTCAACCAGGCAGTGAAATCCTCTACCTTTAACTGGTGGATGGCGGCCTTCCCGGGAGGAGCTATCTTTTTGACCGTGTTTGCTTATAACTTGATTGGCGAGGCCCTCCGGGATGCCCTTGATCCCTACCTGAAGAAATCATAACTGTTGGAATGCTAAAGCTAGCTAAGTACCGTGTTACTCCAAGTCGAACACCTGAAAACTTACCTCCAAGCCGGTAATGAAACCGTTAAGGCGGTAGATGGAATAAATTTTACCATCGAGCGGGGGGAAACCTTCTGTTTGGTCGGGGAATCGGGTAGTGGCAAATCAGTCACCGCCCTGTCCGTGATCCAGTTATTACCCAAGGATATCAGCCACCATCCTGAAGGGCGCATCTTGCTCGATTGGCGACGGGATAAACAGCGCCAGGGGCCGGTGGATCTGCTGCGCCTGCCAGAAACCTGCAAGCAAAACATCCGCGGCGCCCGCATCGCTATGATTTTCCAAGAGCCTATGACCTCCCTCAACCCCGTTTTCACGGTGGGCGAGCAAATCATGGAAACCTTACAACTCCACTTCCCCGGTATGGAAGAGAGCGAGGCGCGGGAGCGGGCCGTGGCCGCCCTGGCCCAGGTGCAAATTCTAAACCCGGAACTGCGCATTGAAGAATATCCCCATCGACTCTCTGGCGGCCAGCGCCAGCGGGTCATGATTGCCATGGCCATGGCCTGCGAGCCGGATCTGCTCATTGCCGACGAACCCACTACGGCCCTGGACGTTACCGTCCAGGCCGAAATTCTGCGCTTGATGCGCGAACTGCAAGCACGGCGAAATATGGGCATCCTGTTCATTACCCATGACTTTGGAGTAGTCTCCCAGATGGCCCGCCGATTAGCGGTGATGCGGTTAGGGAAAATCGTCGAGTCTGGCCCCCTGGATGAGATCCTGCACCGCCCTCAACACCCCTACACCCGCCAACTCCTGGCTGCCCTGCCCGAGAATCTCAAGCGCCAACAAGCCGCGGCGAGAAAGAGCAACAAAGGCACGCCGCAGCCCTCAGATATGGGCGGGCAATCACCCTTACTGGAGCTACGCGGCCTGGAGGTGCATTTTCCCATCCGTAAAGGGGTACTGCGGCGGGTCGTGGATCATGTCCGGGCCGTGGATGGAGTAGATATGGCTATTCCAGCAGGGCAAATTCTAGCACTGGTGGGCGAGTCGGGCTGCGGCAAAACCACGTTGGGACGGGCCATACTCCGCCTGGTAGAGCCTACCGGCGGCCAAGTCTATTACGCGGGCACCGATCTGACGGCATTGAAGCCCAGGGAACTGCGCCGCTACCGGCAAGCGCTGCAAATCATCTTTCAGGACCCTATGTCCTCCCTCAATCCACGCCTTTCCATCGCTGCAACCTTGACCGAGCCCATGGGAATCCACGGCATCGGAAGTTCCCGCGAGGAACGCCTCGAGCGGGCCAGCACCGTGCTAGAGCGAGTCCAGCTTAAGGCCGATTATTTATGGCGCTACCCCCACGAGTTCTCCGGCGGTCAGCGCCAACGTATCGCCATTGCTCGGGCGCTGGTGCTAGAACCCCGGTTTATCGTCTGTGATGAAATCACCAGCGCCCTGGATGTATCGGTACAGGCCGAAATTCTGCAACTGCTATTGGAATTGCAGCGGGAACGCCACCTCACCCTGCTATTTATTACCCATAACATCGCCGTAGTAGAATATCTTAGCAACCAAATTGCGGTGATGCGTGATGGCCGTATCGTTGAACAAGGCCCTACCGACCAAGTCTGCCGAGCACCCACGCACCCTTATACACAAAAACTGCTAGCGGCGGTGCCACGGGTCCCTCTGTAGCACTGAACGAAGCCAAAAGTGCTGGCTATGCTCATCATAGGAGCACCTTAAACATCAAAACTTTCCTGAAGGTGGCCAGCTAAGCGCGGAGAGGGAAAGCCCGTTAAAAAAACGGCCCAGCTAGGTTACCTAGCTGGGCCAAGCGCCAAGTGGAGAAGAATGCCACAAATAGGTGGCTTGCTGGCTCAAAAGCACTAGAGGTCGAGCAAAATTCAACTATAATGATAATTATTATCATTAGTAATAGCTTTGTCAACTCTTATTTTTCGGCAGCCAGCGCAATTGATAGAGATCAGGGCGGCGATCCTTGCGATTGGTGACCGAGCCTTCGTGCCGCAACTGAACTAATTTGTCTAAATCTAAATCGGCTATCAAGGCCATTTCAGTGTTAGGTGTGCTTTCGGCGATGATGGCATCGTGGGGAAAGGCAAAATCCGAAGGTGAGTAGATCGCTGATTGAGCATATTGAATATCAACGTTTTCTACTTGGGGCAGGTTGCCAACGCTGCCACCAATAGCCACATAGCATTCGTTCTCGATGGCCCGCGCCTGGGAACATCGCTGTACCCGCAAAAAGCCGTTTTTGGTATCGGTCCAAAAAGGCACGAAAAGAATTTCCATGCCTTCCTCTCCAAGAAACCGCGCTAATTCCGGGAATTCCACGTCATAGCAAATTAAAATACCAATGCGTCCCGCGTCGGTATCAAATACCCGCAGGGTATTTCCTCCTTGAATCACCCAATCGCGGCGCTCGTGGGGGGTGATATGGATCTTGGGCTGCATATCCACGGTGCCATCGCGGCTGCACAAGTAAGCATTGTTATAAAGCGTATCGTCTTGCAAGACCGGAAGACTGCCAGCGATAATGTTGATATTGTAGGTGACGGCGAAATGGGAGAGGGCTTCCAAGCTGGGGGTAGCGTACCGGGCCAGAAACCGAATGGCACTAAACTGATCTTCCTGATCGCCCATGGCCATAAGGGGCGCATTGAAGAACTCTGGAAAAAGCACGAAATCCGCTTGATAATCCGCCATGGAATCGACAAAAAACTCCACCTGATCCAACCAGGCTTGAAAAGAATTGGTGAGTCGCATCTGCCATTGGACAATACCGATTCGCACTACGGATTTGCGAATTTCTTCCGCCGCGAGTCCTTCAGGCTCATAGAGAATATTGTTCCATTCCAGCAAGGTGGCAAAACCACGGGATTTCTCATCCTCGGGTAAATAATCTTTCATTAACCGCTTGACTTCGAAGTCATTAGCAAGTTGAAAACTTAAAATGGGATCATGGACTTCCCGCCGACGCACCGCTTCAATGTATTCCGTAGCCGTTAATTTTTCCGTGTAGCGATGGTAGTTAACGATGCGCCCACCAGCTAAGATCGCACGTAAGTTTAAGTTTCGGCATAACTCCTTGCGGGCGTCGTAAAGGCGGCGGCCAAGCCGAAGACCCCGGTAATCCGGATCGACAAAAACATCCATGCCATAAAGGGCATCGCCCTTTGGATTATGGCGGATGCGCTCCCGCCGCCCAATTAAATCCTGGTAAGTATGAACCCGGCTGAAACGCTCATAATTGCAGCGCACAGTCAAAGCAACCGCAATAACCCGGCCGTTGCCTTCGATACAAATCTGGCCCTCCGGGAATTCTTTAAACAAAGATAAAAGCGATTCTCGGGGCCAAGCACCGCCGATATCCGCATAGACTTTTTCCATCAACTCCTCAAGTTGAAGGAGATCGTCTGCTACGAGGTTGCGTAGCTTAAGATGAAGATCAGAAGGAATTTCAATACTCATGGGCTAAACAGTGAAAATATAAAATAATAAAAAATTGAATAGGACAATAACCTATAGGCGAGGTTTATAACATGGCTAATTTTTCTTCACAGTCATAAAAATTTGATCTATTTTTTCGCCCTAGCTGGAAAAATATTAGAAAATGTAAAAGCACTTGAGTGGCCATCCTATAAAATATAGTGTAAGACCTACCTTATCCGTGTCGTTGAAAATACAATTAGAATTATTTTTGACTTTTCTTGCTCAAAAACAGTCCAATCATTACTTTCACGCCGAATCGGAGAATTAAATTTCATGTTTTCAGGAGTTTTAGAAGTGAGTTTTTGGGGCTATGTTGTGGTCACGCTGGTGCTCACCCACCTGACCATCATCAGTGTGACCGTTTATCTTCACCGCCACCAGGCCCACCGGGCGCTAGAA
Organism: Nitrosococcus watsonii C-113; assembly: GCF_000143085.1. Classification (NCBI taxonomy): domain Bacteria; kingdom Pseudomonadati; phylum Pseudomonadota; class Gammaproteobacteria; order Chromatiales; family Chromatiaceae; genus Nitrosococcus; species Nitrosococcus watsonii. The sequence goes on along the minus strand of NC_014315.1, from coordinate 323,277 downwards.
CTGCATCCGGCAGTGAGCCACTGTTTTCGTTTCTGGCTGTGGTTGACCACCGGGATCGTGACCAAGGAATGGGCGGCGGTGCACCGGAAACACCATGCCAAATGCGAAACGGCCGAAGACCCCCACAGTCCACGGGAGGTGGGTATCCACAAGGTATTATGGCAAGGCGCCTCGCTCTACCGGGTGGCGGCCCGAGACCCGGAGGTGACCGAGCGCTACGGCCATGGTACCCCGGATGATTGGCTTGAGCGCAACCTCTACACGAAACATAGCTACGCGGGGATTGTGCTGATGCTGTTCATCAACCTGGGTTTGTGGGGTGTAGCGGGTTTGGTGATATGGGCGGTTCAGATGCTCTGGATTCCCTTCTTTGCGGCGGGGGTGATTAATGGGCTGGGTCATCACTGGGGCTATCGGAACTATGAGGTGGCCGATGCCTCCACCAACCTTGTTCCTTGGGGAATATTGATTGGGGGGGAGGAGTTGCACAATAACCACCACGCCTATGGCAGCTCCGCCAAGCTCTCTTCCAAATGGTATGAGTTGGATATCGGCTGGCTGTATATTCGGGTGTTGGCGGCGTTGAAGCTGGCCCGGGTGAAAAAGGTCGCCCCCAAGCTGCTTATCCAGCCCGGCAAGCAGTGGGTGGATGTGGATACGCTCAGGGCCGTGGTGGCCCATCGCTTCCACCTGCTGACCGCCTATGGGCGGGAGGTCATAGCCCCGGTGCTCAAGGAGGAGGCGGCTTATTTCTCGGGCAATGCGCTCTATCGGCGGGCTCGGCGCTGGCTGCTACGCCATGAGGCCCTGGTGGACGCCAAGGCTCGCCAAGAGCTTAGCGCTATGCTCAAGGACAATCAGCGCCTGGAGACGGTCTATCGCTTCCGCCAGCAGCTTCAGGCCCTCTGGTCCCAGGCCTGGTCTAGCCAGGAGGCACTCTTGGACGCGCTGCAGGAGTGGTGCCGTCAGGCTGAGGACTCCGGCATCAAAGCCTTGCAGGATTTCGCCCTCTCCCTGCGCGGCTATTCCCTTCAGCAGGCTTAGAAACTATTGGATGCTCTTCATCAAATGGCTGCCACCCCTTCTAAAATTCCTGCCTTCATTGTTGGCTTTGGTAACATAGGCCAGCGAGTCGCAGCCTTGTGGCAGCGCGATGGAAGCGAAGTGACCGCGCTAATCCGAACCCCTCGCGACATAGTAGGGTGCCGCGCTATTTTTGGCGATCTAGACCATCCGGAAACTTTGCACAGCATGCCTCAAAAGCCGGCTCTTTTGTTTCATTTTGCCCCACCCGCTCCTTCCGGAGTTTCCGATAACCGGACGAGCCACCTACTCAAAGTCATGGAAAAGGCGCCTCCCCAGCGCATCGTCTATATTTCCACCTCGGGTGTTTATGGCGACTGTGGCGGCGCTTGGGTTGATGAGTCTCGCCCAGTCCATCCCGGTAATAATCGCTCCCGCCGCCGGACCGATGCTGAACGACAGCTCATGGGCTTTGCTCGCCGCCACAGCCTGCCTCTTATCATCCTGCGCGTACCCGGCATCTATGGCTCCGGCCGCCTGCCATTGGAACGTCTGCGCCAGGGTAATCCGGTCGTCTGTCCAGAGCAAGCGCCATGGAGCAATCGCATTCATGCCGATGATCTGGCTATCATCGCCGTGCGTGCAGGCCAAAGCGACACACCTGGGGGCATCTACAACGTCAGCGATGATGAGCCTACCAGCATGACGGACTATCTCTACCGTCTAGCCGATGCTGCGGGCTTGCCCCGCCCACCCTGCGTCAGCTTGGCTAAAGCGCAACGGATTTTCTCCCCGAAGCTGCTGGAGTACTTAAATGAATCCCGCCGCTTAAACAATCAGAAGATGAAAACGGTACTCGGCGTAAAACTGCGCTATCCAACGTTAGACACAGGGCTACCCGCTGCGCTTGGGATTTCTAAATAAGCGGGACGATCCCTGTTTAGCTATTTTGCTCAGCTTTTAGCGCCTCCAAAAAGGCGTTATTTTCATCTGCCGTGCCTACGGTCACCCGGAGGCAATCCGTTAGCAGACCACCCTGGCCGGAAAGGTTCTTAATTAAGACCCCCCGCTCCTTGATAGCAGTGAAAATTGCCTCGGCCCGATGGGTGGGAGTACGGAAAAGAATAAAATTTGCATCACTAGGATAAACTTGAATTCCTGGTAACTGCTGCAAAGCCTTCTGCAACTGTGCCCGAGCCTCGCAGATGAGCCGGGCCTGCTCATCTAATCCCCCTGGCTGCTCCAAGGCAAATTCGGCGCTGACTTGGGTTAATTGATTAATATTATAGGGTAACCGTACTTTTTCTAGCTCCTTGATCCAAGCTGGACTCCCCATCAGCATCCCCAGCCTGAGACCCGCCAGGCCAATCTTAGAGAGCGTTCGCATAACTAAGAGGTGCTCATAGTCCTCTAACCGGGGCATGAAGGTTTTACCTGCAAACACGCTATAGGCTTCATCCACGATGACAAGCCCAGGAGAAGCTTCAATAATGACTTGTAAGTCCCTAGCGGAGAAAAGATTACCGGTGGGATTATTGGGATAGGCGATAAAAACAACTGCTGGCTCTCGCTCCCCAATAGCTTGTAGCATTGCTGGCAAATCTAAAGAAAAATCCTCCCGCAAAGCTACTCCCTGATATTGCAGCCCCAGCAGAGCAGCAATCTGTCGGTACATGACAAAAGTGGGTTCTGGGGCAACCACGGATCGCCCTGATCCCGCCACGGCCAGTAACACCATCTGGATCAACTCATCGGAACCATTCCCCAAAACCATCTCCATACCTTCCGGGAGAACCAGATACTGCCGGAGACGGAGCTTGAGGGTGCGAGCTTGCGGGTCTGGATAACGATTAACGCTGACTTGCCGCAACCGCTCCAACCAAGCCTCTACTAATTCCGGCGACCAAGTATAGGGGTTTTCCATGGCATCCAGTTTGATTAAATCCGCTGCATCGGCGACCCGATAGGCAGAGAGTCGCTGTATCTCTGGACGAATCCATTGGGCAACCCGGTTTTTTGCCATGGTTACCCTTTTAAACGGTATTCCGCTGAGCGGGCATGGGCGGTCAGCCCTTCGCCGCGCGCCAGCACCGAAGCCACGCGCCCCAAAGTTTGGCTACCCTGAGGCGAGCATTGAATCAAGCTGGAACGCTTCTGAAAGTCATACACGCCCAAGGGCGAGCTGAAGCGGGCAGTGCGTGAGGTGGGCAGCACATGGTTAGGACCGGCGCAGTAATCGCCGATAGCTTCAGCAGTATACCGTCCCATAAAGATAGCCCCGGCATGACGGACCCGGGAAGCTAACGCTTGCGGATCTTCCACCGAAAGCTCTAAGTGCTCAGGAGCGATAAAGTTGATAACTTCTAAAGCTTGATCCAGATCCTCTACCTTAATCAGGATACCGCGAGACCGCAGGGAATTCGCAATCACCTCATGCCGCTCTAGGGTAGGTAGCAACCGCGCTATGGCCTCCGTGACTTCATCCAAAAAAGCACCGTCGGGGGAGAGCAAAATGGCCTGGGCCGTCTCATCATGCTCCGCCTGGGAGAATAAATCCATAGCAATCCACTCCGGCTCTGTTCTCCCATCGCAGAGCACCAAGATCTCGGAAGGCCCGGCAATCATGTCGATTCCCACTTGGCCAAAAACCATACTTTTAGCCGTGGCCACATACATATTACCCGGACCGACAATTTTATCCACCCGGGGTACGCTTTCAGTACCAAAAGCCAAGGCAGCAACCGCCTGCGCGCCACCCACGGTAAACACCCGATCCACGCCCGCAATAGCCGCTGCTCCTAGCACAAGATCGTTCATCTCGCCCTTGGGTGTTGGCACCACCATAATCAGTTCGGAAACACCTGCCACCTTTGCCGGGAGGGCATTCATCAATACGGAAGAAGGATAAGCCGCCTTACCACCAGGCACATAAAGCCCCACCCGATCCAGGGGCCTCACCTGCTGGCCAAGCAAAGTACCATCTGGCTCGGTATAACTCCAAGATTCCTGCTTTTGATGGCGGTGATAGGCGGTGATGCGTTCAGCCGCCACCTGGAGTGCTTCCCGCTGCTCCCTGGAAATGCCTACTAACGCCGCCTGTAAACGAGAGATTGGGATTTCAAGCTCTGGAGCCCGGGCTATTTCTAGGCCATCAAAACGTTGGGTATACTCTAGCAGGGCCTCATCCCCCCGGCAGCGGATCGCCTTGAGAATCTCCCTCACGGTAGCTACCACCGTTTCATCCGCAACTCCTTCCCAAGCCAAACGCCGCTCCAGGCAGGGCCAAAAATCTCCCTGGACAATGTCTAAGCGCGCCATCTCAACCATGCTGCTTCTCCACAGCTTCAGCCATTAGGCAAATAAATTCCTTGATACGCTGGTGTCTCATCTTCATGGAAGCCTTGTTAACCACCAAACGTGAACTGATATCGGTAATATGTTCTAACGGGGCTAAACCATTGGCCCTAAGGGTATTGCCTGTATCCACCAAATCAACAATGCGATCGGCAAGCCCCACTAGCGGCGCTAATTCCATGGAGCCATAAAGCTTGATCACTTCTACCTGCTCCCCCCGCTCAGCATAAAAACGGCGGGTACTATGTACATATTTAGTGGCAATTCGCAGGCGCCCCGAGCGGGGAGTTACCTCAGGCTCACCGGCAACCATCATACGGCAGCAGGCTATCCGTAAATCCAAAGGTTCGTATAACCCGTTCCCCGGATGCTCCAGCAAGACATCCTTACCTGCTACGCCAAAATCAGCAGCCCCATACTCCACGTAGGTAGGCACATCGGCTGCACGGATAATCACTAGCTTAAGATCAGCCTGATTGGTATCAAGCACTAATTTACGGCTAGTTTTCGGATCATCGCGGGGATAGATACCAGCAATCGCCAGTAAAGGCAGTATTTCTTGAAAGATTCGCCCCTTGGAAAGCGCCAGCTTAAGTGGTTCAACCATAAGCAGCATAGATCTTGCCGGGAGCATAGCTCGAAACGCGGCGAATCTTGGCTCCCAATTGTTGCAGTTTTTCCTCAATGCACTCGTAGCCGCGGTCGACGTGGTAAATACGATCCACCGCAGTGACTCCCTTAGCAACTAGTCCCGCCAAAACCAAGCTGGCCGAAGCACGCAGATCCGTTGCCATCACGGGAGCACCGGTCAGCGTTTCTACCCCGTTGGTGAAAGCAGTATTACCCTCCAACCGAATAACCGCTCCCATCCGCTGTAGTTCCTGGACATGCATAAAACGATTTTCAAAAACGGTTTCGGTAATCGTACCACTCCCCTCTGCAACAATATTCAAGGTAGTAAATTGAGCCTGCATATCAGTGGGAAAAGCAGGATAAGGAGCGGTGCGGATATCCACTGCACGGGGCCGACGCCCTTTCATATCTAAAACAATCCAATCCTTCCCCGTATTGATTTCAGCACCAGCTTCCTCTAGCTTCAACAATACGGCCTCTAAACTTCCAGGGTTGGTATTTTTAAGCTTCACTCGCCCGCCCGTCAAGGCTCCAGCCACTAGGTAGGTACCCGTCTCGATACGATCAGGAAGCACCGTATGAGAGGCGCCACCCAGGGAATCAACTCCCTCAATGACCAAGGTATCGCTACCCATACCACTAATTCTAGCCCCCATCTGGTTAAGGCAGTGCGCCAAGTCCACTACCTCCGGCTCACGAGCGGCATTTTCTATAAAGGTCGTCCCTTCAGCTAAAGTGGCCGCCATCATCAAGTTCTCGGTTCCCGTTACCGACACGCGATCCATAAACAGCCGTGTGCCCCTTAGCCGTCCCTGGGAACGAGCGCAAATATACCCTTCTTCCACGGTAATGGTTGCGCCCATAGCCTGTAAACCATGGATATGAAGGTTGACTGGCCGGGAACCAATAGCACAACCTCCGGGCAAGGATACATCTGCTCTTCCATAACGGGCCAATAGCGGTCCTAACACCAGAATAGAAGCGCGCATCGTTTTGACTAGATCATAAGGGGCATAAAATTCCTTTAGATTCCGGGTATCTACCTCAATATTAAGGTGTTCATCCACCATGAGCTGAGCCCCCATGCGTCCAAGCAGCTCCATGGTCGTGGTGATATCATGCAGGTGGGGGATATTGCAGATTTTAACGGGTTCGCTCGCAAGTAACGTTGCTGCGAGTATGGGTAAGGCAGCATTCTTAGCACCCGAGATACGTATTTCTCCGTCCAGAGAAATGCCACCATTAATCAAGAGCTTATCCATAAAACATCGGCTTCCAAGGTGTGATCGTCCGCTCTGGATGCGACAGGCGAGAAAAATACCCTTTCCCTAGCTTTCTCCAGGAAGCCGGGTACGAATAGCTAAAGCGTGCAAAGCGGATTTGAAACTGTCGCCCAAGGCTTCATACACCATGCGGTGCCGCTCAAGTAAGCTCTTACCTCTGAAACCCTCATACACAACGAGGGCCTCAAAATGATGGCCATCTTCACTATGCACGGCAACTTCTGCTTCGGGTAAGCCGGTTTCTATCATGCGTTTGATTTCGCTAGCATTCATGTGGGTTATCCCAATTCAAGCATAATGGGGCCAGAGAATACCCCCTTGGTCTAGACATGTCACCCCCATAGTTTAAATTTCTTAACATACTCAGTAAATTAGCCGCCGGTTTTTTGATTTTTTTCCTTTAACTTATCAATGAGCTGATCAAGTCCCCCATGACGTATCTCATTAGCAAAATTAGTCCGATGGTTAGTTACCAAGCTTACGCCACCAATTCTTATGTTATAGACCTTCCAGCTTTTTTCTTTTTCATACAAATCCACTTCCATAGAAATGGGCGATCCCCCCCTGGCCTGTTCAATCTCCATGCGAACAGGAATCTTTTCAGCCTCTTTCGGCCCTCTCAATGGCAAATAATTAATCTTCTCGTCACTATATTTCAGCAAGGCTGTAGAATAGGTCCGAACCAGTAAGGTTTGAAACTCGTCCACAAAACGTTGCTGCTGCTCCACTGAGGCTTGCCGCCAGTACTTTCCAAGCACCAACCGGGAAATACGTTGAAAATCAAAATGAGGTACAAGAATTTCTTTGACCAAATCGTAGATCTGCTCCGGATGAGCTTCCAGCTCTTCCCTTTTTTCCCGCAAGGTCTGGAGCATGCGTTCAGAGGTTTTCTCCACTAATTGCTGGGCTGAGGCGGTAGGTAGCGGATCAGCCTGGATGAAAGAGGAGTTAAAGCCAAAAATCGTTAATATCAAAAATGCAGCTAAACCCACATCCCGCCGACGATACTTATCCATCACGTTTCTCCACATTAATCTTTCTCTCCTCCATAATCCCTTTTGCACTTCCGGCTCTGTATGGGAAAATTTACATAGTCCGCAGTCCTTTTGCCATACCCAGCAACTATAGGCGCATAAAAATCACGAGTTCAAGGGAGAGATGAATTTTTTAGCTTGGCCTAAAGTTAATGATGGCCCGCCCAGCGCTTGTTTCTCGCTCAAAGGAAGTATTTGGTCCAGACTACTGATCTGAGCAAGCGCTAGCATCTGAGCTGGAATATTTAAAAACCGGAGGTTTTTATTTTCCTTCTTGGCGTAGCGCAGCCAAGCAATCAACAAAGCAAGACCGGCGCTATCAGTACGAGAAACTTCCCGCAAATCAATGCGGAGATCCTTCCCGGCCCCCTTAAATAGCGCTAACCCCTTTACAGCTACTTCCGGCACAGTGTTGAAGGTCAATTCACCTACCATCCGAAAATGCCCCTTCTGCTGGGATTCAATATGGAAAATCATTCACTATTTGCACTCAACGAGAACATAAACCTTGACCCATCTCAGCTTACCCTGGCACGGCTAAGAATCTCCAGCAGCCTTACTATAGAGAAATTGACCAATAAGCTCCTCAAGCACCAGAGCGGATTGGGTAAGCGTGATTTCACCACCTTCTTTAAGATAGGCCTCAGCTCCTCCTGGCTCCAAGGCAATATATTGCTCGCCCAACAACCCAGAAGTATAGATGCTGGCCGAAGTATCCTCAGGCAGATAGTTATACTGAGCTTCAATATGCATTTTTACCTGAGCTCCATAAGTTTGGGGATCTATTTGGATAGAGACCACCCGGCCGATAGTGACCCCAGCCAAAGTCACCGGAGAGCGCACTTTAAGGCCCCCAATATTCTGGAATTCCGCCACTACGGAATAAGTGTTTTTTTGCGCCATTAAGCTTAAATTACTTACCCGCATGGCCAACATAAAAAATGCCGCCAAACCAGCAGCCACAAATAGGCCCACAATCAATTCTACCGTTCGAGACTGTCTCATTACCTATTCGGCTCCAAACATTAGAGCGGTGAGTACAAAATCTAATGCTAGCACCGCAAAAGCAGAATGAACTACGGTGCGGGTAGTCGCGCGCCCGACTCCGTCAGAGGTGGGGACGGTATCGTAACCCTCAAAAACAGCTATCCAGGTAACTACGATTCCAAACACAATACTTTTAATAACACCGTTGAGCACGTCTTCTTCCCAATCAGTGCTGGCTTGCATCTGCGACCAAAAAGCACCTTCATCCACGCCCAATAACCCTACTCCCACGAAATATCCTCCCAACACCCCCACAGCACTGAAAATCGCCGCCAATAGCGGCATAGAAAAACAACCTGCAAAAAAGCGGGGAGCAGCTATTCGGCGCACAGGATCAACCGCCATCATCTCCATCCCTGACAACTGCTCCGTTGCCTTCATAAGCCCAATTTCAGCAGTGAGCGCGGAACCCGCCCGCCCCGCAAAAAGCAAAGCACTGACCACTGGCCCCAACTCTCGAACCAAGGAAAGCGAGACAATCACCCCCAGTGATTCTTCGGCGCCAAAATCAACAAGCGTATTATAGCCTTGAAGTCCTAAGACCATACCAACAAAGGCTCCTGATACCACAATGATGGGCAGAGTTAAGACTCCTACTGAATACACCTGGGTAATTAGCAAGGGAAAACGTAGTAAGAGGGCAGCAATACTGAGTAAGAGTTGTCCTAAAAAAAGGTGGCCTCGACCCAAACGTTCAAAAGTTCCTAGCCCCCAACGGCCTAGGCGGAGAAGGGCCTCAATCACGATACCTCCGGTGAGGCATGCCGCCTCAACAGATATTTTAAACGCCCTAGAGAACGGACTGGGGCGGATTTCTCTACATCCAATAGGTCTTCAGCGTAGTCCCTGCCGGGGTAGTGAAATGGCACTGGCCCATCAGGCAAGCCTCGCATAAACTGCTTAACAGCCGCGGAACAAGAGCGATCAATCTTGCTAGGCGTGCCATGCTCCACCACTCGTCCCCCCGATAGGATGTAAATATAATCCGATATAAAAGTCGCCTCCTGGACATCATGAGAAACAATGATACTCGTTAACCCAAGAGCATCATTGAGTAAACGAATAAGCTGTACCAGAGTACCCATGGAGATGGGATCTTGACCCGTAAAAGGCTCATCATACATGATCATCATAGGATCTAATGCAATCGCCCGCGCTAATGCTACCCGCCGAGCCATACCCCCGGAAAGCTCGCTAGGCATGAGTTGGCGGGCGCAACGCAGCCCCACGGCGTGGAGCTTGATAAGCACCAGATCATGGATCATAGCCTCAGATAAATGAGTATGCTCTCGCAATGGGAAAGCGACATTGTCAAATACCGAGAGACCGGTAAGTAAAGCACCCGTTTGAAACAACATCCCTATACGTTGACGCAAAGCGTAAAGCTCCCCGCTGGACAGGGCGGAAACCTGATGGCCATCAACTTCCACTGTCCCCCCATCAGGATACAGTTGCCCCCCAATCAAGCGTAGGAGCGTGGTTTTACCTGTCCCGCTGGGCCCCATAATGGTGGTCACCTTACCTCGCTGGATATCAATATCTATCCCCTTGAAAATAGCGCGACTTCCGTGGGAAAAATGTAGACCTCGGATCTTGACTAGCGAGGTATCCAGTTCTGCACTCATATCCTGATTTCGGTTAATTCTCAAGGTTATTCATGGCGGCTCGCAACGATCATTAGACTCGCCGCCCATTACCGAGCCTTAGATAATGACGGGGATGAAATTTCCCTACTGACCTTATCCTTAATAAGAATCTTCTAAGTTTCATTGAGGTCCATTCCCAAGTCAAATATCATTGTCTTACTACTTTAAATATGCCCTTAGAGAAAGCCACCATGGGAACCCATAACCATCCCATATTTTAAAGGGTTGATCCCCTTTTCCCCGCATGCGATGATTAATTCTGCTCAGAGCGCGAAGAATATAAGGTGAATAATCTTCTAAATCAACAAGAAGCACAGCTAGGTACTCAAACTGCTTTTCTTGACACTTCTAATCTAAGCCTAGAATATGACGATAAATGCAAGCATCAATCATAGAGAGTCAATTTGAAGCTAAGTTGAGGCGAGTTATGAACTATACATCTGCAATGGTACTATGGGCCAAGCTCACGCTACTAGGAATACTCCTCAGCTTATCAGCTGGCTGCGCAACTAACGCTACCTATGATGCTTCCCATGACCCTTTTGAAGGCTTTAACCGCGCCATTTACAAATTCAATGATGCTGCCGATCGCTATGTTATGAAACCCATTGCGAAGGGTTATGATAAAGTCGTACCCACCCCTGTTGACAAAGGCATTACTAACGTTTTCAGCAATCTTAATGACTTGATCGTTGGCTTAAACGGCATCTTGCAAGGTAAATTCCAGCAAGGGTTAACAGATTTTGCCCGCTTCCTAGCCAATAGCACTGTGGGTATTGGAGGACTGTTTGATGTAGCCACCTCGGGCGGGATGGTTAAACACGACGAAGATTTTGGGCAAACACTGGGAGTCTGGGGGTTCAATACCGGTCCTTATCTGGTTTTACCCCTCCTCGGAGCCAGTAATATTCGAGATGGAGTAGGACTAGGCGTTGATGCGCTAACCTGGCCTGTTAGCTATATGGGAAATTTTGGGACAAGGTTAGGGCTAGCAGGGATACGAACGGTAGATCTCCGGGCGGATTTACTTGAAGCAACCGATATTCTAAAGGAAGCCGCTTTAGATCCTTATGTCTATACCCGGGAAGCCTTTCTGCAGCGCCGTAAATTCCTAGTATATGATGGCAAAATACCTAAGGAAGAAATACCCGAAGAGGAATTCGAATTCGACGATGAATTCGGTGAGGAAGAAGAAATACCTGAGGAACCTGCAGGGCCTTCTTCCCCGCTGCCTCCTTATTTTCCAGACCGCTAAGTCGAATAGGTGGGCCTGCTTTAGATCCTTGAAATGGGGAAATTCTCGGCTTCTACCTACGATTATCGTTAACGTTAACCTAGCTGTCGCTCAAGAGCTATAACCTCCCTTGATGTCTATTGCCCACAATGATGATACGGATAAGCGGCTGCTTCAACTAGGAGCCGCTGTTATCGACACTGAGGCCCGGGCGGTAGCAGCGCTACGAACTCGAATCAATGAAAACTTTGCTGCCGCCTGTAAATATATGCTGGCCTGCGAAGGCCGTATCGTTATTCTAGGAATGGGCAAATCAGGCCATATTGGCGGCAAAATTGCCGCTACTCTTGCCAGTACGGGTACGCCAGCTTTTTTTGTCCACCCTGGTGAGGCCAGCCACGGGGATCTGGGCATGATTACCGAAAAGGATGTGGTACTAGCACTTTCAAATTCCGGAGAGACCGAAGAAATCTGTACTATTCTCCCTCTTATCAAACGCCTAAGCGTTCCACTGATTGCCCTGACTGGTCAACCCCAGTCGACTCTAGGAAGGGTTGCTGACGTCCACATTGATATTAGTGTCGAAAAAGAAGCCTGCCCCCTCGGACTGGCGCCGACGGCCAGCAGCACGGCAACCCTGGTCATGGGCGATGCTCTAGCTATTGCCTTGTTGGAAAGCCGAGGGTTCACAGCGGAAGACTTTGCCCGTTCCCACCCAGGTGGCCGCCTGGGGCGACGTCTTTTGCTTCGCATTAGCGATATCATGCACAAAGGTGAAGAAATACCAGCCATTCTAGAGAATGTACTGCTAAGCGCCGCTTTGCTAGAAATGACCCGTAAAGGGCTAGGAATGACGGCTGTCGTCAACGCGCAAAACCATGCCGTAGGAATCTTTACCGACGGTGATTTGCGCCGCGCCCTTGACCAAGGGATTGATGTCCATGCTACCCCGATTACCGAAATTATGACTGCTAATTGCAAAACCCTAGGCCCCAATCTACTCGCCGCTGAAGCATTGCAAATAATGCAGCGTTATCGTATTAATGCCCTCCTTGTAGTAGACACTGAGCAACGCTTAATCGGCGCTCTCAATATGCATGATTTACTTCGAGCCGGTGTCTTGTAAAAAATAATGGGATAAGCGCCATGCGTGAGGTATTTGCCAAAGCCTCGGCTATAAAACTTGCTCTTTTCGATGTGGATGGCGTACTCACCGATGGCGGCCTTTATCTTGACGATAATGGTCAGGAGTACAAAGTTTTTCATTCTCGTGATGGCCATGGCATGAAAATGCTACAACATACAGGCGTTAAAATTGGAATCATTACGGGCCGAACTTCCCGTGTAGTCGAATACCGCATGGAAAACCTTGGAATTACTTTGGTGTACCAAGGACAAAAGATTAAGCTCCCCGCCTACGAACATCTGCTTGAACAGCTTAACCTTCAACCCCATGAGACTGCCTATGTGGGCGATGATGTCGTAGATTTGGCTATTATGCGGCGAGTGGGGCTTGCCATCGCGGTCCAAGATGCTCATCCGCTCGTCAAGCAACACGCTCACTGGATTACTCCCCACCTCGGTGGCAAAGGTGCTGCGCGTGATGTCTGCGAGCTTATTATGGAGGCTCAAGGAACGCTTAAAGCCCAGCTGGAGAAATATTATTAAACTAACCCGCTTTTGGGGAATGGTGATACTAACGCTTATCGCTACTGTGACAGCCTGGGAATTATTACAGGAAGAATCCGCATATGCTCCTGGGGGCGATCTGAATAGACGCACCACCGATTACTTCATGGAGGAATTCACCTCGACGCTAATGGACCCACAAGGCCTACCTCTTTACCGGCTAGCAGGTACTCATATGGCCCACTACCTAGATAACGACACTATAGAGATTACGGCACCAGATGCCGTTTTTTATCAACAGGCTAAAGCCCGTTGGAAAGTCGTGGCCGAACAAGGGTTAACCAATAGCCAAGGTGATGAAATTGATCTTCTGGGAGAAGTTATTATTCACCAATTAGGAGCTGATTCAAAAACCATTAATATGAAAATATTAACCCGAAATGTACGGGTTAAACCACAAGCAAAGTACGCCGAAACCCAACAACCGGTCACCCTGCTCAATAGCTTCGGCAAAACCCACTCCATAGGTGCTCGAGTCTATCTAAAAGAGGGCCGTATAGAATTATTATCGCAGGTAAGAGGGAACTATGATCTGGCGCCTAAGCCTTAAATTAACGGCTGCTTGGTTTATCATCGGTAGCCTAAGTATTGAAACCGCCCTGGCCCTATCTAGCGATTCTGAGCAACCCATTCATATTGAAGCTGATCGAGGGGAACTTGATGACCGCGAGCAAGTTGCTGTTTATAGTGGCAATGTCCACCTCACCCAAGGAACCCTGCGAATTGACTCTGATACGCTTACTATCTACTACACGCTAGATAAAAAACTTGAAAAGGCCGTTGCCGAGGGGCAGCCCGCCTGGTATCGGCAACGGCCCGACAACAGTAAGGAGGATATCCGGGCCAAGGCGCTGCGAATGGAATACCATGCCGATACTACAACCATCCATCTACTGCAGAAAGCCCATATTTGGCAGGGTACAAACGAGTTCACGGGTGATCGCATCGTCTATAATACGGAACGTGATATTGTGAGGGGTGAAGGCTCCGAAACGGGAGTGGGGCGCATCCATGTGACGATACATCCGGCCGATGACGGCCCACCAACCAGCGAATCCACTCCTGAAAATACAACCCCTACCCCACTCTCGGAAAATGAAAAGAATGACCGCCAGCCATTCACGGATGGGAGAACCACGACTTGGCTCAAGCTGCGTACTGGTCCCGGTACCGAGTACCCTAAAGTAGCGCTTCTCCCGCCTCGAACTCAGGTGGCAATCTTAGGGCGGCAAGATAAATGGTTACACATTGCTATCCTTATCAAGGGCGAATCGGTCGAAGGCTGGAGCCATATAGATTTTATTCGATTGCCCGTCGAGCGTGAAGATAACCGCATCGCCCCATGAGCAAGCTGTCAGCCCATCGCCTTGCTAAGTGCTACCAATCCCGCTGGGTAGTCAAAGATGTTTCGTTAGAGATTTCAAGCAGTCAGATCGTAGGCCTGCTAGGCCCTAACGGCGCGGGTAAAACGACGTGTTTCTACATGCTGGTTGGCTTAATACCAGCCGATAGGGGGCTTATTTCTCTAGACCATCATGATATTACCTCTTATCCCATTCACCGCCGTGCTCGACTAGGGATCAGCTATCTTCCCCAAGAAGCCTCAGTTTTCCGCAAGTTGACGGTAGCCAACAATATTATGGCCATCGCGGAAACTCGACGGGATCTTACAAAATCGGCTCGCAAACACCTTGTGGACCAATTATTGCGCGAACTCAATATCACCCATATAAAAAATACCTTGGGCATGAGCCTCTCAGGCGGAGAGCGGCGGCGTGTTGAAATTGCTCGTGCGCTGGCGGTGGAACCACAGTTTATACTGCTAGACGAACCTTTTGCTGGTGTTGATCCTATTTCAGTGCTCGATATTCAGGGTATTATTAGACACTTAACAGAACGAGAGATTGGTGTTTTGATTACCGATCACAACGTCCGGGAAACCTTGGGAATTTGCCAATATGCTTACATTGTTAATGAAGGTGAAGTAATTGCTAAAGGTAAGCCCCAGGAAATCCTTGATAACGAGCGAGTAAAGGAAGTGTATCTGGGGTACAATTTTTATCTTTAACTTCTATTATGGTATGTTTCTTGCTAAATAATATATCGTAAGATAGATTGCAGTATAATGGCAGGCAAATCTCAGGCATGAAAACATCTCTTCAATTACGCCTTGGGCAGCAACTAACGATGACGCCCCAGTTGCAGCAAGCCATTCGTTTGCTGCAGCTTTCAACCTTGGAACTGCAAACTGAGATCCAACAGGCATTAGAGTCTAATCCACTGCTTGAGCAAAACGAAGAGAGGCAGGAGCCTTTAGAAACCGATGGCTTAAAGAACGAAGTTCTTGATCCTGAAGGCAGTGAGCTAACAGCTTCACTGGCCCAAGAGACAATCCCAGAGGAATTACCCGTAGACACTAACTGGAACGATATCTATGACAGCTCACCGTTGCCGGGTACCTCTGGAAGCGAATCCTCACCCGATCTAGAAAATCAGGACAAGGGGGGAGAAACCTTGCAAGAACACTTGCTATGGCAGGCACATTTGGCTACCACCAACGAGAAAGATTTTGCCATCGCAGCCACTATTATCGATTCGATTAATGAAGAAGGCTATCTATGCAGTACCTTCGAAGAAATACAAGCAAGCCTAGGAAAGGACATAGAGGTCGAGCTTGATGAAATCAAAACCATATTGCACCAGATACAGAATTTCGAGCCTTCTGGGGTTGGCGCACGTGACTTAGCTGAGTGTCTGTTGCTACAACTGAAACAGTATCCTCCCACTACCCCTTGGCTAAAAGAAGCCAAACTGCTCCTATCCCAACATCTCATAACACTGGGGAAACGGGACTATATGCAATTGATGCGGGTGATGAAATTATCGGAACAAGAACTACAAGCAGTTATCCATTTAATTCAATCGCTCAATCCGCGGCCGGGTCATCAAATACAGCCGAGTAAAACCGAATACGTCGTACCTGATATCTATGTCACTAAACACAAAGGCTGTTGGCAAGTCGAACTTAATCCCGATACCGCCCCGCGCTTACGGGTCAATGCTCAATATGCTAGTCTTATTAAACGGGCTGACGATAGTCTCGCTAACAGCTATCTCAAAAACCAACTCCAAGAAGCCCGCTGGTTTCTTAAAAGCCTGCACAGCCGCAATGAAACCTTACTTAAAGTCACCTGTTGTATTGTTGAGCGGCAGCAGGGTTTTTTGGAGCACGGTGAAGAAGCCATGCGTCCTTTAGTGTTACACGATATTGCGGAAGCGGTCTCCATGCATGAATCTACGGTTTCTCGGGTCACCACCAACAAATACATGCATACTCCACGGGGAATTTATGAGCTAAAATACTTTTTTTCCAGCCATGTGGCTACCAGCAGTGGGGGAGAGTGCTCCGCAACGGCTATCCGTGCTCTTATCAAGAAATTAATCGCTGCGGAAAAACCTCGCCAACCTCTAAGCGATAGTAAAATCGCCCAAACCCTGGCCGAACAAGGCATCAAAGTGGCACGGCGTACTATTGCCAAATATCGGGAAAACCTAAGCATACCCCCTTCCAACGAGCGAAAACGCTTGATCTAGATAACGGCAAACAAAATAGGGAGCAGCCCATGCAAGTCAATATCACTGGCAATCGCATTGAGATTACGCAAGCACTACGCAACTATATAGAAAATAAGTGCGAGCGTTTAGAACGCCACTTTGACCAATTGATTCACCTTCATATAGTCCTCAGTGTAGAAAAAATGAGGCAGAAAGCGGAAGCAACCCTGCATCTTAGTGGCGCCAATGTATTCGCCTCTGCTGAGGATGAGGATATGTATGCAGCCATAGATGATCTGACAGACAAACTAGATCGGCAAATAAAAAAACACCGGGAAAAGCTAACCGACCATCGCCGGAGCGAGGGCATAATAAAAAAACAGCAGCAAGGATAGGCCAACCAAGGTTATGCAAATTACCAAGCTCCTTGGTCCCGATCAAGTTGCTGCTGGCACCCTTGCAAGCAGCAAAAAGCGGGTTCTAGAACAGCTTAGTGAACTGCTCGCCCGAGGCGCGGATAACCTGAATTCAACGGATATCTTTGATTGCCTGCTTGCTAGGGAACGACTTGGCAGCACAGGTTTAGGACATGGAATCGCCATTCCCCATGCCCGCATGAAAGGCAATCAACACACGTTAGCGGCTTTAATCTGCCTAGACCAGGGAATTGATTTCGATGCCATGGATCAGCAGCCGGTGGATATATTCTGCGCTCTGCTGGTACCTGAAGAATCAACGCAAATCCACGTGCAATTGCTCGCCCGGTTAGCAGAAATGTTTCGTGATCCGGAGCTATGTGCCTACCTGCGGAAAGCTAAAGACCCAAATGTTCTCCTGGAAACTCTGAAAGAATGGGAGCAGAACTCCACTCCCTCGAATGTTGCTACCAAGTGAGATTGCAGGGCGTGAGCAACCCTAATGAAAATAAGATGACAAGCCACGGCGTACTGCTCATAATATTTGACTGTGGCGTTCTATTAACGGGAGAAAACAGCGTTGGTAAAAGCAGCCTAGCTCTAGAATTAATCAGGCGGGGGCATCGTTTAATAGCAGACGATGCCCCTCTCTTTCAACGCACGTCAGCGGCCCGATTAGTGGGTAGCTGTCCCCATCTATTGCAGGATTTTCTAGCTGTACCTGGTTTGGGGGCTATCAATATTCGTGCTATCTACGGCGAGCAAGCTATTGCCGTGCAGCACCTTCTTGATCTCGTCATCCACCTTATCCCTAGCAAACCCATCGAACCCCTCACCCGCAACCTAGGCCAGTGGGAGCGGTTAAAGGTGAAAGTACCTGAGATCACCCTGCCTCTAATGGGTACTATGCAGCCAGCCACAGTGATAGAAACGGCGGTCCAAGACCATCAACTGCGGATTAAAGGTTACGATGCATTACTTGAGCTGCAGCAGCGGCAACAAGAGCTACTCACCCCCCTCTCATCCAGGTAAAAGCAGGAGAGCGCCTTAGGGATTTGATCATTTGATGAAGGAGAACCGGCAAAGTACTCATGAAATTGCTTATTATCAGTGGTGTATCAGGATCAGGCAAAAGTATTGCCCTCCACGCCTTAGAAGATCGGGATTACTACTGCATTGATAACCTGCCTATTTACCTCCTTCCCACCTTTGCCAAGAAGATGCAGCAGGACGCCCGCCAGCTCCGTGCCGCCGTCGGTATTGATGCCCGCAATCTTCCTCAGGAATTACAGCAGTTTCCGCAGATTCTGGAGGAAATAGAAAAGGCGGGAATCCACTGCCATATCATTTTCCTTGATGCCAGTGATGCGACGCTTCTTAAACGCTTTAGCGAAACTCGCCGCAAGCATCCACTGAGCCATATTCCCCTAGCCGAGGCAATTCGCTGCGAGCGGGCCTTATTAGAAACCATTGCTGAAAAGGCCGATCTCAGGATCGACACTACCTGTACCACAGTACATCAACTCCGGGACTTAATCAGTGAGCGGATTGACGACAGCGTACGTCCAGGGATGTCGCTACTATTCCAATCTTTTGGCTACAAACATGGGGTTCCCCTCGACGCTGACTTTGTGTTTGATGTTCGCTGTCTTCCCAACCCCCACTGGGAACCTCATTTGCGTCCTTTAAGTGGTCGTGACTCAGAAGTAATTGCCTACCTCAAGCGTCATAAGACAGTCACCCAAATGCAGCGGGACTTGATTACCTTCCTACAACATTGGCTGCAGCGGTTTCAAAACACCAATCGCAGTTACTTGACTGTGGCTATCGGATGCACAGGGGGGCAGCATCGTTCAGTTTATTTAGCCGAGCAGCTCAAAGCCCATTTCCACTCCTTGCATGCTCGAGTACTTTGCCGCCACCGGGAGTTATCATGACCGTTGGCGTGCTGATCATCACTCACGGCAATATTGGCTCATCCTTATTAGATACGGCCAATGACATGCTGGGAAGCTGTCCCCTCCAGCTCAAAATACTCCGAGTTACCCGTGCTTCTCACCCCGATGCCTTACAGCGGCAAGCAAAAGAGATGATAAACTGCCTGAACATGGGCCAAGGAGTTTTGGTGCTCACCGATATGTACGGTTCCACCCCCAGCAATATCGCCTGCTACGTGGCGAATGAACAGCAGGTGCAGGTCGTTACGGGTCTGAACTTACCGATGCTAATACGGGTGCTAAATTACCCTCGTTTGAGCCTCACTAAACTGACAGAAAAGGCAGTAAGCGGTGGGCGTGAAGGAGTTTGCGCCTGCCCCACCACAATGAGGACACAGGATGACACAAAATGAGGTGACTATTATTAATAAACTGGGACTACATGCCCGCGCCGCAGCCAAATTCGTCACGCTAGCATCACGCTTTAAAAGCGAGATACGTATTCAACGGGGAACAAAGGAAGTCAATGGAAAAAGCATCATGGGGGTAATGATGCTAGCCGCCTCTCAGGGAACGCGCCTGTCTATTGTCGCCTCGGGGCCAGATGAGAAGGAAGCGCTAGAACAGTTACAGGCGCTGGTCAATAAGCGATTTGGAGAGCATGAATAATAGCAAGCCCCATCCTCTTATTAGGGGACAAAATTGCTTTAGGGTCTTGCAATGACCCTTGAACTGCATGGGATCGGTGTCTCCCGAGGCGTTGCTATCGGTAAAGTCCATATGCTTTCCCGCGATCAACCCGAAGTCAGTGAGTACATCCTGCCATCGAATCTTATCGAAAGTGAAGTTCAACGGTACCAAGCGGCACTGGCTACTGCCAAGGTGCAGCTACAGTCTATCCAAGAGCAAATTCCGAATAATATCTCGACCGATATCGCTGCTTTTATCAGCACCCACCTGCTCATGCTCGAAGACAAAGCACTGGCTACTGTACCTGTGGAACTTATAATAACCAGGCACTGCAATGCCGAATGGGCGCTTAAACTACAGCGTGACGCTCTGGTCAGCGTCTTTGATGAAATGGACGATTCTTATCTTCGTACCCGCAAAAACGATGTAGATCATGTCGTTAACCGCATTCTACGCACACTCACTAATCAGGAAAGCCCCTACCACGAAGCCCCTAGCGGCCGCCTTAAAGGATATATTTTATTAGCCGACGACTTAACCCCGGCGGATATTGTCCTGATGCAGCAACAGCAAGTAGGTGGTTTTGCCACTGAACGTGGCGGTGCTAATTCTCATACCAGTATTCTTGCTCGTAGCTTGGGTATTCCTGCTATCGTTGGCCTACGCAGCGCACGCCGTTACATCCAAGATGATGAATTACTCATCATCGATGGCGGACAAGGAATCTTGCTTGCAGGAGTCGATGACTCCCTTATTAAGAAATTTCAGCAAAGACGGGCCAACCAACAACACCGGTTAGCAGCTCTAGCAGCATTTCGGAGTCAGCCTGCGGTTACCCTTGAAGGACAACCCATTACGCTGGAGGCTAACATTGAATTGCCGGAAGATTTACCTCTCGTGGCTGATTCTGGCGCCGAGGGAATCGGCCTCTACCGCACTGAATTTTTATACATGAATCGTACTACTCTTCCCGACGAAGAAGAACAGCTAAAAGCCTATGCGCGGGTGGTGGAAGCCATGAAGGGAGGACCGGTAAACATTCGTACGGTCGATCTGGGTGCTGACAAGACGGTGGATGGAAGCCATAGTAATGCCTCGATTGCCACTAACCCCGCCTTAGGACTGCGTGCTATTCGCCTATGCTTGCGAAAACCAGGGCTATTTCGCCCCCAATTACGGGCCATTCTCCGGGCCTCGGCACAGGGTCCCGTGCGGTTGCTATTACCGATGATCTGCACCCTCCAGGAACTGACCCAGGTCATGGCATTATTAGAGGACTGCAAACGGGAACTTAAACACCAAGGACTGAAATATGACCCCGCCTTGCCAGTAGGCGCTATGATTGAAGTTCCCGCTACGGCTATTTGTGCCGAGGCTTTCGCCCGCCACCTGGATTTCCTTTCCATCGGTACCAATGATCTCACTCAATATACGCTTGCCATTGACCGTATTGATGATGAGGTGAACTACCTCTATAGTCCCTTGCATCCAGCAGTCCTGCATCTCATCCATCACACCATCGCTGCCGGAGAAAAAACAGGCACGGCAGTCTCCCTCTGCGGAGAAATGGCGGGAGACATTCACTATACTCGACTGCTGTTAGCGTTAGGATTGCGAGATTTTAGTATGCACCCCGCCTCCCTATTGGAGGTCAAACAGGTGATTACCGAAAGCGATCAACGCAAGCTAAAGAAATTAACTCAGCAGATTTTAGAATGCTGCGATCTCTCGGAAATGCAAGTGCTATTAGAACAAATTAATGAAGACCTACCCAATTAATTCCTCTTAAGAGCAAACACCTTTTCCTCTAATCCATTAAACTCGCTTCTCCAAATTTTTACTCTGCTTAAACTATAATGGTGTCCAACTCCTCCCATCCCTCTGTAGAATATAAAATACTTCAAACCTGTTTCCTCTATCCTCATTAATTCAATACGAGGAGTTACTCATGCTGCAATCCACCTCCCCAGGAAGGGGAAACGAGCACTTAAATGCCCTGGCAGCGGCACTTGAAAGCGGCCGCATGGTGCGCCTACGGCGCCTGCTCAGCAGCCTGCATCCTGCTGAAGTTGCTCATTTACTAGAGTCACTGCCGCCCTCAACCCGGCATTTAGCCTGGCGGTTCGTGAGCACCGACCATCGGGGTGAAGTTTTAAGCTATGTTGGCGATGAGGTGCGTTCCGATCTCATGGACAATATTGCGGTAGCAGATCTGGCTTCGCTGACAGAGGACCTGGACCCCGACGATTTGGCTAGCATTCTTCGGGATCTGCCCGAAGCAGCAATCGAACAGGTTTTGCATACTATGGATGCTCAGAATCGGCACCGCTTGGAAACCGTACTCTCCTACCCGGAAGATACCGCAGGCGGCCTCATGAATACCGATACCATCACCGTTCGCGCTGATGTCACCCTAGATGTCGTCCATCGCTACCTGCGTCTCCTAGGAACGCTACCCGACGCCACAGACAGCTTGTTCGTCGTGGACCGGGAAGATAAATACCAAGGAATATTACAGCTTACTACGCTGCTAACGCGAAAACGGGAACTGACAGTAACGGAAGTAATGTCCCATGGCGTAGAAAGCATTCCTGCCTTGCTGCCTGCTGCTGAGGTAGCCCAACGCTTTGAGAAACAAGACTTGATTTCGGCGCCTATTGTGGATGAGAAGGGAAAATTACTGGGCCGAATCACTATTGATGACGTGGTTGACGTGATTCGAGACGAGGCGGATCGCTCCTTGATGAATATGGCGGGATTTACTGAGGATGAGGATACATTTGCCCCGGCGCTGATCAGCCTGCGGCGACGTTCCCTCTGGTTGGGGATCAATCTGATGACCGCCTTCCTCGCAGCCTGGGTTATTGGACTGTTTGAGGCAACTATCCAGAAGCAAGTGGCCCTGGCGGTACTCATGCCCATCGTGGCCAGCATGGGAGGCATTGCTGGCAGTCAAACGCTTACCTTGATCATCCGCGCTACTGCCCTTGGCTATCTTAATCAAAGCAATATCCGCTGGCTTCTAGGCAAAGAGCTAGCCTTGGGAGCCCTTAATGGTCTCCTGTGGGCAGCGGTCATAGGCGTAGTCTCTGCTATCTGGTTTGAAGGAATTGGATTAGGTATTTTGATTGGGTCCGCCATCATTATCAATCTAATTTTCGCTGCCCTTTCAGGGGTTGTTGTTCCGCTTTTTTTACGGCGGATAGGGGCTGACCCGGCCCTGGCTGGAGGCGTCCTCCTTACCACCATCACCGATGTAGTGGGCTTCATGGCCTTTCTAGGGTTTGCAACGCTTTTTTTAGTTTGACTAAGAACCTAATCTAGGGTTAGGGAAATAATGGCGCTATAAAACTACTCTGGTCCTTGCCTATTGCCGGCCTTTTGCCCCCTTCCTGGTCTGAAGGCGGTCCGAAGCTTATGGCGCCATTCAGGGCCAGGAAAACCAAACGATCAATGTTTTAAAGGAGACATTATCTATCCCCCGTTCCCTCCTTAAGTCCTTGTAAGGTGAGTAAGATCAGACCGAATAGCCTCTACCGAGCGCTTAAATTGCCCTTGTTCTTCTTCGGTCAGGGGTAATTCCACAATACGCTCTAAGCCGTCCCCTCCCAGGATGCTGGGAACTCCCATCGCCACTTCGTTTTCACCATACTCGCCTTCCAGGATCGCCACGCAGGGTAGGATACGCTTGCGGTTATGGCGAATTGCATCGACCATCCCTGCAATAGCTGCTGCTGGTGCATCGTAGGCGCTGCTGGTCTGCCGCAGGCGGAGAATTTCAAAGCCTCCATGGCGAGTTCGATCGATAATTTTTTCAATGACCTCTTGCTCAAGGAAATGAGTCAAGGGTATTCCACCAATCGTTGTGTAGCGAATAAGCGGCAGCATGGTATCCCCATGCCCGCCTAGTACCATCGCCGAAATGTCTTTAACTGATAAACCCGTCTCGCCGGCAATAAAACTGGCCATCCGTGCCGAGTCCAATACGCCTGCTTGGCCAAATACCCGCGCTCGATCCCAACCGCAGTGACGCCAGGCATGATAGGTCAGTACATCCACAGGGTTAGTTACAATCATCACTAAAGATTGCGGGGCAAAACGCATCACGTTATTCATGATGTCGGTAATAATGGGAAGATTAGAATCCAAAACATCAGAACGGGACATCCCTGGTTTTCTTGGCTTACCCGCCGTGATCACAACTAAATCCGAGTCTGCAATTAACTCATAGTTAGTTGAGCCCGTTACCCAAGCATCAAAACCAAATAAGGGTGCTGATTGTTGAATATCCAGAGCAGCCCCTTGGGCGACTCCCTCTTGTACATCAAGTAACACCAATTCTTGGCAAAGCTCATTTTTGACAAGGAACTGAGCCGTTGCTTCACCTACCCGACCCGCGCCTACAATGGTGATTTTCTTTATCGCCATGGTCTACTCCTCCATTTCGGCTAGTTAGATTAGATCAAATTCTAGTCCCTGGACAGGCTCCTGTCCGAGTAAATGCCGATCTGATTTTGTATTGGTACAATAACTCATCATTATAAATAGCGTAGATCTTTCCTTTCCATGGTGTTTAATCTTTGTTTAGTCCAGCACACCAACCGCTGGATTTTCTCCTAACTCATGCAAATAAAAACTCCTACGCCTCCCTACTGGCGCCTCTCCGGGTTCTATTTGTTCTACTTTGCAACGCTAGGTGCGCTGCTCCCCTATTGGAGCCTCTACCTGCAGTCTCTAGGATTTGCTCCCCAGAAGATTGGCGAACTCATGGCTCTACTTATGGCGACTAGGGTTTTAGCGCCTAATATCTGGAGCTATATTGCCGATTATAGCGGCAAACGTATGTTGATCGTCCGTATGGCCTCTTTGCTGGCCGCTCTTGCCTTCAGCGCCGTGTACCTAAATCACGATTATTGGACTCTAGCAGGGATAATGGTGGTCTTTAGCTTCTTCTGGAATGGAACATTAGCCCAAGTTGAAGTCACTACCCTAACTCATCTTGGAAAGAAAACCCACCATTACAGCCGGATTCGCCTCTGGGGTTCGGTGGGCTTTATCCTCAGCGTGGCATTACTTGGCGCTATCTTGGATCGTGCGAGTATAGATCTTTTGCCGACCGTAATTTTGACCTTAATGGCTAGTATTTGGTTAGTGAGCCTTACGGTGCCAGAAAGTAACATGAATCTCCCTCGCAAAGATTGCCGCTCCCTGTGGGAAGTGTTGCAAAAACCGGAAGTTCTGACCTTCTTCGCGGCGGCTTTTCTGATGCAAGCCAGCCATGGCCCCTATTACACCTTTTATACCCTATATATGGAAGGATATGGTTACAGCCGTAGCCTCATCGGTTATTTATGGGCCCTAGGAGTCATCGCCGAGGTAGGATTATTTCTTATTATGCACCGTTTGCTGCTAACATTAGGCGTCCGCTGGATGCTGCTCGGGAGCTTGCTGCTTGCAAGCCTCCGTTGGCTGCTAGTGGGCTTATTCCCCACCCAATTTTCCTTGATGGTCTTTGCGCAAATCTTGCATGCCGCCACTTTCGGTTCTTTCCACGCCGCGGCCATCGATTGGATTCACCACCGCTTTACCGGTGCCCACCAAGGCCGAGGGCAAGCTCTTTACAGCAGCCTTGGCTTTGGCGCAGGGGGAGCTTTTGGAAGTTTTTACAGCGGTCAGCTATGGGCCGTGGAACCTCGCAGCGCCTATCTAACTGCCGCTGCCATTGGGATTGCCGCCTTTTGCCTTGCCTATCCTATCATTAACCGTCCGCCAAGATAGGTCGAGCCCATAAAAAAAGGGCGGAGTTTAGCCCACCCTTTTTTTCTTGAGTACTTCTATCCAAAATCCCCTATGCCTTAGAAATTAAGGATAAAGGTTAATTAATGCTTAGTTAACCCTGGGGTCCAGTTCCCCGCTAGCATAACGCTTAAACATGGCTTCCAGGGAAAGCGGTTTAATCTTAGAGGCATGCCCGGCACAACCAAAAGCTTCGAAACGGGCCTGGCAGATATCCTTCATAGCCGCCGTTGATGCCTTAAGGTATTTACGAGGATCGAAGTTTTTCGGATTCTCAGCTAAATTCTTGCGGATAGCACCGGTTGAGGCAAGCCGCAGATCCGTATCCACATTAACCTTTCGCACTCCATGCCGAATTCCCTCTTGAATTTCTTTTACGGGCACGCCGTAAGTTTCACCGATATCACCGCCAAACTCATGGATGATCTTCAACCAGTCCTGGGGCACGGAGCTGGAACCATGCATGACCAGATGAGTATCAGGAATACGGGCATGGATTTCCTTAATTCGCTCAATGGCTAAAATATCGCCCGTTGGAGGCCGGGTAAATTTATAGGCTCCATGGCTAGTACCAATGGCGATAGCTAAAGCATCCACCTTCGTTTTTTTAACAAAATCCGCAGCCTCCTCGGGATTAGTAAGTAATTGATCATGGCTAAGCTGGCCTTCAGCGCCCGATCCATCTTCCTCGCCCGCCATACCCGTTTCCAGAGACCCCAAGCAACCTAGCTCGCCTTCCACGGAAACCCCGCCGCTGTGGGCCATATCCACTACTTGCCGGGTTACATTGACATTGTATTCGTAACTTGACGGAGTTTTCATATCTGCCATCAACGAACCATCCATCATTACCGAACTAAAACCAGACTGGATGGAACGCAGGCAAACCGCAGGCTCCGCCCCGTGATCCTGGTGCATGCAGATTGGAATGTGAGGGTATTGCTCTACCGCCGCCTCAATCAAATGGCGTAAGAACGGTTCGCCAGCATAGGAACGAGCCCCCGCCGAAGCTTGCATGATGGCGGGGCTATCAACGGCATCGGCCGCTTGCATGATTGAATGAACCTGCTCCATATTATTGACGTTAAAGGCAGGAATACCAAAGCTATGCTCTGCGGCATAATCAAGCAATTGACGCAAGGTTATTAAGGCCATATTTTTTCCTCATACAGTTAGCGACATAATCTGATGTTAAATGACGATTTTTATTCATATTCTTTAAAGGACTATCTTAATAGATAGTTTGAATAATTTTTAACCGCCGATAGCATGAAGGCTATCATTTTCTTTAATTCGTGCCCCCAGGTTCTACCATATTACCGACCTGAACAACTTTCAGCGCGTTAGTGCCTCCCTGCACACCCGTAAGATCCCCTTTGGTAATGATGACCCAATCTCCATCCCGTACCGCTCCTCGGCGTTTTAATTCACCGATTGCCTCGCGGTGAATAAGCACATGGTCGGAAGAATCCATGGCAAAACTTACCGGGCAAACACCGCGATACAGGGTTACCTTTCTACGCGTCTCCACATGCCGCGTCAAGGCATAAATAGGGATAGCGGAACTGATACGGGACATCCATAGAGGGGTAGAACCGGACTCGGTAAGTGCTGCGATTGCCTTAATATCAGAATGATTAGCCAAATACATGGCAGCCATCGCAATCCCCTCATCCACCCGGCTAAAATGGGTACTAATGCGATGACTAGAGACGGTGATTTGGTATTGCTTCTCCGCTTCACGGCAAATCCGATCCATTGCTGCAACCGCTTTACCTGGAAAATCTCCTGAAGCTGTTTCAGCCGAGAGCATCACCGCATCCGTGCCATCCAAAACTGCATTGGCAACATCAAACACTTCAGCCCGGGTGGGGATGGGGTTTGTAATCATTGTCTCCATCATCTGGGTGGCCGTAATCACAACCCGATTCATTTTCCGTGCTAATTGAATGATGTTTTTCTGCACTGGAGGCAAAGCTGCATCTCCAATTTCAACGCCAAGATCTCCCCGTGCTACCATAACTGCCTCAGAGGCGGCAATCATCTCTTCCAAAGTATCCAAGGCTTCGGCGCGCTCGATTTTCGCTACAATTCCGCCCCTTCCACCAGCAGCCTGAAATAACTCCCGGGCCTCGTTTAAGTCGGCGGCACTACGAGGGAAAGAGACTGCTAAGTAATCTGCCTGCATCTCAGCAGCGCATTGGATATCTTGGCGATCCTTGGCAGTCAGTGCCTTGGCCGAAAGCCCCCCCCCTTGGCGGTTAATACCTTTGTTGTTTAACAAAATACCACCAATCACCACGCGGCAAACGATCTTCGAGCCTATGACATCTTCAACCCACAGGACAATCCGGCCATCGTCTAGGAGTAAAGTATCGCCTCGATTGACATCATTCACCAGCGCTTTGTAGGCAACCCCTACTTGGTTTTCATCACCCGCAGTCTCCGGCAGGCTAACGTCTAGGATAAAATGGGCCTTATCCTCCAAGTTTGCCTTACCGGCTTTGAACTTGGCGATACGGATTTTTGGCCCTTGCAAATCGGCCAGTACGCCTACCTGCCGCCCATAGGCTTGAGCCCGATTCCGTAGAATCTCTGCTCGCTCCCGGTGTAATTCATGGGAACCATGGGAAAAATTCAAACGAACCACATCCACTCCAGCTTCGATAACCTGGTCTAAGACTTTTGGATCATCTGTTGCCGGACCTAGGGTTGCGACGATTTTAGTTCGTCTTTGCATAGTTTTTGCGAGGTCCTCCCCGATACTGTTCGCAACCGAGCAAAACCCTCGAGAGTGCTAAAAACAGCATGCTGGTTATTGGCTGGCTCGTTCTTCAAGAATGGCAACCGCAGGCAGTTGCTTTCCTTCCAGAAACTCCAAAAACGCCCCTCCACCGGTGGAAATATAAGAAACCTGATCGCCTACTCCATATTTCGCTACAGCGGCTAAGGTATCGCCGCCACCGGCGATAGAAAAGGCGGGGCTTTCAGCAATTGCCAATGCCAGAGCCTTGGTGCCTTCCCCAAATTGATCGAATTCAAATACACCTACCGGTCCATTCCAGACAATCGTCCCCGCACTCTTCAATATTTCTGCAAAATGCTTCGAAGTCTCAGGCCCGATATCGAAAATCATATCATCATCCGTAACCTTGCTAATCCGCTTAAGAGCAGCTTCTGCGCTCTCGGAAAATTCCTGGCCACAAACCACATCCACCGGCAGTGGGATATCCCCTCCCCCTTCCTGCGCCGCAGTTCTAAGCTGCTTGGCGGTTCCCACTAAATCTGCCTCATAAAGAGATTTACCTACATTGTAACCCGCGGCTGCAATAAAGGTATTAGCGATGCCGCCGCCTACAATCAACTGATCCACCACTTGGGATAGGCTTTCCAGTACGGTTAATTTAGTGGAAACTTTGGAACCACCTACAATAGCCACTAGAGGCCGGGCAGGATTCTCCAAAGCCTTACCCAAAGCCTCCAATTCTCCCGCCAGTAAAGGTCCCGCGCAAGCAACTGGAGCATACTTTGCCACCCCATGGGTTGAGGCCTGAGCCCGGTGAGCACTGCCAAAGGCATCCATCACATAAACATCACAAAGAGCGGCCATCTTTTTGGCCAGAGCCTCATCGTTCTTTTTCTCTCCCCGGTTAAACCGGACGTTCTCGCACAACACGACCTGGCCCTTCTCAACCGTTATCCCCTCCAGCCAATCCCGGGCCAAACGAACCTCTTGGCTTAATAGGCGAGATAAATATTCCGCTACTGGCGCCAGAGAAAAAGCGGTATCGAATTCCCCCTCGGTGGGGCGCCCAAGGTGGGACATCACCATGACCTTAGCCCCTGCCTCCATCGCCTGTTGAATCGAGGGCAACGATGCCCGGATACGGGTATCATCGGCAATTTCACCATTTTTCAAGGGTACATTAAGGTCTTCACGGATAAGGACACGCTTCCCGGCAAGATCCAGCTCGGACATCTTTAAAATAGGCATGGAACTTACTCCTTCGGTAGAGCTTTTTATCTAAAGGCGAGCCGCCCGCCTAGCTAGGCTAAACCCAGGCGCCTCTCGCTTTACAATGGGATGAAAAAAGTTAGGCCGCCCGTCCAACAAGGCGGCCCTGCATTCCGGCTATTTTGCTTTACTTGGCATTCATAAGGGCCACAGTGGCATCCAGCATGCGATTGGAAAAGCCCCATTCATTATCATACCATGCCAAAACCTTGACCAAATTACCTCCCATTACCTTGGTCAAGCTAGCCTCATAAATAGACGACGAGGGATCATGATTGAAGTCCATAGAGACAAGTGGTTTGTCATTGTAGGCAAGCACTCCCTGCAAGTCACCCTCAGCCGCCTCTCGCATCATTCCGTCAACGTTTTCTTTAGTGGTATTACGGGAAGCCACAAAAGTAAGATCAACCAGGGAAACGTTAATAGTTGGCACTCGAATCGCGAATCCATCCAGCTTGCCATTAAGTTCCGGCAACACCAACCCGACCGCTGCGGCTGCACCTGTTTTAGTTGGGATCATTGACTGAGTGGCGGACCGAGCCCGGCGGAGATCCGTATGATAAACGTCCGTAAGTACCTGATCGTTGGTGTAGGAGTGGATCGTGGTCATCAAACCATGCTCAACTCCAATGTTATCCTGGAGCACCTTTACCACGGGCGCCAAGCAATTGGTGGTACAAGAAGCGTTGGAAATGACGGCATGGGAAGCTTTTAAAGAATCATGATTAACGCCGTAGACAATAGTGGCATCAACATCCCCGCCCCCCGGGGCCGAGATAATTACTTTTTTCGCTCCTGCTTGAAGGTGAGCTGAGGCTTTTCCCTTGCTAGTGAATAACCCCGTACATTCGTGTACTACATCCACCCCTAGCTGATCCCAGGGTAATTTAGCCGGGTCTCTTTCGGCCAACACACGAATTTTGTCGCCATTGACGATCAGGTAATCGCCATCGACGGAAACCTCTCCCGGAAATTTACCGTGTACGGTATCATACTGGGTTAAATAGGCATTGGTATTGGCATCTCCTAGATCGTTAATGGCAACAATCTGAATCTCGCTATTGCGGTTATGCTCATACAAAGCCCGCAAAACATTGCGGCCAATACGACCATAACCATTGATTGCGACTTTAATCGCCATGGTTCTATCTCCATTGTTTCAAAAAATTACGCCAGCGCTGCAGGAAATAACCTAACTACTTTTCCAGACAGCAGCATGACTAAATAAAAAACTCACTCGTTTAAGAAACCATATCTTCGGCGATCTTAGCCAAGTTCTCCGCAGTTAGGCCAAAATGCCGGTATACATCCTCAGCTGGAGCCGATTCTCCAAAGGTATCAATGCCTGACACTTTGCCCTCAAGCCCTACATACTTCCGCCAGTAATCAGTGATTCCCGCCTCCACCGCCACGCGAGCCCGCACTTCAGAGGGCAGAATCGCTTCCCGGTAGGCCTTACTCTGAGCATCGAAGACATCCGTGCAAGGCATAGAAACCACCCGCGCCTGGATACCCTTGCTCCCCAAAGTTTCAGCCGCCTCCATCGCCAGCGCCACTTCGGAACCAGTAGCCACCATAATGACATCGGGCTTATCCTCCGTATCGCGCAGGATATAGCCGCCGCGGCGAATATTTTCAATTTGCTCGGGGGTTCGCTTCTGGGGAGGCAACCCCTGGCGGGAAAACAGCAAGGACGTTGGCCCCTCTTGGCGCTCGATAGCCGCTCTCCAAGCAACCAGGCTTTCTACCGCATCACAAGGGCGCCATACTGACATGCGGGGAATATAGCGCAAGGTTGCCGCTTGCTCCACCGCTTGATGAGTAGGTCCATCTTCGCCTAAGCCAATAGAATCATGGGTATAAACAAAAATACTTTGCACCCCCATGAGCGCCGCCATCCGCACCGCGTTACGGGCATACTCGGAGAACATTAGAAAGGTTCCGCCATAGGGAATAAAGCCGCCATGCAGGGCAATGCCATTCATAATGGCCGACATCCCAAACTCCCGCACGCCATAGTGGATGTAATTACCTTCCGGGGCAGTTTTACTGATCACTTTTGAACCGGACCAATGGGTCAGGTTGGAACCAGTCAAATCAGCCGATCCGCCCAATAGCTCCGGCAAGACTGGCGCATAGGCTTCAAGGGCGTTTTGAGATGCCTTGCGAGTAGCAATTTTTTCGGCCTTGACAGCAGCCGCCTGAATAGCTTCAGCAACAGTGGCTTCCCAATTTTCAGGCAGTTTATGCTGGAGACGACGCTTAAATTCCGCCGCCAATTCTGGATAAGCAGCTTGATAGGCAACAAGCTTTTTATCCCAAGCTGCCTCTGCCGCTTTGCCTTTTTCAGTCCCATCCCAACCCTCATAAATCTCTTCTGGAATTTCAAAAGGAGGGTAGGACCAGCCTAATTTGTCACGGGTAGCAAATATTTCGTCCTCTCCAAGCGGTGCTCCATGACAATCACCACTTCCCGCCAAATTAGGAGCGCCGTAGCCAATTAATGTCTTACAGCAAATAAGGGTAGGTTTATCGATAACTGAGCGTGCTTCTTCGGTAGCTCGGCGTACGGCCTCTGAATCATGCCCATCTACATCCCGTATAACGTGCCAACCGTAGGCATCAAAACGCTTTGGCGTGTCGTCAGTAAACCATCCCGCTACATCTCCATCAATGGAAATACCATTGTCGTCATAGAATGCAACCAGCTTCCCTAATCCCCAAGTACCCGCCAAGGCGCAGGACTCATGAGAAATCCCTTCCATCAAGCAGCCGTCTCCGAGAAATACGTAGGTGTAATGATCAACGATTTCATGGCCATCGCGGTTGAACTGGCCTGCCAATACTTTTTCAGCCAGGGCCATGCCAACGGCATTACTAAGACCTTGACCCAAAGGCCCAGTGGTCGTCTCGATACCGGGGGCATACCCATATTCTGGATGGCCCGGCGTCTTGGAATGAAGCTGCCGGAACTGCTTGAGGTCTTCCATACTGACGTCATAACCGCTCAAGTGGAGTAAGGAATAGAGCAGCATGGAACCATGCCCATTGGAAAGCACGAATCGATCCCGGTTCACCCAGTGGGGGTTGTTAGGATTATGCGTGAGAAAATTATTCCATAATACTTCAGCGATGTCTGCCATCCCCATAGGTGCCCCAGGGTGGCCGGATTTCGCCTTTTGCACTGCGTCCATACTAAGCGCACGGATAGCATTAGCCAGTTCTCTGCGAGAAGGCATTATTTACCTCCTAATTGTTGATTAACCTTGTCTCAAAACTTGCTCTGGCAACGCGAATTTACCCTACTGCGCTCACCTACCAGGCAGTGTTTCAAGAATTCTATAAGCCTAAACTTTCTAAAATGCCCTTGCCCTTAACGTAACAGGGCGCGATACTCTAGCAGAGAAGCGCCAAAAACGCGAAAAAACTCCTAGTTTACCTTTTTCAGAAGCCCGAGTACATCCTGCATATCATAAAGTCCAGGGGGTTTATCACTTACCCACTGGGAAGCGCGCATAGCCCCCAAGGCAAAGGTCATGCGGCTTGACGCTTTATGACTGATCTCTATCCGCTCGCCTTCGGCCGCGAATATCACAGTATGCTCGCCGACAATATCACCCGCGCGCAGGGAAGAAAATCCAATACTCTCCCTTGGTCGTTCGCCGCTTACTCCTTGCCGCCCATAAACGGCGCACTGATTAAGATCCCGTCCCAAGGTTTTAGCCACCACTTCCCCCATACGTAAAGCGGTTCCTGAGGGAGAATCTACTTTATGGCGATGGTGGGCCTCAATAATCTCAATATCCACTTCATCTTTCAAAACACGGGCAGCAGTTTCTAAAAGTTTTAAACAGAGGTTAACGCCTACGCTCATATTGGGTGCTAGGACAATAGGGATTTCAATAGCCGCTTTAGTAATCTTCTGGCGCTGCTCCTGAGTAAAACCAGTGGTCCCGATGACCATCGCCTTACCTTGATCTCGGCAAAGCACCAGGTTTGCCAAAGTGATTTCAGGTCGCGTAAAATCAATAATTAAATCAAATGCTTCCTTGCTCTTATCCAAATTATCCACCAAGGGGACTTGCAATACGCCCACCCTCCCTATTTCCCCTGCATCACTGCCGATCAGGGGGCTATCGGGGCATTCACTAGCCGCTCCCAAGGTAATTCCTTCATATTGACAAACAGCCTGGATCAGTGAGCGTCCCATACGCCCAGCAGCGCCGCTGATAGCTACTCGGATCATGACCCTTGCTCCTAGTGACTCTTTAAAAATAACAAACCCGAGGGGGAAGGAATACTCTAAGCCGCCTCAGGGATAAGATTTACCCTGCTTTAGTGGTGTGAAGATAAGGGTATCAAAACTTCATGTCTTCAAAGAAGCGTTTTACCCCTTCCAGCCAGGAATGATGTTTAGGACTATGCTTTTTATTCCGATTCATGGAGGCTTCGAATTTTTCCAGCAACTCCTTTTGCTCTTGGTTTAAATTCACCGGCGTTTCCACCATGACCCGACATAGAAGATCGCCTACCGAACCGCCGCGAACAGGCGATACACCCTTGCCTTTTAAACGAAAAACCTGTCCTGACTGGGTTCCTGCAGGAATTTTTAGCTTTGCCCGGCCTGTTAAAGTCGGTACATCTAACTCCCCGCCTAAAGCCGCAGCGACGAAACTAACCGGTACTTCGCAGTGTAGAGAATCTCCCTCGCGGGAAAAAATTGAATGGGCTTTAGTTTGTACCTGAACATACAGATCACCCGGTGGACCACCGCTTTCGCCGGCTTCTCCTTCGCCAGTTAAACGGATTCGATCTCCCGTATCCACTCCAGGTGGAATCTTTACCGAGAGCGTTTTATGCTCCCGGACTCGCCCTTCACCACGGCATGTAGAGCAAGGAGAATCGACAATCTGACCATTGCCATGGCAGCGTGGGCAAGTCTGTTGCAGAGAAAAAAAGCCCTGCTGCATTCGGACCTGACCGTGCCCACCACAAGTAGGACAAGTAATGGGTGAGGTTCCCGGCTTGGCGCCACTCCCCTCACAAACCTTGCAAGCCACATAAGTGGGAATACGGATCTTGGCCGTGGTACCTGCAACCGCTTCTTCCAAAGTCAAATCTAAATTATAGCGAAGATCAGCCCCCCGGTAGGCTTGCCGCCTACTTCCACGGCCTGCGGCAGCACCAAAGATATCATTAAAAACGTCGCCAAAAATATCACCAAAATTAGCGCCGCCCTCAAAACCATGCCCCCCGGGGCCAGGGCCTGCACCCGCCCCTACGCCAGCGTGCCCGAACTGATCATAGGCTGTACGCTTTCTCGCGTCAGAAAGAACATCGTAAGCCTCTTGAATCTCTTTAAAGTTTTCCTCGGCCGCCTTGTCATCAGGGTTGCGATCCGGGTGATATTTCATCGCCAGACGCCGATAGGCCTTCTTAATTTCAGCGTCAGAGGTATTCCGCGCAACCCCTAAAGTCTCATAGTAATCTCGCTTTGCCATTCTCCGAATTCAGCTATCCGCCTTTGTGCCATCAACTTACCTTGGCACCACGAACCTGCACTCAAGTGCGCACCGTCGTACCCGCCCTGGGATGGCCTAATATACCAAGGCCCAGGCCCCCTTAAGATTAGCCTGAGCCCTCCTCATTGAGTATCGTCTTAAGTTATGATGCCTTATTCTTATCTTCCTTGACTTCTTCAAACTCAGCGTCTACAACCTCCTCCGCTGCCTTGCCTTCTTCTTTTTGAGGCTGGGGCTCCTCTTCGGCTTGTTGCGTATAAAGGCGTTCGGCCATCTTAGCAGAAGCATCGGTCAAATCCTTTATTCGAGCCTCAATAACCTCTTTGTTATCCTCCTTCATGGCGGTCTTGAGTTCTCCAATCGTTTTCTCAATCTCGCTTTTCTCGTTGGCCTCAAGCTTATCGCCCAATTCCTCCATGGATTTTTCCGTAGCATGAATTAAGTTATCGCCTTGGTTACGGAGATCAACTAATTCCCGGAATTTGCGATCTTCTTCCACATGAGCCTCGGCATCCGAAACCATGCGCTCGATTTCATCTTCCGCCAACCCGCTGGAGGCCTTAATAACAATGGATTGCTCCTTACCCGTAGCCTTGTCTTTGGCAGAAACATTCAGGATGCCATTGGCATCGATATCGAAGGTGACCTCAATTTGGGGCATACCGCGATGAGCAGGCGGAATGCCTACTAGGTCAAAACGACCGAGGGATTTATTACCCACTGCTTGCTCCCGCTCACCCTGGAGCACATGCACAGTTACAGCCGTTTGATTATCCTCCGCGGTAGAAAACACTTGCGTTTTCCGGGTAGGGATGGTGGTATTCTTCTCAATTAGCTTGGTCATGACGCCTCCCAAAGTCTCGATACCCAGAGACAGGGGCGTCACATCCAGCAACAACACTTCCTTGACCTCACCCCCCAGGACTCCTGCCTGAATGGCTGCACCCACGGCAACTGCTTCATCGGGATTGACATCTTTACGAGGCTCCTTGCCAAAGAATTCTTTAGCTGCCTCCTGCACCTTGGGCATCCGGGTTTGGCCACCTACCAAGATGACTTCGTCGATTTCAGAGGCGCTGAGCTTGGCATCCTGAAGCGCGGTTTTGCAAGGTCCGATAGTGCGGTTAATCAGATCCTCCACCAACGATTCCAGCTTAGCCCTGGTGATTCGGACATTGAGATGCTTGGGACCGCTGGCATCCGCCGTGACGTAGGGTAAATTAACTTCCGTTTGTTGACTAGAAGAAAGTTCGATTTTAGCCTTTTCTGCCGCATCCTTAAGGCGTTGCATCGCTAACGGATCGCCCCGCAAGTCGATACTTTGCTCTTTCTTAAATTCTTCAGCGATATAGTCGATAATCCGCTTATCGAAGTCCTCGCCGCCAAGGAAGGTATCCCCATTGGTGGATAGCACCTCAAACTGATGCTCTCCTTCCACCTCTGCGATCTCAATAATAGAAACGTCAAAAGTGCCGCCGCCTAAGTCATAGACTGCGATTTTTTGATCGCCCCGCTTTTTATCCAGACCATAGGCCAAAGCCGCCGCCGTAGGTTCATTAATAATGCGCTTGACTTCAAGACCGGCAAT
This sequence comes from Nitrosococcus watsonii C-113, assembly GCF_000143085.1. Taxonomy (NCBI): domain Bacteria; kingdom Pseudomonadati; phylum Pseudomonadota; class Gammaproteobacteria; order Chromatiales; family Chromatiaceae; genus Nitrosococcus; species Nitrosococcus watsonii. Next base: position 286,815 of record NC_014315.1, on the reverse strand, counting down.
CCGGCCCGCATCCTTAGTGGCTTGACGCTGGGAATCATTAAAATAAGCGGGAACCGTAATAACAGCTGCTTCCACTTCTTCGCCCAAATAGTCTTCCGCCGTTTTCTTCATTTTGCGGAGCACGTTGGCCGAGACTTCCGGTGGGGCCATTTTTTTACCCGTGGCTTCCACCCAAGCGTCTCCATTGTCGGCCTTAACAATTTTATAGGGCACCATTTTAATGTCCCGCTGCACCACTTCCTCATCAAAGCGACGGCCAATCAGGCGCTTAATCGCATAAAGCGTATTTTGAGGATTAGTGATTGCCTGCCGCTTAGCAGACTGGCCCACCAATGTTTCACCCTCTTTGGTAAAGGCCACTACCGAGGGGGTGGTCCGGTCGCCTTCCGCATTCTCAATCACCCGGGGTTTATTCCCTTCCATAAGCGCCACGCAGGAGTTGGTGGTCCCCAGATCAATGCCGATAATCTTTCCCATGATTACTCTACTCCAAAAACTTGGTATTCATTTTCCACCGGCGGCTGCTCCCACCGGCACCTTATGCTGTACGCTACGTCTGACTATTGGGGCATACTCACTAATTTCAAGCTTGAGTATCTACCCCTGCTGTGGTTTGTTCACCCGGTTTGGAAACTACGACCATGGCCGGACGTAACAGGCGACCATTTAAAGCATAGCCTTTACGAACAACGGTAAGCACAGTGTCAGGAGCAGCCTCACTGCTCTCCTGGGTAGATATGGCCTGGTGAAAGTCAGGGTTAAAGGCTTCGCCTTGGGGATCAATCGTTTCGATGCCAAATCGGGCTACAACTTCATTGAACATCTTAAGAATTAATTCGGTTCCTTCCCGTAAAGCGGTTACATTGGCATCTTCAGCCTGGGCTGCCGCTAATCCCATCTCTAGGCTATCCTTAACCGGTAATAAATCCTGGGCAAATTTCTCCAAGGCATACTTGCGGCCCTTGTCTAATTCCCGCTCATGGCGTCGGCGCTGATTCTCCAGCTCAGCTCGGGCGCGCAGTAGCTCATTCCAATGTTCGTCTGCCTTGCTGCGGGCATCCTCCAAAAGTTGCTGGACAGCCTCCAGCTCAGCAGTCTCGGGGGCTGCCTCCTGGATTTGCTCGCCGCCCTCGGCTTGCGTCTGGGATTCTACCGGATCTTCCGGCCGTTCAGACGCAACATTAGTCTCCGGAATAGTTCTCTCTTCGTTGGCCATACCGATATTCTCCAAAATTGCTAGAGGCTTCTACCTAAAACCACAACAGTTGGGGATTGTTTACTTTGAATTCAAGGCTGCGCCCAATAATCGGGCTGTGACATCTACTAGGGAAATTACCTGTTCATAATTCATCCGCGTGGGGCCAATCACCCCAAGCACCCCCAATGCCCCTTCGGAAGAGCCATAACGGGCGGTGACTACACTGCAGTTATCAAAGACCTGGTAACCTGATTCTTCACCAATAAAAATTTGTATCCCCCCCGCATTTAGACACTGATCAAGTAAATGCAAAATATCCTGTTTCTCATTGAAGGCATCAAACAATAGGCGCAAACATTCTTTATCCGATAAATCCAAATAGTCCAATAAATTGGTCTGTCCTGCCACGACGCAATCTTCTGCTTCTTCTCCAGGAATAAAAGCCTGTTTAGCAATTTCCAACGCCGTTTGCATGATTCGGTCCATATCTTCACGTACCTCACCCATCTCGGCCAAAAGACGGCTACGAACGGCATGAAGATCTTTACCTTTAAACATAGCGTTAAGATAGTTAGCCGCCTGCTGCAATTCTGAAGCAGAATAGGCGCGGCTGGGATGGATAATACGATTTTGCACTTCTTGCTCATTCAATACTAGAATTGCCAGTATGCGATCCTCCGATAGCGGCAAGAACTCCACCTGACGCAGGGCCCGGCACTCTCGCCGCGGTAGCATGACTACCCCTGCAAAGCGGCTGATTTCAGACAATAAATGGGAGGCTGTAGTCAGCAAGGCTCGGGGCTCCGCTTCAACATCAAACTGGATTGCTAGCTCGCGAATGGCGGTTACCCCTAATTGCTTAGGTCTTAGCAAAGCGTCAATAAAAAAGCGATAGCCTTGAACTGTCGGCACTCTACCCGCTGAAGTATGGGGAGAAAACACTAACCCTAGCTCTTCCAGATCGGCCATGACATTGCGAATAGTCGCGGGACTAAGGTCCAACCGGCTTTCTCGAGATAAAGTCCGGGAACCCACGGGTTCTCCATCACGAATATAGCACTCCACCATGGCCTTGAGCAGGTGTTGGGAACGCTCGTTTAATACTAGTGGGTTATTGGATTGCGTCATGAACTGGATAACACTTTGGAGTTAAACATGAATGTTGCATGATTCCTGAACGAGTCCGCGAATTAGTACGCCTTGCGCAAGGGCCATGTAAAATTTAGCCTCCAGTATCTAACTCACCAAGCAGAGTTAACTGCCACTTCAGGACATAAGAATTTCACTCAGGCTAGCACTCATGCCTATAGCGCGTTAATCTGGCAGCGAATCGAGCTGATGCCACACGCAAGCACCAGCACTTGTCTTATCAATAGCAGTCAGACAAGCCTCATGAGCCCTCTGTTCCTCCCTGCTTGCCCGCGCTATCTTAAGCGGTGCTCGCTCAGCAGAGACAGGCCGATAATTCCCCTCTCCTGAGCGAGATGAAGTGCTATTGTCACCATACTCATGCAGGCTTAAACTAACCTGGCCACCCGTCATGGCTAAATACACTCCGGCCAGGATTTCCGCATCGAGGAGAGCGCCATGCAGATCCCGGCGAGAGTTGTCGATCCCATAGCGTTTGCAAAGAGCATCTAAATTATTTTTTTGGCCAGGATGACGCTGCCGCGCTAGCTGCAATGTGTCCAGCACTTGGCAATTAACGCTTACCTTCCCCCAGTTAGAACCGAGCAAATACAACTCATGATCCAAAAAACCAACATCAAAAGGCGCGTTATGAATCACTAATTCTGCCCCTTTAATAAACGCCAGAAATTCCTCGGCAATCTCTATAAAACGGGGTTTATCGGACAAAAACTCATTGCTCAGGCCATGGACTTTCAAAGCCCCTTCATCCACCTCCCGTTCCGGGTTTAGATAACAATGAAAAGTCTGGCCAGTGCGGCGTCGACAGTTTAATTCAACACCGCCAATTTCAATGATTCGATGCCCCTCCTTCGGCTCCAACCCGGTAGTTTCGGTATCAAGTATAATCTGGCGCATCACCCTTCCTCCCCATTGATTATCGCGCCCCGGGCCAAAGCATCAGCACGCTCGTTTTCTGAGTGTCCCTCATGTCCCCGGACCCAAAACCATTCTATCCGATGCTGGGCGGCGGCCTGATCCAAACGCTGCCACAAATCTATGTTCTTGACAGGTTGCCGATTAGCTGTTTTCCATCCCCGCCGCTTCCAATTCGTCAGCCAACAAGTAATGCCCTGGCGCAAATATTGCGAATCCGTGGTCAGATGAACCCGGCACGGCCGCTTGAGCGTCTCTAGAGCTCGGATAGCAGCCATCAACTCCATTCGGTTATTAGTCGTCTTCGGTGCGGCGCCCGCTAGAGTTTTTTCATGCCCCTGGTAGCGCAGCAGGGCGCCCCAGCCCCCCGGACCGGGATTCCCGCGGCACGCCCCATCCGTAAAAATCTCCACGATCTCAGTCACGGCAGCGCTCCCGGGTCGTCGGTTCCGCCAGGACAGGCATATCTAAACTTTCCTTCTCGCACCAAAGAGAGTCTATCGGATTTAGGCGCACCACCTGCTTTTTAGCCACCACCAAGTAGCCTCCCGCAAAAAAAGGGCACCAACGCCGCCCTATCAACTCTAGGAAGCGTAAGCGCCGCATCAATCGTGGCTGCCGCAAAGGGGGGCGAAATAAAAAATACCGTAACTCCACTGTCTTGAAACCCAATAAGGCCAACCAATCCTGAATACGCGTGGGACTATAGAAACGGCCACACCAAGGCATGCTTCCCCGTCGATATAAAATAAATCGCCAAAAACCCCAAAAACTCCAGGGATTGAAACCTAAAATAGCTAGCGTGCCATAGGGCACCAACACCCGTTGGACCTCTCGTAGCACCTGATGGGGGTTCTCTTCATACTCCAGCACATGAGGTAAAATTATCCCATCCACAGTTGCGCTGGCAAAGGGCAGAGCATCTACGTGGGACAGTAAACTAGGCGCCTGAGCCTCTGGCCAAATCTCTGCCTCCAATACTACTCGGTGCCAAATGCAGCTAGAGGATAGCAAATCCATTCCTCTGCGCACAGATCCTAGCTGGACTAGGTGATAGCCAAATAGATCAGGCAGAACTTTTTCCAGCTCCGCCTGCTCGATTTTCAGCAGGTGCCTTCCAAGGGACTCGCCCAACCAAACGCAAAAAGCTTGGCGGGACGGATAGCCCCACTTATATAAAGTGTTCATTTTTGGAATATGAAGAGATAAAAAACTAACTGTGCTTACATAAGCCCTCTTGAAATGAATAGGCGGCGAGAATAGCCATCATCATGAATTATTTTTCTATCAACAAGCTTTAAACTGCCGAAGCAGATTTAAGCTTTTATAACGTTAGAGGATATGAAAATTGCGGAAGTAATCCGGGAAGGTGTTTTCCAACCTCGTTTTTGATCATTAGGGTAATCAGTTAAGCTGTGCTGACCAGGGCTGATAGCGATAAAAATTAAGCTATGCTCCCCACCGGAACAAGCCAGCAAGGCAGCTTTAGGCATAAAATGAACTATCCCTTTTTTTCTGCCAGGCAACCGCTCTTTTTTAAATACCGCGCAATGATAAAAACCGTGGTCAGGAGAATAAATAAAATTCCTAACTCCTTGAGCCAAAGGGCAGCTTGCTCGGTTAAAGGAAACAGAAGCGCTTTATAGCCCATTATCAGCAAGGCTAACACCATCCAGCTATAAGCACTAGCATAATCCTTGGCAATAACCCGGCGCCAGTTAAACTGCATGCTCCCCAGGGTCTTCCCTAGCCCTCTTAGTCGCGGAAGCCAGCGGTTTACCCGACGACAATAACTCTGGTAATCAGCACCAAATTTTGCTTCTAGGTAGGCCTCTTCAGCCATCACAATGGCGGTATAGGCGGTCAGAAAAAAACCAAGCCCTAAAAAGTAGACCCAGGGGTTATTGTGGATAAGAAACAGTCCAAATAGTATCAGCAAATTGCCTAGGTAAAGGGGGTTTCGGCAGTGGGCGAAGATTCCTTCCTGCACCAGGGTATCGGCATGGACTCGTTTATTAAGTCCTCCCCGCTTAATATAAGCTAAACCAATCACGGCAACACGAATGCCCTCTCCCATAGCAGAGATGAAAAATCCAAGCATACTCGTTCCCAAGCTATAACTCGTATTATCTGATAGCGGCAAGGGGCGAAAACCAAACAGCAAGACCACTAAAACCAAAGGGAAAACAATATTACGGTACTTAAAGAGAAAATTGCCATAATGGATAAGAGATGATTGGCAAGATAATTTCATGGCAAATTTGGCCTCATTTAACCGCCAGGATGCCAGTGAAATTATACCAGCGAAAAAACTCCTCAATGTGGGTAAACCCAACGCTCGTCAATAGCTCATGGTTTTCCTCGGGACGGTAAGGGATGAGCACATTCTCTAAGGCTTCCCGCTTCCGAGTAATTTCCACATCGGAATAGCCCTGGCGCTTTTTCATATTATAATAGTAGCGGATAAACAGGCGATTAAACAGGCTATCGTTCAAAGTCACTTTCTCAAAGATAATAAGGCAAGCCTGCTCATTCATTCCCGCAATAAGACTCTGAAGCATCCGGGTACGGTGCAGTGGGCGGATAAACTGCAGGGTCAGTATCATGATGACTACAGAAGCATCTTCGACAATCCGCTCGCGGTGCAAATCAGCCGCCATAAATTCACAGCGGCGAGCACTTTTCCGCGCCAAGAACTTTTGCCGCCCTTTCTCCAACATTTCCAGGGAATTATCCACGCCGATGAAGTGGACGCCAGGATCTATGGCTGCATCTAATCTTAAAAGCGTAGTTCCGGTCGCGCATCCTAAATCAAAGAGATTAGTCCCTGGTACGGCAAAATCAGCGGCAATTTCTTCGGTCATCCGCTGCATTTCATCATAGAAGGGAACAGAACGATATACCATATCATCGAACACGGAGGCCGTGGCCTCGTCAAAACGAAAATCTTCAATAGCCGCGTTACTTTCCGCAAATAGCTGATCGTGCAATACACTGGACTCTTCGCCCACTCTATCAGCCGTCGGATCGGTATCATCCATCTCTTTCATCGATAATCCTCTCGCAAGTGAACGCCTGAACAAGCAGGATTATTTTTAATGCTTATTTAGGTCAAGGAAAAAAAACACGGATGCCCGCCGTCAGGGAAACAAACTCTGGCGATAACGTTTCGGATTGGCCATTGATCTTGACCTGGGTGTTGAAAAAAGCAGCCCGTTTGACTTCAAGGTTAAGCGCTATATTATAGCCGACAAAGTAATCAACGCCAGCACCGAAGATGGCCACAATGGAATTATCCTGACCACCGCCTAATCCAGTGACAGAAAGTGGCTGATCCGGATCGCCTATCTCGGCAAAACCAAGGCCGGGGCCAGCTAATATATAGGGGCTAAGTTTATCATCAAGCAAAGGGTAACGAAAACGTCCCAGGACCGAGATGGTCCAGATAGGATAGCCCGTAATTTTTCCAAAAGTAGGTGATCGCAACTGGGTGCGGCCATAATCACCGGCAAGCTCCATGCCCCAATGCTTGTTGAAATTCATGCCTATTGAGCCACTGGGCCACGGTCCAGAAGTACTATCGAAACTAGCCTCTGGAACAGCATTTCTATCCGTAAGAAACGCAACCCCGCCTCGCAAGCTAAGATAACCTCGCATGGCATCCTTGTCCCGAGCCGGTCGTTGCTGTCCAAGACGAGCATACTTACCTGTCGCTAACTCATCCAAATAAACACGCATGTTCGCGGTGACACCAACAGCGTCCAGGGTAAGTTCCCGCTCCTTAGTGCCAACCCAGATGTCAGGATGAAAGCCGAAATAATATTTCGCTTCGACTCCAAGGGCAATATTATCTGTTATAAAATATTCAGCGCCGCCACCAACCACACCCAGAGGCACTGTGTCGCTACCGCCCCCCGTAAAGGAAAAATCCTCGCGGCCGCTAAACTCTCCGATACCGATACCACCACCGGCCAGTAGGTAGGGAACCAGTCGCTCCTGGAGTAACGGGTAGCGGAATCTTAGCTGGCCAAGCCAAGTCGTTGCAGCGTAATCACCTGCTTTTTTGCCAGAGGTCTGCAAAAGGTTGGTTTTAATATAATCGTAGGCAAGTTCAATGCCCCAGTAGCGCCCTAGATCAGCGCCTAAGGTGGCGCCAATATGGGGTTCTTCCGAGGGAGATTCAAGACGCACATCAGAGACCGTATCGGGTTTCGTATAATTATAAAAAGAGTTTTCGAACCCAAACCGAGGTTGTAAATAAGGGCGAATATCAGCTAACCCATTAGCCTGAACGTTTAGTGATACAAGCATAAAAAGCAAGATTTTTACGAAAAGTAGATTACGTTTACTATCCACGATACTCTCTCTTTGTTTATGCACCCGACTGTTTGCCTACTGTACATATAGTAGCCAGTAAAATTGAAACTGCAGTTCTCGTAAAACGCGCTATACTGTTTACTAAAGCCTACAGTAAGAAAATTCACCATGGAGAAAACAACGAGCGCCCCCGATATCATTCTTGATGCTGCCTTGGAATTAGCCGAGGAAACTTCTTGGGAAAATGTGCGTTTATACCACATTGCCCAACGGACAGGATTGACCTTAAACCATATTCGTCACTATTTCAGGGAAAAGGAAGAACTGGTGGACGCATGGCTAGACCGGGCCGATGAGGCCATGCTGAATGAGGCGAACCGTCCTCACTTCTCGTCCTTCTCTCCTCGGGAGCGCCTCAATCAACTGTTTATGGCATGGCTGGAAGCTTTCTCTCCGCACCGCTCAGTGATGCGTCAAATGGTATTTAACCGGCTTGAACCAGGGCACCTCCATATGCAAATGGCAAGCCTGCTGCGCATCAGCCGTACGGTACAATGGGCTCGGGAGGCCGCCCAGCGGGAGCAAACTTTTCTGTTTCGGGCGCTTGATGAAACGGCTTTGACTTCCACCTACCTGGCTACTTTTCTCTGCTGGCTCAATGATCCCACCCAAAATTATGAAAGAACCCGCCGATTACTCGATAGAATGCTGTATCTAGGTGAAGTCATAGAGTCCCGCAAGCCCTCGTTCCTGCAGTCCCGCCGGCAAGAACCAAATTTCACAGCAACTCCACCCCAAAAGGTACCTAAAGAATAAGGAAATCAATGCTCTTCCTCTTTGCGACAAAACAGAACTAATTTGGCGCTCCACTACCATTGCAATGGATACCCTTACCCATGCTTTAAGCGGTGCGCTGCTAGCTCGCGCCACTGCTTCTTCCAAGCGACGGGCCATCCAGCTCGAATCCGGGGAACGAATGGTACTGGGCGCTTTAGCTGCCGCTTTTCCGGATAGCGATTTTATCCTTCGCTGGACCACCAACTTACTTACTTATCTTAACCTGCACCGGGGAATCACCCATTCCGTGATCATGCTACCCTTATGGGGGGCGCTGCTGGCTACCTTGTTTTGGTGGTTTCGGGGAAAACAAAAACCCTGGAAAGCCTATTTCGGCGTGTCCCTCTTAGGAATCAGTATTCATATCGCCGGGGACGTGATTACCGCCTACGGCACCCAGATCTTTGCCCCTTTTTCCAGCTACAAAGCCGCCTGGCCTACTACCTTCGTCATTGATCCTTGGTTTACCGGTATTATTGCCCTTGGATTATTAGGCTGCTGGTATTGGCGCCGCTCCCGCCTGCCGGCGGTAGCAGGTTTAGCTATGTTGATAGCCTATGTGGGCTTTCAGGGAATACTCCGAACCCAGGCATTAGCCTTGGGCTATGAATATGCCCGCCAACAATCACTAGCCAACATCCAAGTCCATGCCTTGCCCCAACCCCTATCCCCATTTAATTGGAAGATCGTGGTAGCGGCGCCTCAGATCTATTACGTCAGCCAAGTTAACCTTCTGCGCCAACAACTCGCGGTTCCTGCTTCCCCCAACCCTCCTTTTTGGGTTCGCCTCTATACAGCCTATCCCCCACTGAGTGCGATGAAGTGGAAACGATACCGACTTTACGGAAATTTCAACGAGGAATCTTTAGCTCGTACCGTTTGGCAGCAGGAAATTTTACAGGATTACCGCCAATTTGCTCAGCTCCCGGCGCTTTACGCCATTGAACGTAACGCTCACCACCTGTGTGTTTGGTTTGTGGACTTGCGCTTTATCCACCCTGGCCTCACCCCACCCTTTCGTTATGGAGGCTGCCGCCAAGCACGAGACTCTCGCTGGAAACTACGCCAATTGCTTGCAACCTCTGATACTTAGCCACTCACGGCGCAACCCGAAACTTCTTCATTTAAGCGTAAGCTCCCTGTTAATTGCGCTACTGTCGCTAAGTCATGGCGCTTAAGGTAAGCCACGATTTCCGTGTTGATTTTGGCGCAAAGCAAAGGATCATAAAACAAGGCGGTACCTACTCCCACGGTAGTAGCGCCCGCAATGAGAAATTCCAGAGCATCCTTGCCAGAAGCAACTCCTCCCTGCCCAATAATCGGAATACCATGCTCCCGGCATACCTGATAGACTTGGCGTACCTTGAGTAAGGCGATTGGCTTTATGGCGGGTCCCGACAATCCCCCCTGGATATTCCCGAGCAGCGGGGTGCGCTGCTCTATATCAATGGCCATTCCCATAAGGGTATTGATGACGGCAAATGCATCCGTTCCCGCTTCGATACAGCGACGGGCATTTTCCTCTATCGAGGTTTGGTTAGGGGAAAGCTTGGTGATCAGGGGTTTACGAGTCACTTTCCGACAAACTTCTACCACCCGCGCCGACATATCGGGATCATTGCCAAAAGCAACACCCCCTTCTTTTACATTAGGACAGGAAATATTGATTTCTATGGCATCAATGGGGGAATCATCAAAGCGGCGGGTGACCGCCACATACTCTTCAATAGTGGAGCCAGAAACGTTGGCGATATAATAAGTTTCGCTAAAATCAAGCGTCGGCAAAATATGATCGACCACATAATCCATGCCGGGATTTTGCAAGCCAATGGCATTAAGCATGCCCATGGGCGTCTCATAAATACGATGGGGGGCATTTCCCAAACGGGGAGCTGCCGTGGTTCCCTTAAGACATACCGCGCCCACCTCCCGGTTGGAGAAACCTACTACCCGCGTATATTCTTCCCCAAAACCGACGCAACCTGAAAGCAACACTAAGGGACTTTGCAACGCCAGCCCACAGAAATCAACCTTTAGCCTTGCCCTATCGGTATCGCTTAAGTCAGTATTGAATGTCTCAGCCATTTCTTACCCTACCGCAATGTTCCATGTCATATTACTTGAACCTGAAATACCGCCCAATACGGGCAATATCATACGCCTTTGCGCCAACACAGGGGCTATGCTCCACTTAGTACAGCCGTTGGGGTTTGAGTTGGACGATAGGCGTCTGCGTCGCGCCGGGCTAGATTACCATGAATGGGCGAAAGTTAAGGTGCATCCCAGCCTGGAACATTTTTTGGTTCAAACTCAGCCGAGACAACTGTGGGCCTGCTCTACCCGGGGGCGACACTCCTACGATAAGGCTAACTTCCGCCCTGGTGACGCCCTCTTGTTTGGCCCAGAGACCCGCGGTCTCCCCAGGGAATTACTTGGAATTTTGCCCCCACAACAAGTACTGCGAATTCCCATGGAACCCACTAGCCGCAGCCTTAATCTTTCCAATGCGGTTGCGGTTGTACTCTATGAAGCCTGGCGGCAGCAAGGTTTTGCTAGTAGCCGTAAGCCAGCTACCCAAAAAACTTAATTTCAAAGGATAAAACGCCCAGGCAGCGATTTATGGTTCTTCTGCCAGCCAATCCTGGGGCCGCAGAAATTTTTCATAGAGCCGCGCCTCTGGGGTTCCTGGAGCTGGCTGCCAATGATAACGCCACTTTACCAAGGGCGGCAGGGACATCAGAATGGATTCAGTTCGCCCTCCTGACTGCAGCCCAAAGAGAGTGCCCCGATCATAGAGAAGGTTAAACTCCACATAACGTCCCCGCCGGTAGAGCTGGAAATCCCGCTCCCGTTCGCCATAAGTTAGGGATTTGCGCTGCCGCACAATAGGCACATAAGCCAATAAATAATGATTTCCCACGCTTTGCATGAAATCAAAGCAACGCGGAAAACCCCATTCATTCAAATCATCAAAAAAAAGTCCGCCAATCCCCCGGGTTTCATCCCGATGCTTCAGGTAAAAATATTCATCGCACCATTTTTTGTAACGGGAATACACCGTTTCTCCAAAGGGGAGACAAGCCTCACGGGCCATGCGGTGCCAGTGGATGGCATCTTCCTCGAAAGGATAATAAGGAGTGAGATCAAAACCGCCACCAAACCACCAAATAGGCGCGGCATCCTCCTTGGAGGCCATAAAGAAACGGATATTGGCATGGGAAGTAGGCACATAAGGATTACGCGGATGGATAACCAAAGATACTCCTAGCGCCTCGAACCGCCGACCCGCTAATTCTGGCCGCTGAGCCGTGGCTGAAGCCGGGAGCCCCTCTCCAAAGACATGGGAGAAATTGACTCCTCCTTGTTCGAACACGGCACCCTCGGATAACACCCGGGAGCGGCCTCCGCCACCCGCCGCCCGCTGCCAAGTTTCCTCCATAAAGGGCGCTTCCCCATCCTCCTGTTCCAAGGTGGAGCAAATGTGATCCTGAAGATCAAGTAGATAATTTTTGACTGCTGTTATATCAGGATCACCGCCAGAATGATGCATTACCTCTCCATTTTTAGGTTAGCGCGGATATATACTAACTGACCTTATCGAAGCCGCCGACCAGTGCTTCCATCGCGGATCTCGCTGGGACCAGTCCGGCCTCCCGTAATGCCGGGGAGAATATAATCGAGGCTCGCTCCAAAGGATCGGCGTACCTGTAAAGTCGTCTGTGCCGGAGGACGACCGGCACGATTAGCGCTCGTGGATACTAGCGCATGACCCGCCGTTTGGCAAAGACACGCTGCTAGTGGATACGCGGTGACTCGAACAGCAAGAGTATCATGGCGGCCTCTCAGCCAAGGAGGAACATCCCCTCGGGCTGGCAATAACCAAGTAACTGGCCCTGGCCAGGTCTCTTCAAGGCGGCTCCGGGTTGAGGCAGTCAACGGCAATAAATATGGCTGTAGCTGGGTAAAATCGGCCGCGATCAAGATGAAGCCTTTATGAACAGAACGCCCCTTGAGTTGAAGGATACGCTCAATGGCCGCCTTTTGCCGCGGATCGCAACCAAGGCCAAAGACCCCTTCCGTCGGGTAAGCGATCACGCCGCCCCTGTGGATAATGCGGGCAGCGAACCGCACTCGCCAGTTGGGGCAAGCCATCAACAATCCTTAGCCACGGGCGCGCTTTTTCTCCATGATGCCATGAATAACCGGGGTGAGTACAATCTCCATGGCCAGCCCCATTTTACCCCCAGGCACCACCAAAGTATTGGCCCGCGACATGAACGAATCTTTCAACATATTTAAATAATAGGGAAAATCCGCCATATGAGGATCGCGGAAACGGATAACCACTTTGCTCTCATCAGGCGTTGGAATATCCCGGGCAATAAAAGGATTGGAGGTATCGACCAAGGGCACCCGCTGAAAATTAATATGGGTATGGGAGAACTGAGGAGAAATATAATGCACGTAATCCGGCATACGCTTGAGAATAATCTGAACCACCGCTTCTGAGGAATAGCCCCGGTTGAGACAATCCCGGTGAATTTTCTGAATCCATTCCAAATTTACTACCGGCACCACGCCTACCAGTAAATCCACATATCGGGCAACGTTGACCTGATCCGTCACCACCCCTCCGTGGAGTCCTTCATAAAAAAGTAAATGACTATTTGAGTCGATAGGCTCCCAAGGCGTAAAGGTGCCTGGCGCCTGATTGTAAGGCTCGCCCTCTTCCTCGCTGTGAATATAAAGCCGCTTTTTCCCTGTACCCTGTTCCGAATATTCGCGGAATAGAGCTTCTAGCTTCTCTAACTCATTGGCCTCTGGACCGAAATGAGTCAAAATCTTGCCCTGAGCTTCATACTCCGCTGTCTTCTCCTTCATGGTCTGACGGTCATAACGGTGGAAACTATCTCCCTCGATGACTACCGGCCGAATACCTTCACGCCGGAACATATCGCTGAAGGCCTGTTTAACTGTAGAAGTACCGGCCCCAGACGAGCCAGTTACTGCAATAATAGGATGTGCTACGGACATTGCGCTCTCCTCAGTACTAATTTTATTGAAAATTGCTTTAATTTGAATCGAGATCAGTGAAAACTTATGCTTACAAAATTTTACCTGCTACTTCGGATACCCGCTCTCCGCCATCGAATCTGCTTCCCGAGCGATGGCGCGATAACCAATATCACTCCGGTAGTAGGCTTCTTTCCAGGTAATCTGCTGAACAAGGCCATAAGCCGTTGCTTGGGCCTCGGTGACGGAATTGCCAAGACCACAGGCACAAAGCACCCGGCCTCCGGCAGTTACAATGCGGCCTTGCTCTTCAGCCGTCCCCCCATGAAATACTTTACGATCTTCACGTTCCGGGGCAGGCAGCCCATAAATAGGATCGCCAAAGGAATAAGACCCTGGGTAGCCCTTCGCCGCCATCACTACCCCCAAGGCAGCGCGGGGATCCCAATCCACACTAACCTCATGCAAGCGCCCTGCCAAGGCAGCCTGGCACAAGGCAACTAAATCTGATCGCAGCCGCATCAGAATGGGTTGGGCTTCCGGATCGCCAAAACGGCAATTATACTCTAGGACCTTGGGAGAGCCATTCTCGGCAATCATCAGGCCAGCATATAAAAACCCCCGGTAGGGATAACCTTCCTCCGCCATCCCACGCACCGTGGGCACGATGACTTCTTGCATGACGCGTTCATGGACCGCCTCTGCCAGTACTGGCGCAGGGGAATAAGCCCCCATCCCTCCCGTATTAAGTCCCCTATCTCCCTCCTCGAGAGCTTTATGGTCCTGAGAGCTGGCCAGAGGTAAAACGTGCTCACCATCGCTCATGACAATAAAACTGGCTTCTTCTCCCCTCAAAAACTCTTCCACTACCACTTGGCATCCAGCTTCGCCAAAGACACCATCCCCTAGCATACTATGAACAGCGGCAATAGCTTCCTCCTCAGTCCGGGCAACCACCACCCCTTTGCCTGCGGCTAAACCATCAGCTTTCACGACGATGGGAGCGCCTTCGGTTTTAATATAGGCAATAGCCGGCTCCACCTGGCTAAACGTCTGGTAACGGGCAGTGGGTATCCCCCAACGAGTTAAAAACTCCTTGGCAAAGGACTTAGACCCTTCAAGGTGTGCAGCTCCACGCCGAGGCCCCCAGCAGGGCAACCCTGCTTCTTCGAAAGCATCTACGATACCCAGCACTAAGGGAGCTTCCGGGCCCACCACGGTCAACTCGATTTGCTCCGCCAAGGCAAAAGCCACCAAAGCGGAAATATTATCCGATTTGATAGGAATATTTTCCGCTTTAGGCTCCCTTGCGGTACCAGCGTTACCCGGCGCTACATAAACTCGATCAACCAGGGGCGACTGGGCTAATTTCCAAGCCAGAGCATGCTCCCGGCCTCCTCCTCCAATCACCAAAACTTTCATATTTTTAACTGCACTGCATGTAAAAAAATGCTCAAATAATAGCCTAGGAAAGCTTAAAGCCCAAATAAGCGATCCTAATTCTGCCTAATTGATATAAACTGACGTTTTTCGAAAGCGCTCCGCATTCGAGGCACAAAAATGAATTCAAATGGCGGCAAGCCGTTGCAAGAATCCGCGCGATCCTTTATGGTCACGGGACAGTAGCTAGGGGTGCCGTGGAATTACCCGGCTGAGAGAGTCCCTCTGAACCTGATCCGGTTGGTACCGGCGTAGGGAAGCTGAGAAAGCCTAGGCGCCTACGTCCTCAATGCCGCCGGTCATTAGCCCATGCGGTCTTTAAGGAGTTTATACATGAGCGCTATTCCAGAAGAATTTATGTCCACCCAAGCTCAGGTGGACAAGCAAGCCATCCAGCCCTTTCCCAATTCACGCAAAATCCATGTTACGGGTAGTCGCCCTGATATTCGCGTCCCCATGCGGGAAATCGCGCTTTCCGACACCCATACGAGTCAGGGGCGAGAAAAAAATCCTCCCTTAACCGTCTACGATACTTCTGGCCCTTATACGGACCCGGAAACCAAAATTGATATCCGCCAAGGTCTGCCAGAGCTCCGCCGAAACTGGATTGAAGAACGAGCGGATAGCGAAATATTACCTGATCTTTCCTCCCGATACGGTCGACAGAGAAATGCTGATTCCAAGCTGGATTCCTTACGCTTTGTCCATTTACGCCCACCCCGCCGAGCCAAGGCTGGTCATAATGTAAGCCAGATGCATTACGCCCGGCAAGGGATCATCACTCCAGAAATGGAATTTATTGCTATCCGCGAGAACCAGCGCCTGGAGCAATATCGGGAGCAGCTTGCCCAGCACCATCCCGGGCAGTCATTCGGTGCCCATCTACCGTCCCGGCTAACTCCCGAATTTGTACGCTCGGAAGTCGCTCGCGGCCGCGCCATTATCCCAGCTAATATCAACCATACCGAGTTGGAACCCATGATTATCGGGCGTAATTTCTTGGTCAAGATTAATGCCAATATTGGCAACTCCGCCGTAACCTCTAGCATTGCCGAGGAAGTGGATAAAATGACCTGGGCCATTCGCTGGGGCGCCGACACGGTGATGGATCTTTCCACTGGCAAAAATATCCACGAAACACGGGAATGGATAGTACGCAACTCTCCCGTCCCCATTGGCACCGTGCCTATTTACCAGGCCCTCGAAAAAGTGGGGGGAAAAGCCGAAGAGCTGACCTGGGAGATCTTCCGCGACACCTTAATTGAACAAGCCGAACAGGGGGTGGATTATTTCACCATTCACGCCGGGGTGCGTCTGGCCTATGTGCCCCTAACCGCCAAGCGAGTCACCGGTATCGTCTCCCGGGGCGGCTCCATCATGGCCAAATGGTGCCTTGCTCATCACACGGAAAGTTTCCTCTACACCCATTTTGAGGAAATTTGCGAAATCATGAAAGCTTACGATGTTTCTTTCTCCTTAGGAGATGGACTGCGACCCGGCTCCCTTGCCGATGCCAACGACGCAGCCCAATTTGCCGAGCTTGAAACCCTGGGGGAACTCACCGAGATTGCTTGGAAACATGATGTTCAGACTATGATTGAAGGCCCGGGCCATGTCCCCATGCACCTTATTAAGGAAAATATGGACAAACAGTTGGCTTGTTGTGGCGAAGCGCCTTTCTACACCTTGGGACCTTTAACCACTGACATTGCGCCAGGCTACGACCACATCACTTCTGGTATCGGCGCGGCCATGATCGGCTGGTACGGCACTGCCATGCTCTGTTATGTCACTCCCAAGGAGCACCTGGGATTACCCAATAAAAACGACGTCAAGGAAGGCATTATTACTTACAAAATTGCGGCCCACGCTGCCGACCTAGCCAAAGGACATCCCAGCGCCCAAATCAGGGACAATGCCATGTCCAAAGCGCGGTTTGAGTTTCGCTGGGAAGATCAATTCAACATTGGTTTAGACCCTGATCAGGCGCGGGAGTATCATGACGAGACCTTACCCAAGGACTCGGCCAAAGTAGCCCACTTCTGTTCCATGTGCGGTCCTCAGTTCTGCTCCATGAAGATCTCCCAGGATGTGCGCGAATATGCCAAACAAAAGGGCCTAGAGCACCATACCGCCCTAGAGCAAGGCATGGCGGAAAAAGCCCAGGAATTCAGGGAAAAGGGTGCGGAGATTTACCACCAGACCTAATCTCTTTGCTTTTATCAAAAGTATAGAAAAACAGGGGGCCTCTAAAAGGCCCCCTACTTCTTAAGCACTATCCAGAAATCTTTTCTTAACCTCTACTTCCGCTGCGTTCAGCACTGATATTGCTCGCAAACCAATAAAGGGGGGGGTGACTAATTAACAAGGATATTATAACCCCCTACAAGCGAGCAAGAAAGCTGGCAACCAAGCAAACAGTCTTTCAATAACACCCGTACAGTACGGCGCGCTCAGCAAAGAGCCAGGCAACATGCTATATTGTGGGGACCAAGAGACGGCATCAATCGCTTTGGGGTTTCATCGAGGCTGATTTTAATTTTGTTCCTGCAAAATTTTATTCACCTGACCAATTTGCATTTCTTAGTAGTTTTTGGCGGTGGTTTTTCCACGGCCTCGGTTTTTTTACTACTCCATGCACACTTTAAATCCCTGGAAAATATTTCTATCTGCCTACAAAGCAATAATTTTAAGTACCAGTCTTTTGATGGGATGCCAAGAACTGCCACCACTTGATACACGCATCCCTTCACACGCCTTTGGTCGCGATGAGGTACCCAACACTGCGCTCGGCCGCGAAATTGCGCGCGACACGGCGGCACATCCGGATGAGAGTGGCGTGTTTGCGCTCACCGAACCGCGCGGCGCGTTTGCCGCGCGCGCCATGCTTGCCGCAACTGCCGAGCACACGCTGGATGTGCAGTATTACATCTGGCGCCACGACATCACTGGTACGCTCATGCTCAAGGCATTGCTCGAAGCGGCGCGTCGTGGCGTGCGCGTGCGGCTGCTGCTCGATGATATGACCACCGCCAGCCTTGATCCCATGCTCGCCGCGCTCGATACGCATGAAAACGTCGAGGTACGGCTATTCAATCCCTTCGTGCATCGCAAGTTTCGCTTTATCGATTTCATCACCGCATTTGCGCGTGCCAACCGACGCATGCACAATAAATCGTTTACGGCGGACAACAGCGCCACCATCGTGGGCGGGCGCAACATCGGCGATGAATATTTCGGCGCCAGTGAGCATCTCATGTTCGCCGATGCCGACGTGCTTGCAATTGGCCCCGTAGTCAAAGCTGTATCATGGGATTTCGACCGTTACTGGGCCAGCGCCTCGGCCTATCCAGCGGCCTCCTTATTGCCGCCGTCTTCCGCCTCGGCGCAGGCGGAAATCTTCGGCGCGGCCGCGCGCGTCGCAAACGGACCCGAGGCAAATAAGTATCTCGATGCACTACACGAGGATGGCACCATTGATGCGCTGCTCACACATAATCTACCCTTCATCTGGGCGCCGACCCAGATGCTCAGCGACGATCCGGCCAAGGGTGTTGGTAAGGCATCACCCGAGGCATTGCTAGTCACGCGCTTAAGCAAGATCATCGGTGCCGCTGTCGGACGCTTCACGTTGATATCCGCCTATTTTGTACCGACCCAGGCTGGAACCGACGCCCTCGTGGCCCTGGCCCGCAGAGGTGTTGATATCACGATTCTTACCAATTCGCTCGAGGCGACTGACGTCGCCGCAGTGCATGCCGGTTATGCGCGCTACCGCAAGACGCTGCTTGAAGCAGGTATCGTGCTGTATGAGATGCGCAGCGGTAATGCTAAAACCAACATGGCCGTGTTCGGCAGTTCAGCCGCCAGCTTGCATGCCAAGACCTTCAGCATTGATGGCGAGCGCGTGTTTGTCGGCTCATTTAACTTCGATCCGCGTTCGGCGCAGCTCAATACTGAGCTGGGTTTCGTCATTGAAAGCGCCATACTCGCGCAACGTATCGCCGCGCAATTCAATACCGCGCCGCAATACGCGTATCGCGTTATGCTATCGAACGATGGCAACGTGTACTGGCTCGAACAATGCGACGGTAAAACATTGCGCCACGACGAAGAGCCTTACACCAGTATTTGGAAACGCATGGGTGTTCGGCTTCTGTCAATCATGCCCATCGAGTGGTTATTGTAGACAATTCCCTCAATCTTCTCGGTATCGTCGCGAGTAATCCCGCCCTACTTTCCAGTGCTTATAGCCTGGCCTCCAGTACGCGAGACAGAAGCCATAGGTTTTGATTGATCACAACGCCCAAGCTGGATGAAGCGCCATGCCGCTCCCCTACGACGCCCCCCGGGCTTCCCAAAAGCATTCTAAGCGCCTTAAGGCCGTCCCGGCGGGAGTACGGGCTAACAGGTATCCGCCCACTATTCCCATTATATCGGCAAGCATATCTCCATATTCGAAGTCACGGCCCACGAGATCTTGCAAAAATTCCAGAGTAATCCCCAAAACCACCAAAAAAAGACCCCAAAAAACATGTAGCCGGGCAGGATAAACTTGGCTAAACCACCATGCTAGCAGCGCATAAGCTGTAAAATGTCCCAACTTATCCTGATCCTGGATGTCCAGTTTTACATCCGGTAGAGACGAGGTAAGGCTTAAATAAACCACGACAGCTACCAATAAC
Source organism: Nitrosococcus watsonii C-113 (assembly GCF_000143085.1). Lineage (NCBI taxonomy): Bacteria > Pseudomonadati > Pseudomonadota > Gammaproteobacteria > Chromatiales > Chromatiaceae > Nitrosococcus > Nitrosococcus watsonii. The sequence goes on along the minus strand of NC_014315.1, from coordinate 267,261 downwards.
CATCCTAGTAAACGCCAAAACCATATAAACTTTAATTTCATTTAATTCTCGGAAAAAGACCAACTAGCGTAATAACGCCCTAGCAGGGCGGCCGTAAAGGTGGAACGTAAATAGAAACCACGGGGGAGAGTCCGAACTCGCGCGCCATCTTCTCCGATTCCTTCACATAGGGCATCTCCATTGGCCGCCTTGGGACGTATCTGGAGGCAAACCCCATAGTGCGCGGTAATCATTTCTAACTGCCCGAGGCACACCATATCCATCAACTCTTCCCAATCCGCTCTTAGCATTGCTTCTTCCTCAGAATTAGGACTCCAAAGCAAGGCCATCCCTACCCGGCGCACCGATAGGGGCACTCCTGTCTGGGCTTCCACAGGCAACCACAATACCCGGTTAAGTTTACGCCGAATCCAGCTAGTCTCCCAACAGGCATCGAAATCCGTTAGTGGCACGGTACAAACATAGGTGGATTCTTTAGGTCGGCCATCTGCCCACAGCGGGAGGGTTTTCATCTCTACACCAAGCGCGGGAAAATCAGGCGCGGCTTGGGAGCCGGAAGTTGCCCCTAGGGCCAATTCCAGCAATTCCCCAACCCACCCTTTAGCACGCCGTAAATCCCGGGGTACCTGCCGGCCAAGGTGGGCAGCAATCTGCGCAAAAGACAATCCCGCTAATGCCTGGGCCCGTGCTAATAGCTCACGCTCATCAGCGGGGGGAGGCATCGAAAATACTGCCATAGTAAAATCCAATTATGGGCAACAACTAGCACCCTGTCGAGACCTTACCGTACATGATAGGATGTTTACTCCAAGCAACGGCTGTTCATGAGCAATGAAAGCACTGGTCATCGAAAATCTACAAAAAACCTACGGCAACCATTTCGTAGCCCTGAAGGGAATCACTTTAGAGGTAAAACAAGGGGATTTTTTTGCTCTGCTAGGTCCCAATGGGGCGGGAAAATCCACCACTATTGGCATCATTTCTTCCCTAATTACCAAAAGCGCCGGAAAGGTCTCGGTCTTTGGCATGGACCTGGACCAGGAGCCAGAAGAGGCCAAGCGGATCATTGGCCTCGTTCCCCAAGAATTCAACTGTAACGGCTTTGAGAAAATTTTCAACATCTTGATCACCCAGGCTGGGTATTACGGGATCGAACCCAGAATCGCCCGCACTCGCGCTGAACAACGGCTAAAACAGCTGGGCCTGTGGGACAAACGCAACGAGTGCGCCCGCAACCTTTCCGGAGGAATGAAGCGTCGCCTGATGATTGCCCGTGCCCTCGTGCATAACCCCCGCCTCCTGATCCTAGATGAGCCCACGGCCGGAGTCGATATCGAATTGCGCCGCTCCATGTGGCAATTTCTTCAGGAAACCAACGCTAAGGGAACTACGATTATTTTAACAACCCACTACCTGGAAGAAGCTGAAAGACTCTGCCGCAACATTGCCATTATTGACCGCGGCGCTATCATTGAGCATAACTCCATGAAAACCTTACTGACCAAACTCAACCGGGAAACTTTCATCCTCTACCTTAAAGAACCACTGAAATTTACCCCCACTCTTCCTGACTACCCTCTCCATCGCGTGGATGACACGACCTTGGAAGCGGAAGTTCGCAAGGAAGAGGATCTCAATACCCTCTTTGCAGCCCTTTCCAAGGAAGGGATTCGGGTACTAAGCATGCGGAATAAAGCCAACCGGTTGGAAGAACTCTTTATAGACCTTATCACTTCCAGCGATACCCTTGCCGCATGAGCCGCGCACAACGTCATTACATTGCCTTTAAGACCCTAGTTATTAAGGAGGTCCGGCGATTCGCTCGCATTTGGGTCCAAACCCTGCTGCCGCCAGCGGTGACCATGACATTGTATTTCATTATCTTTGGCAGCCTCATCGGCGCCCGCATTGGCCCCATGGAAGGTTTTAGCTACATGGAATACATCGCCCCCGGCCTGATCATGATGGCGGTCATTACCCATTCTTATTCCAATGTGGTGTCCTCCTTTTTCAGCGCTAAATTCCAACGCTATGTGGAAGAGCTGCTGATTTCACCGACCCCCCCTAGCATTATTCTGGCAGGCTACGTGGTAGGCGGCGCGGTGCGAGGTCTGATGGTCGGCTTGCTTGTGCTGTTTATAGCGCTTTTTTTTACCCACTTAAAGGTAGAACATCCCCTCATTACCTGCGCCGTTGCCATATTGACTGCCATTGTCTTTGCCCTGGGGGGATTTATTAACGCCACGTTTGCTAATAACTTTGACGATATTTCTATCGTCCCCAATTTCATCCTGACCCCCCTGACTTATCTGGGGGGCGTTTTTTATTCCATCAATCTGATGCCGGAATTTGGCCAAACCCTTTCCCTCTTTAACCCTATTCTCTATATGGTTAATGCCTTCCGCTACGGCATTTTAGGGGTATCGGATATCAATATCTGGATGGCTTTCGCCCTTATCTCAGTATTCCTGATAGGGCTAACGGCCTTGGCTCTCTATTTACTGCGCAAGGGAGTAGGGATAAAAACCTAAACCATACCCTTCCAGTAGGCAATTCCATGTATCCCTTCGACTATTATACTGTCCGGCGTTTAAACCCCTATCTGGGCATTCTGCAGGTCATTGATGCCGGTAAGGTGCGAGTCTATTCCAGTGAAGGTAAAACCTGGCGGCCACGGCGGGTTGCAGGTAGCGAGCGTTTTTGGCCCGAAATGGATACCGGCGGTAATGGCTATGGCCGCGCCGAGGTTTCTAAAAACGCCCTCGCCAAAGCCATCGAGCATCACCCCCCGCTCCCTTTTCCAGTCGGCGATCGCTTTGAGCTATGGCTGCTGCGCAAAGCAACTGGCTTACCCTTGGCGCTGCTCAATAGCTGCCACTGGCCGCAGGATATGGCAGCTGTCACCGATCCAACCTGGCGAGCATTCCCCCCTGGCGTAACCGACTTTGAAGTACCTGGCCTAGCGACTACTCGCGGGGCACGCCACCAGAATATGCTGGAATGGTGGATCAACGATGCAGCCCGGCCACTGCCCGCCGCCCAATGGTTCCAGCGCGACTCTAACGGGAGGGGTAAGGGATTAGACGGACTCCGGATTGCGCCTCAATGGCAAGGACGAATTTTGCCAGCCTTGGCCTTCCCGGAGCTCTTGCTGGATGAGCACTGGGAGAGTGAGGAAGCCGCCCGCTTAGTCCAAGGCTATCATAACTGGCACGGGGCTCTGCTCCTAGCCCATGGAAATTTGCTACGGAATACCCGGCAGCGGCTGGAGCAAGCTGCCCGGAAGAGGCCCGATATGCTGCTAGAAAGCCATCTCATGCTCCCCGAAGTTCTGGACTCCGAGGCACTAAAAATCGCCTTGGTCGCCGCGCGGCTTATGCAAACGCTTTAATCAACGGCTTAATTAGAAGGAATTTTCTCGTGGATTTTATCCATATTCTGGCACTGGCTATTTTGCAAGGACTCACCGAGTTTCTTCCCATCTCCAGCTCCGCCCATCTTATCCTCCTGCCGGTTCTCGCTGGCTGGACCGATCAAGGGCTTGCTTTTGACGTGGCGGTTCACCTGGGAACTTTAGCCGCGGTCATCGGCTATTTCCGGCTAGAACTAGCAAGGATGGCGAGAGATTGGCTCCAATCCCTCGCTTCAGGCCAACAGCAAGGAGAAAGCCGCCTAGCCTGGGCTGTGCTCCTTGGCACCCTACCGGTCGGATTAGTGGGCATTATGCTCAACGAGTCCACCCAGGAAGCACTCCGCTCCCCCTTGATCATCGCCTGGAGCACGGTGGGATTCGGCTTCCTTCTCGCCTATGCGGACTGGGCCGGCAAGCAACAACGAAACGAGCATACCCTCACCTGGCGCGATGTGCTCTTTATTGGCCTCGCTCAAGCCTTGGCCCTCATTCCCGGCACTTCTCGTTCCGGCATCACCATCACCGCCGGCCTAATATTAGGACTCACCCGGGAAGGAGCCGCTCGGTTTTCCTTCTTGCTGGCCATCCCGGTTATCCTCCTTGCCGGCGGGCTAGCCGTTTTGGAGCTGTTGAATCATACCGAAACCGTAGATTGGAACGCCCTCGCCCTTGGTGCCCTAATTTCCGGGCTTTGCGCCTATGCCTGTATTCACTACTTCCTTAAATTTCTTCAGCATATCGGCATGCTTCCCTTCGCGGTATACCGGGTGCTGCTGGGCGCTTTGTTATTTTATCTATTTTCATAACATAGCTTCCAACTCCAAATTGACAGTTCACTCGGCAATCCGTAGAATTAACAGCTTTTTAGACACTCAGCCAATTGCTGGAGCAATAACGGATGAAAACCTTCAGTGCCAAACCCAAAGAAGTCCGGCGCGACTGGTATCTTGTGGATGCTAATGGGGTAACCCTAGGGCGCTTAGCAAGCGAGATCGCCCGGCGCCTGCGGGGAAAGCATAAAGCTATCTACACCCCCCATATCGATACTGGAGATTACATTGTGGTGGTCAATGCAGAAAAAATCCGCGCCACGGGTAAGAAAATGGCGCAGAAGCATTACTACCGGCACTCAGGCTATCCTGGCGGGATTAAATCCCTTACCTTGGAGAAACTCCTTGAACGCGCCCCCGAACGGGCAATAGAGCTTGCCGTCAAAGGAATGTTACCCAAAAATACCTTAGGCCGTGCAATGTTTCGCAAGCTAAACGTTTATGGGGGAACCAGCCATCCCCATACTGCGCAACAACCTCAACCTCTCAAGATCTAAGTTCACGAGCATCTCAATCATGGCAGAGACATATTACGCTACCGGCCGCCGCAAAACTTCCACCGCCCGGGTCTATCTGAGTAGTGGAAGTGGCAATATTTTAATCAATAACCGTAGCATAGAAGAGTACTTTGGCAGGGAAACTTCACGGATGATCGTCCGCCAGCCACTGGAATTAGTGGAATTAAACGAGAAGCTAGATGTGCGGATTTTCGTTCGCGGAGGTGGGAATAGCGGTCAAGCCGGCGCCATTCGCCATGGTATTGCCCGGGCACTCGTCAGCTACGATGAAATACTTAAGCCCCCGCTTCGCAAAGCAGGATTTATTACCCGAGACCCCCGAGCCGTGGAGCGCAAGAAAATCGGCCTTCATAAAGCCCGCAAAGCACCTCAATACTCGAAGCGTTAATGGTTTTTTGTTGGGGGATCGTCTAGTGGTAGGACAGCGGACTCTGACTCCGTCAACCTAGGTTCGAATCCTAGTCCCCCAGCCAAAAAACAAAGACCGGTAGTATTACTGCGGGTCTTTGTTTTTGATCTCTACACCAAAAAGCCCTGATTTAAAGTTCGCCATGGATAATAATCTCATCCAGTGTCTTACGTTGCCGCTCACGGGAATCCCGCTGCGCGTATTTCTCTGGTACCAGAGAAGATTTACCGGCATAGCCGATTGCTAATCCTGTAAAAGGCTCCAGCGAACCAGTGAAGCTAAATACCTGCCGCGCCTTATCAGGTTCAATACCGATCATCTGATGCACACTTAAACCACGCGCGGTTGCTTCGAAGGTGAGGCAAGCCGATGCAGCACCTAAGTCATGGATCGCCGCTTTGTTCTGCCTACCATTATGCTCAAATTTATGTTCAACCAAGCCTAGGGCAAGTACTGGTGCATTTTTCGCCCACGGCTGGTTACCTTCCGTAAGCACGCTAAGTATTTGCTCCCAAATTTCCTGGCTACGCTCCCGGACACCGACAATATACCGCCAAGGTTGAGCATTATAGGACGACATAGCCCAGCGGGCCGCCTCGAACGCAGCGCGCAGATCATCTCTGCTGACCTCACGGCTTGGATCAAAAGCGTAAGGGCTCCAGCGTTGGACAAGCAAATCGTGAACGGGATAATCGACGGGGGCGTTGCGATTCATAAAACGCTCCTTATTGGTTGTGCTTATAAAAAACACATAGGGTAGCCGATTTAATCAGGCAACGGAATTGTGGCCAGTCTCGCCGAGAGTATCCACCCTCATATGCTCAGAAGGCGATACTTAAAGAAACGTTGAATCCAACCCTGCTTTTTCTCGCGGTCTGATTACCGGAATCAACCCATCTAGCTGCGCCCGCTCCTCTCAAGCCCTGCTGCGAACAAATAGCTCATAATTTAACCCCCACGGAAAGCGCTTAATATTTTAAGTATGAGATAATAAGGACAATCGCTTAATTCACTTTAATACTGGTTTTCCACCAAATACCTGGCATTCGGCAATTTTTTAAATCCCTGCCGTGAGCACTTTACGGAGCCTTCATTTGGATTAGAATTTAGGATAAATTATTGTTTTCGCTTATAATCTATAACAGTCTCAAGGATTAGCCCACCTATCATGCCCCAAAAACGCCGCCCTTTACCAGAAAGCTATCGGAATGAGGAATTTCTCTCCAGCCGCGAGGCGCGATCACTTCGGATTCTTTCCGAGTACTTGGAGCCTCAACGCCGTTTCGCGCGCTATAAGGTAGACGATACCGTGGTTTTCATGGGTTCGGCTCGCACTCTTCCACAAGCACAAGCTGAACAGGCACTTAAGGAAGCCAAAGAAAGCAAAGGTGATATCAGTAAAGCAGAACTACAGCTTGAAATGTCGAAATACTATGAGGCTGCAAGGGAATTGGCGCGCCGCCTAACGGAATGGTCCAAGGCATTAAGCGATGAGGAACGGCGTTTTGTAGTATGCACGGGGGGCGGGCCAGGGATCATGGAAGCTGCTAACCGAGGAGCCTCCGAAGCAAAGGGGATGAATATTGGGTTAACCATCTCCATCCCCATTGAGGAGTTTGATAACCTCTATATCACTCGCGAACTTTCCTTTCACTTTCACTATTTTTTTATGCGCAAGTTTTGGTTCGCTTATTTAGCAAAAGCCATTATCGTCTTTCCAGGTGGATTTGGCACGCTTGATGAATTATTTGAACTCCTCACTCTAATGCAGACCGGTAAAATCCGCAAACACCTTCCTATTATCCTCTTCGGAAAGGCCTACTGGAATGAAGTTATTAATTTTAATGCTCTGGTCCAGTACAGTAACATTGATCCCCAAGATTTAGATTTATTTTATCAGACTGATTCGGTCAACGAAGCTTATGCCTTTCTCATCGATCATCTCGCCCGGTATGCAATTGAGGAGCGAGGAGCAATTCTTTAAATGTCCTACAAAGTCATTATTCCCGCCCGTTATGGCGCTAGCCGCCTACCAGGTAAGCCACTGCTCGATTTAGCGGGTAAACCCATGTTGCTGTATGTTGTGGAAAAAGCTCAGAAAAGCGGTGCTGGAGAAGTCTTGGTTGCCACTGATGATAGGCGTATAGAAGCAATTGCCCAAGGCCATGGTGTACAAGTCTGTATGACCTCAATCCAACATGACTCTGGGACTAACCGCTTGGCGGAAGTAGTAACGCATAAAGACTATCCAGATCAAACCATTATCATCAATGTTCAGGGTGATGAGCCTCTTTTACCTCCTTCGCTGATTGCTCAGACAGCAGAAGACCTAGAGACCCATCCCGAGGCGGATATTGCTACCTTATGTGTACCTATTGCTAACCAAGAGGAGTTGTTTGATCCTAATATCGTCAAAGTAGTTCGGGATACACAAGGCTATGCCCTTTACTTCAGCCGGGCTCCCATTCCTTGGGCAAGAGAAGACTTTGCCGCTAAAACCACTGAAAGCAGTTGGCCTACCTCCTGTCCTTATTATCGCCATATCGGACTTTACGCTTATCGCGCGGGTTTCTTACGGCGCTATCCCCGACTTCCTGCCTCCCCCTTGGAACAGGCCGAATGCTTGGAGCAATTGCGGGTTTTATACCATGGAGGTCGCATTCATGTGGCTATCGCCGGTACAATTCCTCCTCCAGGGGTGGACACCCTGGCTGATTTGGAACGGGTGAGGCAACTACTAGCCCAAGAAAAAATTACAACTAAAAATGAAGCACAATCCAGCGATATTATTTAAGGAGAGGATAACAAAGGTAAAACTCCCAAGGCCAGGAAGGCGGGACTTATCCGGCCGGATGAATCTTGAACATTAACTTCTAAGGTTTGCGGCGCTCGGCGGCGCGCCTTGCCAAACTGATCAGGTTGGATTGCCTGATGGCAAACTGCTTCCTGCAGCACCAGTATGGGGCCTTCCTCTAAGACCTCAATAATTCGGCAAGGAATTCCTTGATACTGGACTCGGCAGCCAATAAGGTGCCGTAGGCAAGTAACGGTGATGGGAGGGGGAATCATCAGTGATGCAACCCTTTAGGAGGTGTTTTTACAGCGGCTTTGCATTAAAAAAACGCCTCCCGTGTTTGAAACCTAATTTCATTTTTAACTTTTAAAATCGTATGAAGATGATGGTTCTAAAAGAATGGCTCCAGGGCAACCAACAACCAGGGCTTCGCCCCCCGGAGAATAAGATCGGAGTACTTTTTGTTTGTATGGCTAACTTCTGCCGTTCCCCCATGGCTAAGGGTCTCTTCCAACAATTAGTAACGCACCATCGTCTTAACCAGGCCATTTTTGTTGATGCTGCTGGCACCCACGGTCACTTTGCTGGGGAGCGTCCAGATCCGCGGGCTCGGGCATGCTGTCGGCGGCGTGGTATTGATATCGATCGCTACCGCGCCCGGCAAATTCAACCTATTGACTTCATAAATTTTGATTACCTGATTGCCATGGACTGCTCGAACTTAGCTATATTACAAAAGCTAGCACCCAATAATAACCAAACAGAAAAAATCCGATTACTACTTGAACTTGCCCCTCATTTAAAAAGACGAGACGTGCCCGATCCCTATTATGGCCCCCCCAGCGAATTTGAGGCGGTCTTGGACCTCATTGAGGAGGCTGCTCATAGCCTCCTCAATGAAATTCGCCAACGGCATTTAAGCCCCCCTTAACCCCTTCAAGCTAATACTCGCTTCTTATTCCATTACCGTGGAAAAATCGTATTTTTCTATTACTACCCAAAAGGGAAAAATTGGCTCCCGCTTCCCCCTTGGCGTACTCTGTAATTTCGATGCTTGTATCGTTATAGCGGCTCTTTCACGGCGGCTACCCGCTCCCCCTCAGCGCCTACCTTGGTCGGTCCAGAGGATTCCGGTTCCTGGGAAATTCCTTCTCGGCTTTCTTCCAATGGAGCCTTTTTTCTATCAGAAGCCGTCTCTTCTGGAGATGATTTTGGGGAAGTTGTTAACGCCGTTGAAGAGGATAAGGAGTCTCTTTCGAGATGCTGCGCTTCTTCTGGCCGCTTTGCTTCTCCCTCTTCTTTTCTACCGCTGCCGCGGCGATATCGGCCAGTGGCATTGACGCGGCGGCGTCGGCCTCCCCGTCGGCCTCGGGCAGTCGTCCTTGAAGATGGGGCGGCGGAACTCTCCGTACCGTCTTGCATATCCTGAGTTTCCTTCGCTTCCGATGCCACCTGCCCGCTCTCTGCCTCAGAAGAAAGGCCAGTAGTGCTCTCATTGCCCTGTGTGCTTTCCTTACGATTGGGCTGCCGACCTGAACCGCGTCGCCCTCTACCTTGAGAACGCCCGCGGCGGGGAACCGCACGCCCCCGTTCACCCGCTTCTTCAGAAACTACTTTTGTTTCTTGAGTCACCCCTTCTGCCACACCTAATGCTTGGTTCCCATCCATGAATGTCGTCCAAAAACGCCTTAAAAAATCAGGCTGGGCTTCTGTGGTTACCGGTTGGGGCTCAGGCGCAGGAAATAAAGGGGAACCTGCTCTAACCAAGGGCTCATCGGGGATAGCGCTAGGTGGTAAAAGTGCTGGCTTTTTGGGATTGGGCTCATTTGCCATCTGGTAACTTTGCATCTCAATCCGTTTATCCATTCGACTCTCCCCTTTCCTTGCGTCTTTAATACGCTCAATCTCAAAAGTCGGGGTTTCCAGATGAGAATTAGGAACTACAAACAAGTGAGCCCCGTATCGCTTTTCAATGGCGGCAAGGTTAGCCCGCTTTTCATTGAGCAAAAAGGAAGCTACCGAAATAGGAAGCTGGATCACCATACGGGCAGTCTTTTCTTTAGCTGCCCCTTCTTCGATAAGGCGTAAGACTGATAGCCCCAGAGATTCCACTCCCCGGACTTGGCCCCGACCATTACAACGCGGGCATACTACTTGATGGGCCTCCCCTAGGGAGGGCCGCAATCGCTGCCGCGACATCTCTAACAGCCCGAATCTGGAAATACGGCCTATTTGCACCCGCGCCCGATCCTCGCGCAAACACTCGCGCAACCGATTTTCAACCGCCCGTTGATTGCGCAGCGGCGCCATATCGATAAAATCGATAACGATCAATCCCCCTAAATCACGCAGCCTTAGTTGACGTGCTATTTCCTCAGCAGCCTCTAGGTTAGTGGAGAGGGCCGTCTCCTCAATATCCTCGCCCTTATTTGCCCGCGCTGAGTTAATATCAATGGTGGTCAAAGCCTCGGTATAATCGACGACAATCGCGCCACCCGATGGCAGTGCAACCTCATGCTGAAACGCCGTCTCAATTTGAGACTCGATTTGAAAACGGGTGAAAAGAGAAACTTTGTCTTGGTAAAGCTTGAGTTTGCGCAGCTCAGGGGGCATTACTTGGCGCATGAAATCATAGGCCCGCTGGTAAACATCTGGCGTATCAATAAGAATCTCGCCTATATCCAGGCGGAGGTAATCCCGTAATGCACGAATAATAACATCACTTTCCTGATAGATAAGAAAAGGCGCGGGCTGCCCCTCAGCGGCCGCCTGGATAGAACGCCAAAGATGGAGCAAGTAATTAAGATCCCATTGTAATTCCTCAGCGTTTTTGCCAACGGCGGCAGTCCGCGTAATAAGACCCATGCCTTCAGGAATTTCAAGCGTACGCATTGCTTCCAGTAGCATGCTTCTCTCTTCTCCTTCGATCCGGCGTGAAACCCCGCCAGCCCTAGGGTTATTAGGCATCAAAACGAGATACCGCCCAGCTAGGCTAATAAAAGTAGAGAGCGCCGCCCCTTTATTGCCTCGCTCTTCTTTTTCTACCTGAACGACTAATTCTTGTCCTTCTTTAAGCACTTCCTGGACTTTAGGGCGATCTCCAGGTTCTCTCTGGTGGGATTGAAAATAACTACGCGTCACCTCCTTAAGGGGCAAAAACCCTTGGCGATCAGCGCCATAATCTATAAATACAGCATCTAGACTTGGTTCGATTCGGGTAATCTTACCCTTGTAAATATTGGCTTTTTTTTGCTCCCGAGCCGGATTTTCAATATCTAGATCTTGCAGGTACTGGCCATCGACCATTGCTACTCGCAACTCTTCCGCATGAGTCGCATTAATAAGCATTCTCTTCATGTGTCTCGTTCCTTAATTTCTGCGCATATTTACACCCTCAGCCAACTTCCTGCCTATTCAAAAATTCAAATACATCAAGCTTATATAATAAGCAGCAGCCATGCTGCGGGTACTCGCGAGAGAAACGAGAATAGCGATCAAAACGCTAATTTTAGTATGAGGGTCTATGTGCTCGGGCCTAGAAAACTTCACAATTTAGGACATAATTAAAGACCGGGCAACCTAGTCTGTTGATAATATAATTAAGATACCCGCCCCCTATATCAGATTTCTTCCCATTGAGACAAAAGAAGTAGACCAGTGTACACGTACTTCATGTCCTTAGTTGTGCGACTACTAGCCATCCCGTCTCTGTAGAGACGGCTCCACCTCACCTGTCCACCCATCGGCAAAGTTGCTCCGCCAGAAGCCCTCACCACTCTGCACATATATGAATAATATGAGCGGGGAGAATATCAATCATTTTTTCAAGCACGGCAATAGCCTTTGCTCGTCCACATTTCGCTTATTTTCTAAGCCCGGAAAAAGCGGGATCGCCCGAACTTTCTTATCATAAATCGTGACCCAGCTTTTCACCACAAGAACCTCAAAAAATCTACTCGTTACTCTACGCAAAACCTTGTTTTACTGCTGCAGCCTAGACACTCTTCCATCAGAGTTAGAATCGGCGCAGCCACAACAATTCTTCATTATATTCTACTAACAAGTGGCTGATATATGACTTATAGGGAGCTGCCCCGGCCACTCGGACCCCAAAAACCTAATCCCCTTACTAATTAAATTAGTCAAACACCACATATAAAAATATATCCCTTCTCACCGGTGGGCAGCCACGCCATCCGCATCCAAAATATACTTGGACAAGTCTTTTTTAAAACAGTGCCTTCAAACTACCCCCTTTACTTATACACGCAACTCGCGGGCGGTGAATTAACTCTTCGCAATATATCAGGCTGTTCCTTAAGCATCAAATAGGTGTATTCCTTGGTATTATAACTAGGCTTATGAATACTGTGAAAAAACCGCCGGCAGCTCAAGTCCGCATCCTGGAAATACACCTAGAGCAGGTAGGTCAGCGGATCGACAATTTTTTATTCTCCCATCTCAAGGGGGTTCCCAAGAGTCGAATTTACCGTTGCCTCCGCCGAGGAGAGGTCCGGGTTAATAAATCTCGCATCACTAGTAGCTACCGCCTACAACAAGGCGACCAAGTCAGAATTCCGCCACTGCGCGTATCTCATCCCCCCCTTAAGAGACCGATAGCCCACTTCCTCTTATTCCTGATTAAAAATAGCTTATTGTATGAGGATAAGGAACTGCTCATACTCGACAAACCAGCTGGAATCCCAGTTCACGGGGGAAGTGGTGTAAGCTATGGAATTATTGAGGTGCTGCGGGCTTTACGTCCAGAGGCGACTTTTTTGGAGCTAGTACACCGTTTAGACCGGGAAACTTCAGGTTGTCTCATGATAGCCAAAACCCGCGGCACCTTGCTGACGCTCCAAGCAATGCAGCAAAAACAGCTTATCCACAAACGCTATCTTGCCCTCGTTAAAGGGCGCTGGCGAAAAAATGTCCAGCGGGTGGACTTGCCCCTGCTAAAAAATATATCACGTTCAAAAGAACGAATAGTTAAGGTAAGCCCAGCAGGAAAGCCTGCCGCTAGTCGTTTCTACCCCAAGCTGTTTTATAGGGATGAAGCGACTCTTGTAGAGGTTGCCTTAGAAACCGGCCGCACTCATCAGATAAGGGTACACGCCACCCACCTTGGGCATCCTCTCGGCGGCGATGAAAAATATGGTGATTCCACCTTCAATAAGCGGTTACGATACTTGGGACTGCGTCGGCTATTTCTCCATGCTAGCCAACTCATCTTCACCCTACCCGAGGGGAAAAAAACGATAAAGACGATTGCTCCTCTACCGGAGGAATTAAATGCTGTCATGGAAGCATACGCTATCAAAATCGGAACTAAATAACTTCGAACTGAAAAGCGGTAAATGTTGCAACTTTTATTTTTAATGATATTAGCCCCCTACGATTAACCCTGTTAGCCTAACTTTCGTTTATGGAGACTCCATGTCAAACCAAGATGCACCGACAACCGATCTAAGCAAAACGCAGGAAATCCAACGCAACTGGGAGCGAGACGTCCTGGAACGTTTGGCTTTTAGCGCGCTTAAAGAACAACGGCGGGCACGTCGTTGGAGTATTTTTTTCAAAATACTCTTTGCGGCCTATTTACTTGCTCTCTTACTGCTTTATCTTCCCAATGGGCTTAGCGCTCCAGGAATAACTGCCCCCCACACCGCCTTAGTGAACATAGAAGGAATCATTGGCGCCGACTCGTTTGCAAATGCGGAAAATATAAAAAAAGGACTAAAAGCCGCCTTTGAAAACGAGCATATCGCGGGGTTAATACTGCATATCAATAGTCCTGGAGGCAGCCCAGTTCAGGCAAGTCAAATCAATGACCAAGTTCATCAACTGCGCAAAAAACATCCTGATATTCCTATCCACGCCGTTATTACAGACATCTGCGCCTCGGGAGGATATTACATTGCAGTAGCGGCGGATCAAATTTATGCGGACAAAGCAAGTATCGTGGGTTCCATTGGTGCTCTAATCAATAGTTTCGGCTTCGTGGAAGCTATGGAAAAACTAGGGATTGAACGGCGCCTCTTTACTGCAGGCGACTATAAAGGCTTTCTTGATCCATTCTCGCCTATGAAAGAATTCGAAGCCCAACATATCCAAAAGATGCTAGACAATATTCAAAAGCAATTCATTCAAGTTGTAAAAGACAACCGCGGAGATCGACTCAAGAACGATTCTTCCCTATTCACCGGCTTGGTCTGGACAGGCGAGCAAGCTATCGATCTAGGTTTGATTGATGGCTTGGGAAACAGTAGCTATGTGGCCCGCGAGATTATAGGAGCGGAAAAAATTATCGATTACACCCCCAAGCCTAAACTCCTAGATCGTTTCTCTCGCCAGCTTGGAGCTACCTTTGCTAATATGCTGTCCGGCTTCACCCTTGCGGCTAGTACAAGATAATCAACAAAGACAGGATGCACGAAAAGAAATACCCCCGCGGATAAAACTCCCCGGGGGGACTATAAAATTTACCTCCATGGAGAACTTCAGCGTTCAGCGTAAGGTAAATGCTTCCTTGAGTTTCTTCTCAACCGGAACATTTTTGAGCTCAACATAGTCGGGTAATCCATTTTTATAGGGAGGATAATCTTCTCCTTGAATTAAGGGAGCAAGGTAGCGCCGCCCCTCTTCCGTAATACCAAACCCTTCTTGAGTGATATAGCTTCGGGGCAGGGTTTTCTCCACATTGGCTACGTCCTTTAGGGGCGCTGAACCAATCTCCCAACGATAGGGATCGTGAGAGGCGCGGAGGATAGTAGGCATCACCGCATTTTTACCTCTGATGGCGAATTCTACAGCCGCTTTGCCCACCGCATAGGCTTGCTCCACATCCACCTGGGAGGCGATATGCCGTGCTGCCCGCTGCAAATAATCAGCAACCGCCCAATGATATTTATAACCCAACTGCTCTTTCACCATCCGGGCAATAAAAGGAGCTACCCCACCCAGCTGGGCATGGCCGAAGGCATCCCGCGACCCGGTTTCAGATAAAAATTGGCCTTCCTGGTTACGAACACCTTCCGAAGCTACCACCACGCAATAGCCATAATCCTTGACGCTGGCATCCACCTTCTCTAGGAATTGCCCTTGCTCGAAGGGGATTTCAGGAAATAAAATGATGTGAGGAGCGTCTCCTTCCCGCTCTGCTGCTAGCCCGCCCGCAGCGGCAATCCAACCTGCATGGCGTCCCATCACTTCAAGGATAAAAACTTTTGTCGAAGTTCGGGCCATGGAGACCACATCCAAGGCTGCCTCTCGCACTGAAACTGCCACATATTTCGCTACAGATCCAAAACCCGGGCAGTTATCAGTAATCGGCAAGTCATTATCGACGGTCTTAGGAACCCCAATACACGTGATGGGATATCCTAGCCGCTCCCCAAGCTGGGAGACTTTGTGGGCGGTGTCCTGAGAGTCGCCACCGCCATTATAAAAGAAATAGCCAATATCGTGTGCCTTGAACACCTCAATCAGACGTTCATACTCAGCCTTGTTTTCCTCGAGTCCCTTGAGTTTATACCGGCAAGACCCAAAAGCTCCTCCCGGCGTATGCCGTAAAGCAGCAATGTCATTATTGCTGTCCTGGCTGGTATCGATAAGATCTTCGGTTAAGGCCCCAATGATGCCATTACGCCCGGCATAAACTTTGCCAATGACCTCCGGATGCTGCCGCGCCGTTTCAATAACGCCGCAGGCAGAAGCATTGATAACCGCAGTCACGCCGCCAGATTGAGCATAAAATGCATTCTTTTTGGCCATCCTTTATTCTCCTTAATTGATTAACAACAAAACCTTTTATCCACTAAAAGTATGGATTGTAAGCGTTAGGACGCCGAGAATGCCCATATTAGACCAAGTGGGCCTTTTAATCTTGCCTTTATACCCTGCTTGCCGGCTCCTAATTCTCTCTCCGCTCCAGCTAATTGACTCCTATCGCCCAGCACGGTAGCGTAGCAGCTTTTTGAGTCCCAGTCTGAAGATTAGTAAGTTAGATTAAAGAATAATAAATTTCTTAATACTTACTTCTACACTTGATTTAAAGGGGCTATTTCGAGGCGCATTTATTATGAGAACAGTGTTACTTGGCGCTCCAGGTTCTGGCAAAGGTACCCAGGGTGAGCACCTATCCCAACAATATAATATCCCTCAGATCTCTACTGGAGACTTGCTGCGTGCTGCTGTAACCGCTGGTAACGAGCTGGGAAAACAGGCAAAAGCAGCCATGGAGGCGGGGGAATTAGTATCTGATCAAATTGTCATCGGCATTATTCGGGAACGGCTAACCCAGCCTGATGCCGCTAAAGGCTATATCCTCGATGGGTTTCCCCGGAATTTTGCCCAGGCCCAGGCGCTCGATGAGGTGCTGGCCGTTCTAGAACAACCTCTCCAGGCCGTAATTCTGCTGGATGTGGAATTCGAAGTGCTAATGAAGCGGCTCACTGGGCGGCGCACTTGCCAAGCCTGCGGGGCTATCTACAATATTTATTTTTCACCACCCCAAGTGGACCAACGTTGTGATAAATGCAGCAGTGATCAACTCGTTCAACGCTCGGACGATAACGAGGAGACCATCAGCAACCGCTTACGGGTTTACGAAGCCCAAACCGCTCCCCTGGTCGATTATTACGAAGCTCAAGGTAAACTATACAGGGTTAATGGCGCCGATGATATCACTAAAATCGCCAAAAACATTGGAAAAATTCTAGAAACCGTTAAATAACAACTAACCGATGGCCAAGATACTCGGTATCGGAACCGCCACCCTTGATATTATTAACACCGTTGAATATTATCCTACAGAGGATGAAGAACGCAGGGCTTTATCGCAACGCCGCTCCGTGGGGGGGAATTGCCCTAATACCCTTACTGTTCTCCAACAGCTCGGCCACAAATGCGCTTTCGCAGGAATCGTAGCGGATGACCCCGACGGACAGTTCATTGCCCAGCAATTGAAACTGGAAGGTATCAAGGTAAATAATTGCCGGGTTGCGAAAGGAAAGACACCCACATCCTATATTACCTTAAGCCGCGCTACAGGCACCCGTACAATTGTCCACTATCGGACTCTCCCGGAGTTTAGCTTTGCCGATTTCGCAAAGATTAAGCTCTCTGCTTTCGATTGGCTCCACTTTGAAGGCCGTAATATTACGGAAACGCTTCGTATGCTAACCTTCGTCCGGGAAAAACTTCCATCCCTTCCCTGGTCAGTAGAGATTGAAAAACCCAGAGCCAATATTGAAAATCTTTTTGAGGGCGCCACTATTTTATTATTCTCCCGCCATTATGCAGCTTACCACGGCTACGCAGAGGCTCAAACCTTTCTCCAGGAATTACACTCATCCCTGCCCCATACTGAGAAAGTCTGCGCTTGGGGCAAGGAGGGAGCCTACGCTCTTGGTGATGGAGGGGAGATAAAACACGCACCAGCTTTTTTTCCACCCCAAGTAGTAGATACCCTGGGCGCGGGAGATACTTTCAACGCGGGGTTTCTTGATGCCCGTCTGCGCAACCACTCTCTGTCTGAAAGTCTTGCTTTGGCGTGCCAACTGGCTGGCCGTAAGTGTGGCCAGCAAGGATTCAAAGACCTAGGAAACCAGCAGCAATCAATACGATGACAGAGACTTCACCCCTATTTTTATGCCACTTGGAAGACCTTCCAGAGTGCGGCACCCGCGGTTTTACCCTTGACCAGCAGGAAATTTTTGTTATTCGCCAAGCTACCCAGCTCTGGATCTACCTAAACCGCTGTCCCCACACGGGAGTGACTCTCAACTGGCTCCCTCATCAATTCCTCGATTTGGAAGGACAATATATCCAATGTGCAACTCACGGGGCCTTATTCCGGTTTCATGATGGCCTCTGCTTGGCTGGTCCCTGTCCTGGAACTCGCTTAGAACCGATACCATTTAAGCTGATCGGCAACAAACTCTATCTCACCGATACGAAAAAGATGTCTGCTCATTCCTAGATTTATGGTGCTAACTTCCCCAAGCATATGCCTATCCGATCATCAACTGCGGTATTCAGCATTAATTTTTACATAGGCAAAAGAGAGATCGCAGGTCCAGATTTGCACACGGGAATCCCCCCTGCCTAACTCCACCTTTAAGGTGATATCATCCTGAGCCATGACTGTTCGACCCTGCTCTTCGGTATACTCGGGATGAGGAACGCCCCTGTGGATCACGCAAACCTCACCTAAATAAAGAGAAACGCCTCTTATTTCAAGGTCAGGCACTCCGCTGCGCCCTATAGCAGCAAGAATCCGGCCCCAATTGGGATCGCTAGCAAAGCAGGCGGTCTTGACCAAAGGAGATTGAGCAATCGTATAAGCTACCTGCTCGCATTCTTGAATATTCCTCCCTCCAGTCACTTCGATCGTAATAAACTTAGTCGCCCCTTCTCCATCCCGAACAATAGCCTGGGCCAAAGATAAACATACCTCGCTCACTGCCTGCTGCAAGGCGGCAAAAGCCGGGTCCTCAACCGTGGCGATAGAAACCTCACTTTGCCCCGTGGCCAGAAGGACACAGGCGTCATTCGTGGAAGTATCACCATCGACGGTAATGCGATTAAAGCTCTCTGCCACTCCTCGGGCGAGACAACGCTGTAATACTTCCTTAGAAACCCGAGCATCAGTCGCTAGAAAAGCCAGCATAGTAGCCATATCAGGTCGGATCATACCGGACCCTTTAGCAATACCCGTGACGGTTACTGGGTGACCTTGATAGATAAAATGGACGGAGGTACCTTTGGGTGTGGTATCGGTAGTCATTATGGCATGTGCTGCTGCCAACCATCCCGTCGACGAGCACGCTTGCCAGGCTTGAGGTAATACGGCTTGTATATGGGAGACTGGTAGCCGCTCACCAATGACTCCCGTAGAAAAGGGAAGAACCGCCGTGGAAGCCACTCCACCCAGTTCGGCCAAAGTGGCGCAGCAGGTCTCAGCATCTACTATTCCCTGGATGCCGGTGCCCGCATTGGCATTGCCCGCATTAATCAAGAGAAAGCGCGGAGAGTTTCCAGCTAAATGACGACGAGCTACGATTACAGGTGCGGCACAAAAGACATTACGAGTGAAAACAGCGGCACAGGTACTGCCCTCAGTCACTGTTATTATCGCTAAATCAGGACGATCGCGGTAGCGAATTCCCGCAGCCATCGCCCCCAGCTCAACTCCTGCTACCGGTAGCAATGCTTGCAAGTGCTCAAGGCCAGCAGCCATCAGCTTCCTTGCATTCAAATAAGAATGGCTTTATCAGCACGCAATTCATTACTTCAATTCAATTTACCATGGCAATGCTTGTATTTCTTTCCCGAGCCGCAGGGACAAGGCTCATTACGACCTACTTTTCGGCCATCCCTGACATAAGGCGTCTTGGATGGAGCCGTCGAGGACTCTGCTTCGCCAGAACTGTCCGCCATCGCGCTTGCCGCTGCATGCTGGTATTCTACTGCGCTGGCAGCACGGCGTTGATGCTCCACCGCCTCCACATCAGCCTCGGTACGCACCTGCACCTTGGAAAGGAGCGCAATGACATCATGCTTAATCCGCTCCAGCATCTCTTGAAATAATTCGAAAGCCTCTCGCTTGAACTCCTGTTTAGGATTCTTTTGGGCATAACCGCGCAGATGAATACCCTGGCGTAAGTGGTCCATCATTGCAAGATGTTCCTTCCATTGGGAATCCAATACCTGTAGCATGGCTGCTTTCTCAAAATGACGCATCACTTGGGAACCAACCAAGGTTTCTTTTTCCCCATAAGCGTCTTCCATCGCTTCTATAATACGTTCCCGCAAGGTCTCCTCGTGGAGCCCTTCATCGGCCTCCAGCCAACCGGCAATATCCACCTCAAGACCGAATTCACTCGCCAACCCTTCCTGTAATCCCGGAATATCCCATTGTTCGTCAATACTCCCCGGGGGAATGTACTGGCTAACTAGAGAGTGAATGACGCCCTGGCGAATGCCTTGGACCATGTCCGAAACATCCTCTGCCGCCATCAATTCATTACGCTGCTGATAAATCACCGTACGTTGATCATTGGCCACATCATCAAACTCTAGCAATTGTTTGCGGATGTCGAAGTTGTGACCCTCAACTTTACGCTGGGCATTTTCGATAGCACGGGTGACCCACGGATGTTCAATGGCCTCCCCCTCATCCATGCCTAACCTTTGCATCAGGCCCGAGATACGTTCCGAGGCGAAGATGCGCATCAGGTTGTCTTCCAGGGATAGGTAAAAACGAGTGGAACCCGGATCCCCTTGGCGCCCGGATCGCCCTCGAAGCTGATTGTCAATACGGCGTGATTCATGGCGTTCAGTACCAATGATATGCAGTCCTCCCGCTGCCACAACCTGGTCATGGGCTTCTTGCCACCGGCGCCGTACTTCTTCCTTTTTTGACTTATCAGCATTCTCGTCTAGGGTCGCTAATTCCGCATCCAAGCTACCGCCAAGTACAATGTCGGTACCGCGGCCCGCCATGTTAGTCGCAATAGTAACCGTGCCAGGCCGGCCAGCCTGAGCGATGATTTCAGCTTCCTTCTCATGAAATTTAGCATTGAGCACTCGGTGTTCAACTTTTTCTTTTTTAAGCAGCCCCGAGAGATGTTCGGAGGTCTCAATGGAAGCAGTCCCCACCAGGACAGGCTGACCGCGGGTGTGGCAATCCTTGATATCTTCAATAATAGCCTGGTACTTTTCTTCTGCAGTTAAATAGACCTGGTCCCCATGGTCAACCCGGACCATGGGAAGGTGAGTAGGGATAACCACAACCTCTAGGCCATAAATCTGTTGGAATTCATAGGCCTCAGTATCCGCCGTCCCGGTCATTCCCGCCAATTTCTCGTAGAGGCGAAAATAATTTTGGAAGGTAATAGAAGCCAAAGTCTGGTTCTCACTTTGGATGGACACCCCCTCCTTGGCTTCCACCGCTTGATGAAGCCCCTCCGACCACCTTCGGCCAGGCATGGTGCGGCCCGTAAACTCATCCACGATCACCACTTGATCATCCTTAACGATATAATCAACATCCTTATGGAAAAGTACATGGGCCCGCAAGGCCGCATTAAAATGGTGCATCAAACCAATATTGGCGGCATCATAGAGACTTTCACCTTCCTGCATTAGGCCCGACTCAAGCATAACTTGCTCCGCGTGCTCATGTCCCGCTTCAGTCAAATATACTTGGCGTGCTTTCTCATCCACCGTGTAATCGCCCGGCCCATCTTCCCTTTCTTGATTCTTTAAACGGGGCATAAAGACATTGATTTGCCGATAAAGTTCGGAACTCTGTTCCGCGGCACCGGAAATAATCAGAGGAGTACGGGCCTCGTCAATCAGAATAGAGTCGACTTCATCCACAATGGCATAGTGCAGTTCCCGTTGTACCTTTTCCTCCAAACTAAACGCCATATTGTCGCGCAAGTAATCAAAGCCGAACTCATTGTTAGTGCCGTAAGTAATATCCGCCAGGTAAGCGTCTCTTCGGGCACTAGGGTCCATATTGGAAGCAATAACCCCCGTGGAAAGTCCCAAAAACTGGTAGAGCGGTCCCATCCATTGAGCATCGCGCTGGGCCAGATAGTCATTCACCGTCACCACATGAACCCCTTTGCCAGGCAAAGCATTAAGGTAGGCAGCCGCGGTGGCTACTAAAGTCTTACCTTCCCCTGTGCGCATTTCGGCAATCTTGCCATCATGAAGCACGATACCACCCAAAAGCTGGACATCAAAATGGCGCATGCCAAGAACCCGCTTACCCGCTTCCCGAACCGCAGCAAAGGCTTCAGGTATGAGTTCATCTAAATTTTCATCCGCGGCAAGCCGATCCCGGAACTGGTCGGTTTTAGCCTGTAGCTGTCCATCGCTAAGCGCCGTAAATTCCTGCTCTAAAGCATTAATTTGCGCCACGACTTTATTCATGTTTCGCAACAAGCGATCATTGCGGCTGCCAAATACCTTGCTGAGTAAATTAGTGACCATAACTGTTGATGATATAGAATTGATTCTAAGGTTATAAGGTGGGTACTGAGCTCGATATTAAGGGACAATTAAGACTAAACCAACTAACCTCGGGCAAGAAAATTATCCAAAAATCCGCCTTGCTTTATATCTGCTGAAAACTCTCAATTGTAACAAACAACGCCGCTCAACTCTTGCTTCAGCTATCTTCCACTGCCCTGACAAATTGGAGAGGGTCTACCGTACGCCCCCCATATAAAACCTCGAGGTGGACATGAGGTCCCGTTGAGCGGCCGCTAGACCCCAATAAAGCAATAGCTTGCCCTTTGACAATATGCTCGCCCACTTGTACTAAATTCTTCCGGTTATGAGCATAACGGGTCACGTAACCGTTACCATGGTTAATTTCAACCATCCTTCCGTATCCCGAACGCTTCCCTACCCAGGTTACAACACCCGCAGCCACAGCTAAAACCTTGGTGCCTGCTTTACCGGCAAAATCAACCCCACTATGAAACTCCCTTCGACCATTAAAGGGATCAGTACGATACCCGTACCTAGAAGAAAGCCAACCCTGGTGCAAGGGGCGACCCGCCGGTAAAGCCGCTTGCTGCATATCCCATTCTAGCAACATAGTCTCTAGTAGCCGCAGCTGCTGCTGACGATCAGTGATTTCTTGTGCTAATTGCCCCATAGTTGCCAAAAAATCGCTAAGCTTTGGTATATCTCCTATGCGAGATTCTGGCCCGCCCATAGCGGGCGGATGAGTGAAATCGAATTCTCCTTGCTCCAGATCCGCATATACGATGAGACGCTGTCCCAAGGCATTCAGGCGAATCACATTCGCTTGGAGATACCCAAGCCGCTGAGCAAGGACACCAAGCCCTTCCTCAGCCTGCTTGGTTGTCGCTGCTAACATTGCCTGCTGCTGCGCCAATCTCGTCTGCCACTCCTTGGTCAGTATCTGCATTTGGGCAAGCGATTCCTGCTGTACAGTAAATTGGGTTCTAATACCAAAACGGTAAGCCCCGTACACTGTTAGCAATAGGAGTGTTAATATTAAAAATAAGCAGACGAAGAAAGCACGGGTACCCAGATGGATACAATTTCGGCTTTTTGACGCTGTGGGAAGGATGATAATGTCCATTTTTTCCTTATATCTTGATATCAATCTAGGAATATTGACGATGCGAATTACCCCATCCATTAACAAGGTACTCAAGTCCGCCGAGGGGAACTTGCAACGCCTGCTTACCCGAACCAAAATCTTACAACGGTTGACCTTTGAAGTTCGTCAATGCCTGCCGCAAGCCCTATCGCCCCGCTGCTTAGTCGCCAATATCCGGGATAACCGCCTCATTATGTATACCGATACCTCAGCCCAAGCTAACCTTCTACGCTATTATATGCCGAATATTATCAAACACCTACAGCAATGTCAGGAATACCCCGACCTTCGTAGAGTCGTAGTAAAAGTGCGCCCTCCCACTCCTATTTTATCTTTTCCCCAAGAGCAGCGTCCTCCTGCCCTTTCCCAAGAAAACGCGGCTTTACTCCGTAATACAGCAAGAAGAATAAAAGATTCTCATCTTAAATCGGCCTTTTTACGCTTATCCTTAAAATCCAAGAAATAAGGTCCTGAGATGATCCAGCTTTATGCTGCCGTTAAAGGATGGGTGAAAAGAATAGGAGTGGTGGCCTCATCATCTTCAAAGGTGACGATTTCCCAAGCAGATTTATCCGCCATCAGCGCGCAAAGTAATTTATTATTTAAGGCGTGGCCCGATTTATAACCACTAAAGGCCCCAATGAGGGTATGACCAAGCAAGTAAAGATCGCCAATGGCATCTAGAATCTTGTGGCGGGCAAATTCATCCTCATAACGCAGACCATCTTCGTTGATTACCCGATAATCATCCACTACTACCGCGTTGTTCAGGCTACCTCCTAGCGCCAGATTAGCTTCTCGCAAGCGCTCGATGTCTTTCATAAAGCCAAAGGTTCGCGCACGACTCACCTCCTTCACAAAGGAGGTAGAAGAAAAATCAATTTCAACCCCTTGCGGACGACCCTTGAATGCCGGGTGATCAAAATCAATGACAAAGGAAACTTTGAAGCCATCAAAAGGCTCAAAACGAGCCCACTTATCCTCTTCCTCCATGAACAACGTCTTTTTTATCAGGATAAAGCGCTTGGGTGCCTCTTGCTGGACTATTCCCGCAGACTGTATTAAAAAAACAAAAGGACCCGCGCTTCCATCCATGATAGGAACTTCAGAAGCATTCAGATCCACGTAAGCATTGTCAATACCTAAGCCAGCAAAAGCCGATAACAAGTGCTCGACCGTAGCAATGCGCACCCCCTCCTTGACGAGGGTGGAAGAAAGCGTGGTATCTCCTACATTCTCTTCCCTGGCTTTTATTTCCACCGGGGGATCTAAATCAACTCTGCGGAAAACGATACCGGTATCCACCGCTGCCGGCCTTAACGTGAGATAGACAATATCCCCAGTATGCAATCCTACCCCAGTAGCACGGATGGCATTTTTAAGTGTACGTTGTTTTATCATGGTAAATTATATTTCCTTTAACCAATAACCTATCGGGCCAAGCACTTGCCGGGGAGATAACGAAGGATCCATACCCACACGAACCCAATA
The DNA here is from genome assembly GCF_000143085.1 of Nitrosococcus watsonii C-113. Classification (NCBI taxonomy): domain Bacteria; kingdom Pseudomonadati; phylum Pseudomonadota; class Gammaproteobacteria; order Chromatiales; family Chromatiaceae; genus Nitrosococcus; species Nitrosococcus watsonii. The sequence goes on along the minus strand of NC_014315.1, from coordinate 242,653 downwards.
ATGGCGGTGCCCCCTATTAAAATTGGACTGGGTTGAAACATCAATCGGCCTGTCGGCGCAAAAACGCCGGAACATCTAAATAATCCATGCTAGAATCGCTGCTCGTTGTGACTGGATCTCGCGATGAACCATGGCGGATAACGGTAGGCTTATCCAAAGTATGATAATCAACAGGTTCTTCAAGTTCAGACTGCTGAGAAGAAATCTGCGCAAGACTGATGGGCGCTTTTGTTTGTGTCTCCGGCCGTCCTAGCCCAGTAGCCACCACCGTAACCCGCAGTTCATTTTCCAAGCCAGGATCAATCACGGTACCCACCACAACGGTTGCATTGTCTGCGGCATATTCTTTAACTGTACTTCCAACCTCCTCGAATTCGCCAATAGACATGCTGGGTCCCCCCGTGATATTGACCAGTACCCCGCGAGCACCTTTTAGGCTGATATCTTCTAGCAAGGGACTTGCTACCGCCGCTTCGGCCGCCAAACGGGCTCGTTCCTCTCCCGTGGCGCTGCCGGACCCCATCATGGCCATTCCCATTTCCGCCATGACGGTGCGAACGTCGGCAAAATCCACATTAATCAAGCCAGGCCGAGTAATAAGTTCGGCAATTCCCTGCACTGCGCCGAGCAAAACATCATTAGCCGCCTTGAAAGCATTTAACAGGCTAATGCTTTTACCTAGCACCGGCATCAATTTTTCATTCGGTATGGTAATCAAAGAATCAACATACTGGGTTAGCTCCTTAATTCCTTCATCAGCGATGGCCGCACGCTTGCGCCCCTCAAAGGAAAAAGGCCGAGTCACCACGGCGACAGTCAAAACCCCGAGTTCCTTAGTGACTTGGGCCACCACAGGAACGCCGCCTGTTCCAGTACCACCACCCATACCGGCAGTGATAAATACCATATCCGCACCGCTCACTACTTCCATAATCCGCTCCCGGTCCTCCAGAGCAGCTTGGCGGCCAATTTCCGGATCAGCCCCGGCCCCTAATCCTTTGGTGATATTGTTGCCCAGTTGCAGCACTGTAGGGGCGGCACAGTCCTTGAGGGCTTGAGCATCCGTATTGGCAACAATGAAATCGACCCCTTCTATTTTAGCGTCCACCATATGCCGAATGGCGTTGCCGCCTCCCCCACCGACGCCAATGACCTTGATCACCGCACTTTGAGTATATGAATCCATCAATTCAAACATGGCCATTCTCCTTGTCGTTTAAGTTGCTATCATTGATAAGCTGGTCTAAATTCGAGTATTTTTAAAAATTTCCCTGAAACCATCCCCGCACCCTATCCCATATCCCCTGAACGCTTCTCAGCGACCGGCTTCCTAAACCCGGCGTGTAACGATGATGATGTCCGAAAAGCAAAAGCCCTATACCAGTAGCATGTACCGGATTCCTCACCACATCAGGCAAGCCAGCCATATGTTGGGGTATACCGAGTCGTACTGGAGTGTGAAAAACATCCTCCGCCAACTCCATCACCCCTTCCATTTTGGCGCTACCCCCTGTTAATACGACCCCCGCCCCCAGCAATTCCTCGTACCCGCTCCGCTGCAGCTCTTCCAAAACCAACTCCAACAGTTCCCGGTAACGGGGCTCAATGACCCCGGCTAGCGCCTGGCGCGATAATCGCCGTGGAGGCCGATCACCAACACTGGGAACCTCAATGTGCTCATCAGGATTGGTCAATTGAGTCAAGGCACAGGCGTATCTCATCTTAATATCGTCGGCATGCTGAGTCGGAGTTCTCAAAGCCACGGCAATATCATTAGTGACCTGATCGCCCGCAATCGGAATGACTGCCGTGTGGCGAATCGCCCCGCCCACGAAAACCGCGATATCCGTGGTCCCGCCACCGATATCCACTAAGCACACGCCCAACTCCTGCTCATCATCGGTAAGTACTGAATAACTAGAGGCTATCTGTTGCAAGATAATGTCATCCGCTTCCAGCCCACACCGGCCGATACACTTAATAATATTTTGGGCAGCGCTAACGGCGCCAGATACCAAATGCACCCTAGCCTCCAGACGAACCCCCGACATACCGACCGGATCTCGTATCCCCTCTTGGCTATCAATAATAAACTCCTGGGGTAATACATGAAGAATTTTTTGATCGGCGGGAATAGCCACCGCTCGAGCGGCATCAATAACCCGTTCTACATCTTCCGTGGTCACCTCCTTATCACGGATAGCCACAATTCCATGGGAATTGAGACTGCGGATATGACTACCGGCAATGCCAGTAAACACCGAGTAAATTTGGCAACCTGCCATGGATTCCGCCTCATCTACTGCTCTTTGAATAGACTGAACCGTGGAGTCGATATTCACGACTACACCTTTCTTCAATCCACGGGAGGGATGAGAACCAATACCTACTACCTCAATCTCACCTTCAGGATGAGTCTCAGCCACAATGGCGGCTATCTTAGAGGTACCAATATCTAAACCTACAATAAAATTCTTATCGCTACGCTTAGACATCGAATGCCGCCTCACGAACCCATGCGGGCGCCGTATTGCCGTCGTGCCAGGTGATTGCAAAACCATTTGTATAGCGCATATCGACTCGCTTTATATCCTCTCGGTGTAATCGCAACAAATGGGCATAGATTTGCTGAAATCGGGTTAGACGTTGCTTGCTGTGAGCTCGCCCCAAAATCAACTCCATACCGTCTTCGAAAACCACATGCCAATCCCGCCGTTCTCCCAGGGTAAGTTGAACCACCTGCAGCCCAAGAGAGCTCAATTGCGCCTGTATTTTCCCTAAACGGCTCATTAACAATCGTTCGCTATCCGGAGGACCTTGTAATTTTGGCAATCCCTTAGGGAAACTCGCCTCAGGTGGGGTGAAAATCTCGCCTTCAATACTGATTAAAGCATCTTCACCCCAACGCGCCAGAGGTATTTTCTCATGAACTTCAATCTGTAAGCTATCAGGCCAAACTCGGCGTACATTTGCTTGAGCTACCCAAGGTAATTTCTCCACTGCCATCCGTATCGCCTTCAGATTCACGTTAAAAAAGCCACCACTTACGTAATTAGCCGTCACCCTATGCAGTTTTTGTTGAGTCACACGCTTAAACTGCCCCTTGATGCTCACCTGACGCAGGGGCAAAGTTTTGGGATCGGTGAGACGGTTACTTCCCCATACAACTACCGCTACAAGCAACAATGCCAGCAAGCCTCGACCAATCGTCCACCATGGAAAGGCGCGGGGAGGCTGGGAACGACTCGCCCCACGCTGTACTCGGCGGTTTTTTTTTCTACGCGCCATCTTGGAACATTCTCCGTTCCAAACTACTTTCCAGTATCCGCAAAACCATCTCATCGAACCCAATACCCGCAGCTTGGGCTGCCATGGGTACTAGGCTATGATCCGTCATACCCGGCACCGTATTGATCTCAAGCAAATAGGGATGCGCTTTTTCATCACAGCGCAAATCTACCCGCCCCCAGCCGCTAGCCCCAAGGACTTGAAAGGCTTCTAAAGCCAGTGCTTGCAAGACATGTTCTTGCCTCTCCGATAGTCCACAGGGACAAAAATAATGGGTTGTATTAGCATGGTATTTCGCTTCGAAATCGTAGAAAACACGGGGTGTCTCCAAACGAATAAGCGGCAAAACCCGGTCTGCCAGAATAGCCGCTGTATACTCCGCCCCCGATAGCCATCGCTCGGCAAATACCGCTGTATCAAAAATCGCTGCTTCTCTATAAGCAGATTGCAGCGCATCAGTACTTTCCACTTTCATCATCCCCAAGCTTGAACCTTCCCGCGCCGGCTTCACAATAAGGGGTAAACCTAGGTCAGCCGCAATCACAGCGGGATCGGTATCCTCGGTGAGCGCAGAAAAATCTGCGGTAGGCAAATCCATCCCCCGCCAAAGCTGCTTACTACGCAGCTTGTCCATAGTCAGGGCAGACCCCAATACCCCACTACCGGTATAGGGTAAATTTAAAGTTTCCAAAGCTCCCTGGATAACGCCATCCTCTCCCCCGCGTCCGTGCAGAACTATAAAGGCTCGGGTAAACTCCCCTTTTGAGAGCTGCGTTAACACCTCTTTACCCACATCAATTCCATGGGCTTCAATTCCCTGCCTCAGGAGAGCTTGAAGGACGGCGGTACCGCTTTTAAGAGAAATCTCTCGCTCCGCGGAATAACCACCCATCAGCACCGCAACCTTGCCCCAGGCTTTGGCATCAGCCCTCCCTATCATGCCGGCTCTCCCACCATGTGGACTTCCGGGACTAAACTTACCCCCGCCCGCCGAGCTACCGTTTCAGCAACCCATTGAATTAAATATTCAACATCAGCAGCGGAAGCATTGCCTGTGTTTACAATAAAATTAGCATGCCTTTCCGAGACCCGTGCTCCACCAATAGAGGCGCCTTTTAGTCCACAGGCTTCAATCAGCCGCCCTGCCTTATCGTTCCGGGGATTACGGAAAACCGAGCCAGCACAGGGTTGACGAGTTGGCTGGCAACCATTACGCTGCCGCAGTAATCGTCGAATCTGCTGCTGCGCAACCTGACTATTCCCCGGTGTCAGACATAATTCAGCCGCCAGAAACCATTCCCGCTCCGGTCCATGGACTTCCCGATAGCTGACTTGGTATTCTTGAGGCAACCGGCGACGATTCTCACCTCCTACCCCTACCACCTCCACTGCCGTTACCAGCTCCCACATGGCACCGCCAAAAGCACCTGCGTTCATGGCCAGCGCTCCTCCTACCGTCCCAGGAATACCTGCCAGAAACTCCGCCCCTCGCAATCCTTCACGGGCACAGAACTTCGCTAATTTGGCGCAGGGTACCCCTGCTTCCACCCATACTGTGGTGACGGTACGCCGCTCAATCTTGTTTAAAGCTCCCGCAATAGCAATCACCGTACCTGAAATTCCACCATCTCGAACTAATAAATTACTGCCCAGCCCAAGCCAAAATAACGGCTCATCCCTGGGTAAAAAACGAAGAAACGTTATCAAATCATCCCTGCCCGCAGGACGATACAGGCACCGAGCTGGCCCGCCAACACGCCAAGAGGTATGGTTTGCCATAGCCACATGGTGCTGTAGCCGTCCCCGCGCTGAGGGAATACTTACCCCTGCCATCATCAGCGCTGCCCCGCTAAGGAAACGGATAAATACCTGGCTAGGGCGCCGATATCACCAGCACCCACCGTCAACAGCAAATCACCCTCCCGCAACAGATCTAACAGCATCTCTTCAATAATTTCCTTATCCTCTACCAAGATGGGCCTTACTTGCCCACGGGCTTGAATAGCCTGCCATAAGGCACGACTGTCAGCCCCCCCAATCGGCACTTCCCCCGCTGGATAAACTTCCAGTAAAAACAATACGTCCACTTGGGATAATACCTGGATAAACGCTTCAAATAAGTCCCGGGTTCGGGTATAGCGGTGGGGTTGAAAGATGACTACTAGGCGCCGCTCAGGCCAGCCTACACGGATAGCCTCCAGGGTAGCGGCAAGCTCTCGGGGATGATGCCCATAATCGTCCACCAAAAGCACCTTTCCCGCTGGCGTGGCAATTTCTCCATAGCATTGAAACCGGCGCCCGATACCAGAAAAACCTTTCAAAAACCTTTGAATAGCGGAATCGGCTACCCCTAACTCATGGGCCACCGCAATAGCTGCCAATGCATTTAAAGCATTATGGGCACCAGGCAAATTCAAAACCACGGTTAGCCAATTATCCTTGCCAGGACGAGCCACCTGGAACTGGGTTCGAGCCCGGATCTGCTTCAATGCTTGTAACTGGTAATCAGCCTCCTTGCAAGTCCCATAAGTTAAGACAGGGCGTCCAATATCGGGCAATAATTCCCGTAATACAGGGTCATCCAGGCATACCACGGCTAAACCGTAGAAAGGCAAATGGTGGAGAAATTCCAGGAAGGCAGCTTTAAGGGCGATGAAATCCCCTCCGTAGGCGTCCATATGATCGGCATCCACATTAGTAATGACCGCCAACAAGGGCTGCAGCAGCAAAAAAGAGGCATCGCTCTCATCCGCTTCAGCCACTAAGTATTCGCCTTTTCCTAGCCGGCTATTAGCACCAATACTATTTACTTGGCCACCGATCACGAAGGTGGGATCCAGATTTGCCTCCCCAAGAATCCCGGCAATCAGGCTTGTAGTCGTGGTTTTGCCATGGGTTCCAGCCACGGCAATGCCGTACCGGAAGCGCATCAACTCCGCCAACATTTCCGCCCGTGGCACTACCGGAATGAGGCGGCCACGAGCCGCTCTCACTTCGGGATTGTTTTCATCAATGGCGCTTGAAACTACCACCACATCGCAGCCTTCAATATGCTGAGAGTCATGGCCGATTCTAATTTGGGCGCCCAAGCTTAGAAGTCGTTGAATAAGCTGATTCTTACGCAAATCCGAGCCCGAAACCTGATAGCCTAAATTGAGTAGTACCTCAGCGATTCCACCCATCCCCACCCCGCCGATACCGACAAAATGAATTCGTCGAATCCGCCGCATCATGGGCGGGATAGGCGCCATTTGAGGCTCCTCAACCATCGGCCGCCTCCAGACACCGCTCAGCAACCCGCCGAGCCGCGCCTGCCCGATGAAGTTGCCGGGCCGCCTGAGCCATGCTTATCAAAATAGAGCGGTTTGCTACCAAATGTTCGATTGCTTGCGCCAGGCGCGACGAGGATAGCTCCTTTTCCGGCAATAATAGAGCGGCCCCGGCCGCAACGAGATACTCCGCATTGGCCCGTTGATGGTCATCAATTGCTAATGGAAACGGCACCAGTAAAGCACCAACTCCCACGGCCATTAACTCTGCCACCGTCAACGCGCCGGCGCGGCACACCACTAAATCAGCCCAGGCATAAGCCGCTGCCATATCATCAATAAAAGGCACTAGCCGAGCCTCCACTCCCACCGCTCGATAAGCAGCTACAGCCTCTTCCCATTGCCGGGAGCCGCACTGATGCCAGACCTGGGGACGCACTTTGGCGGGCAATAGGGCCAGGGCCTGAGGAACGGTTGCATTTAATACTTGCGCCCCCTGGGAACCGCCGAAAACTAACAAGCGAAGGCGGCCCTGTCGAGCCTGAAGCCGAACCCCCGTTTCGGAAAGCTGCTCAATACTTTCCCTCACTGGATTGCCGGTCCATTCAGCCTTTCTCGCTGGAGGAAAAGCGCCGGGAAACGCTTCCATCACCCGGCTAGCTAGCGGAGCCAGCAATCGGTTGGCCGTGCCTACAATTGCATTTTGTTCATGAATCAGCAAAGGCCGCCGCAGCAGCCAGGCCCCCAACCCCCCTGGGCCAGCAACAAATCCACCTAGCCCCAGCACGACCGCTGGCTGCCAGCGGCGCTGGGCACGCAAAGCTTGAGACAAAGCAAGCAACAATTTGAATGGTGCCCTTAACCAATGGGTTAGGCCCTTACCACGCAAACCACTAACTGAAATCCACTCGATGGGATAACCTGCCTTTGGCACCAGCTCAGCTTCCAGCCCATGGCGGGTTCCCATCCATACGACCTCTGCCCCCCATGCCCGGAGCCGATCAGCCACCGCCAGGGCGGGAAATACATGCCCCCCCGTACCGCCAGCCATGATCAGCACCCGTACTGCCATTATTTAACACCTCTCCGGGCAGTTTTAGGGAAGCGGGTTTCCAGATCCACCCGCAGTATAAGCGCCACTGCAATGCAAGTGACGATGATGCTACTGCCCCCCACGCTCATAAGAGGCAGAGTCAACCCTTTGGTAGGCAGCACCCCCATATTGACCCCCAAATTGATAAACGCTTGCAGCCCTATCCAAATTCCGAGGCCATAGGCCAGATAAGCGCCAAAAATACGTCCTGCCCGCTCCGCTGCCCGCCCAATCAGCAAAGTCCGGTAAACTAGCACGGCAAACAGAACAATTACGGCTAAACTTCCCACTAAACCCAGTTCCTCAGCCAAAACAGCATAAAGAAAATCCGTATGAGCCTCGGGCAAATAGAATAATTTCTGGATACTGTTGCCTAATCCCACCCCCAGCCATTCACCCCGGCCGAAAGCAATCAAAGCCTGAGTTAACTGATAACCACTATTGAGCGGATCAGCCCAGGGATCGAGAAAAGAAGTTAACCGCTCCATCCGATAGGAAGAATCCCAAGCTAAGGCAGCAAGTCCCACCCCCCCGAGGGCAGCAAGCAACACAAAGTGCCAGAGACGAGCCCCCCCTAGAAACAGCATTCCCAGCATAGTAGCGAACAGAATAACTACCGCGCCAAAATCAGGTTCCAGCAACAATAGCAACCCCGCTAGGGCCAATATCCCTACCGGAAAGAAAAAGCCCCTCACGGTAGTGCGCACCTCATGGCTGCGGCGTACCAAATATCCGGAGAGATAAATCACCATAAACAACTTCACTAACTCCGAAGGCTGTAGACTTAAGGGTCCAATAGCCAACCACCGCCGACTACCATTGGCCTCTATCCCTATGCCGGGAATTAACACCAACAACAATAATCCTAATCCAAGCAACAACAGCACCGGACCAAGCCGTTCCCAAAAGGTCAGCCGTATTCGCCAAACCACCAAAGCCGCAGTCAACCCCAACAATAAAAAAATCCCTTGGCGCCAAAGAAAGCGAGGGCCATCGGCAATGGCTAAGGAAGCTGAGCCCACCATTACCCAACCGAGACCCGCCAAGGCCAACGTCGCCCCAAGCAAATAGAGATCAGGTTGTGGCGTACCGCGGGTCGCTTGCCGGGGAGGTAAAAAACGACTCATCATAATGATATTTCCTGCACGGCTTGCCTAAACGCCTGACCGCGAGCCTCAAAATCAGCATACATATCAAAGCTAGCGCAGGCAGGGGAGAGCAAAACACAATCACCGGATTGAGCTAAGGCGCTCGCTTTAGCCACGGCCTCACCCATGCTATTGGCCCGATAGAGGGGGAGACCGCCGGCCAATACCGCTTCCAATCGGGAAGCATCTTGACCTATTAAGACGACTGCCCTAGCCCGCTGGACTAAAGGCTCCCGTAAAGGAGAAAAATCCGCGCCCTTGCCGACACCCCCCGCAATGAGCACCAGCTTTCCTTGGCAGGGCATCCCTTCAATCGCCGCCACCGTAGCGCCTACGTTAGTTCCCTTGGAGTCGTTATACCAACGCACTCCCTTTACCTCCGCTAACCACTCGCAACGGTGAGGTAAACCGGGGAATACCTGTAAAGCTGACAACATCGCGGCGCGAGGCAGTCCCGCAGCCTCCCCCAGGGCCAACGCGGCCAAGGCATTGGCCAGATTATGGCGTCCAGCCAAGGGCAACCGCCGGGTTGATAATAGCTCTTCATGCCCCCGCGCCAACCATATTTCCCCCCCATATTCCCGTAGCCCATATTCATTATTATTTGGATTCCCTAGGGTAAATCGAAGACAAGACCGATGGGGTTGCGCGAGGCTTGCTACACGAAAATCGTCGGTGTTAATAATCATCGTCCCAGTCCCCCGGTAAATCCTGGCTTTTGCCTGGAAATAAGCATCTAGATCAGGATATCGATCCATATGATCGGGACTGATATTAAGTACGCAAGCAGCAACCGTATTTAGGGTATAGGTAGTCTCTAATTGAAAGCTGGATAATTCCAAGATATAAAGGTCCGGCACGGGTTTTTCTAGTAATTCCAGGGCGGGGAGTCCCAGGTTACCCCCCGCGAGCACCTGTTTACCGGCTTGGCGCGCCATCATCTCAAGCAGCGAGGTCACAGTGCTTTTACCATTAGATCCGGTAATCCCTATCACGGGCGCCTTGGCATAGGAAGCAAATAATTCAATATCTCCTATCACAGGTATTCCTCTTGCCTGAGCTACCTGGATTGCTGGCTCACTCAAGGCCACGCCAGGACTGACGACCAATTGTTCAGCCTCCGCTATCAGGGCAGCATCAAAACCACCCAGCCGGAGCACCACGTCAGGATTGTGCTCCTGGAGGGCGGCGAGTCCTGGCGGGAACTCACGACTGTCCATAACTGCTATGGGGAAACCGCGGCTAGCTAGGAAGCGGGCACTCGATAGCCCGGTTTTACCGAGACCAATGATCACGCTAACTACTGCCGCCTGGGATCGTAGGGGTTCATTCAGCATGTCAATCCCATCCATGAGGGAAAAATATTGGCTAAACCCGCTACTCTATTTCTTACAATGCCTAGTATTTCCATAACTTCTATAGAATTAGCGAATTTTTAGGGTCGCCAGACCAATTAATACCAAGATGACGGTAATAATCCAGAAACGCACGATCACCCGAGGCTCCGGCCAACCCTTAATCTCAAAATGATGATGCAAAGGCGCCATGCGAAAAATACGCCGTCCCGTTAGCTTATAAGAAGCCACTTGCAGCATGACGGACACCGTCTCAACAACAAACACCCCTCCCATAATGAAAAGCACTAACTCTTGCCGCACCAGAACCGCTAATATGCCCAAGGCGGCGCCTAAAGATAATGCACCGATATCCCCCATAAATACTTGCGCCGGATAGGCATTGAACCAAAGAAACCCTAATCCAGCACCTACCAGCGCGCCACAAAATACGACTAATTCTCCCACTCCTGGGATATAGGGAATCCCTAAATACTGAGCAAACCCGCTATGCCCCGTGGCATAAGCAAAAATCCCCAAGGCGCCCCCTACCAACACGGTAGGCAACACGGCCAACCCATCCAAGCCATCCGTAAGATTAACCGCATTGCTGCTACCGACTACCACAAAATAGGTCAGCAATACATAATACCCCCCCAAATTCACCGCAATATCTTTAAAGAAGGGAACAATCAGCTCGGTCTCCGCCGCCACCGAGGCGGTAAAATACAAAAACAGGGCAACGCTCAGGGCAATCATGGACTGCCAAAAATACTTGTAACGGCTTGGTAATCCCTGGGAATTTCGAGCGATCAGTTTTTTATAATCATCCACAAACCCCACCCCCCCAAATAGGAGGGTGACCACCAGCACCACCCAAATGTAACGGTTGCTCAAATCCGCCCACAATGCTGTTGCCGTAACGATAGCCACCAGGATAAGGGCTCCCCCCATCGTTGGAGTCCCTGCTTTACAAAGATGCGTAGTGGGCCCGTTTGAGCGCACCGGTTGACCCACGAATTTCAAGCGGCGAATCATAGGCGGCCCTACGACAAAAGAGATGACCAAAGCAGTCAGTACACCTAAAATAGCCCGCAAGGTCAGATATTGAAACACGTGGAAGCCACTATTGAAGCGGGCGAGGTAATCGGCCAAATATAGCAGCACTGCCCTAACCGCTCTCCCCGCCGCTACTTAGTGCCGCGACTATTTGCTCCATATACATACAACGGGAGCCCTTAACCAGCACGGTAATATCAGGATGCAATTCCTCTTGCAAAGCCGCCAATAAAGGCTGCCGTTCTAAAAAATGCGATGCCCCCCGTCCAAAAGCCTTCGCCGCAAAAGCGCCCAGACGACCCAGGGTATAAAGTCTGTTCACACCAGCCGCCCGGGCCTGTTTTCCCATGGCTTGATGCAAGGGGGCAGCTTCTTCTCCAAGTTCGGCAAAATCGCCCAACACCAAGGCACGTTCTCCAGGAAATTTGGCCAGTAATTCCAATGCTGCTTGCAAAGAAGCAGGATTAGCATTGTAAGTATCATCAAGCAGCCGCATCCCACCAATTCCTCGGCGGATTTGCAACCGGCCTGGAATAGAAGGCAAAGCCGCCAAAGAAGCACTCAGATGCTGCCTATCCACGCCCAAGGCAATGGCGGCAGCGCTTGCCGCAAGGGCATTAAAAACATTATGCCGCCCAGGCAAGGGTAGCTGAATCTTAACCTTGCCGGCAGGAGTGATGAGGGTAAAACGGCTACCTTTGGTAGAAGCCACTATATGACGGGCCGTTACTTCCGCGGATCTACTTAAACCAAACCCCATCACTGGCAACCCGCCCGCTAAATCTCGCCAATAGCTAAAATGAGGGTCATCGGCATTAAGAATGGCGACACCTTCTGAACCCATTCCCTGGAAAATTTCTCCCTTAGCGCGAGCTACGCCCTTGAGATCGCCAAATCCATCTAAATGGGCTGGCCCCGCATTGGTAATGAGAGCCACTTGAGGGCGCGTCAAACGACTCAGATATTCAATCTCGCCAGGCCGGTTAGCACCCATCTCGATTACAGCAAAACTATGACTTGTATCGAGCTCCAATAAGGTCAAAGGAACACCGATATCGTTATTCAAATTACCTCGGGTCGCCAATATAGGCTCCACCCAGCCCAGGATTGAGGCTATCATCTCCTTAACCGTGGTTTTACCGTTACTACCGGTCACCGCCACGATGGGGCGGGCAAAACGCCGGCGCCAGCAGGCTGCCAGCTGACCTAAAGCGATGCGGGCATCCGCAACCTCAATCTGCGGTAGCGGATCATTAATCCTCTGTTCTAACAGGGCAGCACTTGCCCCTTTTTCCCGCGCTTGGGTGATAAAGGCATGGCCATCAAAACGTAGTCCTCTCAACACTACAAACAAAGCTCCAGGCGCTAGGGAACGGGTATCGGTACTCACCCCGCTTGCGGCAATATTTATCCCCTGCAGCCGTCCCTGAACCACAGAAGCTAATTCTGCCAGGCCCATGGTAAATCCTCGCGCCATCAGCGCAACTCTCCCTGCCGTTGCCGTAGAGCTTGTTGCGCTTGCTCTCGATCGCTGAAGGGGCGCTGCTCGGCGCCGATCTGTTGGTACTCCTCGTGCCCTTTTCCAGCAATGAGCACAATATCCTCAGGCTCAGCTAATTGTGTAGCACGGATGATTGCTTCCGAGCGGTTCCTAAACTGGTAAACCCTATCTGGATCATCGATACCGGAGAGAATATCCACGATAATTTGGATGGGGTCCTCATTCCGAGGATTATCGTCCGTCAGCATCACGAAATCAGCCAGACGCTCAGCGGCTGCCCCCATTAAAGGACGCTTACCGCGATCTCGATTCCCGCCACAACCAAACACACACCATAACCGGCCTCCTGGACCCAAATGCGCCCGTAAGGAGCGCAAAACCTGCTCCAGGGCATCTGGGGTATGGGCATAGTCCACTACCAATAAAGGTTCACCTTCCTCTCCACCAAGAGATTCCATACGTCCAACCACTGCTCGAACTTGGGAGAGGCGCTGCAGCGCCTCAGTAAAGGGCATCCCAACAGCCAGTAATCCGCCAAGAGCGGCCAGCAAGTTATAAGCATTAAACCGGCCTAGCAAAGGGCAAGTTAATTGACCTTCACCCCAAGCACTTTGAATCGTCATGGCAATACCATGACGGTCACAACGAAGTTTCCCGGTGTGGAGGCTCGCCTGGGGATTCATCAAGCCATAGCTGATGGCCTTCACTTCGGGAGGAAGGTTAGCTAAAAAAGCACGGCCTGCGGCATCATCCCCATTAATAACGGCGTGGCGCAGCCCAGGCTGGTTAAAGAGGCGAAACTTGGCCGCTTCATAGCGAGCCATATCACCATGGTAGTCAAGATGCTCACGGCTCAGATTAGTAAAGATAGCGATATTAAACGCCACGCCACTGACCCGTCCCTGCCCCAAAGCATGGGAGGATACTTCCAACACTGCATAACGAGCTTTTGACGCCACCATCGCCGCCAACTGCTCCTGCACGGTTATCGCATCAGGAGTGGTAAGGGAACTAGGCTGAAGCGCGTCCACCACCCCCCTGCCCAAGGTCCCTATCAACCCACAAGGGACCTCTTGCCGGTGGAGAGCCTGGGCTAAAAAATGGCTCACCGAGGTTTTGCCATTGGTTCCTGTAACCCCTAACACGCAAAACTGCCGTGACGGCTGGAGATAAAAGCGATTAGCAATTATCCCCAATCTGCTGTCTAAATCAGGTAAAGGGATTAACGGTATATTTTGGACCTGTAACTGCGTTTGGATTACTGGAGAAACAGGAATTACCGGATCATAGACAATCGCGGCGGCACCTTGATTCACAGCGGCACCGATATAGCCATGGCCTGACTGCTGTGTCCCCTGGCAGGCAAAAAACAGCGCCCCGGGAACGACCTGGCGGCTATCCAGAGACAGGCTGCTAATCCGCCGCTCCCGAACTGCTCCAATGGGTACCCATTCCGCCAGCAAATCACTTAAACAGCAGCTTCGATCACCGGACGCCATCACCATCGCTCCACGCTCTCTTGCTACCGTTTCCATCTGCGTCCTTACCAGCTTACCTTACTCAGTATTTTCCCGCTCCGCTAAATGTAAGGGAGGCAAATTGTCCGGCGCAATGTTCAGCAATCGCATCGCCCCGATCATTACTTTAGAAAACACCGGGGCTGCCACTTGGCCCCCATAGTATTTCCCCTGGGGTTCATCGATCAGCACCACCGCCGCCAAACGAGGATGGCTGGCAGGGATAAGACCAGCAAATACAGCAAGATATCTTTCCTTAGCATATCCACCCCGAGTCGCTTTTTTCACCGTACCTGTCTTACCCGCCACCCGATAACTAGGAACATAGGCTCGCTCTCCCGTGCCGCCATCACTCACCACCTCTTCAAGCATGGATAACACTGTAGGCGCGATGCCCTCAGACCACACCTGATGCTCTCTTACAGCCTGTTCTCGATAAAGGAAACTGACTGGCTTTAGCTCACCTCCCGCCCCTAAAGCTGCGTAAGCCCGGGCTAACTGCAACGGGGTGACCGAAAGACCGTAACCAAATGCCAGCGTGGCCTGTTCAATTTCCCGAAAAGGGAAAGTGCGAGAACGGGGTAAATGGCCTTCCGCCTCGCCAGGGAAGCCACTGGCCGTTGAGGTCCCTAGCCCCGCCTGGTAAAAACCCTGCCAGAGGCGCATCGGATCGAGACTTAAGGCGATTTTGCTTGCGCCTACATTGCTTGATTTTTTAATCACCGTGCTAACATCAATACGGCCATAATCGCGACTATCACGAATGGTGTAACGTCCTACCCGGAAGTAACCGGGTGCTGTATCAATAGGAGTATGGGGATAATACTTTCCCGACTCCAGCGCTACCCCTATGGTGAAAGGCTTAATAGTAGAACCAGGCTCAAATAAATCCGTGACTGCCCGATTACGATATAAATGGCTTTTCAGCTGGGCACGATCATTGGGATTGTAAGAGGGCTGATTCACCATCGCTAAAACTTCACCGGTGCCAACATCCAGGATCACCAATGAACCAGCCCGGGCATTATGGTCCTGAACCGCCGTTTTCAGCTCCCGATAAGCTAAATACTGAAGCCGCAAATCAATGCTTAAGCGCAGATCTTGTCCTGGTCGCGGGACCCTCAGATTCTCCACATCCTCCACTACCCGTCCACGACTATCCTGGATAACTCGCTTTTTACCCGGAATCCCCCGCAGGGTCTCATCAAGAGCTAATTCCAGGCCCTCCTGACCACGATCATCAATATTGGTAAACCCCACCACATGGGCTGCTACTGGGCCCGTAGGATAATAACGCCGGTATTCTGATTGGAGATTTACACCGGGAACCTCTAGGGCTTGTACTCGCTGGGCCACATCAGGTTCGACCCAACGATTCAGGTATACAAACTCCCGCCTACCTCCCTCTTTCATCCGCTTCTCCAGATGAGCCATGGAAACACCTGCTGCTTCTGCCAGGGCTCGCCATTGTTCTCTGGCTTCACCTAGCAGACGAGGATTGAACCATATCGAAGCCACGGGTGTACTCACGGCCAGAGGCTCACCATGACGATCAGTAATGATGCCCCGATGGGCTGGCATTTCCACAACCCGAAGGTGACGGGCCTCTCCTTCCCCTCGCAAGAAGTCGCAGTCGAGCACTTGCAACTCGACGAGGCGCCAGGCCAGCCCTGCGACAGCTACAGCAAAAGCAAGCCCTACGACCCCTAAGCGGCCAGGATAATTCTTATCGCGTTCTCGTCGGCTTACCATTTTATAAGTGTGATAATGACTACTTCGCTTGAGTCCGGCACAACCATCCCAAGCCGTTCACGGGCCAAGCGTTCCACCCGCCCTTGCCTAGCCAATGTGCTTTGTTCCAGAAGTAAACGTCCCCATTCCTCATCTAGTTGATCTCTTACCTTATAAAAACCTTGTAACTCCATAAATAATCTACGGTTTTCATGTTTGACATAAACAACGGCTACGCCCGAAGCTACAATCAAGGCACTCAATACCGCCACTAACAACCAACGCGCCAAGTCCATGACGCTCCCCGCTAATAGGTCTGTTTTTCCGCTACCCGTAGCCGTGCGCTACGGGCTCGAGGATTATGGGCAATCTCTTCGGGGACCGGCCAAATTGGCTTACCTAATACTTTCAGGCTGGCCTGCTGAAAATCCTCCTGCATGACCGGTAAATCCAGAGGAAGATCCTCGCCCCGGGCTTTTTCTCTAAAAAAACGTTTAACGATTCGATCCTCTAAAGAATGAAAACTTATCACCGCTAAACGTCCCTTGACCGCCAGCGCTGCCAGCGCTTGCTCAAGCGCGGCGCGCAGTTCTTCCAATTCGTGATTGATAAAAATACGGATTGCTTGAAAAGAGCGGGTCGCAGGATGTATCCTCCGTTCCCAGCGGGGAATAGCTTTAGCCACGACTTCAGCCAGTTGCTTCGTTCGAGTCAGAGAATTGAGTCCTCGGGCCTGGATAATGGCTCGGGCAATACGCCGGCAATAACGCTCTTCTCCATAAACCCTAAGAACCTCTGCGATCTCTTTTTCTTTAGCGTTAGCAAGCCATTCGGCTGCACTTTGTCCCACTGCTGGGTTCATGCGCATATCCAAAGGCCCATCCTGCAAGAAACTAAAACCTCGCTCTGCATTCTCAAGCTGAGGAGAAGAAACACCTAGATCAAACAACGCCCCATTTATCTTCCTTAGCCAGCCCCGCTCCGACACTACCCGCGCCAAATCTCCGATAGAAGCCTGAACAATAGTAAAACGCCCGTCCTTTTGAGCTAGTGCATGACCCGCGGCGATGGCTGCTGGATCTTTATCCACGCCCAATAGGCGTCCTTCGCTAGACAGTGCAGCTAAAATTGCTTGGGCATGGCCGCCACGGCCAAAAGTGCCGTCTATATATATGCCATCTCTCCGAATAGCCAAGGCTTGAATAACTTCTCGCAGCAATACGGGCTGGTGCTGATGGCTTGATGAGGTTTTATTTTTATCCATTAGCAAGGATTTCCCTTTCTCAAAGCCCTAATAGAGCCAATTCCCGAGTTAGTTCTTCTTTGTTCAACGCTTCTTCTTTTGCTATTTGCTGCTCCCACACCGCCGCATTCCAAAGCTCAAATTTGTTGCCCTGCCCCACCAGGGTAATATTCTTCCCAAGTTCTACCCGACTTCTCAACTCCAGCGGTAACAGGATGCGACCATGGCTATCCAGCTCACGCTCCTCTGCATGGCCAATAAGTTGGCGCTTGATATACCGGGCCTGGCGATTGTGGGAGGGTAAGGCTATCAATTTCCGCTCTACAGCTTCCCACTCGGGCAGGGGGTATAACTGCAAACAAGACTCAAGCAAATCAACGGTAATAACAACTTTACTCTCGCAACAGATCCCTAAGGATTTGCGGTATTTGGCAGGTATGGATAACCGACCTTTGGCATCTAGGTTGAGTGTGGTTATCCCCCGAAACAATGCCTACCCTCTACCTGAGCCATTTCTCCCACTTCAGCCCACTTTAACCCACCGGGACATCATAGTAGGTGCGCGTACCGCAGAGTGTCAACAGCGACTTAAGAGTTTCCTTTAGGTTTTCTATAGAACAGAATGCTGTTTTTAATTATATCAACAGCTTACAAATGAATGCTAGGGAAAAGGTTGAAGCTAAACAGAAAGGGAAAGTACCATAATGCGAAAAAATTGAGACGACCGATAAGCCGGGTTCTGTCATGGACAGCCATTCATCTAGGATGCATGTCACCATGCATCTCAAGCAGCCTACCCAGGAACGGTGCGGGCTACACCCTTGTTCCTCTATTTGGCCTTGCTCCGGGTGGGGTTTACCCTGCCACGGTGTGTTGCCACCCGTGCGGTGCGCTCTTACCGCACCATTTCACCCTTACCGGCGTCCGCTGACGCTTAGGCGGTATATTTTCTGCGGCACTTTCCATAGGCTCGCGCCCCCCAGGTGTTACCTGGCACCCTGCCCTATGGAGCCCGGACTTTCCTCATTATCTAAATTAAAGATAACGCGACTGTCTGGTCGTCTCATTAAGTTATGATAATCTTAATAGAAGGGGGGTTCTACATTTTGTTTAAATTAATGTTGTCCGAGCGAATCCTTCTTGTCCTTATCTATCGGATCCTGGTGGATAATAATCTCTGCTTGGGGAAAAATATTCAAAACCTTAGCCTCTACCTCTTTTCCTATCCGATGGGCTTGGTGCAAACTTAACTGCCCATCCACGCCTAAATGAAATTGAATAAATATAGTTTGACCGGCAGCTCGTGTCCGGAGATCATGGAAATCGAGCACTTCAGGATGGGATAAAGCGAGCTGGGCAATCTGTGCTCGTTTTTCCTCCGGCAGTTCCCGGTCCATGAGTTGGTCCAGCGAGCGGAAAATAATTTGCCAGGCAGTCCATAAAATATAAGCTGCAATACCCAACGCAAACAGTGGATCAGCCAGAGTCCAACCCCCAAGCGAGCTTAACCCGATAGCCGCTATAACCCCCAAATTAACCAGCACATCCCCCGTGTAATGGAGCGAATCCGCGCTAATCGCCAGGGAACCCGTCTTACGTATTACGCCGCGCTGATAGTAGACTAAGGCAAGCGTCAACATAATGGATACGACCATCACGCCTATACCTAAAGCGCCATTTTCTACTGGCTGCGGTACCCATAGTAATCTTATGGATTCTACTGCTAGAAAAAGCGCAGACCCGGTAATAAAGGCTGCCTGGCCCAGTCCAGCCAAGGGTTCAGCTTTACCATGACCGAAACGGTGCTCCTGATCGGCCGGCGTAAGCGCGGTACGCACTGCAAACAAATTAATCAGGGAAGCCGCCACATCTAGGGCCGAGTCAATCAGAGCGGAGAGCATCGCCACAGAGCCCGTCACTAGGTAAGCGCCGAACTTAATTACCACAAGCATTGCTGCCACCGACACGGCGGCGTAGGTGGCACGTTGCATAATCCGGGCATGGTCATGGGATATCAGGGTAGTTTCCGAAGAAGATATCGCCTTTTCAAGCTTATTTTCGGTTTGAGCCTTCATCCTTTTGCTCAATATGATGCAATGGGAGCAGCACAAGATCCCTAAATAAAAAATAATGCTGTTGTATAGGGGGGAGAGGTAAAAACAAAACCAGCCATCTGTCGGCGGATCTTCCGCTCAAAAACGAACCACTACGCTGCCACGAATACTACGAGGAATAACAGGATGAAAAAGAATATCCGGAACGCCGCTTGATGGCTCTCCCGGAAGGCGGGAATCATAAAAATAAGCAATATCCGGATCTTCCGAGTTCAAAAGATTTAAGACATCAAGCATTATTTCCCATTGCTTAGCGTTGTACCCTGCTTTTAAGTTGAGCACCGTAGTACTGCGCGCTTTTACATTGCCTTCCTCGGTCAGAGGAGAATTTCCGTAATGGCGAAGACGCAATGCGCCAAAAAAACGGGTATTGGTTGGCCAGTTCATAGTAGCGCCCGCACTAATCACACGCCCCAAAGAGTTGGGCACATCCCCTCCTCCGGCAAATTTTGCTTTTGAAAATGCAAAATCCGCATCCAACATGAGCCAGGAGGTTAACTGATAAGCGTTAGTCAACTCCACGCCATAGCGATGACTGCTACCGGAGGGCTCAGTTGTGCCCGCATCACCCACAAAAACCAACTCAGAACCTAAATTAAGGTACCATACGGCCAGTGTTGTGGTAAGCCCCGGGATCCACCAATTCTTAAGACCCACCTCCGCCCCTTTAGATCTGACCAAGGGATTGACTTGCTTAAGCGGCATGCCTGTTTCGGGATCCACCGTTGTCGTAACGCCGCGGGCATCATTGCTATGAAAGCCATAGCCCCCATTAATAAAATATTCCGTTTTGGCCCAAGGCCCTAAAATAAAACTCAGCTTTGGGCTAGCGATAAAATCCGTTCGATCGCCACCATTTTCGGGCTGCCTGCTATTCACATCAAAATTGTAAAAGTCGCCCCGCAATCCTACAACGGAACGAAACTTATCATTCCATTTTATTTCGCTTTCTCCATACCAACTCACTCTGCTTTGATGGACTTGGTCGCTTCGGACGGTATTTAAAATCTCACGGGCCCGGGTGTGAAAAAGCCCCACCTCACCTATCGCATCATGGCGAAACTGCAAACCGACGGTATTAGCAACCTCTCGATCACCCCAGGCCAAAAACCAGGTATGCTCGGCTTCTGTGCCCGCTACCCAACGCCGATCTTTTTGATATATTTGATCGCCATTAAGGGGATCTTCAAGAAAAAAGGTAAAATTCGAGTAGAGATCAAGATCGTAGTAAAATCCATAGGCTGTGATATGAGTGCTGCTATTAGCCCGGTGATGTCTCCAGTTGAGACCCAAACTATACCGGCTGCTCCCCCCCCCATCCGTGGGGTCAATCGTACCTAGACGGGAGATAAGCCCCTGCTCCACGGCGCGCTGCGGTATTTGATCCGTCGCGTTCCAACGCCCATGATATGCTGATCCCAATAAGGTTAAGCCTTGGGCGCTATCACCTAGCGTATACTTAATAAGCCCCTTATACCGCCTGCCATCATTAGGGTGCACCCAAGGTCCATTATAAAAGTTAAATTCACCCGCATAAAGCAGCTCACCCTTTCCCAATTGGCTGGAGTCAGCGAATAAACCACGATAAAAATCGTCCTCTCCAACGGCCAACTTCGCAATCCCCTGAGACAGCCGATTAAAGGTTTGGATGCGGGCGTTTCCCGCCGAAGAGAAATCTCCAACATCCGCATAGTAAGGGCCTTTTTGAAAGGTAATACTCTCAACCATCTCAGGAATAAGACTATTTAAATCAAGGTAACCCTGTCCATGGGCATGGGTGGGTAAATTCATGGGGATACCATCGATATTAGTTGAGAAATCAGTACCATGATCCAGGTTAAATCCCCGCAGAAAATATTGATTAGCTTTACCTGGCCCGCTATGCTGCGTTGCAATCATTCCCGGCACAACTTCTAGTAATTCGCCAATCCGCAGTAAGGGCCGCTTGTCAAGCTCGATATAACTGACGCGGCCTTGGGAAGCCGAAACGGCAAGCTCAGCTAAATCCTCAGCGCGTTCGGTGACATTGATTTTATCTAGCTCGGCTGTTGGCGGTTCAGATTCTACAGGATGGGCATAAACCGCCTTATTCCAAAAAAAAAAGCGCGCACCCCCCTCTAAGAAGAATGCTCCAAACTTTTTTATTCTTCATACAAATTATAACGCTTCTTATTTTTTATTGATTAGTCATATTCAATTAGATTCTCAAGCGGCACTTTCGTTAAGGAATCGCTGCAGATAATATAATTACCCAGCGGCTTTAACGCAGTTGGAGTTGAACACCAATACCCACCGCACTAACTTTTTCCCCTTCCACACCAGGCACCCAAACCCTGCCCTTAGTATTAATATCACCGTATTGGTAAAAAAGAGAGATCCTAGCGTCATGTCCGTCTAGAACATAATTAAGGCCCACTTCAACCTCATTACGGTCTGAACTGTTACTGGGCCTATTATCCGTCCAGCGCATATAGGGCTGAAATTGACCTACCCATACTTGTTGAGAAAACAGATAAAGCGCCGTTGCCATATAAGCATGCCCTTCAAAGATGCAAAAGCAATTCGCGGCGGATAGCGCAGCTTGATTTAAATTAGGCACAAAGTATTGGTACTCTCCCTCGAGGGTCAACACATCTTTATTGGCAAGCACTTTCTCGATGAGGAGATCCGCATTGGTTCCCAAAAAATCCGCCGGATTTTGACTCGTGCCAACGCCATTATCTTGATATTGAAAAGCAGCGGCAACGGTAAAGATATCACCTGCCGTACCATAATAGGTGCTGCTGGTGTAATAGCCTGGATTTTGCTCTACGTTCCAGAAATTATAGCTCACACGCGCCGCATACAGGGGACCATCCCCGAGGTTAGGGGTACCCCGATGGCCACGAAATATACCGGCCACATACGTGAATCTTTTCTCCGCGCCTAAAGCGCCCCAAATATTCATCCCCTCATCACGACCAAACCGTCCCGCCTCACGATTCTCGCCAGAAAAATCGGAAGGATAGAAGGGAGTCCTGTTAAATTCGAAAATATTTTGAAAAAAAGGACCGCTTAACTCCCCTCGGGTAGCGGGGGTTAGCATGCGTCCTAACCAAATATTAAAATAATCAGTAATATCAAATTTTAAAATTCCATCCAATATCGTGATATCCCCTTCCTCCTCGCAGGCCGCGCACTCAGTATTAAACTCAAATTTAATATACTTATGGAGCTGCCCATTAACATAAATACGAAAATTATTAATAGTGGGATTGGTGCTCCAACCATCGCCTGTTGCATCACCGTTCTCGGTTGCCTTAAAGCTCGATTTTAAACCACCACCGACACTTATCCATTTAGTTTCATCGAACTTATAGTAACCCGCTGCTGCCTGAACTACGCCAGGGAACCCTATGATCGCCAGGATAAAGACGCTCGCAATGCTTGAGCGGTAATGCCCTTGCTTGTCATTGCTTCGAGACACCTTAAGTGTTTCCTCTTTGGTAATTTTATTAAATTCTAACCACTGTTTGTTACAGCACTACTACCTAAAATCCACGGGCAGGCGGTCTTCTCCAGTCAAAAAAGGATTTTATGACCAGATAGAATTTCTTCCTAAATATTTGCTAGAGGTGAGAAAAACAGCCCGCGCAAAGAATAGTTACTGCGCGGGCCAGGAAACCGCCCTATGAGGCGAGCAGCCACAGGCCAGCACCTGCGGAACAGGTGCCCAGCATACGGATAAGAGGAGCAAAACGAGGAGGCAGAAAGCTGACGAGTCCAAAACCAATGGCATGCAGCGCCATGGTAGCCAGCACGAAGCCCATGGCAAATCCGGCCGGGCTAGCCAATACTGGAATCTCCACCCCATGGGCATAGCCGTGGTTAACGGCAAACAAGGCTGTTCCCAATATCGCTACAAACAGGGGCAAACGTATCGCTAGGGCAACCAATAAACCCAGGGCAAGCACCGATACGGCAATAGCATTCTCCACAAACGGCAGCGTTATCCCAAGATAAGCTGCCGACAGGCCGGCAAACAGCATAGCCAAGATAAAAGTTGCTGGCACCACTAGCCGCGCCTTTCCCTGCTGCTGAGCGGCCCATAGGCCCACGGCAAACATCGCCAACAAGTGATCCAAGCCGGTCAGGGGATGCAACAATCCGCTGATGAAGCCAGAAAGGTCATGTTCCGTATGGCCGGGGTGAGCCAACGCAATACCGGAAAATAGTAGCAATGCAAGAATGGATAGGTATTTCTTTGTCTTCACAATAAATTCTCCCTCTTAACTTAGGTTTTAAACAGACCTTGGCGCTCAATGAAATCAATGATCTGATCGAGCCCTTCCCCACTTTTTAAATTACTGAACAGAAAGGGACGCTCACCACGCATCTTGCGCGCATCCCGGTCCATGACCTCCAAGGAAGCGCCTACGAGCGGAGCTAAATCAGTCTTATTGATAATCAGCAAATCGGATTTACAAATCCCAGGACCGCCTTTACGGGGGATTTTCTCACCCGCGGCGACATCAATCACATACAGGGTTAAATCGGACAACTCAGGGCTGAAGGTCGCCGCCAAGTTGTCACCGCCGGATTCCACCAAGATCAGATCGAGACCTGAAAAACGCTGGCTAAGCTGGGCCACCGCCTCCAGATTAATAGAAGCATCTTCCCGAATCGCCGTATGAGGACAGCCACCTGTTTCCACGCCGATAATCCGCTCTGGCGCGAGCGCCTGGTGACGCACCAGAAATTGAGCGTCCTCCTCGGTATAAATATCATTGGTAACGACGGCCACATTGTAGCGATTGCGCAGGGCATTACAGAGAGAAAGGGTAAGGGTTGTCTTACCGGACCCCACCGGACCTCCTATGCCAACACGCAAAGGTTGCTTACTCATTATTAAAAAACCTCCTAGGATCGAAATAAACGAGTGTATTGAATTTCATGGTCCATAGAAGCGATCGAGAGGCCCAACGTACCGTTAGCCAACTGTTCATCAGAACATGCCAGGGCAGTCTCAAGGGCTTCATCCAGTTCTGGCAACAGCCGCGAGAGCAGCCGCTGAGCCGCCTGCTGGCCCAAAGGCAGCGCTTTCATTAACGCCGCCAGTTGGTTTTCTAGCCAGCCCCACAGCCAGGCAGCCACCGCGCTTCGGGTATCAAGATTCCAGGTCCGCGCAGCCACCGACCAGACCAAAGGTAGAGGGGGTTCCGCAAAACTCAACAGCTGATGCCGCATCGCCTCATCCAGCTCAGGCAAATCGTTTAACAATTGGACCAACGAAAAACCCATTTGCCGACTTTCCTGGTATAGCTCACGGGTTTCACGGCTGGCGACATACTCTTCCGCCCAATTAAACAGCTCCCGCCACTGCCCCTGGGCTGCTGCCTCCAACATACGGGCAAACAGAGGCGCTTCAAAACAGGCAATGTTCATGGCTAATTGGTCAGAGAGCCAGATATGGGCACTGTCGGAATCCCAGATAATACCCTGATCGATAGCACTCTCTAGCCCTTGGGAGTAGGTATAGGCGCCAATAGGTAGTTGCGGGCTTGCTAAGCGCAACAAGGGCCAAAGACTGTTCATTGGCGCTCTCCGAAATGGTGCAAGCGGGGCTGGGAATGGAATTCATCCCCCTCATGATGGCTGTGACTATGATGATGGCCTCCTCCATAAGCACCCGATTCGGGTTGATAAGGAGCGGTAACCTCAAAGACTTCCACGCCGAGACGCGTTAGCATATCCCGCAACACATAATCCGGCGGTAAACGCAGCCAGTGCGCTCCTATCTCCAAACGCACATGGCGATTGCCCAGATGATAGGCAGCCCGAACTAAAGCAAGCGAATCGGAGGAACGTACCTCCATCAATGGCTCGGGCTCAGCCTGGATGGCCAGCACCAGGCCTTCCGCCGTTCCCAAACGTTCTCCTTCTGCCAAAGGTGCGCCCCGTTCGATAAGAAAAGCGGCCTCGCGGCCATCGGGTAATTGGAAGCGCAACCGACTGCGCTCCCGCTGTTCAAAAGTAAAAGCCATCTCCACATCCGCGGGAGTATCTCTAGGCAGACGCCGCTCGAAACACAGCATAAGCTTAAAGGGTTCCTGCTAAAATAGAAAATAACGTTGAGCCATGGGCAGAACCTTAGAGGGCTCAAACCACAACAGCTGGCCATCGGCGCGCACTTGATAGTTCTGGGGGTCTACTTCTATGCGCGGCAGAGCATTATTATGGATCAGATCGCTTTTGCGCAGGCCACGAATATTTTTCACCGCCACAAGCCGTTTCTGGAGGCCCAGCTTCTCACCAATGCCTTCATCCAACCCTGCCTGGGAAACGAAGCTGACGCAGCTCGCGGTGCGGCAGCCGCCAAAACTGCCAAACATGGGGCGATAATGCACCGGTTGCGGGGTAGGAATAGAGGCATTGGGATCGCCCATGGGAGCAGTCGCAATAATACCTCCCTTTAGCACCAAACTTGGCTTGACTCCAAAAAAGGCCGGCTTCCACAGCACTAAATCCGCCAGCTTCCCTACTTCTATCGAGCCGATCTCGTGGGCTACTCCATGGGTAAGCGCCGGATTAATCGTGTACTTGGCGATATAACGCTTAATACGGAAATTATCATGGTCAGCCTTATCTTCCGGCAAAGTGCCCCGATCGCGCTTCATGACCGCTGCATTCTGCCAGGCGCGTAAAATTACCTCCCCCACTCGACCCATGGCCTGGGAGTCGGAACCATGCATACTTAACGCTCCCATATCATGCAGAGCATCCTCGGCGGAAATCGTCTCACGCCGAATACGACTCTCGGCAAAGGCTACATCTTCCGGAATGGAAGGGTCCAGATGATGACAAACCATCAACATGTCCAGGTGTTCATCTATGGTATTCGCCGTGAAGGGAGTAGTCGGGTTGGTGGAACTAGGCAGTACATTCGCCTCGCCGCAGGCCTTGATGATATCCGGCGCGTGGCCGCCCCCAGCGCCTTCCGTATGATAGGTATGAATAGTGCGGTCCTTGAAAGCGGCAATCGTATCCTCAACGAAACCGGATTCATTGAGGGTATCCGTGTGAATGGTGACCTGCACATCGAAACGCTCCGCCACGCTCAAACAATTATCAATGGCGGCTGGCGTGGTACCCCAGTCTTCATGCAACTTAAGACCGAGCACCCCCGCCCGTACCTGCTCCTCAAGGGATTGTGGTAAGCTGGCGTTGCCTTTACCTAAAAAACCCATATTTATGGGGAAAGCATCTGCCGCCTGGAGCATCCGTCCAATATTCCAGGACCCCGGCGTGCAGGTAGTCGCATTGGTGCCGGTTGCTGGGCCCGTGCCGCCGCCAATCAGAGTGGTCACCCCCGAGGTCAGCGCTTCCTCCACTAACTGGGGACAGATAAAATGCACATGACTATCAATACCTCCCGCAGTGAGGATTTTACCTTCCCCAGCAATAATTTCGGTCGCAGCCCCAATATTAATGTCTACGTTAGGCTGGGTGTCAGGGTTCCCGGCTTTGCCCAGCGCCGCGATACGGCCATCTTTGATGCCCACATCAGCCTTGATGATTCCCCAATGGTCCACAATAAGGGCATTGGTAATCACCAGGTCCATAACCTGCTCCCGGGGGAGCTGGCTTTGGCCCATGCCATCGCGGATGACCTTACCCCCACCGAATTTAACCTCATCTCCATAGGTCGTTAAATCCCGCTCCACTTTGATCCACAAATCCGTATCGGCCAAACGCACCCGGTCTCCGGTAGTGGGGCCATATGTATCCGCATAAGCTTGCCGAGAAATTTTCATAGCGCCCCCATAATTTTGCCGTTAAACCCATATACATGACGCCGCCCCGCATACTCCACCAATTCCACCGTACGGCTTTGTCCGGGTTCGAAACGCACCGCGTTACCCGCTGGGATATTCAGGCGCATCCCCCGGGTCTTATCCCGATCAAAGGACAAGGCGCCATTGGTTTCAAAAAAATGAAAATGAGATCCCACTTGGATGGGACGATCACCCGTGTTGGCTACACTGATAGAAAGCGTGCGGCGGCCTGCATTCAACTCGATATCTCCGCTCACTGCTTGTACTTCCCCTGGTATCATCGGTATAGATCCTCCTTTTTATCATTAATTTTAGGCAATAGGATGGTGGACCGTCACCAGCTTGGTGCCATCGGGAAAGGTGGCCTCCACCTGGATATCAGAAATCATTTCCGGCACTCCTTCCATGACGTCATCCCGGGTCAATAAAGTCGTGCCATGGTGCATCAGCTCCGCAACGCTCATACCCTCCCGCGCTTTCTCCAGCACGGCTGCGGAAATGTACGCTACCGCCTCTGGATAGTTGAGTTTCAAACCTCGCTCGCGGCGTCTTTCAGCTACCAAGCCCGCAGTGAAAATTAGCAACTTGTCTTTTTCCCGTGGGGTGAGTTCCATAAAACCTCCTTAATAGTTCAGGTATTCCAAATACGAGGAATAGATACAGAGCGACCCAATAAGGCGGGACGCAGTTCTTGCCACAAGGCGATAAACCAGTTGCGCGCTGCCTCGGCTTCCTCACCCAGAAAGCGTGCGACAACGAGCCCTGGAAGTTGAGTTAAACCGCCTCGACCTCCTTCGATGGGAAGGCTGCGGCAAGCGGCTAACTGTTGATCATTCAATTCTCCACTCGCGAGCAAGGTGCCCGCCACGGGATAGCCAGCAAAACCAATAGGCGATTCCAGCAATCGGCTGCCGCCAAGCAGCTGCATCCGCTCGCTCCAAAGCAAGCGGCCATTGCGGCGCAAACGAAATCGTTGATGAATCCGCCCTGAATTAAACCGCTCTCCACTGGCAGGCCGGCCAAGGGCGATAATATCCCAAGCAATTACCTTGGCATCCTCAGCCAAGTCAATAGTAGTATCCAACGCTGTCTGACAGCCTGCAAAAAAAATGGTCTCTTGGGGCAACCACTCAAGGATGCCCCCAGGCTCTGTGCTCAAGGTCAGATTTTGCCGGGCCAGCGAAACCTCGGAGCGGTACCACTTTGCTGCCCCAGGACTGGTCAACTGCGCCCAGGCATGGGAGCCCGCATGGATTTGGATATCCAAGGTATCACCCCCCGCGATTCCTCCGGGAGGATGGAGAATCAGATGTTGACAAACTGCCGATCCTTCCGGATAAAGGTGTTTTTGTACCCGCAGCGGTCCTTTGTGACGCCGCAGGACAGGCACAGTACGCATTTTCACCCGTTGATAAGCCAGTTCAAGCTTAGCAGGCCAAGTCAAAGGGAGTAGGTCAGTTTTGGCAAGACAAGCATCCGCCACTTCATGAGGCTTCTGCTTAAAAACAGCTATTTTTCTCATAGGCCGGTCGCTTCAATTCATAAAATCAGCGTATAAACCCACTGGGGACTAAAGATTTTAGGGTTCTGCGATATCCCTATTCCCTTTGATCCTCCAACGGCTTTTCTGGACTCGGCTGATGCGACGAAGCGGGCCTTTTTTCAGTGTCCGTCTCAATTTCCTGGGCCGCAAAGCGAGCCAAGTTAGCTTCCGGGGTAAGGGCTTCCGCCGGCAGGATATACCTTAACCTGCCAACACTCATCGCTCCGAGCAGCAGCGCCCAGGTAACGATGACGAAGGGGAAAGTGTACACTGGAAATTCCAGGTGATAGAGGGCAAGCCCAACCGCCAAACTCACCCAAACAGTGACTACCACGCCAAACAAAGCATAGAGGCCAGAACTAATAGTAAAACGAACAAATAAGACAACCGCTAATGCGGTTAAAATCGGATTATAACTGTGAAGCCCTAGTCGAATACTCTCCTCGGTCACACCAAATAGCATGGCTGCCGTAATAGACAGCAACGCTGCTAGAAAACCCATGATTGCGCTGATACGGGAATTAATGAGAATCCCCAGTAAAATTAGATATCCGGCAATGGCGCTGTCTTGCAAAAAAATCTCACTGAATCCCTTGCCAATGCCAATGTACCAGGTTTCTAAAGCATACTGCCGGTATTCTTCTATGCGGTGGCCAATCTCAGGTTGAAAAAGTTGGTAGGCATAGCTCTCCAAAGCGCCCGGCGTTTCAAGCTTGACGGTATGCTCAACCGAACCCACAAATATCCAAGCACATAACACAAAGGGCATGGTCAAAGCAGGCATGTTCCAAGGAGAAAGAAATCTGCTTAGCGCCATCATCACCACCGTTGAGAAAGCTGAGCCCATCACAACCAGAGACCATATCTTCCAAACGGGCAGATCACCCAGGGTGACGTTATGACTACTATAAAGACTGATCGCGATCCCTACCAAAACGCCATTAAAACCCAACAGCCCAGCGCCAATAAGATCTTTGTCAACCTTTAATAAAACTGCAGTCAGAGTGCTGACGATCACGCCCACTAACGCTGCTGCCCCCGCCGTTAAAGAGGCAAAAAAAAGGCCGGTTAGAATAACCAGCCCTGAGATAGGATTGTTCTGAAATACAACTTGCCCAACGCCTCGCAACAAAACGCTGACAGCATTTATTATCATTTTTAATGATTGCATAGCATGGCCTTCACACTCTATATACCCTCACACTTTCGTAGCTTATACTTTATAGCTTATGCTTTTAGTTTTTGTAAAGCGCTCTCTCCAAATTGTAAATTATGCAGCGTAAGATTCTGCCCCGCTCCTCGGATAAGTATCGCCTCGCTACCAGCACTTACTAGGGGCATTTAAATAAAAGTAATGAGGCCAGATAATAGAATAAAATATTACAGGGGGGGCAGTAGAGAAAAACTTAAAAGACTGCTATTTCCCCCATACCCTGCTCTGCCTCCGCAGTTCTTTATATAATTCACGAACTAATTTTCAATTAGAAATAATGGGATGATGAACTCGGGCTGCTGTCTATAATCTTTAGAAAACAGCTTATTATCCAGCCTGTTGGTTGCGGCAAGCACATGCGCCGTGTTCACAGCCTTGCTCCCTAGCGCACGCTTCACTACAGTATACTTGTCCGTCTTTCTTTACGCCTTCCTCAGCGGTGACGACACACGAGCAGGGAGCATGTGCGCATTTCATTGTAGAACTCTGCGTGTCAGTATTCATTTACTATAGTCTCCTCATTAATACAAGCGCCAAGGAAAAAGACTATCGAAACTAACGATAGTCTTTTTCCAACCTGGTTTTCTTATTCTTTCGGCATGTCTACATCTACGTCAGGTACTTCTATCTCCTTTGTTTCAGTATCCACGTCCACATCAGGAACTTCTATCTGTTTTTTCTCGGTGCCCACGTCCACATCTGGAGTATCCACATCATATTTTGGCATTTGGCCCGACTCTGTTTGGATATCAACATCTGGCATCTCACCTTCTTGCGTTTTATCTACATCACAACCTGCTAGCGCAAACGAAAACGCTAATAATAACGCGCTTATACTCAAGTTTTTATAAATCATAATACCTCCTGTGGCATTTTATTTTTACTACGTTTTACTTTTCCTTAACCCTGACGGCAATATTTTTGAGTTCTACTAAAAGCACTCCACATTAATACTAGTACAAGTTAAATTAGCCTGCATTAATATTTTTACTATCAACCTAATAAATATTACAACTTCATTGTCAAATTTGCGTTTTTATTAGAACCATCAATGCGCTAAATTGAATCCGATTGCGACCTGATAGAATGCCCCCCAGCATTTGCTCTATACGCTACAAGAAGCACATTTAATTCACACATTACAATTGTGTGTTAATTGGATAGATCTAAACCAGTCTCGCCACTTTGACAAGGTAGATATTAATCATTTATGTTAATTTATACTGCCCGCGCAAATAAGGACATTCTGCTTAAGCACAGCAGGAAAGGTCAATTAGAACTTTGGGGAAGGGAAAAAGTTAAAGTATAAGGAGAGGCGTTTGAGTGTCGTTGCTTAACCTCTTTTTTGGAAATTCCATATTAATTGTTTTACCTAATGTTAGCATGGATAAAATATTATAATGGTTATAGCTTATTTGAATAGACGTTAGCTTGAGATGGCTTCTAACTTACAATCTTACTCTCTAAACACAATAGAATTAGGATGGCTGATTATTAATGAGATGGAGTCCGTAGAAGAAATTTCTATCTCTCAAGGACGGGCTCAAATGCTCCAATACCTGCAACAGCACTTTCCTCAATTTGAATGGCGGATGCCCGTCATTAAACGGACCGAACAGCCTCACGGCACCCTGGAAGCCCCCACCGATTTACTGCAAAAAGGCGAGCATGAGCGGGAAATACGGCGCTGGGATTATGCTTTTGTAGTCACTCGCGCTGATTTAAAAAGCTATTATAAGCCTTTCGCTTTGGCAATACCCTCCCGGGCCATAAACGTGGCGGTGCTCTCCACCGCCCGGCTTGCTTTTCACTCGACCGATGATATAAATAACACAGTCATGAGCCAGCAAATTTTTGCTTTGGGAATGCACTTACTGGGTGATTTAAATGATTTACCCCATAGAGATGATCCGAAGGGATTTATGTATTCTCCCCACATCATCCGTGACTTAGAGAGAATGACAAGCTATTCAGAAAAAGAGCAAGCACAACTTGCTGAAGCTTTTGCAGAGGTAGGAGACATTCGTTTAGAAGAACAATCTCAAGCCGGCAAAACACGGCCATGGCTTTTCTATCTTAAAGTCCTCGGAAGGAGTCGCGGCGATATTGCCAGCGCTGTCATACAAGCTAAGCCTTGGCAGTTTCCTTTTCGATTAAGCCGTTTAACAGCAGCAGCTATCTCTACTTTGCTTGTCCTGATCATCACGGCTGAAGTTTGGGAACTAGGCATGAGCCAACCGCCGCTGCTTGTCACTGGGCTTTCATTGCTGGCATTGACTGGCACCAGCCTGTTTATTCTAAAACGGCAACAATTATTGCTGCATCGGGGCAAACGCGCATTAACCGAACAAACGGTCATTACCAACCTTGCCATTACCATGGTGGTGGTCCTAGGAATGACGACCACTTACCTGGTGTTATTTCTGCTAGTATTACTCTTAGGGAAGATCTTCTATAATCCCCTCTTGCTTCAAGGATGGGCCGCCTCTCTGGAAGGCCATATTTATCTCCGGCACTATTTAGTGCTATCGGGGTTTATCGCTTCCTTAGGAATAATGATGGGCTCGCTAGGTGCTTCCTTTGAAGGCCAGCGTTATTTTCGCCATGTCACCTATGTAGACGAGGAAATTTAAGGAACGCTGTCTCTCCCCTTCATCCATAAAATAAAAGCAGCCGGCACATGCGCGGCGCCAAAACCATTAAGAAAAGCTAGCACTGGAGGCATACTTGCACTTCCTTGATAACGGCTTACCGAAACAAAACCCACACCCACGCCTACCACCACCAGCATCAAGCGGACCACCCAGCTTTGGGTGGTATTCGTAGCATGAAAGGGGATGCGGTACTGGGCATAAACTACCGCGCCCACCATGGCTAAAGTCCAAATCAATATCCCTACTATACTCATAGCAATCTGCTTCTCCTGACTTTTAACGCCTCTTTTAAGGCTCACAATATCATTGTGCGGACTTCCGCCCTATTTGTTTGAAGTCCATCGCCAAACAGATCAAAGATCGGATGAGAAGCGAGCCGCTTACTAACCGCACAAAGGCCACGGGGACTCTTTTGCTAGCGGGCGGTAACTGGACGCCCCACGATTTGCGCCGCACCGGTGCAACCATGATGGGGGAATTGGGCGTCATTGGTGAAGTCATTGAGCGGTGTATCAATCATGTAGAACAGAATAAGCTAAGGCGCATCTATCAACGCCATGATCTAAGAGCCGAACAGCAACAGGCGTGGCACTTACTCGGTAACAGGCTTTCTCTCCTTCTGGCATCCGAGGATCGCAAAAACGTCGTTGTGGATCGTTTCGCCAACATGGCATAAATAATTGAGCGGGCAGGGAGTTAGGCTCGTGTATTGCCCAATCAGCCAAAAATTTTCAAGCAGTAAGGAAAAGTAACAAAGCCGGAACCAGGGCCACAGGGTGGGTTGCAGAGATTGCAGAAACCCTTCCCGAATCAAGGTGCGTTTTGGTAGGTCGCGCCGAAGATGGTATCACCCAGCCATTTCTTGAACGAGGGGTTGTCGCTGAACTGCTTGTACAGCTCGGTGTGATCGGCCAACAGATCGATCATGACCCGCTGCAAGGCAGCGTCGTGTTCGATCCGCGCTGTTTTCTTGTCGTTATTCTTCATGGCATTTTGGTAGGCCAGGTCCATGCTGACTTTGATCAGAATTTCTTCCGCGATGACCTTGCGGATCTTGTCGGCATCCTTCCATTCAATATTGCCGAACTGGTCGTTGAACGCCTTGATGATGTTACTGAGTTGATCCAGTTCAGGTTCCGACTTGCGGCCACCGCCGCTGGTCGGCACGGGACCGATCTCTACCTCCTGATCCGCAAGACCAATTTTTAAACTGGATCTCGCCTCGACCCGGTAGCTGTCCATATCCACGGTTTCCAAAATACCCCAAGACAGATCTTCCTCCCTGGGCGCAGGGAGTTTGGGGATTAGGAAATTCAGCAATATCGACAGCTTTTCCCAGCCGGCATTGGAGTACGGCAGGATGGAGGCCAAAAAACCGTAGGTACGCACGAAGGATTTGGCCTTGCCCTTGAAATCCACCTGGCCGTCTTCATCCAGATCCGCATTGTAAGTGGTCGCACAAACGTCCAGGATCGGATCAAGCTGGTCCCGGTCTGCGCCGCTCAGATAGCGCCCTACCAAATCGTCGATTTGCGCCTGGGAATAAACCTGATAGTCATCTAGATCGGACTTGAGGTCGTGGAGCTTGTTGGGATCGGTCTCATCGCTGAGGAGCGTGGCGCGATAGTAGGGCTCGAACGACTGCTGAATAGTATCCGAATCATTGCAAAAATCCAGGACAAAGGTGTCATGCTTTTGCGGGTGGGCGCGGTTCAGGCGCGAGAGCGTCTGCACCGCCTTGATGCCGGAGAGCGCCTTGTCCACGTACAGGGTGTGAAGCAGCGGCTCATCATAACCGGTCTGATATTTATCAGCGACGATCAAGAAGCGATAGGGGTCCTGTTGAATTTTGTCTGGAATCTGGCTGCCGGGGAAGCCGTTCAAGGCCGCTTCGGTCACTTTCTTGCCGCCGTATTGAGGAGCGCCTTGCAGGCGTCCGCCCCCGCTCCAGGCGGGGTCGTCATGCTCACCAGAAAAAGCCACGATAGGCGCATAAGGGCTCTTGCGCTCCTTCAGGTAGTCCTTGAAGGCGTGGAAATACTGTATAGCCCGCTCAATGCCGTGGGTGACTACCATGGCCCGAGCCTGGCCACCGATCTTGCGGTGGCCAATCACTTGGGCGTGGAAATGGTCCACCATAATTTCGGCCTTTGCACGAACAGCATGCGCATGGGATTCCACATAGCGGCGCAGCTCCTTCTGGGCCTTGTTGGCATCGAACAATGGATCGTCCTCCACCGCTTTGACCAGCTGATAGTAACTCTCCACCGGCGTGTAATGCTTCAATACATCCAGAATGAACCCCTCCTGGATGGCCTGCTTCATGGTGTAACTGTGGAACGGGGAGTGCTTCACCGTGCCGTCGGGCTGGGGGTCCGGCTCGCCGAAAATCTCCAGGGTCTTGTTCTTGGGGGTCGCGGTAAAGGCGAAATAGCTGGCGTTGGTCACCATTTTCCGGCTTTCCATGATCTGGTTGATCTTGTCCTCGACTGAAGCCATTTCATCACCGTAGGGTGCGGTCTCCTCCAGCACGCGGTTCATAGCAGCGGTGGTCTTGCCGCCCTGACTGGAGTGGGCTTCGTCAATGACGATGGCGAACTTGGCTCCGCGGTGCTCGTCGCCGATCTCATCGAGGATGAACGGAAACTTCTGGACCGTGGTAATGATGATTTTCTTCCCCACCTTGAGGAATTTGCGCAAATCGCCGGAGTGTTCCGCGTGGCCCACCGTGGCCGAGACCTGGACGAACTGCTTGATAGTGTCGCGGATTTGCTTGTCCAGCACCCGCCGGTCGGTGACCACGATGACCGAATCGAACAACGCCCTGCCCCCCTGCTCCAGCCCCACAAGCTGATGCGCCAGCCAGGCGATGGAGTTGCTCTTGCCGCTGCCTGCCGAGTGCTGGATCAGATACCGTTTGCCGACACCGCTCTTCCGAGCATGGGCCAGCAGCCTCCGCACCACCTTCAATTGGTGGTAGCGGGGAAAAATCTGCTTGTCCTTTTTTTTGCCGGTTTTTTCGTCCTTTTCCTCCACCACCTGGGCATAGTTTTCTAGGATGTCCACCAAGCCCTCCTTGGTGAGAATTTCCTTCCACAGGTAATCGGTGGCCAGCCCATGAGGGTTGGGCGGGTTGCCCGCACCGTCGTTGTAGCCCTTGTTGAAGGGCAGAAACCACGAGCCCTTGCCCTTGAGGTGGGTACACATCCGTACCTCGTGGTCGTCCATGGCAAAATGCACAACGCAGCGACCAAATTGAAAGAGCGGTTCCTTCGGGTCCCGGTCCCGCTGGTACTGCTGAACGGCATCAAGGACCGTCTGCTTGGTGAGCTTGTTCTTAAGTTCGAAGGTGGCGATAGGCAGACCGTTGATGAACACCGCCAGGTCGAGGGAGAGCGCGGTACCAACGCGGCTGTAGCGGAGCTGACGGGTGACGCTGAAGAGATTGGCCGCGAACCGCTCGGCGGCCTTCACATTGCCCGGCGTTGGGGTGCCGTAGAAGAGATCTATATGGGCCGGGCCATGCTTAAGGCCACCGCGCAGCACGTCGATCACGCCGCGCTTGGCGATCTCCCCTTGTAGCCGGTGCAGAAACTGGGTGCGCTTGGGGCTGTCCTGCTCGATGCCGAGATTTTCAAAGGTATCGGGCTGGGTAGCGGCAAGGAACTGCACTAGCTTGGCCCGATCAACCGCGTGTTCCCGGTCGAAATCCTGCGGATCACCCTGGACGTAGCCTGCCTCCTCCACCAAAGAGGCCACGATGGTGGACTCCAGGCCCTTTTCGCTGGTGTCAGTCGACTTCATCCGCACCACTTCCATTCATTTTATGGCCGTGCGTTCTGCCGCTCTTCCACGATGCGGCCATCCTTCCACACCACAACGCCCGCGCCCACCTCTCTGGCCCTCTGCCGGGCCTTCTCCGCTGCCCGCTTCATGGCGATTTCCGCCGCTGCCAAATCGGGATCGCGCCGCTTGTTCTTCTTGCCGGAATCGACAGGCTGATGACTCATGATTTCACTCCTTCCTCAATAAGCACGGGTTCACTACCGGAATTGTCGTATAGTGCCCATTCATCGACCGCTGGTTTGTAGAGATTCTCGAAATGACGCAGCCCCGCCGTAAAACGCCGCCGAATGACCGGCTCGGGGATGTTGTGGCCGCCCTCGCGCACCCGCTGCCGAACCCGGGCAATGGCCAGTTCCGGCGAGGCAAGCCGGAGAAAAAATAGCTTGACGGTATAACCGTCCGACCGCCAGTTGGGAATCAAGCCCGCATAGCCCCGGCCGCTCAGGGTGGTCTCGAAAGCAAAACTTTCGGCTTTCCGGGCATGGTTGTGAATCTCCTCCAACATCAACCGCCCGGCGCGGAAGGCCGCCCGTTCCGGCTCGAATGGGGCCAGTCCGGCGGCGATGAGATCGGCATTGACAAAGCGCGGGCAGGCCGCCTCCTTCGGCAGGAATTCCTCGGCGAAGGTGGTCTTCCCCGCGCCGTTGGGTCCGGCAATGATGATGATTTTTTTCTCCGCCTGCCTGCTCATCCCACGGACTTCATTTCAACCCTATCATTGATCAGGTCATCGGACTCAGCGGCGTCCTCATCTAGTGCCAGAAGTTCTTCGTCAGCTACTTTCGGCACCTGGATGCCGCGCACATCCACCTGGCCGGTGACCACATCGGAAATCAGCCGGGTGCGGTATTCGCGTATTAGCTCGATCTCGCGTTGGGCGCGGGTGAGGGCTTGGTCGATCTCCGCCGACTTTTCTTGGATGTGCGCAAGAATTTCCCGCTGCTCTTCAATTGGCGGCAAACCAATTGGATAATTTTTCACAAAATCCAACGGAATCCGCTGCTGGCCAGCCGCGCCGGTCATGTATTGCTCGCCCAGCAATAAGAACTGCTTGGTCCACATGAGGAACCGGAGAAAAGCACCGTCGATGGCCTTTAAAGGGCGAAGTACAATCAGTTCCGTTGTGCCGAAACCAAAACCAGTCTCAAGCCCTTGCAGATAGGCTCCCTTCCCGTTTTCAAAGCAGGGAGTGATTTTCGCCATGACCACATCCCCGCGTCGGAAATAGGTGAAGCCACTCCAGACTTCGGACAAAGGGCGTTTTTCAGAGCAATCGATATCTCCATTGACGGAGATGTTCTCCATGGGAAGAAAGACAACCTTTTCTTCATCCGCCGAGTTCGCTCGTGTCTCAGATTTTGATGGATTAAAGCTAACCACGCGCTTGAGCTTTGTGGTCTCCCAATGCGCCGGAATATCCCCGATCCATTCCACGCCGCTGGGCTTGAGCCTGACGTTGGGATCGAGCCCCCGGGTCACGGCCTGGTTGATGACGTTCTGCTTCTGCTCCTTGAGCAGTTCGATGAGCCGTCGCTTGTTGCGGATGAATTGGTTGATCTGGGCGGTTTTCCAGTCGAGGAAGCGGGCGATTTGGGTTTGTTCTTCGGCCTCTGGGAGCAAAATTGGCATCTTGAGGAAATCATCATCCTTCAATTGATAACGAGAGCGCCATATACCCTTGGAACGAACGCGAAGCTCCCACTTGTAAGCAGCGGAGCGAAGCAAATAGTCAAAATATCTAAAGTCTGATACCCGCCTCACCCTTGGACGGTACACGCCGTATGCTGTACTGATAATTCCGTGATATTTGGAAAACCCCAGACCCTGCATCCAAGCCCAAAGGCTGTTAATGACCAAATCGCCTGGCCAACACAACTTGTAGCCTTGGTATGATGCAGCCTGAAACATAGTAACATTTACGCTTTTGCGAGAGGTCACACCATGGCGTTCAGAAACCGAAAGAAGCTCCTCGGCCCCAGTTTTAGAACGTAAATCGATAGGATAGAAAACGTTTTTAGCCCGAAAAAACCTCCATCTCCTAGGAATCTTCTCCAACCACGGCACACCCGAGTCTTTGTATTCTGGATAGGAAACCAGCTTCATCGTTCAGCCTCCCCGACAATCTGCTCCAACAATCCCTCAGTCTCCTGCTCCAGGGCGTAGATGTCGGCCTTGATCGCCTCCAGGGTGCGCATGGGCGCGGGTTTATAGAAATGGTGGGTAAAGGAAATTTCGTAGCCGATCTGGATTTTAGCGGGGTCGATCCAGGCGTCCGGGGTATAAGGCAGCACCTCGCGCCGGAAGAACGCCTCGATACCGCCTTCTTCCAGGAGCGGCACCTGCTCGCTGTCCCGTAGGGCGGTATCCGGCTCGAATTCCACCACGTGGATTTTCCCCTCACCCCCGGCCCCTCTCCCTCTAGGAGAGGGGAGTTCTATCTTGAACAGGCCGTGGATGGGATCGGGCGTCGCCTTATCCGGCCTATGAACCTTCTTGAGCACCGGCGCGGCATCCTCGCGAGTGTCGCACAGCTCGCTTTGCAGCAGCTTCTTGCGCTTGGCGGTGAGCTTGATTCCATGCGCCTTGGCGTCAGCGCCGCAGGCATCCATGAAGGCGTTGAAATCAAGGTGCGGGCCAGCACCCAGGACTCCGGCCACGCGGCGGGCCAGGTTGGCCAGCGGTTCTTCCTTGGACTTGGCGCAGGTCCGCTCGAACCGTTCCAGCCGGGCTGGGCTCAGGTCAACAGCAAGACGCAGCGGGCGATCCACCGTCACCTTCCAATAGCCAAAGGCTTCGTTGGGGAAGATCTTGGATTGCTCGGTCTCGACCGGAGTCACCACCAGATCGCAGATGGCGCGGATGTGCTCCTCGGTGAGTTCTCGATTCTTTTTGCCAAGGTTGCGGCGCAGCGGCACGAACCATTCGCTGGCGTCGATGAGCTGCACCTTGCCCCGCCGCTTCTCGCGCTTGCGGTTGGTCAGCACCCAGATGTAGGTGGCGATGCCGGTGTTGTAGAACATGTTCTCCGGCAGGGCGATGATGGCCTCCAGCCAATCGTTTTCGATGATCCAGCGGCGGATGTTGCTCTCACCCTGACCGGCGTCGCCGGTAAAAAGCGACGAGCCGTTGTGGACCTCGGCGATGCGGCTGCCAAGGCGGGTGGTGGGCTTCATCTTGGCGAGATTGTTGACCAGAAACATGAGCTGCCCATCGCTGGAGCGGGTGATCATCTTGTATGCCGGGTCGCCACCATGGTGGGTGACAAAGCGCAGGTCCTTGATGTCGTCCTTGCCGCCCAGGCGATCCACATCGGACTTCCAGCTCTTGCCATAGGGCGGATTGGAGAGCATGAAATCGAATTCCTGCGATAGGAATGGGTCGCTGCTGGAGAGTGTGGAGCCGTACTTGATATTTTCGGCTCCGCCCCCTTCACCTTTGAGCAGCAGATCGGCCTTGGCAATCGCATAGGTCTCCGGCTGCACCTCCTGGCCGAAGAGATGGATGGAGACCTCCTTGCCGTGGCTTGCGGCCAGCTCCGCCAGGCGTTCCTCCGCCACAGTGAGCATGCCGCCGGTGCCGCAGGCCCCATCATAGACAAGGTAGGTACCGGATTCGATCTCATCGGCGATTGGCAGAAAAATGAGGTCGGCCATGAGCCTGACCACATCCCGGGGCGTGAAGTGCTCACCGGCCTCTTCGTTATTCTCTTCGTTGAAGCGGCGGATCAACTCCTCGAAGATGGTGCCCATGGCATGGTTGTCGAGGGCTGGGAGCCGCTCGTTGCCGTCCATATCTTGCACCGGCCTGGGGCTGAGATTGATGCGGGTGTCCAGAAATTTATCAATGAGATGGCCCAGGATATCCGCCTCGATGAGCGTGGGGATCTGGTTGCGGAATTTGAATTTGTCGAGGATCTCCTGAACGTTGGGGGAAAAGCCGTCCAGATAGGCTTCGAAATCAGCCCTGAGCTGCTGGAGCTTGGCGCGGGATTTCAGGTCGCGCAGGGTGAAGGGCGAAACGTTGTAGAAAGCCTCGCCAGCAGCTTGGCAGAGCGCGGCATGCTGGTTGGCGATCCCAGCCTCGTCTAGCTGCGCCTTCATGACGAGCACTTTTTCCTTGGTCGGCTCCAGCAGCGCATCGAGACGGCGGATGACCGTCATCGGCAGGATAACGTCACGGTACTTGCCGCGCACATAAACATCACGCAACACGTCGTCGGCGATGCCCCAAATAAAATTGACAATGCTGTTGTGAATGGCGTGGTTCATAAACTCCCTATCTATGCCTATTTGGGTCTGCGCTGCTTAGAGATCATTTGTCGTGTCATAGCTTCGGATTAATCCCTCCGCCTTATGGGCTATGAAACAGCACTTGCCACAGCAACCATACGGACGCTCCCTCCAGCAAATGCCCAACTTCCCGCTTGCGGATTACTTCCAAGGTTGGGAGTGGCCCAGCTATCCCTTTTTCTCCCTGCTTTCATAAGGGACGCAAAGTGCGCCCTCATGACCTCAGTTGGATAACCGTAACCATAAAAGCCTTTACTTGTTATCAACTTAGATAGTTTACCTTGGATGTCCTCGGATAGAAACGACCGGGTTTAAATAGAGGAGCATGTTATGACCTTCGATCCTTCAGCTGAGCAAAGCAAAAACTGCCCACAAAAACAGCAGAAGCACGGGCGCAGCGGCGATACAAAAGCAAAATTCATTGCCTATCCCAAAGCCTTGGCGCTGCTTAAGGACAGGCTTGATGCCACTCGCGAAGAGATGGCTGCCTGGGTGTTCATGGGGCCCGATGAGGGCGGCCTTGCCGCTTAATCATCATCGGCAGGCGCACCAACGGCTTTCAACACGGCGGGCAAACAAAATCAGGGAAAAACTACGCTGGAAGCCAGGTATCCTAAGGTAGAGGGTGGAAGTCCAAAGGGATGCACTGGAGTACTTTCGAGCAACTGACCGCTCAGCATGATGTTTTCGCGCAGGTTTTACTTACAGAGGTGGCAGAACGGTTAAATCCGTTTAAAAAATTGCCAGATAGCAGGATTCGAAAGATCAGCCAAGACGGCTTGCTTCTGGCACCAAGCGATTTGGAGAATGGGGGTAATTTTTTATTTTTGCTAAAAAAGATAATGGTTTGATAAGGGGACCGTTATTAACTATTTGATTTATCTGGCGCGCCCGGAGAGATTCGAACTCCCGACCCCCTAGTTCGTAGCCAGGTACTCTATCCAACTGAGCTACGGGCGCACAAAAGCAGAAACACCTATTATGCGGAATTTAAAAAAAATTTCAATAAGCATCCTCACGCGGGGACAATTCCCAGTCGGCGTTTATATATGTCTTCCCAGCGAATAACGATGGATCAGGCGCACGTCCTCCCCGAGGAATAGCGCATATTCCTGAAAGATAAATTCCCTACTAACCTTCACACCAGGGCAATTTAGCGGCCTGCCGAGCCGCCTCCACGAGTTCCCTATAGCGGCACAATTGAGCAAATTCATCCTCGGTGATCCAAGCCATGGCTTCGTGCTCGCTGGAAAGACGAGCCTCCCCTGTTAGCCTTTTTCCACGATAGACCAGCACTATCATAGGTGCCATGCCATAATCAGCCTGATAGGCGGTGACAGGTCGTTCATCCAAAGCAACCGTTATCCCTGTTTTCTCATAGGTTTCCCGCCGGGCAGCCTCATAGGGTAATTCGCCCTGCTCGACTTTACCTGAAACCACCTCCCATGCCCCTGGCGCTACCGCCTTGGAAGTACTGCGGCGCAAGGCAAGAAAGCGGTTACCGTGAAACAGAAACACAGCTACGGCAACTACAAAAAAGGTTGGCTTAGACATCCTTCAGCAAATTATTTTTCCACTTGCTTTGGGCTCTGCTCCCACGAACCCAGGAAAGTTCAAACTGCGGCAACCGCCCTCTATCGAGCAGGATAATCCACATAATAAACCCGAGTTTCGATTTGACCATCGGGCAATAATATCAGCCAGCGATAGCCCGGTCCTCGCTGGTCCAGTTGAAAATGCTCACTGCCAGGAGCAAATTGGGCGCAGGTAGAAGGGCTACCTAATAATTGAACTCCTCGACGCTCGGTATGGAATTCCTGATGGGCATGACCCCAGGCAATACCCCGCACCTGGGGATACATATCCAATATTGCAAAAAAATCCGCCGCATTATCCAATCCCATGGCATCCATCCAAGGACTTC
This sequence comes from Nitrosococcus watsonii C-113, assembly GCF_000143085.1. NCBI lineage: Bacteria > Pseudomonadati > Pseudomonadota > Gammaproteobacteria > Chromatiales > Chromatiaceae > Nitrosococcus > Nitrosococcus watsonii. Next base: position 200,073 of record NC_014315.1, on the reverse strand, counting down.
CTAGGGCTACGGGAGGATGATGAAGGAAAACGAACGTATGCAAATCGAGTCTATCGGCTAAGCTACAGTCAAGAAAGTCCAATTGTCCTTTGCTTAAATGTCCATAACTTCGCCGAGGAACAACGGAATTAAGAAAAATAAGCTGCCAGTTCTTGCGCGCAACTAAAGGCTCGGTGCTAACATTCATCTCGTTCAGAATCTCATCCATAAGCACTGGATCGTCATGATTCCCGGGAAGGCAGTAAACCGGCAGCCCTAATGCTTGGCAACACTCCAGCAACCAATGATACGCTTCCGGTTCAGCCTTTTCGGCAATATCGCCACTTATCACCATCAGATCTCCCAGAAGATCTTGTTGCTGAATATGGTTAAGGACTGCTACCAATGACCTACGGGTATTTAAGTCGTTCCATAAAAAAGCCTCCGAATCCGCCAGCAAATGGGAATCCGTTAGCTGCAGCACATGGATAGATTCGCTGCGATCATTCGCGATTTTCAGATGAGGCAGCGCTGTCATCGTTTTTTTACACTTCAATAGGCGTATCTGGATCGTTCCCCCACTCCGACCAAGAACCCGGGTAACCCTTAATTTTGGGATACCCTAAATATTTCAGCACCATACAGGTGTGGGCCGAGCGATGATGCGTCTGGCAGTGGCAGATAATTTCCTTATCGGGAGTAATCCCCAAAGCTTCCAAGCTGGAACGCAGTTCCTCCATGGGTTTAAATCGTAAATTACGCTCCTGGTCGATAGCCTGAGTCCACTCAAAATTCACCGCGCCTGGAATATGCCCCCCACGTTGGGCGCGGACATATTCGCCATGATATTCAGCCGGAGAACGAGCGTCTAGAATCACAACCTTAGGATCGGATAAATGGGCCAAAATATATTCTTTATCGATGGCTTTATTACCCTGATAGTGCCCATGAAAGTGGCTAGGCTGCCGACTTTGTCGCCCTTCCTCTACCGGATATCCTTCAGCTAACCATGCCTTCAATCCCCCATCAAGCAACGAGAAACGCTCATGTCCTAACTCTTCCAAGGTCCAGAGAAAACGAGAAGCACGACCATTCCCCTCTGCGTCATAAGCAATGACATGGCTCGCCGGCGTAAACCCCAACTGGGATAGCACCCGGCTTAAACGATGCTCATCAGGCAAAAGCCCCATCACCGGAGGACGAGCCGCTACAATATGTGTGTAATCAAGATGTACCGCACCAGGTACGTGGTGCGCCAGGTAGGATTCTTCATTACCAAGATCAATGAGCAGCAAATTTTTCTTATCCAACCGCCGCGCTAGCTCATCAGGCTGCAAAAGCAGAGAGAATATGGTCATTTATACCTCCAGGCGTCCTATTCAATTGTAAGTTTTCTGCAAGAAAAGCCACGATCTCAGCGGAAAAAATATGGCGCTATAACTATCTTTTCCAAAAACGCCCGCTGGGTAAGCAGCTGTAAGACGCCTTTTAAGGCTGGGAAGCTCCAAGAAGGTGCTAGTAGTCCTGAGTTGCCATCTTGCGGCTCAAGGCTCCCACAGTCCGCTGGCACTGGGGGCGCTTCCCTCTGCTCAAATACCAAGAGCATCTGCTGGCTAAAGTATAGCGGACTCTTCTGGAGGAGGAAGACTGGGCCAAGCCTTAAGCACCGCTTGCACGAGGGTAGCCAGAGGAATAGCAAAGAAGATTCCCCAGAAACCCCAAAACCCACCAAAAACCAAGATAGCAACAATAATCGCTACCGGGTGCAAATCCACTACTTCAGCAAACAGCAAGGGTACCAGAACGTTACCGTCCAAGGCTTGGATAATCCCATAGGCGCCAAGCAAATAAGCGAAATCAATGCTAAAACCCCATTGGAAATAAGCAACAAAAGCTACCGGCAAGGTAGCCGCAACTGCGCCAATATAGGGGATAATAACTGACAGTCCCACTAGAACGCTTAACAGCATTGAGAACTGCAATCCCATGAAAGTAAAGGTGATGGCAGTCACTGCACATACAATCAAAATCTCGAGGAATTTCCCTCGGACATAATTTCCAATCTGAAAATCCACGTCATGCCAAACTTGAGCGGCCAATTTCCGCTCCCGTGGGAGGTATTGTTCAAGCCAACCAATCAGCCGGGCTTTGTCCTTGAGGAAGAAAAACACCAGCAATGGCATGATAACGAGATACACGGCGAGTGTCATCAGACCCATTACCGAGGCTAAAGACACGGAAAGTACCTTCTGCCCCCATTGGGCAAGCTCGGAACGAAGTGCATTCATTAAATCATAGACTTGTTCATCAGAAAACAAATTCGGATAATACTCAGGCAGACTCAACAAGAGTTCTTGCCCACGGGCAATCATAATGGGTAGTTGCTGGAAGAATTCGGCTAATTGCTGTGAGAGTAAAGGCAACAAGCCGAATATGACTGAAAACAGAGCGGCCATAAAGGTAATAAATACCAGTGTTACCGCCAACCAGCGAGGACAATGCCACCGCTCCATATACCCTATAATTCCCTCTAAAAGGTAAGCGATCACCAAACTAGCTAGCACGGGTGCCAGCATACGCCCCATAAGCACCACGGTGATAAAACCGACGGCGAGCAAAATGGCTAAACCCACGACCTGAGGATCGGCAAAATGACGCTGAAACCAGTTGCGAACAAGACGCATATCAAGAAGAAAAAATTATTGTGAAGATTGAAAACACGGCAATATCGGTGCCGGGTGAGGGATTTGAACCCCCGACCTTCGGTTTACAAAACCGCTGCACTACCACTGTGCTAACCCGGCAATGATGATTACAAAGATATTGCTAGCTTAAGGGAAGGAAAAATTAATCCGTTATTTTAAGAAAACTTACTGAGTTACGCAATCCAGGCCCGTTTCCCGCCTTACCTTTGAAGTATCCTTGGCTACCCGTGCGAGTCCCCGTAAAACGAGATCAGGAAGATGTTCGTATTTATCTCGCAATAATGGTAGTACCCGGGGCGCATCTCCGCCGGTAATGACGCGCTTAGGCTCTCCCTTCATTTCGACTGCCACATCATGGCTGACGCGGTCGATAAAAGCTACCGCTCCATACAACGCACCAGCACTAACTGCCGTACCCGTAGTACTGGCAAGCAGTGAATATTCCAATGCTTCTTCGGTAGTTTCGTTGATGACCGCCGTATGATCGGTTAGCAATTTCGGCATCATAGCCAAACCAGGAATAATCAACCCCCCTAAATGCTTGCCATCAGCGGCAAGTACATCAAGAGTAATCGCCGAGCCACAATCGACGATACATACCGCTTTCTTACGATCACCGCCCCGATAACGTTGACGTGCTGCAACCAGTCCTAACCAACGGTCTATCCCCAAAGTTTCCGGTTTGGAATAAGCATTACGTATCCCATAACCATTACTACGGGCGGTTAAAAACTCGGGCGCTATCTGCCAGTGAGTTTGCAGCCACTGTTCCAGTTGTTCCGCAACTTTTGGCCCACCGACGTTGGCAACAACAATCCGGTTAACATCGTCAAACTCTTTCCAAGCCTTGGACAAGACCCGCTTGATACCCGTCTTACCCCGCGCCACCGCCCCCATATCGGCAGGCTTACCGCCGTCTAGCCGGGCCCACTTAATCCGGCTATTACCAATATCCACCAGTAGAATCACTTAACTGGCCTCAAACTTACTTCCCCGCAAAGGTAGCATGATATTCCCTCTTTTTCTTGTAATAACAAGTTTCCCTCCTCATTAATACCACAAGCAATACCACTGATCACCTTACTGTCCCCATATAAATAGACTTCCCGTTGATAGCAGGCGTCCCATCTACGCCAATCATCAAGACAATCCCTAAGCCCCCAGCGCTCAAAACTATGCATTATCAATAAAAAATGATGGATGAGGCGTCCAGCCAAATAATTACGATCTATCGACCGGTTTTGAGCAGCTTCCGCTAAATCAGTACAAGGCTGAACTAATTGTTCCCTATAGGGAATAGGCATGTTTACATTAATTCCTACCCCTACTACTGCGCCCGTACCCCCCTCCTTGGGCACCAGCTCTACTAGAATACCACCCAATTTCCGATCATCCCAGAGCACGTCATTAGGCCACTTCAAGCCTACTTGAGTCACACCTTGGTCTTGCAGGGCACGTAATACACCCACACCAGCGGCTATACTCAGGCCTGAGAGAAAGCGCGGGCCTTTAGAAAAGCACCATAGCAATGAGAGATAGATATTACCACTGAGGGGCGACACCCAGAGACGCCCATGGCGCCCTCTGCCTGCTGACTGGGCCTCAGCTAAACAAACTGTCCCCTTCTTGGCGCCGTGCTTGACTTGAGCTAAAAGATAACGGTTAGTAGAATCCAATTCCGGGTAAAGTTCTAATTGCGATAACCACTTTAGACTATCCTTTCCCATCGCCGCCCGGATGGACTGTAATTTAAGAGGCGCGCTATCCGCTTGCAAAAGATATCCTGTTTTAATTACCTGTAACGCCGCATTTTGTATAGATCAGCGGAGGATCAAAGCTAAGCGATCTCACTGCCGTGTAGACGCTAATGAAATCCCCATCTGAGCCAACCGCCGTCCTAGCGCGCGACATAAAATAGTCTCGCTCTCACTCAGCGGTAAATCGTTATCTGCACCGGCAACGTGGCTAGCACCATAAGGGGTACCTCCTTCTTGGGTATTCATGAGGGCCGGTTCAGTATAGGGAATTCCTAATAACACCATGCCATGATGAAGCAGGGGAATCATCATGGATAATAAAGTGGATTCTTGCCCGCCATGGAAACTGGAAGTTGAGGTAAATACGGCGGCTGGCTTACCCGCCAAAGCCCCTGAAAGCCATAACGTGCTGGTGCTATCGAGAAAATATTTAAGAGGAGCCGCCATATTCCCAAATCGGGTTGGGCTTCCTAAAGCTAACCCTGCGCATTCTCGCAGATCATCATGACTTGCGTAAGGATGACCGCTTGCAGGTATCGCATCTTCTACTGCTTCACAGACGGTAGACACCGCTGGCACAGTTCGCAGCCGCGCTTGCATACCCTCCACTTCCTCCACCCCCCGGGCTACCCGTTCAGCCATGGCCCCTACACTGCCATAGCGGCTGTAATAAAGAATAAGAATTTCTGGCATTGACTTGTATCTCAACTTAAAGAATTTCGAGTACTTTTTCTGGTGGCCGCCCAATAGCGGCCTTGCCGTTAGCTAGCACGATAGGCCGCTCAATAAGAATAGGGTAGGCAAGCATGGCTGCAATTAACTGTTCCCGAGAAAGACTCGGATTATCAAGCCCATTGTCTTCATATTCAGCCTCTTTCTGGCGCATTAAGTCTCTCGGTTGTTTATCTAATAACTGGAGAATTTCTGACAGTTGTGCCGGTGTTGGAGGCGATTTGAGATATTCTATAATGACTGGCTCTATGCCTTGCTCACGAAGCAATTGTAACGTCTGTCGAGATTTACTGCAGCGGGGATTATGATAAATAGAGACTTGAGACATTAATTTTTCTCTCCCATTGAGTTCTGGCGAGCTAACCTTGGCCAGAACGCTGAATTAAACCCTAAATATTTTATTTAATCCTGGATAAGCTAATATTATCAATATTATATAGATCAATACCGCGTAGATTAAGTACCTAAGGCCAAGGGTTTAACGGTCCCCCACCGTTTGCAACCTGGGCATTGCCAATAGCGATACTTGCCGCCAAATCCGCAAAAACCGCAAACGTAGTTTAATTTGGCTTTCAACAGGCGGCTAGCCACTTCTTCTATTAAAGACCAAGGTTCTGAGGCAGCTTCAATATCCTCTGGCACTCCTAAAGCTAACAACTGCTGAAGTGCTTCAACGGAAGGATATACTCTAAGTTGCTCGATCAGGAAATAGCGAGCCTCCTTCTGTTTTCCCCGCTGCTGTAAGTATGCCGCTTTGGCTAAAATCAATGAAGTACATCCTGGATGTCGCTCTGATGCTTCAGTTAGCCAGAAAAAAAACTCATCTTGACCCTCAAGATGCCGGTAACATTCCGAAAGCGGCTTTAATATCTCCGGCAAATAGTCTGGATCTTGCCTCTCGACCTGCCGTAAGCAGCGAATAGCCCTCTTATAATCACCTTTCTCTATTGCTAAACGGGACTGGAGCAGAGTTGCCCGAACACAGCGCCAATCTGAGGCCAGCGCCTGTTTGATAAACCAGGTCGTTTCCGCAGCTTGTCTCTGGACCCAACGCTGTTCTGCAAGTTCACAATAAAAATGAGCGATCATGGATTCCGTCGCTTCACCACTTTCCTCGCGCAGCTTCTGGGCCATAGCAATAGCTTGATACCAATTTTTTTCCTGCTGATAGAGATCAAGTAACTGGCGCAGGGTAATTCCTATGTGGCTTCTTCGCTTAAGTGCCTCAAGAAAAGAGCTTTCAGCCCGATCCAACATTCCCGCGCGCATATAATCCAAACCCAACTCTAAAAGGGCTTGTCCTCTTTGCGAGCTGCTTAAATAAGGCCTCTCAATGATGTTTTGATGAACCCGAATTGCCCGGTCTACCTCCCCGCGCTGGCGAAATAGATTACCTAATGCTAGATAAGGTTCTACCGTGTCGCTATCTACTTCCAAAACATTAAGCAGGGTATCAATAGCCTTATCGGGCTGCTCATTTAACAAATGATTTAGACCGGCAAAGTAGGCAGAATTTAGCTGGGAATGACTACCCGCATTTACGGTTTCTGCACTGCGTTTACCCGCCAGCCATCCCGAAGCCGCTGCCACAGGTAACAGCAACAATAACCATTCGATCACATTTATTGCTCATGTTTAAGAGAAATCGTCCGCAGGTTGGCATTCTCTTTTTCAACCCACCTAATTGATTTGCGCAGCCTCCTATTTTCACGCCTCAATCTTATGATCGTAATTAAGCTGGCAAGTATGCCAAGTATTGTTCCTGTCAGCAAAATAAGAGCGAGAAGCAAGGACAATGGGACATGTAGCTGGCCGAAATGGTAATCGATTGCGACGGGCTCGGCGTGACGTCCTGCAAAGGTGAGCCCTAGAACAAAAACAAAAACAAAAATAAAAAAATAAAAAATTCTTCGCATGCCTCCTCCCCCTAGACACTGTACCCTAGATACATCATACCTGAACTCTCTAATAATCTGTCCAATATTTTACTCTCGCCAGGATGGGAAATTGGGATTAAAATGTTAATGATATAGCTAAGCGCAAACAACTCTATAAATTATTTACTAGCTTGGCCAATCCCGGAACACAAGCACGAGAGACATGCGCTGAACAGGAGAGAGTTTTTATGACGTTCGTAGTAACTGAAAACTGTATCAAATGCAAATATACCGACTGTGTTGAAGTATGCCCGGTCGATTGCTTTCATGAAGGCCCCAATTTTCTGGTCATCGATCCAGACGAATGCATCGATTGCACATTATGCGAGCCGGAATGTCCGGCTGAGGCTATTTTTTCAGAAGATGATGTGCCTAAGGAACATCAAAAATATTTGGAAATCAATGCTGAATTAGCAAGAAGCTGGCCAGTCATTACCGAAAGCAAAGAGCCACCGGCAGATGCGGACCAATGGGATCGTATAAAAAACAGCGAAGTTGAAGATAAATTCCCACACTTAGAGAAATGAGAAGGATCTCTCTATGTAAGGGATTCTCCTTATGTAATCCACTAAGCGCTGAGAGTACCATACTTAGGAAATCATAAAAGGTTTTCTTAATAAGGGATAAGCTCGCTGCTTACATATAAGTACTAAGCCTTAGAATATCCGAGGGGAAAAGTGAAAATGTAAACTGCGAGTACGTCTATAACTAAATTATAGGAGAAAAGGCTTTGTCTATAAGCAAATCCGAAATAGCGCTACAGGAACATGACCCCCAATATCTGTCCACAAGCCCTGAGAATACACGGGAAAGCCAGTCTCTAAATGATCATGAATTTGATGCTACGCACCTTTACCTAAGTGAAATCGGCTTTGCTCCTTTGCTGACAGCGGAAGAGGAAGTCTACTATGCGCGTCTTGCTAAAAAAGGAAATTCTGCTGGACGTAAACGTATGATTGAAAGCAATCTGCGGCTCGTCGTTAAAATTTCAAGGCGCTATATGAATAGAGGTTTGGCGCTCCTCGATTTAATCGAGGAAGGGAATTTAGGCTTAATCCATGCTGTGGAAAAATTCGATCCAGAGATGGGTTTTCGCTTCTCTACTTATGCCACATGGTGGATACGGCAAACTATTGAACGGGCGCTCATGAATCAAACACGCACCGTGCGCTTACCCGTTCACGTGGTAAAGGAAATCAAGAGCTATCAGCGAGTAGCGAATAAACTAGCACAAGAATTAGAACACGATCCTAGCTTTGAAGAGCTAGCTCAGCAGTTAGATAAGCCCGTCGAAGAAATTAAACGTGTGTGGAGCCTTAAAGACAATACTGCTTCCATGGATACGGGCTACCGAAACAATCAGGAAAAAACCTTACTTGATGCTCTGCCTGATGAAGGCGCGCCCGACCCTACCGTTTTACTACAAAACGATGATATGCAAGCCCGCCTTGAACTATGGCTAAGCCAACTCAACGACAAGCAGCGAGAAGTTGTCATTCGACGCTTTGGCCTTCAAGGCTATGAGCCACAAACTTTGGAGCAGGTAGGCCAAGCCATTGGTGTAACCCGAGAACGGGTTCGCCAAATCCAGCTTGAAACCCTCAAACGGTTGCGCCGCATCCTGGCTAAAGAAGGTATTTCAGTTGAGGTTTTATTTAAATAGCCTACTAGAGCTGCCTGATTATAAATAACGCTGCCACTACCCGTCGGCCTTCACCAACAAGAATATTATAAGTTCGGCAGGCAGCTGCAGTATCCATAAACTCAACCCCTACCTGGTGACTTAACAAAGGTTCTATCAGGCGGGGAGAAAGGAAATGAGATTGCTCACCCGTACCAACTACCACCACCTCTGGTTCCATCTCCAGAAAGGCTTGAAAATGATTCTTCTCTAATTCAGCAAAGGAAGCAGGAGGCCACTCCTGCAATCTTCCCGGCGAAACCACCACATTTCGGCATATTTTTTGTTTGCCACTATCTCCCTTTAGACCCTTACTTTGCAGGCGCTCAGGTTCTCTTATAGAAAAAGCAGGTATCCTAAACTCCACATATCCAGGGCCATAAGCGCTTACCGTATAAACATCTGCTCGCTCATCCAAACTAAATTTCATTCGCTAAAATCCCACTAAATGATTAGCAATTTAAAGTGGGGTTGGAAAGCAACCGAAAAACCCTAAATAGATCCACCACGATCAACCCGTTCTCGCAGCTCTTTCCCAGGTTTGAAGTGTGGGACATATTTAGAGGACAATGGCACAGTATCACCCGTCTTCGGGTTGCGTCCACTCCGTGGTGGGCGATAATGCAATGAAAAACTCCCAAACCCTCGTATCTCGATACGTTCACCTTGTGCCAAAGCCTGGCTCATCACTTCCAGCAGCATCTTGACCGCTAGCTCTACATCGCGATAGGATAACAACGCTTGGCGCTGGGCAAGCCTTTCGATCAATCCCGATTTGGTCATAAATAACGCGCTCCCAAAACCACATACCACAACAAGCTCCGGGCAACGCCCCATGAGCCTCGGCAGGAAAAAACTATTATTTCTAGCTTTCCTCCTCTTGCCTTTCCATTTGTTCCTTGAGGATATCGCCCAATGTAGTCGAAGCAGCTTCCGCACCCGTGCCGGAGTACTCCTTAATAGCTTCTGCCTCCTCCTCTACATCTTTAGCACGAACAGAGAGGGTGATCACACGATTCTTGCGATCAATGCCAGTGAATTTAGCCTCTATAGAATCCCCTACATTGAGGGAAGTACGAGCATCATCTATACGCTCTCGAGCAATTTCCGAGGCACGCAGGTGCCCTTCCACGCCCGCAGCCAACTCAATGACCGCACCCTTAGTATCAACGACCTTGACTACCCCCTTAACTACGCTACCTTTAGGATAGGTCGCAATATAGCTGGAGAAAGGATCGTCCTCAAGCTGCTTGACTCCTAGAGAAATGCGCTCCCTCTCTGGATCAATGGCCAGAACAACCGCCTCAACCTGATCGCCTTTCTTATAATCACGGATTATCTCTTCGCCTGAAGCCGACCAGGAAATATCAGATAAATGAACGAGGCCATCAATACCCCCTTCTAAGCCGACAAAAATGCCAAAATCAGTGATGGATTTAATCTCGCCAGCAACGCGATCATCCTTATTATATCTATGGGCGAACTCTTCCCATGGATTAGGCTTGCATTGCTTCATCCCTAAGGAAATACGGCGGCGCTCCTCATCAATATCAAGCACCACCACCTCAACTTCCTCACCAACTTGAACCATCTTCGAGGGATGGATATTCTTATTGGTCCAGTCCATCTCTGACATATGAACCAAACCTTCCACCCCCTCTTCAATCTCCACAAAACAACCATAGTCGGTAACATTCGTTACCTTACCAAAGAGGCGAGTACCATCAAGGTAACGTCGCGCCAAATCCTTCCAGGGATCTTCTCCCATTTGCTTAAGTCCGAGGGAGACGCGCTGGCGCTCTTTATCGAATTTAAGCACCTGAACGGTAATATCATCGCCAATATTCACGACTTCGGAAGGGTGCTTGATTCGTTTCCACGACATATCCGTGATGTGGAGCAGTCCATCTAACCCTCCCAAATCCACGAAGGCGCCATAATCAGTAAGATTCTTGACGACGCCCTTCACCGTCTTTCCTTCCCCTAAACTAGATAAGAGCGCCTCCCGCTCCGCGCTGTACTCGGCTTCCATGACCGCACGGCGTGAAACCACTATGTTGTTGCGCCGACGATCCAGCTTGATAAGTTTAAATTCAAGTTCTTTGCTCTCAAGATAGGCAGTGTCGCGCACAGGGCGAGCATCTACCAATGATCCGGGTAGAAATGCACGAACCCCATTTAAATCCACTGTAAAACCGCCCTTAACCTTGCCAGTCAGCACGCCAGTAATAGTCTCGCCGGCCTCAAAGGCTCCTTCAAGATCATTCCAGACTCGGGCTTCCTTGGCCTTTTGGCGAGAAAGACGGGTCTCACCAAAACCATCCTCAATAGCTTCCAGAGCAACTTCGACTAAATCACCCTCAGAGATATTCAGATTTCCCTTTTCATCACGGAACTGTTCCGCAGAGATCACTCCCTCGGACTTAAATCCAGCATTGACAATCACAACGTCGGAACGAATTTCCATGACAGTGCCTGTTACAATAGAACCTGGTGCCATCGGCATATCCGCCTGGCTTTCCTCAAACAACTCTGCAAAGCTTTCGCCCATTGATTCACCAAAACCCTTGGTTAGCGAATACCCATGCCAACCAGCTAAATACTCCACAATTCGCGGAGCCACTTGTTTAATCTTGGCCCGTGGTATTTGCCACGAACTACCCTAAAATCACGTATTCTTTCCTGACAACCATGGTAACACTTGCTGAAATACATCCTTAATAGCAAGGTTCGTAGAATCCAGTATTATAGCATCGTCAGCCGGCTTGAGCGGAGCAATATTACGCTCGCAATCACGCCTATCCCGCTCGGCAATTTCTTTCTCTAAATTTTTTAGATTAGCACCTATGCCTTTTTCCTTCAACTGCTTATAACGCCTTCGCGCTCGTTCGTATGGACTAGCAGTAAGAAAAATTTTTAAGGCTGCTTCTGGAAACACCACTGTTCCCATATCTCGCCCATCGGTCACTAAGCCTGGTGTTTTACGAAAAGCCCGCTGCCGCATCAACAAGGCCCTCCGTACCTCAGCCAAAGCAGCAATCTTTGAGGCAGCATTACCACATTCCTCCCTGCGGATAGAATCTCCCACCTCCACGTCTTCTAAAAACACTCGTGCTGGCATTCCCCCTAGACCCGATATAAATCGAACATCTAGATTCTGAGCCAAAGCCTCTAGCTGCTGAGAATCATTTGGCGCAATGCTATGTTTATCCGCTGCCAAAGCCAATACCCGATACATCGCGCCGCTATCTAAATAGTGCCATTCTAAATGCTGCGCTAGCCGCTGCGCTAAGGTGCCTTTCCCTGAACCACTAGGGCCATCTACCGTAATCACGGGGATGTCTTTACTCATCCCCATTGTCCCCTTATCCTTGAGACACCATAGAAGAAAGGAGTAGTAATAGCCATTATAGCGGCCATCTTCAACCGTGACGACAGCTTACATTACGTGCAGAGTCGTAGACAGGCCCTGAAAACCAATCCCCTAAAGCGGCGATTGAATCAACGCAATCCACGGGACCACAGCGTTGTAAACGTGCTTTTTCATGCACGCCATAACTTACCGCTAAAGCATCGGTTCCCGCGTATTTGGCCATCAACAAGTCATATTCGGTGTCGCCAACCATCAGTGTCTCTCCAGGCTCAACCTGGGTTTGCGCTATAATTTCCAATAACATCCGGGGATTAGGCTTCGAAGCCGTCTCATCAGCGCAGCGGCTGGCGCAAAAATAGTGGGCAACCCCTACCTCTGGTAATATCCGATCCAAGCCACTACGCCCCTTACCCGTAGCAATAGCCATTAGATAACCCTGCTCGCGCAATTTTTTTAATAATTCCTCAGCACCCTCAAAAAGTCGGCTAGGGGTTGGATCGGCACTCAGATAATAATGACGGTAGCGCTCAACCAACGCACCTCTCATCACTTTATCCCCATCTGGATAAAGCATGGCCAGCGCCTCTGGCAAGCCTAGGCCAATCACATTGCGCAGCTGCGCGTCTTCCCGAAAGGGGAAGCTGAGATCATGGATTGCAGAACGCATACTCGCCACAATTCGCGCTTCCGAATCCATTAAGGTTCCATCCCAGTCGAAAACTATAAGTTTATAAGGTGACATAAAAATTGAGTACCTAATTTATTCCCTGCTGCGAATGACTAAACCAGCACCACAAGCTAACTCCAAAAACCCCGGAAAAGAAGTGGCTACATTGGCACAATCGCGAATAATAATAGGCCCCTTAGCCACCAGGGAAGTCATAGCAAAAGCCATAGCGCATCGGTGATCGCCGTGACTATGGACTTCTCCCCCCTGCAATTTCCCTCCTTGGATAATAATTCCATCCGCCGTAGGCTGGGCAGAAATTCCCAAAGCTTGCAAACCATCAGCCATCACCTGGATACGGTCACTTTCTTTAACTCGCAGCTCTCCAGCTCCAGCCAGCACTGTCTCGCCTTCGGCACAAGCCGCGGCTACAAAGAGGGCCGGAAATTCATCTATCGCCAACGGAACAAGGTCTTCAGGAATATTAATCCCATGCAACCGGCTAGCTCGGACCCGTATCGCCGCTACCGGTTCGCCACCAACCACCCCCGTTTCTTTTATTTCAATATCTGCTCCCATACGCCGGAGAATATCAACGATTCCTGTCCGGGTCGGATTGATACCCACATGCTCCAGCAAAATATCAGAACCCTTGCCAATCGCGGCTCCCACCATAAAAAAGGCCGCCGAAGAAATATCCGCAGGAATCTCAACCACAGTACCATACAACGATCCTCCTCCTTGGATACACACTTTCGCGCCTTCTCGCTCTACTGGATAACCAAAACCGGCCAGCATGCGCTCCGTGTGATCCCGTGTCGGAGCAGGCTCAATCACACAGGTTCGTCCTGATGCATAAAGTCCCGCCAATAACAGGCTGGATTTGACTTGAGCGCTGGCCATCGGCATAGCATACTCAATACCATAAAGTGGCTGTCTACCATGAATGTGCAGAGGGGGAGTGCCTTGAGCCGTCGTCTCGATAAAAGCACCCATTCGTGCTAAGGGGTCACAGACTCGCCGCATGGGACGGCGGGAAAGAGACTCATCGCCCCTAAGTATGACATCAAAGGATTGGCCAGCGAAAAGACCGGCAAGTAATCGCGCTGACGTTCCTGAGTTACCTAAATAGAGGGGTTCTTCCGGTGCCTGTAAACCCTGCATACCTACGCCATGTATTTCTACCCGGCCTCCCTCAGGTCCTTCAATGCTTACTCCGAGATCCCGAAAGGCCCGCAGCGTTGCCAGCGTATCTTCTCCCTCCAAAAAGCCAGTGATCCGGGTGACGCCCTCTGCCAATGCGCCCAAGATAACAGCCCGATGGGAGATAGACTTATCCCCGGGAACCCGTAACCGGCCGCTCAGCGCCCCCCCCGGCTCCACCACAAAAGCCATCGTATCTTGCGATACTTCTTCGATAGGCTGCATAGCTATTCTCCCTGCCCCTCAAAATATTTCCAGCTAACGCTCATAATGCGCATCCCGAGCAGTCTTGGCTCGAGCGAAAATCTCCGCCAGCTTTGCCCCATCGTTGCGATGAATAGCCTCGCCTATACCGTGAAGTTCAGTCCTGAATCGCTCCAGGAGCGCTAGCAAAGGTTCTTTATTAGCAAGACAGATGTCCCGCCACACGTTGGGATCGCTTGAGGCAATACGAGAAAAATCCCGAAATCCTCCTGCGGCAAATTGTAAGGCTTCTTGCGTTTCCCCTAACTTAGCCAGCATATCCACTAAAGTATACGCTAATATATGGGGAAGATGGCTGGTTCCCGCCAGCACTCGATCATGATGGGAAATACTGGTTTCTATTACCTCAGCTCCCACCTGATGCCACATCGCTCTTACCATCCCCACGGCCACGGCGCGACTCTCAGGCAAAGGCGTAAGAAGTACCTTATGGAGGTGAAACAAATCGGCAAAAGCGGCCTCCGGGCCATTTTTTTCTGTCCCAGCGATAGGGTGGCCAGGCACAAAATCGACGATGCGCGTCCCTAATTTAGCCCGCGCAGCGGTAACCACACTTCCCTTGACGCTCCCCACATCGGTCACTACCATCCCTGGCTTCAAACTAGGCGCCATTGCCTGCAATAGTTCTTCCATAGCTCCAAGCGGCGCGGCCAAAACCACCATATCGGCTCCCCGAAGCGCTTCCGCAAGATGAAGCTCAGCACGGTCGACGATTCCCAAAGAAAGGGCCTTGTCCCTAGCAAAGGGGTCTCTTTCATAACCGACAACCTCGCCTACTCCTTTGGCCTGCTTTAGAGCCAGCGCCAAAGAGCCCCCAATTAACCCTACTCCTAGGATGCAGAGACGCTGGATCACCTAAATTCCTCAAGAACATTTTCAAGGGCCTGAATAAAGCGCGTATTTTCTTCTTCCCTTCCCACGGTAACCCGCACGTGCCTTGGTAGCCCATATCCCGTCATCGGTCTTACAATCACGCCATGCCGCAACAAATCTTCATAAACTTTATCGCCTGATTTCCTCACATTGACAGTCACAAAGTTAGCTACCGAAGGAATATAATCCAAGTCCAACGCGGTAAAAGCCGCCGTTAACTGCGCCATTCCGGCCTGATTTACCTTCCGACTACGCTGTAAATGATCGTGATCCTGCAAAGCAGCCGTGGCTGCAGCCAAAGCTAAGTTATTGACGTTAAAGGGGGGGCGAACTCTATTCATCAAATCCGCTAAATCTGGATGAGACACCCCATAACCTATGCGTAAACCAGCCAAGCCATAAATTTTAGAGAAGGTGCGGGTGATCATCAGATTAGGATAACGACTCATCCAGGCCAGAGAATAAGGGTATTGAGTTTCGTTTACATACTCGTAATAGGCCTCATCCAAGACCACCAAAACGTGCTCTGGCAAAGCAGCCAAAAAAGCTTCTAGCTCATCGGAGCGCAACCAAGTACCCGTAGGGTTATTGGGATTGGCGATATAAACCAGCCGCGTCTGGCTATTCACCGCTTTAGCCATGGCCTCCAAATTGTGACCAAAACCCTTCGCCGACACAACGTGACCCTTGGCTCCCAAAATCTGAATCAATAAGGGATAGAGAGCAAAGCAATATTGAGAATAAATCACTTCATGCTCAGGTGAAATTAGCACCCGAGCCGCAAACTCCAGCAAATCGCTGGAGCCATTACCCAGAGTAATCTGATTAGCGGGAACGCCTAAGCATTGAGAAAGAGCAGCCTTAAGCGCAAAGCCATTGCCATCAGGATAACGGCCACTTTCTCTAAGCACCCCATAAATCGCATCTATTGCCAGGGGACTGGGACCCAGAGGATTTTCGTTAGAGGCCAACTTAACCGCACCCCGTACCCCATACTCCCGTTCCAATTCCTCAATAGGTTTTCCAGGCTGGTAGGGAGTCAGTCCTTGCACCCCTGCTGCCGCAAGCTGGCAAAATAAGCTTTCAGCCATTCATCATGGTACCTTCTTATATTACCGCCCGTGGATAAGAACCTAATAATTTGAGAAAGGAGGCCCGCTCTTTGAGCGTAGCCAGCGCGGTAGTTAGATTAGAATCGTCTATATGTCCTTCAACATCAATAAAAAACACGTATTCCCAAAGCTGGCGCCGTGAGGGACGAGACTCCAACCGGGTCATGCTAATGCCATACTCCGCCAAGGGGCACAGTAGATTATACAATAAACCGGGGCGATTCGGGCCTGAGACCAGCAACGACGTTTTGTCATTCCCGCTAGCAACCACGGCTTGAGAGCCAATCACAAGAAAACGGGTGGTATTGCCAGGTTCATCCTCAATATTGCTCGCCAAAGCGCGAAGCCCATAAATCTCGCGGGCCCGGTCACTCGCAATAGCGGCGCAACCAGATTCATCCCCAGCTCGCCGCGCCGCTTCCCCATTGCTGCTGACGGGGATACGCTCACATCCTGCCAGGTGGGCATCCAGCCACTCTCGGCATTGTGCCAGCGTTTGCTGATGGGCATATAATCGGTTTACTTCGGTAATGGTTTCGTTTCTGCTAAGCAAATGATGGTGGATGCGCAATTCTACCTCACCACAAATCTGTAAGGGCGAGACCAAAAACCGATCTAACGTGTGGGTCACGGCTCCTTCCGTGGAGTTCTCTACCGGGACGACCCCATAATAAGCCGTACCGGCCTCCACTTCACGAAAAACCTCATCAATGGCCATAAGCGGTCGGGTTTTTACTGAATGACCAAAATGCTTAAGCGCTGCAGCCTCGGTAAAGGTTCCCTCTGGACCCAGGTAAGCAATCACCAGGGGCGTTTCAAGCGCCAGGCAGGCTGACATAACTTCCCGAAATAAGCGGGCCATTTCCTGCCCACTGAGCGGTCCCCGATTGCGCGCAATAACCCGCCGCAAAATTTCGGCTTCCCGCTCCGGGCGAAAACAATTTTCCCCCAAACCAACTGCTTGTTTTATCTGTGCCGTTTGGCGGGCAAGCTCGGCGCGTTCATTGATGAGGCATTGAAGTTGTTCATCCAAAGCGTCTATACGCGCCCGAATCTCCCTTAATTGTTGACTATCGTCCATTAAAAATAAAATGAACCCTGCTCAAGTTATCTTTGTAATCAATCACAAGGCCCGCACCGATAGGACTCCCTGAACAGCTCTGATTCCATCCACTAGATACTTAGGAATAGGGCGATCCACATCCACGAGCGTGTAAGCTAAATTACTCTGGGACTTATTCAGCATATCGATAATATTCAAGCCTGCTTCAGCTAGGTGAGTAGAAATTTGAGCAACCATAGTAGGGATATTGGCGTTGGCAATTGCAAGCCGCCAGCTATCAGTACGAGGCAACACGGCCTCTGGAAAATTCACCGAGTTTTGCACATTACCATTTTCCAGAAATTCGCGAATCTGCTCCACCACCATCACCGCGCAATTCTCTTCCGCCTCATAAGTAGATGCGCCAAGATGGGGCAAGGCAATCACTTGGGAATGCCCTTTTAAGCGATTGCTAGGAAAGTCGCAAATATAAGCCGCGATCTTCCCTTCTTCTATAGCATCCACCACAGCATCTTCATCAACGATTTCCGCCCGCGCAAAATTGAGAAGTCTTGCTTCCGGCTTTATATTTCTTAACCGTTCCCGGTTAATCAAACCTCGGGTAGCCTCCAGCAACGGAACATGCAGGGATAAAAAATCAGCCTGGGACAATAAATGGTCCAGGTTAGTGGCCTGCTCAACCTGCGCGGAGAGGGCCCAGGCACGCTGTACCGTGATCTGCGGATCATACCCGACCACCCGCATACCAAGTGCTAAGGCGGCATTGGCCACCTGAACGCCAATAGATCCGAGGCCGACAACCCCCAAGGTCCTCCCGGGTAGCTCAACGCCTACAAAACGCTTCTTCTGAGCCTCAACTTCCCGGTGAATCTCCTTATCGGTGCCAACCAAAGTGCGGGCAGCATCCCAAGCTTGGCAAATATTACGGGCAGATATCAACAGACCTGCTAGCACGGCTTCCTTGACTGCATTGGCATTCGCACCAGGAGCGTTAAACACAGGCACCCCCTCTTCGCTCAAGCGCGTTACCGGAATATTGTTAACCCCAGCGCCAGCGCGCCCCACCGCCTTGAGCGTAGGTGGAATAGTCATCTCATGCATATTATGAGAACGCACGAGAATTGCATCTGGATGCTGAATCTCGGAGGCCACCTCATACTTATCCCGAGGCAAGCGCTCCAGCCCTACGATAGAAATATTGTTCAACGTGAGTATCTTATACATGCGGTTATCCGCCACCCCCCTGGTTTAATCGATAATGCAATTCCTCCCCCATCCTTCTTGAGCAAAAATGGGTAGCGAGCTTGGCTCGAAAACATTCATTTCATGCCCGGGTACGTTCAAACTCTTTCATAAACTCCACCAGAGTCTCAACCCCTTCCTGGGACATAGCATTGTAAATGCTTGCCCGCATTCCTCCCACTGAACGGTGTCCTTTCAGATTAGTCAGCCCCGCTTTTTTTGCCTCCTCCAGAAAAATCTCATCAAGCTGCTGCTCGGACAAAATAAAAGGCACATTCATGCGAGAGCGAAAAGCCCGCTCTACTGGATTGTAGTAAAAATCGTTACTGTCAATAAAGCTGTAAAGGGTATCTGCTTTAGCTTGGTTTACCTTTGCTATTGCGGCAAGTCCCCCCTTCCGCTTTAGCCAGCTAAAGACCAGTCCGGCCACATACCAAGCGTAAGTGGGCGGCGTGTTATACATGGAATTATGGTCTGCATGGATTTGGTAATCAAACATGGCGGGAGTCCCGACCAGGGGCCGTCCTATCAAATCATTCCGCACTATGACCACGGTTAGACCCGCGCAGCCAATATTCTTTTGCGCTCCCGCATAAATGACGCCAAAGCGACTGACATCTAATGGACGTGACAAAAGAGTAGAGGACATATCAGCTACTAGAGGCACTTTTCCTGAGTCAGGAATCCAATGAAATTCTACTCCGGCAATGGTTTCATTAGGTGTGTAGTGAACATAAGCAGCTTCTGGATCTAGCTTCCAATCCTGATGAGGAGGAACATGCTGAAAGCCCGTATCCTCGGAGCTGGCCGCTAAATTAATCTCGCCAAATCGGCGCCCTTCGACAACAGCTTTTTTAGACCAATGCCCGGTACAAATATAATCCGCCTGTTTCTTGTTCTGTAGTAAATTCATAGGCACCATCGCGAACTGGCTAGTAGCTCCCCCTTGAAGGAACAAAACTTTGTAATTTTCCGGGATAGCCAATAGTTCCCGAAAATCGGCTTCAGCCTGCTCGGCAATGGCCATAAATTGCTTGCCACGATGAGTCATCTCCATCACTGACATCCCGGTACCATGCCAATCAAGCATTTCGTCGCGGGCCTGGATAATGACTTCTTCAGGCAACACGGCCGGTCCAGCGCTGAAATTGTAAACACGAGTCATAGTCTTATATCCTCTTTAATATTCCTAGCACGCTGGTCTCGTTATATTCCAGCCTCTCCATCTTCAACGATGCGCTCAATACCCACCAGCCGCTCCCCTTCCTGGAGATTAATGAGTTTAACGCCTTGCGTATTACGCCCCATAAGAGAAATATTATCCACTGGAGTACGAATAAGCGTGCCCCCATTGCTAATAAGCACGACTTCATCCTCCTTTTCTACTTGCACCGCTCCAACCACTGCACCATTCCGTGGGGTCGTCCGAATAGAGATAATGCCCTTCCCTCCCCGGCCTTGGAGACGGTACTCAGCGATGGCTGTCCGCTTACCATAACCCAATTCGGTCGCCGTTAAAATAGTACCGCTCGCCGCGATAATAAGGGCAATCACTCGATGTTTCGAGGGCAATTCCATACCTTTAACGCCCCGGGCCGTACGCCCAAGAGGCCGCACATCCCGCTCCGAAAAGCGAATCACTTTACCCCCCGAGCTAAACAACATGATTTCCTGTTCGCCATCGGTAAGATCCGCTCCCACCAATTGATCTCCCTCTCTCAAATCTAGGGCAATAATGCCACTGGAACGGGGCCGGGAAAAATCAGCCAGGGAAGTTTTCTTGACCACCCCCAAGGCAGTTACCATAAAAATATATTTGTCTTTTTCGAATTCACGGATAGATAATACCGTATTAATCCGCTCTCCTTCCTCCAAAGGCAGGAGGTTGACGAAGGGTTTACCCCGGGCTATCCGTGACCCTTGGGGCAGTTCATAGACTTTTTTCCAATACACTTTGCCCCGACTCGAAAAGCATAGCAGGGTATCATGGGTGTTGGCGATAAAGAGCTTGTCGATAAAGTCTTCTTCTTTCATCGCCGTCGCTGACTTACCCTTACCCCCTCGCTTCTGCGAACGGTAAGTGTCTAAAGTTTGGGATTTAGCATAACCACTATGGGATAAGGTCACCACTACATTTTCTTCTTGGATGAGATCCTCCAAGCGCAGATCCACATAATTATCCTGAATCTCAGTGCGGCGTGGAGCACTGTATTGCTCTAGCATCTCCATTAACTCTTCCCGGATGACGGCCATGAGTCGTTCCGGATTAGCTAGAATTTCCAGTAACTCGGAGATAAAAATGATCACCTGCTCATATTCATCAATAATTTTACTTTGCTCTAGCCCCGTTAGACGATGGAGACGCATCTCAAGAATGGCTTGAGCTTGAGCAGGAGATAAACGATAACCGTCCCGTTGCAGCCCATAAGCGGCTTCCAATTCCTCCGGCGGGGAGGATGCGGCGCCTGCCCGCTGCAGCATATCAATCACAACGCCTGGCGGCCAAAAACGCGCTATCAACCCATCCCGGGCCTCGGCCGGACTTGAAGACGCCTTAATAAGAGCGATCATCGAATCAATATTAGTCAAGGCAATGGCCAACCCTTCCAGCACATGGGCTCGCTCCCTCGCCTTGCGTAACTCAAACATGGTCCGCCGGGTCACTACCTCTTGGCGGTGCCGCAAAAAGACTTCCAGGGCCAGCTTGAGATTAAGCAACTGGGGCTGGCCATCGACCAAAGCCACCATATTAATGCCAAAGACACTCTGTAATTGGGTATGAAGATAAAGTTGGTTTAACACCACTTCCGGCATTTCGCTCCGGCGCAGCTCCACCACCATGCGCATGCCATCTTTGTCCGATTCGTCCCGCAACCCTACAATGCCCACGATCTTCTTGTCCTTAACCAAATTGCCGATTTTCTCCAGCAAACGGGCCTTATTGACCATATAGGGCAATTCGGTGACGATGATGCTTTGTTTGCCGCTGCCCTCATCGGTTTCCACATGGGTCCGGGCTCGCATGACGATTCGCCCCCGGCCAGTCAGATAAGCTTCCTGGATACCACGGATACCGTTCACTATCCCCGCCGTGGGAAAATCAGGTCCCGGAATATGGGCCATTAGCCCAGCAATGCTCAAAGCGGGATCATCAATAAGGGCAATGCAGGCATTCAATAACTCACCGAGGTTATGGGGCGGAATATTGGTCGCCATACCCACGGCGATTCCCGAAGAACCATTTGCCAATAGATTAGGTATACGGGCTGGAAGAACCGCTGGCTCATGCTCGGACTCGTCATAATTAGGAACAAAATCGACGGTTTCCTTATTGAGATCGGCTAACAACTCATGGGCAATTTTAGCCATACGCACTTCGGTATAACGCATGGCTGCAGGAGAGTCACCGTCAATAGAGCCAAAATTTCCCTGTCCATCGATTAGAGGGCAGCGCATGGAGAAAAGCTGGGCCATCCGCACGATGGCATCATAAACCGCCGCATCCCCGTGGGGATGATATTTCCCAATGACATCGCCTACCACACGGGCTGATTTTTTATAAGGCTTATTCCAATCATTGCCCAATTCCCGCATAGCATACAATACCCGTCGATGCACGGGTTTTAAGCCATCACGAGCATCAGGCAATGCTCTACCTACAATAACGCTCATGGCGTAATCGAGGTAGGAGTGCTTCATTTCATCTTCAATATTAACCGGGAAAACTTCCTGGGCTATCTCATCCATTATGGGTGTTCGGTCTCCGTGGAATTCAGTCGCGCTTTGGTAGGTAATAAGGTGAAAAAACGCTAATCCTTACAAAGCGGTTTTAAATGTAGTAGGTTTGTGCTAAAACGAAACATGTTTAACAATCACTAAAAAAACAGTGAGATTGTTATAGGATATCCATCGCAAAACGCCCTCAATTTCCTGTCAGCGCTAACAGTCAGTTTTAAAACTATTTTCGGAGAGAATCTTACCATATTGCGCCATGGCGGTGCCGGAAACACTAACGCCAGCGCAACAATTTTTCACTATCCTCGTGAGGAATGATCGAATAACCGTCGCAAGTCGTTTTCGAAGTTCTCTAATATACTTTCTAGGTCATTATTCCATCCGTGGATAAGAGCTTGGGGGGTTGCCGCCAAGATTTCCGCTTCGGCTCGGAAGCCTGATTTAAGCAGGGTTTTCGGCGGATCAAGCCGGGGATCAATTAAAAAGAATTGAATTTCCATCACGGCCCGTGGGGCTGTGGGATCGCTAAAATCACCGTACAGCGCCGTTACCGCACCTTCCAAAAGATAGGTCACTTGTAATCGACTCTCCCCTTCCACCACCGCGCCGAATAACCCCGAACGCCTGAAATAGGCACTCGCCTGGTCAGTCACCAAGGTTTGTGGAGGGATGAGAAAAGCCTGCTCCTCCTCCGCCCGATGCCAAGAGCCTGCCTCCTGGTAGAGCCAAAGCCGGCTGCGATAACGAGGGCTAATCCGAAAGGGAACCACCTCTAGTATCCGTTCCCTGGCCTGGGGTGAAGGTTGCTCTAGCACCCGCACTACTTCCAGGGTATAACCTCCTGGCGAATCCCCCCCGCCGCCAAACAATGTACATCCGCCAAGCATTAAGGCCAACAACAACCCCGCCCTATAATAGCTAAAGATAAAGGGTATACCGCGACCCATCATGCTTATAGCTGCTCCAGATAACGAGGTAATTCACGCTCAAAATCCGGAAAATAATGGGAAATTACCGTAATATCAAACTGCCCGAGAATAGCTTCTTGCGGTTCCCGTTCTAGTAAAAACATAAAGGCCGCCTGAACGCAGTCCACGGCGCTGACCTTACCGCCCGTTAATTTTTGATAGGTTCCTTGTGAAAGGGTAACCTGATGGCTCGTCTCGCCCGAACTTTCTGTGATAGTCACCAGAAAAGCCAGGGGGTCCGTTTCATTTGTCTGTTTAACCCTAATCATATAAAGTGCCTCCCTCAAATTCTAGTGTACTTAGGTAAAGCATCGATGGAGCGGCTCAAAACTAAAATCCGCGATATCCCCGATTTTCCCAAGCCAGGCGTCCTCTTCAAGGATATCACCCCCTTAGTCGGAGACCCCGCCACCTTACGGCTAGCGGTTCACCAACTCCTCCATCCCTTCCTGGAACAGGGTATCACGGCGGTTGGCGGGATAGAGGCGCGGGGGTTTATCTTTGGCGCGCTGGTCGCCTGGGAGTTGGGGGTAGGTTTTATCCCCTTGCGCAAATCCGGCAAGCTTCCCTATGAAGTCCGAAGCATCTCCTATCAGCTGGAATATGGCTCTGCCAGCCTGGAGGCCCATACCGATTCCCTCGGTCCTGGGGATAACGTCCTGCTAGTAGATGATCTGCTCGCCACCGGCGGCACCGCCAAAGCAAGCTGCGAACTGGTAGAAAGCCTGGGGGCCACGGTAGCAGCTTGCGCCTTCGTCATCGAACTGGACTTTCTGCACGGGCGGGAGAGACTTTCCGATTATACTGTCCACTCCCTAGTCCATTACTAATAATCTATAATGGCCGAGCTAAGCGGATACGACCGAAGAGAGCAGTCCGCTTGAGCAAATGGTTAGCGCCCTACGCATACAGTAATCGACGCCCCTTCGGCTCAGGAATGGGATCATTAAATTCCCGTGCGGTATCCAACCATAACTCTATTGCTTGATTCACACTCTCTAATGCCGCCATTTGGGTAGGTCCATGTGCCATGCAACCAGGCAGCTCCGGCACCCCAGCTATAAACGTTTTATCTTCTTGACTCCAATAAATAATCACTTCGTATTTATGCATCGTCATCGACTCCTAGCCGATATTTCAGAATAACAGCACGTACTTGATGGACTTGATAGGGCTTGGTTTTGGCGCCTTCATGCTGAAGGTTCAAGCGCTCTTCTATATCGACACGGCGATAGATATGATGACTGCCACGAATACGTTCTTCAAAGCCCAGGCTCTTCAGCAATGAACGCAACTCTTCAACGCCTATGCTGGCATCTGATCGGCCTCGTAGGATTTTCTCTATCAACTTATTGGTCTTGGCTATGGCCGAATTTTACCTGATGATGTCCAAGAAGCGCTATCGGGTCGAAGTTGAGCGGCACCCCGCGCGGGAGGGGTGCCAGGATGGACGAAGCAGGGCGTCTGCTTGAGCGCCGCGTTATGCGCTCTTCGCCTTATTCGGGAACCGCTCTGGATGTTCAATGATTTCTTCAGTAAGGTCCACATCAATATCAGGCCAGTAGAAGTGCCCTGACGACGGTTCCTCAACATGCAGGATCGCCTTGACTGGTTGCTCCTTAAACCATGGAAACTCCTCCGGCATGAACAGTTCCCGGTCGTGTGCCAACAGCCAGACGCCATGCCTGGATATGTTTGTCACCTCGACTGCCGAAGTGGTGTTTCCACGCGCGGACAAGCTCATTGTAGTGATCCTCGATTAGGGACTCGATCTCTTTCAACTGCTGCCTGGTGTAACGGTAATTCCGTGCGAGCTGAAGCCCAGGCTCCAGCCAGAATTTAGCCTCACCATCACCCGACATAAGATGCACGTGCAACCTCGGTTCTTCCCGCGAGAAAAAGAAGAACCGGTATCCTTTCTCCCTGAATACCGTAGGGCTCCTCTACGCTCCTTGCACATCTTGCACATAACGTGAACTCAAACGCCAAGGTGAGGCACAACCAACCAAAGCCGATGGCAACGTACCTTGCAACCGACGTCCGCCCAAACCACGGCAACGCAAAGTACGCAACTACAAGAACGACTCCTGACAGAAGAGCGCCTCTAAGGATGAGTCCTGAAGGTTTCTCTAGTGTTGGAATAAAAATCGCCTCTCGAAGCATGCCATTTGCGATGGCCAGCACAAGGATGCTCATCCATACCGCGAATGCCTTAATTATAGCCCTCCTGTAGCGCCTAACATTTGCTATAACCGACAGTAAAAAGCGGGGCGACGAAGGCATGCTGCTTTTTACTGTCGGTTATGGTGTAGTTATATTTCCATTGTTCTAAGGCCAAAATCACTTTCACTTCTCCCCATCTTGCAATAGCCAACCTTGTAACCGGAGTTGTCAACCAGCTCACGGATAAGGCTAATATCTGATTTTGGAGTATTTACGCCAAAACACACTTGCTTTAGATATTTTTTCGGAATCGTCAATTTACTCTGCTCTTGCCTGATAATTCTTACTTCCTTTTCATAATCCCAACATTTGTTTTTTATAGTGAGAACCTTCTTTACTACTTCAAGCGTAAACTCCTTAAAACTTGAATTTCCATTTTCGGGTGCATGCGCGACAAACCAGTCTGTTAGTGGGCTGTCTCCATATTCGACAGGTGCCACACCAGTTATTTCGTTCGATTTATCATCAAGGAATGATTCCGGTAAGTCATAGGTCAAACACAGTCCCCTGTGTTCACTAGCGTAGTGAGACCAAAGAAGTGAGTTATCTAGCTCTAAAGAAAATGAGCAAATACCCGCCTTGCCTGTGTCTTTCTGAATTTGGTCAAGATATCTATCAAGCCCAGCAAGCTTAGCCAAATTGGCCTTCTTGCTCCCAGAAAGTTTTTCTATGGCATTTTGTGCAGATCTCTTTATATCAACTCGACAATCAAAAGGATCATTCAAGCGATCAGGATGGGCAAAATACAGATATCCCTTAACCAGGGAATCAATTAGGTATTTATTTACATCTCGAAACTTGAAGAACACGTAGTTACTCATATTGAGCCGCAGCTTTCCCTGAAGTGCAGCGTAAGGGTAAGACGTCGGAATCAAAGTAGTTGTTAGGCTCACGGCACATACTGAGAACCCTTGGTCTCCCAAGCCATAATGGCTTTCTCTAGCACATTCGACGCATCCCCGAGCGTTGCTCCTGACTTCGAGCGGATATCCGCCTTGTAGTCAACTTCACTGGGATCGGATACATCCAAGGTCACGTCGAAAGCCCCGACTGTAATCTTTCCAATACCCTTCTGAGAGCAGGTTAGTGAAGGACGCTCAAGCCTCGCAAAGTAACCAGAACGGCTTTTGTTTAGTTCTCCGTGCTTCGCTCTGTTTGCGATGTCAGACACGATCTGTAGCTCTGAAGACGAATCAACAATTTCTTCTATCCTGCGAGGATCGGTGCCTCTATCCTTGGCAACCTCCTTTAAGTAGTCCTTCATACTCCAGACCCATACGAATACGGATAGGAGGTCGTCTTCGAACACTTCTATCGACTTCACCCCGTTAAACCGGTAATGGTGCGTCTCTCCGTTGGGAAACGTATATGAATGAGAAAAACCTACCCCCGAATTATCTTCTAGGCGACTAGTAAAGCGGGATATTCTAGCCCGCAGTTCCTCTAAATCATGGAGCTTCATTTCTTAAGAGCCTAACGGGGCGAAGTTGAGGCGGCACCCCGCGCGCGAAGTGGGCGCAGGATGAGCGCAGAGCGAGTACGGGGCAAAGCCGCGTGCGGTCTCTGCTCCAACGGGAGATAGACGGCGCTTCGCATCGCCATAGCGACAGGGAGTTCAACTTCGACTCGATAGGTCGGCGCGAATCACCGGCGGCTAAAAGTGGGATGAGAAACGAACCCCACGTTTAGCCGCCCGAATAAATTTGCCTTGTTAGGCGTTGCGATACACAATTATCCATTCAGAAACCGCCTGATTCGCTGCTCCGATTCATAGTACTTGCTCGCTAATCTATGCTTTTGAGATATCAATGCGCTGCGATTCATCTGCCCAGAACACTTCGACCCCGCATGTGCCAAGATACGAAGTAACGTCAAGCGATTCGGTGTACGGCGCCACGTTTGGCAACACGATATCGCCACGGCGGCAATCGAGAATGTCAAACCCCCAGTACTCAGGCTGTCGAATGTAGATGAGCGGCCGGATTTTAACAATAGTATTAAGGTTTGGCTTCTTGCCTGCAACGGTCAAGATCCAAGTGTTACTCACAAATCCAGGGCGCAAGTCTGCTTGGGCAATGGTATCATCAAATTTGCGCGCGAGAGGAGAACATACGAGATCATCATCACCGTGGCCCGGAATAGGATTGAAAACCGGCTCGGTGCTCACAACCCTGCGCTGGCCATTTCGTTGAATGTAAATCAACCGGAAGTCGCCGGTATCGCCGGGAGGCGAGACAAGGTTCAATTCGTTCCGAAGCGGGTCTCCAGCGATACTGTAAAGCTGTCTCCCCCGCCCGGTTGGATCGGCAATTCGTAATGGAATCAATGTTATGTCAGCGGACTCCGGCGCCATCATGGTGCAAATCTGACGATCCCCGAATGGCCCAATAGAACAGGCGTTCGGATCGCAAATGATACGACCTGCCCCGCCGCCAAAATCAAGGTCTAGCGTGATTTGATGGAAGTCTTCGATCGGATTCACAAGGTATGGTGTCTGAATCATTGTTGTCATGTGATTGCTCCAGAGAGTGAAATGCGCAAAGCGTAAAAGCCTACCGCCAGCGAGCACCAAAACTCAGTCGCTGCCGGGGCAGCGAATTACACAATTGGCTACAGCGCTTCGCTGGACAATAATATTTGAACGTCCACCACCAGGGATGTTCCTATGAACCTTCTTGCATCCTTTCCTCGGCGTTATCCAATGACAGGGCACGCCGAGAAGCAAAATGCGTATAAGCAAAACCCGCTATAATGACCGCCAACACTCCCCCCTGCAAAAGCAATACCTGCCAGTTCGGATAAATTCCTAGGGCGGGCATGCTAGGAAAGGCTACCGCATCTACCGGAATCATGCCCGCTTCCTGCAAGGCACCGACTCCCTTCCCGGCTAAGATCACCGCTAGTAACGCCAATATCACTGAAGTAGCTCCGAAGAAGAGTTTAATAGGCAAGCGAACGCTATAATAAAAAACTAGCCCGCTTACTAGCAGCAGCACTCCCACCCCGGCACCAAAACCACCGAGTACGGCTCCACGCCCTTCAGAACCGGCTTGTGTCCACAGAGCCTGATAAAACAACACGGTTTCGAAGACTTCCCGATAGACCGCAAGGAAAGATAACAAAGCCAGTGCTCCCAAGGTTCGCTTATTCAAGGCTCCTCTCACCTGCTTGGCGAGAAATGCTCGCCAACCTTTAGCATAAGCTTTGCTGTGGAGCCAAAAACCCACATAAAGCAATATAACCGCTGATATTAAGGCCGCGATTCCTTCGGTTAACTCGCGGCTTGCCCCGCTAATGAAAATAAGATAAGTAGCCGCAAACCAAGTGGCTACCCCCAGCGCCAAGGCAAGAATCCAACCCACATGTACATAAATCAGTGCATCACGCCGCCCGGATCGAATCAAAAAGGAAAGAATAGCGCCGACGATTAGAACCGCTTCCAACCCTTCCCGCAAAATAATGGTCAGGGAACTTAACGCAATCGCGGTAGTGGAAAGTTCAGCTTCTTCGAGCTGTTCACGAGCCTGGTTCAATAACCCTTGCAGCTTCCCTTGTTGGGATTCCAGAGCTTCCACTGGCGCGCCTTTCCGGATTAAGACACGATAAGCCATCATCTCCTGCTCGATGTGGGAGCGCAGATCAGGAGCTACCGTATTAAGACTCGTCTCTACCAGTTCAAAGCCTTCCAAATACGCCTCCACCGCCAATTGCTGGGCCCGTTCATGATGGCCTTCCCGGTAAGCGTTGAGACTTTTCTCAAGACCTTCCAAGCTCAAATCCAGTGGTGCTTTTTCGGAATCCAGCAAAGCAGGCGCACTACGCAAGTAAGCCAGTACCTGGCGAACTTCTTCCCCGTACCGTGCACCGACCTCCTGGGGAGTTTGGCTGGCTAGAGCCTGTAAATCAGGAAACTCTTCCTTACCGATTCCTTGCTGCCATAAGGCAGCCCCTGTTTGTTGCTCCTCTGCGGTAGTAATAAAGGTGCTCACATAAAAAGCCAGCGCCCAACGCTCGTGCTCGCTTAGGGGCCGTTGAAAACTAGGCATGGCGGTGCCGGGCACTCCTAGGGTAATGGTGCTAAAAAGGCTGTAAATACTGCGTTGTTCCTGGCGTGCCTGCTCGTGAAAATTGGTCGGTTCCGGTTCCAGTCCTTCAGCGGCTGGACCATCGCCATAACCTTCAGCGCCATGGCAAGTAGCACATTGAGCTTGGTAAAGGGCCTCGGCCACACTTAAATCAGGTGCTTGTTGGGGCGCAATCTCAATTTGGTAAGCTCGAATGATATCCCAGCGTAACTGATCGGCTACTATGGCGACCCTATCCCCAGGGGCTTTTTCCTCAATCAATGTAAGAAGCTGATGGGCCTGTTCCTGTATGCCGCTTTTTTGAGGCGCTACGGGTAATTGCTCAACAATTCCCAAGACTTCACGGGCAAATTCGAGTTGCTCTCGGTACTCTTCCGCATTCAAGATCTGACCACCCTGAACAAACTCAGGATAGTCCACTCCAATATAATCCAGCATATGCAACGCTGTCTGCGCCCGGCCTTCCACCACCTCGGCGCTTCCTACCCCGCTATATCCCAGCAAACTAATGAGGAAAGCCAACCCACCCAACCATTTTCCTAAAGAGAATATCATCGCGCCCATTATCCGCACCCTTGCTTAAATTTTCCCATGATCCCATTAAATTTATCTGGAAAGAAGACCTGGGTTCAGGAGAATAAATTAAATGAGAATAATTTAAAATAATGTTTACAATATTATATAAAGCAGACGAGATTAAAATAGCTGGAAACATTAGCTGTTACTAATCGCCAGCAAAAATTGGAAGTTCAAGCAAAGCACCTTATATGCTTTCATAAGTCACAATATAAGTTTAGTGTCTTGAAAAGTATGATCGAGGAAAATAGTCTGAGGTAAAGATCGAGAGGTGTGGCTACCCCTGATGGGTATTCCCACTTTATCAAAGAGGATCTAGCATCCTTATCAGGATCCGCTCTGCCGGACGAGGACATGCCTGGAATATGTGGGCAGTTTGTTACTTAAAAGGAGCAGGCACAAGCGGTGGTCAAATCCCTATCACTATTATGGATCGCCGCGAACGCCCGTGCCCACGACTTACCCTCTTTCCTCATTCTGACCCTTAATATAATCGCGAACTTTATCCGGTTCGGGGAGGCCATGAATAACCACCTCAGGATTGTCTCCCGCAGTGTAGATTGCCACATTCCCTGCATTAAGCATTCGCTGTAATATGGACTGAGTAACTTTGACTGTACGCACGGAACTCATATTGATCTCCGTATAAGATTTATTCAACAAACCATGTGCCCACACAATCTCGTCTGTCTTGATAGTAAGTTTGTCCATCTTGGTTTTGATATACAGCCATAAGAGAATAATAATTCCGATTCCAACAGGAATTAGCAGGATGGATAATGTTGTGATGAAAGGGTTCATCCGCAACATAGAGGGATTTTCCTCATAAAGTACTGTCGACACAATCAACTTTCCTTTATCTGGTTTTATAGGGTAAATGCCAAAGCCTTACCGGAAGCAAAATTACTCCGAAGAGGCGCCGACTCTATCAATTAAAAAACTTTGGGAGGAAGCGGACCAGACCACACGCCAGCGCGGCAGCACTCCAAACCGAAAGAATCTCCGAGCCAATCCAAAACTTGATCGCACTTCCCCATGGATGTTCTATAAATCCCGTCCTAGGCCCTACTAGGGCAGGAATGCTTATGGTTTCGTCCAGCGAAGATACTTGAACAATTCCAAGCAGCGTCGGGTAAGCAGGCGGCTTCCCTCGGAGAGGCTCTGGTAGAATCCGTATTTCACTCCATGGAGACATTCGATCTTCTCCTCTGCCTCTAGGAACTAATCATAAGAACGCCTTCCAGAACACCACCTTACGGTCGACCCCCAATAGATTTTAATAATGGTATCGAATACCTTATAGTATCAGGGATGACTGTCTAAAGGCGATCTTGGATTATGGCTCAATCCCAAGTGAGCAACGCCCGACGCTAAAGCGCAGGGAGCGACGAATAAAAGGAAGTCAAGGTAACCCTCTCGCCGAAAGCTGCGAGAAACCATGCATTTGTCAATCCAATAAAATTACAATGAGTAGACGTAGTATGATGATGCAACTTTTTGCACAATCCCGTATTACCCGTTTGGCCTGCGGCTTGAGTCTCTTGTGCACTGCAACGTTCGGTAGCAATATCGTTTACGCGCAATCGGCTACTAAACCAGCCACAACTGAACGGAATATGTCTCCCGAACAAGTAAAATCCCTGGCGCGAGATGCGTATCTATACGCGTATCCGCTGGTGTTGATGGACATCACCATGCATCAGGCAACCAATGTACCGGATGCCGCGAGCGTTGCCATGCGGGCACCGGTCAATCAATTTGCCCATTTCCGCGAATACCCCGACGCCAATACTAAGGACGTGGTGCGCTTTAACTTCGACACCCTTTACTCGTTCGCCTGGCTCGATGTGAGCAAGGAACCCATGGTGATATCGTTGCCTGACATGCATGGGCGCTATTACCTGATGCCAATGCTGGACATGTGGACCGATGTGTTTGCCGTCCCAGGCACACGAACCACCGGAGACAAAGCCGGAAACTACGCGATCGCCGCGGCTGACTGGTCTGGAAAGTTACCCCCGGGGGTCGAACTCATCCACGCACCCACGCCGATAGTCTGGGTCATGGGGCGTACCCAAACCAATGGTCCGAGCGACCTTGACCACGTGCGCAAAGTGCAAGATGCCTACAAGTTGACGCCGTTGAGCCAGTGGGGAAAAAACTACACGCCGCCAGAGCAATCACCCGTTGATACATCCATCGACAATACGACGCCACCCCTTGTTCAGGTCAACAGAATGTCCGGTGTCGAACTACTAACTCGATTGGCCAGGCTTCTCAAGACATTTCCACCCCATGCGAGTGACTACCCCATTCTACATCGCATGGCCGCCGTTGGCTTCAAACCTGGCCAGGACTTCAATGCCGACAAGCTAAGTTCAGAGGTGATTAAGAACATCAATACTGCTGCCGTGGAGGCCAAAACCGAACTGCAGGGCCTTGTCGCCAAGGGCAAGCTCGGTGTAACTAAAAATGGCTGGAACTATGCCACCAACCTCGGCAACTATGGCACGGATTACCAATTGCGCGCGATGGTCGCGATGGCCGGCCTGGGTGCCAACTTAGGGAAAGACGCCATTTATCTCAATGCTTTTGCTGATGCGGATGGAAACCCCACCACGGGAGAACATGATTATGCGATTCATTTTGACAACGGAAAATTACCACCGGCAAATGCCTTCTGGTCACTGACCATGTATGATATGGATGGTTTCCAGGTACCGAATCCGATCAATCGTTTTGCGATAGGTGACCGCGACGAGCTCAAGTTCAACAACGACGGGTCTCTAGACATTTACATTCAGCACCAATCTCCAGGCAAGGACAAGGAGTCCAACTGGCTCCCCGCGCCCGAGGGTCCCTTTCAGGTGATGCTACGTATGTATTCCCCCAAGGCTTCGGTTTTCAAAACTGGCCTAGATCTTCCGCCGATCACTAAAGTGCCATAAACTCACAAGGGCGATGGGCGATCCATATAAACTCCTTCCAAAAACAAATATTTGGAGTCTACATTGTGAAGAAAATTATATTATTGCTGGGCTATGTTAGCGTACTAATGGTCACAGCAACACAAGCAATGGCTCAACCCGTTACGTCCGCCGAAGCCAAAATTATTGCCAAGAATGTTTACATTTACGCTTATCCATTGGTAATGATGAGGGTAAGCAGCCGCGTAAATGAGAATGTAGTGACGCCGGATGGCACCACCGCCGCACCCATCAATCAGTGGGGCCACGCAAAGGCATTTCCTGATCCTGACTTCACGGTTGTGGTTCGTCCGAATGCGGATACGCTCTACTCTTCCTTGACCTACAATGTTACCAAGGAACCTCTCGTCATCAGCGTGCCCGCATCCAAAGGAAGATATTACCTTTTGCCGATATTGGATGAATGGTCTGATGTTTTCGCGGCCCCAGGAACACGGACCACCGGCAATGGCGCATTAACCTTTGCCATCGTCGGCCCCAGCTGGCATGGGAAACTACCGGCTGGCGTCCGTGAATACCGCAGCCCCACCGGATTTGGCTGGATCGGGGGCCGGGTGCAGACCAATGGCAAGATAGATTACGCGGCGGTACATAAATTCCAGGACGGTCTGAAAGCCATGCCGCTAAGTCATTATGGCCAGTCCTATACGCCACCGAAGGGTAAAGTGGACCCGAACCTGGATATGAGCGCGCCGCCCGATCAGATTGACGAAATGAGTGCGGCAACCTTTTTCGGTATGTTTGCCGAATTAATGAAAACAAACCCGCCGCACGCCAATGACTATCCGATCCTTGATCAGATGAGACGCATAGGCATCATCCCTGGCAAGAGTTTTTCCCTAGCGGCGGCGACACCTAAATTCATCCAGGATGCCTTGGAGAATGCTCCCAAGGAGGCACTGCCCCTGATCAAGACTGCCTGGTCCAAGGCTGGAATGCTGCAAAACGGCTGGCGTACTAACCTCACTGATATTGGTACTTATGGTACCAGCTATTTGGCCCGTGCTGCGGTTGCCTATGGCGGTCTCGGCGCGAATACACCCCAGGATGCTGTGTATCCGACCGCCTTTGCGGCTTCGGATGGTAGGCCGTTTGATAGCAGCAAACGCTATGTACTTCATTTCAGCAAGGCCCAGATTCCTCCGGTAAACGGTTTCTGGTCACTAGCGATGTACAACGAACGCCAGCTTTTTGCTCCAAACTCGATTAATCGGTATGCGCTTGGTGATCGGGATAAACTCAAGTTCAATGCCGATGGTTCGCTCGATATTTATATTCAGAGAAATTCTCCTGGGGAAGATAAGGAAGCGAATTGGCTGCCGACGCCTCAGGGAGGTGCGTTTACCATGAACTTGCGGCTTTATTGGCCCAAGCCCGCGGTGGTGGATGGTAGCTGGGCACCGCCGCCAGTAAAGCGCGTGGAGTGAATCGAGCATCCCGGCTCCCGCCTTACCATCATGAGCCAAGTACTTCGGCATTATCTGCTGCTAGGCTGCCATGCACCTAATTAAAAGAGGGCTAGTTTTTTTCGTGAGATGGCTCAGACCGGTGCAGTTGCCCTGGGCTAGTGCTTTGGCAGTGTGCCCAATCTGAATTCATTTTCCCACATACTATTCCTCAACGGGGTGTAATCAAGCACCCCAACGGTTCACTCCGGCTCTGCGGACTGAAGGCTCCTTGCCATACCGGAAGCATGTATGTCAATAGCCAACCATTTCTTGCTAACGCGGGTGCGTTGAGCTGGAGGATACCTAATACCGAAATCGAGATCACAGAGATCGCAACAGGAACCCGCCAAGGCCAGTTTCTCTTCAGCTCCGATACAGTCAGCAAGCTGGGCGACTACTACGAAAAGGTCCAGGATCTTCGATACCGCTCGGCGAGCTTCGGCGGCGTTGAACTAGCCTATGTATCGCCTGGCCTCTCGCCAGGTTTTTACGAGTTCTATCTCTTCCGCGATTGGCAGCAAAGAGGCAACCGCCGGCAAACAGCTGGCTGCTGATCCTTGCGCCAATTCTCCTGGTGATTCTAGTCGATGCTGTTACGGGTGAAGTGTTGGCGACTGCCAATGCCACAGGGGACGGGCTCATTATCAGTTTGGCTGCCTGGATAGTCTTTGCTGTTTTCAGGGCGATTGCCGAAACGATTATTGCCAGACCGCATATCGATGATCCAGGCCCCGAGGCAAGCCTGATCAGAGTCGGCGCAAGCATCACTGGTTTCCTAATTGTCCCCTGGGTTGTTGTCAAGGGTCTTCAAAATCTGGGGGCTGATCTTATTCCAATTCTTGCCGGCCTCGGGGTAGGCGGCCTAGCTGTGGCGTTGGCAGCGCAGCGAACGCTCGCGAATATGCTCGGCAGCCTGCTCTTACACATCAATAAGCCCGTAAAAGTCGGAGATTTCTGCCGTTACGGGGATCAGTTCGGCACGGTTGAGGAGATCGGTTGGCTGTCAACCCGTATTCGCTCGCTGGAGCGCACTCTCGTCACAGTGCCGAACACTAAATTCTCGGAGATGAAGTTGGATAACTTCGCTGTGCGCGACGAACGACTATTCAAGTCCGTGCTGCAACTTCGATACGAAACAACACCGGATCAGATGCGATGCATTCTAATACAACTATGTGAATTGTTGGTTGGCCACCCGATGGTTGCTACTTCACCTGCTCGTGTCCGCTTCACCGGTTTCAGCGCATGTTCCAAAGATCTAGAGGTCTTTGCCTACCTCCAGTGCCAAGATCAGGGGGCATTCCTCGCCATTCAAGAAGATCTTCTCCTGCGCATGAAGGATATCATCAAGGAAAACACAAACACACTGCTATTTGCGCATGCCTTCAAAACACAAGGCGCTCTCCTAGTCTTCTGTAGAGGTTATAGTCCCAGGGTACTGATGCGCTGACCCTTTCTGATGATTTTTTGCTCTAAGCGCTTTCATTTTGAGGGGCGTAAGCAAAGGCGAAGGTCAGACTAAGACACGCTCCATTTTTAGCAATAATAATCTGTAATCTGGACCCGTTTCTCCCAACTTCGACTCTATTGAGCAATCCATTGCCCTCTTCTCAACAGAATCCCGCAGGATATTGGCTACCTTCCAGAGAGGATTGCAATTTCATAGTTGCCGTATGGCTCTTTTTTCGCGTATTGCTCCTATTAACTTAAGTTAATAGACATCTCCCAATGGCATCGAGTTTGCTTGTCTTTATCATAAAGCTCATAAAAAAAGATGCCCTCTCAACTAATATTAGTCGGCTATTAGACACGGCATTGGTTTTATTCAGAACGGCGTCGATAAAGCTGTATCCCATAGAACAGCGGTTTTTACTACGATTTATGGGAAATGATGATGCCAGGGATGGACCGCTATATTTATTTCAATCAGAGTGGCGGTGACGTCAAATTTTTGACGGCTATACTGTCAAAACTCTGCCATCCACACAGAGCACAGATGATATATGAAGAACCATACCAGAACCTATAGCCGGATATTTCGGCACCCCAAAAAATATACCTATCATCGCCTATGCAGGCTATTATTTTCCAGCCTGCTACTACTAATCCTACCGTCTATAGCGGCGGCCCTTGAGGGGCAGCAAGAAGACGTGGACGCTAGCATTCAAATTTCCCCCAGAGTGGAGCAGGCGGGGCCAGACACCCCAAAAAATATCCCTTCCAAGGGTGGCGCCACCATTCAGAGCAAGGCCGTCACCCAGGCGCCCTTGCAACTACTCGGAGAAACCATCAACCCCGGTGTAAAAAAACGGCTTTCCTGGACCTTGGGCCACACTTTCGAAGGAATTCCTGTCTCCGCGCCAATACTGGTGGTGAATGGCCGCCATCCGGGGCCGACGCTTTGCCTCACCGCCGCGGTCCATGGCGATGAGATCAATGGCATTGCGATGGTCCATCGAACATTTTCTGCGCTTAAATCTTCTCAGCTTAACGGCGCTGTGATTGGCGTGCCTATTGTCAATATGCATGGTTATCGCCGCAGTTCCCGCTATCTACCAGACCGACGGGATCTGAACCGGTATTTCCCTGGAAGTCCCGAAGGCAGTTCCGCTGCTCGTATTGCCCATTCTTTTTTCCAGCAGGTAATTACCCACTGCGATGCCTTAGTGGACCTGCACACCGGTTCTTTTCATCGAACTAACTTGCCCCAAGTACGCGCTGACTTGAATCATCCTGCTACCCTGGAATTGGCTTACAGTTTCGGCGGCGTTGCCGTCGTTCACAGTGAAGGCATTACCGGAACGCTGCGACGAGCCGCCATGGATAGAGGTATTCCCAGCATCACCCTTGAAGCCGGAGAACCCAAACGACTACAACTCCAGAAAGTCCACCAAGGTTTAAAGGGCATAAGAAACCTGATGAGGAAATTAGCCATGGTGGATGAAGGCGAAGCACGATCGATCCCAGAAGCCGTATTCCATCAAACCCAGTGGATACGGACCCACCAAGCTGGGATTCTGCTCTCTGAGGTCAGCCTCGGCGATCCGATTAAGGCAGGGCAGCAATTAGGGATTATTACTAATCCGATCACCAACCAGCAAACACCTATCATATCGCCCTACGATGGCCAACTCCTGGGTATGGCCCTCAATCAGGTAACGATACCCGGTTATGCCGCCTATCATATTGGAATTAAAGCTGATAAACCGGGTTTCATTGAGGAATCACCCGAACATGTCGCCGCCAAAACTGAAATGCTCGACTATTCCGATGGCGAAGAGTAGGTATGGCTGGAGAATCAGAGCTAAATCTCATGCCTGCCCAGAGTAGCCCGCCGGATACCGCTATGGATAAAGCCCGAAAACCGGCGCTTCAACAAGTTATGATTGATCACCTCCTTAGTCACGGCTGGCAAGAGGGAAAAGCGGAGCTGTACGATCCTGCCCTAGCTCTATACCCAGAAGATCTTATCGGCTTTGTCCAGGAGTGCCATCCTCAACTGCTGCTAGAACCGACCCAAGGCGCGCCCGATCAAGCCATCCAACTACTCCTTAGGCGGGCAGCTGCAGAAATGGACCTGCGCGGAGCCTTAGAAGTGCTGCGACATGGCTTTAGGGAACAAGAAAATGATATTAGCCTCTGCCAGTTTCACCCTTACCAGGAATTCCATCCGGGAACCCTCGCTCGCTATAAAAAAAACCGGCTGCGGGTAGTGCCTAATCTGTCTTATTCTCCTTATACTCACGAGGACTACATTCCTTACCTTGATTTAGTCTTTTTTGTTAACGGGGTGCCGGTAGCTACTTTAAAAGCGACCTCGGAATCCCAGCCGTCCCTCTCTGCTATCATCCATCAATACCAACGAGATTATCTCCCCCAAGAGCCCCGCATGGGCCATGAAGAGCCTTTGCTGGCGTTTAAAAAACGAGCCCTAGTGCATTTTGCCGTTAGCCCTGAAGAAGTCTGGATAACCACCCGCTTGCAAGGTAAAGCAACCCATTTCATGCCTTTTAATCAAGGCTATGAAAATGGCGCGGGCAATCCTCTTAACCCAGCAGGCTACCCCACAGACTATCTATGGCAGAAAATTTTTGAGCGTGATACCTGGCTTGATCTGCTAGGTCAATTTATCCATTTCGAAGGGAAAAACACTGCCCGGAAAGAAGAAAAAGGGTTATCCTCAGAAACACTGATCTTCCCCCGCTTTCATCAATGGGAGATGGTTACCCAATTGGCAGAGGCCGTCCGCCGGGAAGGGCCGGGGCAGCGGTATCTCATTCAACACGGCGCTGGTTCGGGGCAACCTCATTCCATTGCTTGGACTGCTCACCGTTTAGCTGCATTAGCTGACGGTAAGTACCAAAAAATTTTTACCGGGGTCATCGTGGTCACTGGCTGCCATCAATTTCATGCCCAGCTCCAGGACATGCTCTACTCACCTACCTATGAGAAAAAACAGATACACCAACTCACGCAAGAAATTGCTCAAAACTGCCAAGCCGAAGGGTTAGCAGCAACTTTGGCGGCAGCCGGCACCCACATTATCACCGTTACGCCCCAAGACTTCCCTTCCGTGCTAGCGCTCATCCAAAACCAAGCACTTTTCAAAGAATATACTTTCGCTGTTATTGCTCACCAGGCTCCTTTTTCTACTAGCAGGAGTCTGTTCTCTAGGCTAGGGGAAGTGCTGCTATCTGAGTCGGCACAAAAGAAAATCACAACCAATACCGAAGATTTCTTGAATATCTCCCTGGCAAACAGCCCCCCCTCACCCCATATCAGCTATTTTCTCTTCACGGCTGTTCCCCAAGAGAAAACCCTGGCGCTATTTGGACAATACGCTAACCCGACGCTTCCTTTATCTGATAACAACGGACCCGGGCCTTTCCATCGCTATACTTTACAACAGGCCATTGAAGAAGGCTTCCTATTCGACCCGCTCAAACGCTATATGACCTACGCCATGGCTGCCGGACTGGCTCAACAGCAGCTCTCACTCAATAAAGAGGAAAATCATCCCTCCTGCCGCATTTTCCCTTGGATGGGCTGGCCCCCTGACGACCTCAATATCGCGCAAAAAGCCGAGATAATCACCGAACATTTCCGCCACCAAGTGGCTCATCTGCTAAACGGTCAAGCCAAAGCCATACTCATCACCCATTCCTGCCAAGCCGCGGAACGTTACCAACAGGCTTTTGCACGTTACATCGCCGCTCAGCAGTATCAGAGCATCCAGACTCTAATCAATCATCAGCAGGTGATCATCGGCGCTCATAAACACCAGGCTAATGTCTCATCATCTCGGCTCTGCGCCCTGTATGTAGATAAAAAATTTACCGATACCGATTGCGTTCAAACGCTATCTCACCTGAGCGAAATCCATCCCGGCAAAAAGGCGCCTTTTGTGCTCGACTTTGCTAACCCCGCCGAGCAGATACTAAATGCCTTCCGACCCTATTATCCTGACGCGGAGATTTTTTCGATCTCTGATCCTAGGCTAATTTATCAACTCCAATCCCATCTGGATGAGACACGTATTTACAATTGGCAAGATGTGGAATCCTTTGCCGCCACCTTTTTCGGTACCGAGCAAACCACAGAGCGCCTAAACTACCATTGCCAATCCGCCGTGGAACGCTTCCGGGAGCAATATCAGGAAAACATAAAAATCATCCAAACCGCCCAACAAGCCAAACAGGAAGCAACGGCTACCGGCGACAGGATACGCAGAGAGAACGTTTGCCACAGTTTTGAGCAGGCCGAGGAAAACAAAAATGCCTTGGACCAATTCAGAGAAAATTTGCTCATATTTACCGATTGCTACGAATATCTTTCCCAGATCCTAGACTATAATGACCAAGAATTAGAAAAACTCAATATCTATGCCCGCTACTTGTACTCTCTCCTGGGTGAGATGCAGCGGAACGAGGCTATTGATTCATCCTCGCAAGCACTCATCTCTTACCGGATCAATAAAATTTGCGAACGGACATTCAAAACGGCCCAGCAAGAATCGCTGGGAGAACCCAAGCACAACGCTACTGGGGACTCGCGGGAAAATCATTGGAAAAAAACGATACCTCCTTCTCCTCTTATCAACCGTCTTAAGCCGCTCTTGGTCGGCGAGCATCTTAGCGATGGAGATCGGTTAAACTATCTGCACGCTATCAAGGATAAACTACTTGAAAACCCGGCACTAGCCGCTCAGTTGGAAGATCAGCGGCTAAACTCTATTCCATTGAGTGATTTTTCCCAGACAGTGCAGCATACCGTAATGGAAAGTTTAAAAAATCACCACGAAATGGCGGCCCAATTACTCCATGATGAAGAGATGGCTAAAGATTTTAGTCGCCTCTTGCTGGCTCTAGTTTCAAACCAGCCCGAACAATAGGCTACCCTTCCTTATCGGCAAGTAATTCATCCTAGATAATAGAGATAAATGTCTACTCATTTCTTCTTTCCATTCCTCTACTAAGCTTAAACGCAAGCTATAAAAAACCCGTTGATTGGTTAAATTTCTCGTAGCTTACCAAAACAGTCCGCACAACTTTGTGCCTATCCAATATCGCCTAATCCGAAGATTGTCCCGCGGCTTCCAAGGACTTGCGGTATCTTTTGGCCAACCGTCCAACGCTTAATCCCTGCACAATAATAGAAAACACTACTACGATATAGGACACCGTAATAAGCAGCTCACGGGACATAGAGGCGGTAAGCGACAAAGCCAGTGCAATAGAGATGCCCCCGCGTAAGCCACCCCAGGTCATCATGATCCCTGTTTGGGGGGCCAAACCAAGGCGTTTTTTAAAGAGGCGAATGGGAAAAAACAATGCCATATAGCGTGCTAATAATACAATGGGTATAGCCAGCAGACCCGCCAGTAGATACTGGCCGTTAAGAGAAATAATAATAAGCTCTAGGCCAATCAATACAAAAAGGATCGCGTTGAATGATAAGTCAAGTAATTCCCAAAATTTATCTATGTAGGTTTCTGTGATTCCAGACATGCCGCCGGAGCGAAAACGCTCATGCCCAATCATAAGTCCTGCGACAACCATGGCAAGCGGGCCAGAAAAATGAAGATGCCTCGCCAACCAATAGCCCCCAAGAACGATGGCAAGGGTAATTAAAACTTCTACTTGATAGTTATCAATTGACTTCATCAAAAAATAAGCGAAATAACCCAGACCCAATCCCAATAAAATACCTCCACCCACCTCTTCAAAAAACAGTAGCGCAATATTGCCGCTATTCATCTCTCCGCTGCCAAGGTGAGCAACACTAAAAATAGTCATAAATATTACTACTCCAACGCCGTCGTTGAATAGACTTTCCCCAACTATTTTTATTTCTAATACCTTGGATACTCCAGCATTTTTCAGAATCCCCAGAACCGCAATGGGATCGGTTGGGGAAATAAGAGCGCCAAACAATAAGCAATGAATAAAAGGAATATCCAAACCCAGCCACTGAAAACCGACAAACGTCATCCCGCCTACCAAGAAGGTGGAGAGCAGTACCCCTAACGTGGCAAACATCAGAATAGGACCGCGCATGGTCCTCAGTAACTCCAGATCAGTATGTAAGGCGCCGGCAAAAAGAATGATACTCAAAAAGCCATCAAGCAATACTTCCTTAAAGTCTATTTTTGTAACCAGTTCTTTCTCAAATTCAAGAATATCGGGAAAAACGCTACCAACCATTATTGTGACTGCGGAAAGCACAATGGCAATAAGCATCAATCCAATGGCATCTGGAAATTTTAGAAATCGGGCATTTAAATAACCAAAGAATGCGGCCAGCACAATCAACGTAGTAGCAATATTGAGTATATCCATTACCTTATATTCGGAAAGTTAAAACGGATCTTAAGGAGGTGTTCATAGCGAGCCCGCCTATCATTAGCCGCATTGATTGCGACACCAGGCAATACTGACGGGCGCAGGAACTCGCTATGAAGAAACGTATCACCCTAAAGAGGTTAAAGCAATCCTTTTCCCTAGGCAGGAGGAGTCTGTTTCAATTAAGCTACTACAAGCGACTCCTCCTGGCACGCCTTATTGGTTCGCTCCTTTTATTCTATGCTCGAATCATTACTATCCCTATCTCGCTCCTTTAGGGACAATCCCCTTCTTGCCCAATGAGGGGCGGGGTAAGGCGCTGGATGTGAAATGTGCCCGATCCGAAGCCTTCTATGACCGAATTATATTCCACGATCCCGGTGGTGCATGAGGTGAAGGTGAATTTTAGCGTTCCCCAGGGAGTCCGGTTGACGGCTGATGGGTCAAAACCATCTCCAAACACTGCTCCTTCCGTGATGACGGTATTGGTGATGGTGCTCTCATTCAGCCTAATTGGCCCGCTGCCTACCAACCACGCCTGTGCTCCGCTATCGCTGCTAGGCGGATAGGTAAACCAGGTGGCTACCAGGGTGGGATCATCGCTATTGGTGGCTTCCAGGAGAAAACCTTCCCCACTTCGATCCGGATTGAACCAGGAACCACTAAAACTGCCCTTTAAAGGCGCTGCTACTTGGCCGCGAATTTCCCCGCCGGGGAAATCTCCAGAATGGACATTGATGTAGAAATTTCCGGCCATGAGGGTAGCCACATTCTCGGCTGTAAAATTGAAGGTTTCTTGAATGGGGCTTTCCGCAGAAGCAAAGGGGAAGATAACATCTCCGTTCACGCCAGCAGGCGCTTCGTGAATGTGAGCTGCTGTCGCGTCCTGGACGGTATGGTGACAATTGGCTGTAAAGACAGTCTGATCCTTATTCAGAATCCCAACGCAACTTCCATTTGCTGGAGTGTCAGCAGGCGGCACTTCCTGGTTGCCGTCAAGGACAAAATTAAAAAGTTTATCTCCCGGGCCGGTAATGGTAATACGGGCTATGGCATATCCCGGTCGGGTAAAATCAGCCGCTAAGGAATCAAAGAAAACCCCATCGTTTGAAGTGCCGCCAAGAATATTCACGGGTACGCCACCGGGATTGCCCAATGAGCCGTTGAAGCCAGGATGCATCGAAATTGGATCAGTGGTCGGGGTACCGGTATTAGGCGCCGTCTGGTCGAAGAAGGCCGCATCCGTTTCCGTATTGGCCTCGGTCCCCGCATCCTTCACTTGCGTTCCTAAGACGGTAAAACTAATCGGGCCGGTGAAATTCCCCCCGGCGTCGAATAGTTCATAAGCTTGGGGATTAGCGTTAGCAATGAAAGCGTCGTTGGAGGGAATCACCATGGTCGCATAGCTAAAGAAACGATTCGTGGCTGAGTTCAGATCAAACGTTTGACTAACTCTGCCACCTGGATCGAGAGGGCCTGGGACCCCACCTAGGTCGGTGATCGTGGCATCCAGGCCGCCAAGCGCATTGGCGGTAAATTCCGCACTTAAGGGGGCATTATTACCGTCTTCGGCCAACCGCTCCAGCGCAGGGGAAGCGGGGGTGTTCAGATCATAAATATTGAAGTTGCCATCATGAAACCCAACCCAGACTGGCGTTAAAAACAGTCCGCTGGATGGCGAGAGATTTTCTATGGTGACGGTAACTTCAACCGCCTGAGCTGACGGAGCAAAGCCAAGTAGTCCCGTGCTCAACGCAAGCGGCGCTATAAGCGCGGGGGAAAAAAGAGATTTTGATGACCTGTTAAATTTTTTCATATTCTTTCCCCTTCAACAAAGGTAGGAAGTAAAATTTCATTAGCCTGCTTTATTTAGGATAAGCATGCCTATTAAAACTTAGCAAATTCAGCGCATTATAACGCTCTCTGTAGGCATCCCTAGAGCCGCTATCAATCAGCCTATTCCAGGCTACCAAGATAGTCTCCGACTTATCCCATTATGGGACTATTAATAGTTATAGCTGTTTTAAACGACTAATGCCGATTTTTCTCGAAGTAATTTTCGAACCGTTCATATTTTCTGCTTTCTACAGGGGTGCGTGAGATTGCGATGCGCCAGATGTCTCCAAGCATTAGCGTCCCATAAAAAGCCTTTTGGTATATCTAGAAGATACTAGAAAATAATTCAGCAGGCTGGGATGTTATCGGAGCGGTAGGCGTCACAATTAGAAACTGAACAACTCTTGATTATAAATTGAGGGGTTAAGGATCTGGGTCAATTTGAAATTAACGCGATCGTTGTGAATAGGTTCCCCCTCCTGTTCATTGATATACTCATCCATCATCTCATCCGTAATGGTCCCTGAGCTAATGGCACACTAACCGCGTGCCCAAAGAGGCCGACCCCAACATTGCTTACGCAGATGCGGAA
This sequence comes from Nitrosococcus watsonii C-113, assembly GCF_000143085.1. Classification (NCBI taxonomy): domain Bacteria; kingdom Pseudomonadati; phylum Pseudomonadota; class Gammaproteobacteria; order Chromatiales; family Chromatiaceae; genus Nitrosococcus; species Nitrosococcus watsonii. The sequence goes on along the minus strand of NC_014315.1, from coordinate 155,194 downwards.
ACTCTTGCAGCAGAACCCGAGAGCTCCTCCCCTTAAGCCATTTCACAATATCACTGACCCTCTGCATGGGTCGGTAACTGATAAATACACCCACATCATCTCTCGCCACCTTACCCGAGATGATAGGTAGAGCATGCTCCATCGCTATTTGGCGAATTCGATCCTCTACCCCTAGCGCTACCGGACCTCGCAGCACCCGTTGACGCTACTTCGACACCCAAATCAGCTGCACCTTGAGAGCGTACTCGCTATCGCCACCTTCTCTATCACCTCGCATACGCAACTTTCTAACACTTCCCTTCGCCTCAAGGCGAGAGATTTTTAATCCCCGAAGGGAACATTAAAATTATCCCTTAATCTGGGGCGTGCTATCAATTGAGTTGACAGATTCTTAAAGGTTAAAAATCGTAATTCACCATTCATAAACTTAATAGAAAAGACTACAAAATTTGTTATCCCGGCGTACTGAAATTATTGGTGTCGCAGCCAAAGATAATTGTCTTTTTTTTATTGAAGCAGTGATTTACCATTACCATACGGATATTGCATGGCATAAGCCTCCTGGGCGTTTTGGAGAGAGAAAAAAATTTATCGCTATCGCCCTGCAGATAGTACAAAAAAGCACCAATTTCTTTTGGCATAATCCTGCTCACGGCATCGCTTATAGGACTCAATTGTCGACACGCCCTAGTCCCAACTCTTTAAGTACAAGAGAGATGAAAGAAAAAAAATTACACGAAATCGGGAAAACCAAGGCGAGAAGAAGGCTAAACCTTATACTACATAAAAGAGTATCGCCAGATAGTGAGTGAGACCACCCGCCAAGACAAATAGATGCCAGAGACCATGGGCGTAGGACAGCTTCTCATCTAGAGCATAAAAAATAACACCAACCGTATAAAATAGTCCCCCCGCCAGGAGCCAAATAAAGCCCGCAAAGGGCAGAGCCCGCAGTAGAGGAATCAATGCGATCAGAACGAGCCAGCCCATCAGGAGATAAATAGCGATAGGGAGTATCCTATGTCCCTGGTGCGGCAGAGAATCTACCACCATCCCAAAAATAGCTAGTCCCCAGATGATGCCAAATAATGACCAGCCCCAAGGGCCGCGTAACGTGACCAAAGTGAAAGGAGTATAAGTCCCGGCAATCAGCAGGTAAATAGTATGATGGTCAAGTTTACGGAAAATACGCTTAACCTTGCCCTCGGAGCCATGATAAAGAGTGGAAGCAAGATAGGACAAAAATAAAGTCGTACCGTAGATACTGAAACTGACAATCCTCCAAGGATCACCCTGGCGTGCTGCCAACACTACCAGCACCACCAAACCTGCGAGTGCCGCTACTGCCCCTATGAGGTGACTGATACAGTTGAACTTCTCACCTTCTTGCATATCTCTACTCTCAATAATTCAAAGCACTGGGAGGAGAATTTCAATTGATATGGCTTTTTAGTTTATTATAAATAAGCTTCTCTCGGTTAGCTTTCAAATCGCCCGCCCGGCTGCATGGCCAGATGCCCAGGCCCATTGAAAATTGAATCCACCCAGATGGCCAGTCACATCCACCACTTCCCCGATAAAGTAGAGTCCTGATACTTTTTTGGAGGCCATGGTAACCGACGAAAGCTCATCAGTATTGACACCACCCAATGTCACCTCAGCCGTGCGATAACCTTCCGTTCCCTTGGGATAAAATCGCCAGTACTGGAGTTGTTCAGCCACTACCCTCAATTCCAATGGAGAATATTGGCGCAAGGGAAGACTGCCAAATGCCAATTCACAGAGGCGCTGAGCCAGCCGCTTTGGCAACCATTCGGCGAGCACTGTCTTGAGTTCGGCGCCAGGGCGACTACGCTGTCGCTCTGTTAACCATGCTAAAACATCTGCTCCTGGCAATAGATTTATCTCCAGTTCATCAGAAAGCTGCCAATAGGAAGAAATCTGTAAAATAGCCGGGCCACTGATCCCCCGATGAGTCAACAACATACCGCCGACAAAATACTGATTACTGCAGCGGACCCCGACTAATAGTCCAATACCACTTAAGTCTCGATATTGCTCCAAGTCTTCTTCAGTAAAGGTCAAGGGCACCAAGGCGGGACGGGTAACGAGGATGCGATGCCCAAACTGTTTAGCAAGTTCATAACCAAAACCGCTAGCGCCCATTTTAGGAATGGACAGACCACCACTGGCAACGACCAATGCAGATGCCTGAACCGCCCCTAGGCTGGTTTTCAAAGTAAAACCGGGAGATGTATGTTCTACCGTGGTTATCTTGCATCCCACTTCAATGCGTACCCCGGCTTGCCGGCACTCCGCTACCAGCATATTCACGATTAGCTTTGAAGATTGGTCACAGAATAGCTGCCCGGATTCTTTCTCATGATAAGCAATACCATGGCGTTCTACCATGGCGATAAAATCCCATGGGCTATAGCGGGCTAGCGCGGATTTAAAGAAATGGGGATTAGCGGATAAAAAATTATCTGGCATGACGTGCAGGTTAGTAAAATTGCAGCGCCCGCCCCCAGACATTAGAATCTTCTTACCCACGCGGTTACTGTGTTCAATGAGCAATACCCTCCGCCGACGTTTGCCAGCCTCAATGGCACACATCAAACCAGCGGCGCCACCACCGATAATCACCACATCCCATAGAGGCATACGCAACACCTAGAGAAATAGTTTTGCAAGGCGACATCCATGCTGGTGAAATAAATCTTCTCCCCCAGCTATCAAAAGGTAGGATAATTGGTTACCGGACGTGATGGGGACTCTCTAGATTCTGCCTGGTTAACTTTACAACCGATAGTCTAAAATCGTTCAGTTGATAAAAAGTTAAAACCACTAATCCTATCAACTTGATAACTTCCATGACCATATAGACGATATGGTACGGCGTGGATGAAGTTTCTAGGCCATTGATGATAGCAAGCGTTCTTGTATCCAATTTGGTAAAAAGAAGGATAGTCTGAATAGTAAGTATCCCTATAACACCCATAGCAAAGAGGATGGATTTCCGAGAAGCTAGGCCGAAATAGGTAGCGGCAAGAATTAATGCCGCAAAGATAATTTCTACAAGGTTGAGAGCATGAAACACGATATAACCAATTTCAAGGGCAACAGGTAGAGTTAATGAAGGTGCACGAAATTTAAGGGGAGCTTCCATAAAGCTAATCGCAAGCAAAAAACCTATCCACAGGATAGTAACGATAAAAACCCAACTCGAAAGCGGTAGTGATTTAGTCTTCATTAACTGTAATTACTTCATTTAAATTTAATTGTAGAAAATATCTGCTCCTTGCTTAGGCTGAGATACTTTTTGACTCTAGAAAGTCAGCGGGAATATCTAAATTTTTTCTTCCTGCAATTGCAAAATAATATAATGGTTCTCCATCTATTGATAATCTATGCCGGTAGCGTTCAATACAATAGACATCAATATATTTAGAAAATATTAATTCCCGAATCATTTTCGAAAACCCTGATTCGTCACTAATATTAAAAAAGGTTTCTTTAATGTTAAAGGCTATCCATGCTTCGTTCTTAACAATATTAAACGCCTCTATAAATACCTTTGTTGGAATATCAGAAAAACCAAGTGCGGAAACTGTTACCATACAATCACAGTTCCAAGTTTTTATTTCCTCCTTTTTATCATTATCTAAGTTTGTGAAATCTTCAACATAATAGGCATCATATGTCCCTGGTCTATCTCGTATGGCTGCTTCATAGGCTTCAGGAACGATATCTATCCCTACTAGGCGTGAAACTCCGTGTTTTTTTAATTCATCCCCCATCATGCCATTGCCCGCACCTAAATCTAATATCCGAAGTTCGGAAAAATTATCTTGGGATTGTTTTACTGCTGCTTCGAGTATAGAGGATACTTTGCTTGGGGATGAGCATTGTAGGCGCTCATAAAAAACCTGCTCGTACAAATCTTGTTTTTGATAAATTTCACCATAATCATGAAATCTTATTTTTCTTCTGCCATCCTCTTCTTGAAGATAGAAATAAGCTTCATCTTGTTTGAAACTAGATAATTTAGCCTTTGGGAATTGTATCCGGTATCTTTTCCTCATTACTTCCTCAGTCTAATTTGAATATTCCTGAGCCTAACAAAATCTATTGCTTAAATGTAAATAAGCTTGGCAGCCAAAGCTAACCCCCATTGACCCTCGCAAATCTTCTTCAAGGCGGCGGCAATAGGGCAAAATATGCGACAGCCGTATAATAGCAAAAGCCAATCAGCATCTATATATGCGAAAAAAGATTGGCTTTATCAACAGCGTGGAGAGTGTGGGACTGATTAAAATATAATCAAGGATGCAATGTCTGCCCTTGGAAGAATCTCATTTTCTATTCCGCCAGGGTAACGGATAGCCGGTAAGAATAAAAGTCAAAGAGGATTAGGGTCTGCGAATTATCGATCCATTTTTCAATTAGTGTTACTCAAAAAGTCCTATAAATCCTTCTCCCCCTCAAACTCAACCTGCCCTCCTTTTCCCCTGCGGCGCTCGTCAAACCAACGGTAGAGGACAGGCACCACAATTAGGGTGAGCGCGGTCGAGCTAATCAACCCTCCAATGACCACCACAGCCAAGGGCCGCTGTACCTCTGATCCCGGACCTTCTGAGAACAGCATGGGGGTTAATCCCAACATAGCCACGGTCGCCGTCATGAGGACAGGCCGGAAACGCTGGGCACACCCCTGCACTATCGCTTCCCATTGCTCTAATCCCCCCTCCCGCAGGCTACGGATGTAAGAAACCAGCACCACTCCATTAAGAACAGCGATGCCCCAAAGGGCAATAAATCCTACCGAGGCGGGAACAGATAAATATTCTCCCGTAAGAAAAAGAGCAATAATGCCGCCAATGGAGGCAAATGGCAAAACCAAGATGATTAAAGCAGCTAACCGAACGGTGTTAAATAGTACAAACAAAAGAAAGAAAATAATCGCGATGGTTAATGGCACAATGATCGTCAAACGCGCCATTGCCCGTTCCATATTCTCAAATTGACCGCCCCATACAAGGAAATACCCCTCGGGTAACTTAATCTGCTCGGCAATCTTTTGCTGAACTTCGTCCACGTACCCTCCCATATCCCGATCGACAAGGTTGGCACCGACAACAATACGGCGCTTAGCGCTCTCACGACTAATCCGGGCGGGCCCTTCCTCTAGCCGAACATCCGCTAGATCCTCAATCGGAACCCGAGCGCCACTGGCCGAAGTGAGCAGAATCCTGCTGATAGCTTCGGGCGAATTACGGTTGCTTTCAGGAAACCGTACCAGCGCCGCAAAACGCCGCTCGCCTTCATAGATATGAGTCGCCACTTTTCCTCGAATAGCGGTTTCAATTACACTATGCACATCGGCCACATTGATCCCGTGGCGGGCAATAGCATGGCGGTTGACATCGACTAAAAGGTATTGTTGGCCGCTCACCCGTTCCACCCGCAAGTCGCGGGTTCCCTCAACCGTCCTTAGCAGGCGGGCAATATCATCCGCGGTGCGTTTTAAGGCGGATAAATCATCGCCAAAAAGTTTAATCGCCAACTGCGACTTGACTCCAGAGACCATTTCGTCAACCCGTTCGGCAATAGGCTGGCTGAGAACGATTTGCACGCCCGGCAAAGCCTTAAGCTTATCACGGATCGCCGCATCGATATCGTCCTGGGTCCATCCCTCGGGCCATTCTGCCCGCGGCTTAAGAGTCACAATGGGATCTGACTCGTTCGGCCCCACCGGATCAGCAGGACTCTCACCGCGCCCAAGCTTGGAAACCACCATTTTTACGCCGGGAACTTCGCGAATAAGGCTGGTTGCATACATCTCCATGCGAATTGCTTCGCTGAGAGACATCCCTGCTACCCGGTTAATCTGCGGTGTGAGTGCGCCTTCCTTCATAACCGGAATGAAGGATTTACCTAAATACGGAAATAAACTTAGCGCTAAGCCGAGCAGAAGCACGCTACTCAAAACAACGGTAATGCGCCAATTAAGCGCCCAAGTAAGAAGCTTTAAATACACCCTTTTCAACCAGGCGATTAGGCGTGTATCTTCCTCGCTTCCCCCCTTAAGTCCATAGGAACAGAGCACCGGCGAGAGAATCAAGGATAGAAGCAAGGAAATAGAAAGGGCAATGGAAATGGTTAGGGCCAGGGGCGCGAAAATTTTTCCTTCCATCCCCTCCAGGGTAAACAGGGGTAAGAACACCACGATAATGATGCCTACCCCGAAAATAACCGGCTTGCCCACTTCAACCGTTGCTTCCAGGACGATTCGAGCCTTGCTTTCGCCAGCATTGTTACGCTCGCTTAAATGGCGGAAGGTATTTTCCACCACCACCACGGAACCATCCACAATCAATCCAATTGCAATGGCAAGCCCTCCTAGAGACATGAGGTTAGCCGAGATCCCATAATGGTTCATCACTATAAAGGTAAGCAGCGGCGTAAGCACAAGGGTGCAAACGACGATAAGACTGCTGCGAATATCGCCAAGGAACACAAACAGTATCACGATGACCAGCACCACGCCTTCGAGCAAGGTCTTGGTGACTGTATTCAGCGCTGCCCCCACCAAATCGGTCCGGTCATAATAAGGAACAATTTTTAGCCCGCCAGGAAGCAGCCCTTGCTCGTTGATCTCCGCTACTTTTTGCTTGACTCGCCCAACTACCTCCATGGCGTTACCGCCGCGAATCATCAATACGATCCCTGATACCTGCTCGCTCACGCCATTTTTGATAATGGCTCCCTGCCGAACCTCGTGCCCAATACGAATGCTTGCCACATCCCGGATATAAATAGGCGTGCCCCCAAACTCCTTGAGGATGATATTGCCAATATCCTCGATGTTAGCAATCAAGCCGAGACCCCGGATTAGGTACTGTTCTGCATAGTGAGGCAGAACACCACCGCCACTATTGGCATTATTGCGGATTAGGGCTTCTTCAATCTCTTTAAGGCTGATCTGATAATGGTGCAGCCGGTTAGGATCGACCAAAACATGATACTGCTTGACATACCCTCCCTGAGAATTAATCTCGGCCACCCCAGGGATGCTGCGCAGCAGGGGCCGCACCACCCAGTCCTGGATAGTGCGCCGTTCTATCAACTCAGCAGGCGTGAGAGCGCGTTCACCATCGTCCGGCCGCTCGAGCGTATATTGATAGACTTCGCCAAGCCCGGTTGACACCGGACCAAGTACCGGGCTAACACCAGGCGGCAAGCGATCTTGCACCCCAATGAGACGCTCCATCACCAGTTGCCGGGCGAAATAGACATCCGTCTCATCGGTAAAAACCAGGGTAATAATCGAGAGCCCGCTTTTATTCAGGGAGCGCATTTCAGTAAGGCCTGGAAGCCCCGTCATCGCAATCTCAACCGGCACGGTGACAAACCGTTCCATTTCCTCGGGGGACCGGCCTAAAGCTTCGGTAGCCACCTGGACTTGGACATTGGTTACATCCGGAAAGGCGTCCATGGAAAGCTGGCTAGGCGCCCGTAAACCAAAACCTAAAAGCATGAGAGCTATCACTGCGATAACGACTCGTTGCTCAAGGGCGCCATAAATCAGAGATTTCACCATAGTGACTAATCCAAATTGCGGCGCAAGCGCTCGTTATTTAAGTGAAAAGCCCCTTCCACTACAATAGGTTCACCGACGGTTAATCCACTTACTACCCCCCGAAATTCGCCTCCATTAGGGCCTAACTTAACGGGACGGAGCGTGAAGTGCCGGGGATCATTCTGCACGAACACGAAATCCTCCCTACCTTGGCGCACGATGGCTTGAGCTGGAACCACGAGTTCAGGCGTGGCCCGAGTATGAATCACTATCGAGGCCAGCATATTGGGTCTAATTTGTCGTTGGGGATTAGGAACATCCATTCGCACCGTAACCGTGCGCGTATTCGGGTCTACCACATCAGCAACATAAATAAGCTGACCCCTGGCGGAGGGGCCAGGTAGAGCCGGGATCTCCACTTCTGCTTCCTGACCCTCCCGCACCAAGTAAGCTTGGTTTTCCGGGATTTCGGCCACTAACCATACATGAGAAAGATCGGCAATCGTATAAAGCGTATCCGAAGGTTGCACGACTTGTCCAAGACTGATACGCCGCCCAATCACAACCCCGTTTAGGGTCGCGGTAATATGCGAGTGAGAATCAATTTGCCGATTACGGGTAAGCTGTTTGATATCGCCATCGGTCATTCCTAGCACTCGGAGCTGATCAGCTCCTGCCTGCATTTCCACCTGGGCTGCGACGAGCTCACCTTCCCGCTCCTGGAGTTCGGCGGAACCAATAACATCCCCAGCCAACAGGCGCTGGGCGCGGCTAACCGCTAATTTACGCAAACTGACTTGGGAGGCAGCTTTAAGGTAGGCGGCCTGCGCCGCTCCAAGTTCGGTGCTGTTAAGCTCGGCAAGGATATCGCCCCGCTGCACTTCCTGGCCCAAAATAGCGTACAGGGCGGTGATCCGACCGGTAACGGAAGCACCAATACGCGCTAGGCGCTGTTCATCAAGCTGGACCCGACCAGGCAAACGCAGCGTATCACGCACGCGTCCGTGTCCCACCGGCCTAACCTTAATCTGTTGGGCCAGTATATCAGAGACCTCGATAGTGTTAGCGCTATCAGGAGAAGGGCCCTCCTGTCCTTCAGCAACCAAACAAGAAGGAAACAGCACGAGACTGAAGACGAGGGCAAGGACAAACACGTGCATTGCATTAAAGTTCATAAGTCACTGGCAAGTAGGCGTTCAATCTCGATATAAGCCATCTGCTTATCAAAGCGGGCATTAATATAGTCTTGGCGAACGGTTTGGTAAATACGCTGGGCATCCAGGTAATCCAGGATACCCCGCGCTCCTTGGCGGTAAGCAGTTTCAGCAACCTTGAGGGCATACTTCGCTTCCTTAAGCAAACCCGTCTCAAAAGCTTCCTCCTGCCGGGCTGCAATCCGGTAACGGGTGTGCGCGACTTCAACCTCCCGCAATAAAACCAAGCGCTGCTGCTCCGCAGCGGCCTCGCTCTGTTTGAGCTCGGCGGCGGCTGCCGCGATGGGTCCCTGACGCTGGTTCCATAGGGGCAGTGGAATAGCGAATCCGAAAAGCCACTGATCCAGATCCGGAGCCCGCTGAAAGCTTGCCATGAAGGTAGGTTGGGGATATCTAAGATTTTGTTCAAGCCTTAGCTCCGCTCGCGCTTGCCGCATCTGGCCCTGAATTTGAACGATCGCAGGATGGCGCGTAAGCACCAGACTACGAAGCTCCTCAACAGAGGGAAGGTCCTTGGGCACCGCCAACTCGCCTTCGGCTTCAAAATCCATGGGTAAGCTTGCCCCGATCAGTGCCCGCAACATGGATTTGGCGCTATTAATCTGTAATTGTGCCCGTTCACGGTTTTTAATAGCGCTCAGAACTTCCGCTTCAGCCTTAACAAATTCATAACGAGGAGCTTCACCCGTCTCTACCCGCAATTTTACCCGATCCCGAATTTGCTCTAGCAAAGCCTGATTTTGTACAGCAACCTCCGCCTCATTCTGCCGCCGCAGAATTTCATAAAAAGCCTGCTTCGCTTGGGCTATGATAGCAAGGCTTACGTTAAACGCAGCCGCCTGCGCCGTCTCAAGCCCAGCTATTGCACCACGCGCCCGGGATGAGCGAACACTGGGAAGTTCAATAGGCTGGGCAATCTGCGCAAAAGCGCTGAGGCCGCCAGGAGTTTCTGGCGCGAGCGGTGTAGAAGGTCCCGCCATTAATTGGGCTTCAGGATTAGGATAGGCGCGCGCTGTCTTTAGTGCCGCAGAAGCAGCATCCTGCTGGGCTTGGGCAGCGAGAATAGTCGGATTGCCTTGCGCCAACGCCAGCACATCCTCTAATGTCAGTGTGTAGGCAGCCGCCGCTACAGTTGAATAGGCCAATGCCAAAATTAGCCCCCCACAAGAAAGGAAGTAGCTGGATATCACGATTACTGGTCGCATCTTCTCGACTATTCGTATGAAAACCTAAATAAGAAACTCGGTTTTGGGCTAATACAATCTTTTAGCTATCATTAATCTTATCATCCGCTACAAAAACCGGCTTTCTTTAACCTCAAGCAATTTATATTTGGGATGAATAATACCCGAAGGGAGGTACTCTTTAATGTCCCGCTTACCTATTAATCGTCCAACGATAGGATAAGCTTACCGTCGTTGATGGGCGCTAAGAAAAAAGGATTGCGGGAAGGCTTCCGGTATCTTTAATATTTGAGCAAATAGAGTACTTCAGTATAAAAAATAGGAGAATAATAGGCGGATTGGAAGAAAGGGTACTGATTTATTTGGTGGGCCGTGGAGGATTCGAACCTCCGACACACGGATTAAAAGTCCGGTGCTCTACCAACTGAGCTAACGGCCCCTGCAGTAAGATAAGGAGGCAATTTTACCTGAGTTAGCGAAAATCTTAAAGATCTTTAATGATAATGGGTAGGATCAGGCACACCCGCATCCCAAAAGCCCTGCTTGCGGAGCCGACAAGAATCACAAACCCCGCAGGCCCGCCCATTCTCATCCGCTTGATAACAGGAAATCGTGCGAGAATAATTAACTCCCAGGCGCATCCCTTCCCGGATAATATCCGCCTTGGATAGAGGAAGAAGCGGAGCTTGAATGCGAAAAGACCGCCCCTCCAGGCCAGCGCAAGTAGCAAGCTTAGCCAACTGCTCAAAAGCCTTAATAAATGCCGGACGGCAATCAGGATAACCCGAATAATCCACCGCATTGACGCCGATGAAGATATCTTGGGCCCCCAATACTTCGGCCCAGCCCAAGGCAAACGATAAAAAAACCGTATTCCGCGCAGGTACGTAGGTAATGGGTATGGTTCCGGTGGATGCCTCCGGTACGGCCATGCTAGGGTCCGTCAGCGCCGATCCCCCGAATCCTCCCAAATCGATGGTGATGCACTTGTGCTCTACTGCTCCCATCTGACGGGAAATCTCGGCAGCCGCCTGGAGTTCAACGCTATGCCGCTGGCCATAATTAAAACTTAGGGTGTGGCAAATAAACGCCTGTTCCCGGGCGATGGCTAGCACCGTGGCTGAATCTAGGCCACCAGAGACTAACACTACCGCTTTGGGAGCAGTCATCGTCCAGGTTCCTCCCCCCAAAGGTATTTATGCAGCTGAATCTGCATCCTCACGGGCAAGCGATCTGCCAGTATCCAGTCAGCCAGATCAGTAGGACTCAATTGCTCGTGGCTGGGGGAAAACAAAACATCACAATACTCAGTCAAACGATGACGATCAAGGACTGCCTTGGCCCAATCATAATCATGGCGGTTGCAAAGTACCAACTTTACCTGATCCTGGGAAGAGAGATGCGCAAGATTAGTATAAAGATTACGGGCTTCTTCCCCTGAACCGGGCGTTTTCCAATCCATGACCTTGACCACACGGCAATCAATAGCCGAGATATCCAAGGCTCCACTCGTTTCCAAAGAAACCTCATACCCGGCGTCGCAGAGCCGGGTTAGAAGTTCTAGGCAGGCCGATTGGACTAGAGGCTCGCCGCCAGTCACGGTGACGTGACGAACCCCAAATTCTGCAACGACGTCGAGAATTCGGTCCAACGCCATCCAGTTTCCTCCTTGGAAGGCATATTCAGTGTCGCAGTAATGACAACGGAGGGGGCAACCGGTTAATCGCACGAATGCCGTGGGCCACCCAACGCTACGGGCTTCTCCCTGCAGAGAGTAAAAAATTTCGGTAATACGCAGACGTTTCATGATAACCGTTCATAAAAATCTAGTCTTACTTGCGCCGCCAACCTCATTGTCGCCGGAGCGGTCTTATACGACCCTTACGCATGTTCTACGTTCCTGCCTGCGGAGATCGCTCACGCAAGCAAATACGTCCGCTGGCTTACTCCACTATTTTCAAATCTAGAGAAGTACTTCAGCAGCTTGTTATAGCAATGACATCCAAAGAGACACGGTTTGTCTAAATATTCAGCCCGGCATCACCCTAGCTCTTAGCTCAATCTTGTGTGCCGGTAACCTTTTTTAGCGTCACATTCCTTTGGGCCGACTTTCCACTTCAGCTACCATAGAGCCCCCTCCAGAGGACAGGCTCCCATCATACTGAATTCAGTCAAGGATGATCTTCCCGCTTCATTTTTTCGAGACGCTCTTCGGCTAAGCGGCTTGCGGTAGAAGCAGGATAACGAGTCATGACCGCCTGGAATTGAGCTTTTGCTTGCTCCCATTGCGCTAACTCATAATAAGCCAATCCTTGCTTGAGCATCGCATCGGGAACCTTGGCGCTCTCCGGATATTGTTCCACCAGGGCCTGAAAAGTGCCGACAGCATCATTAAAGTCACCCAGCATGTACCGGGCTTCTCCCAGCCAGTATTGAGCATTGGGCCGGTAACGACTATCGGGGTACTGCTGTAGAAACTGATCGAATGCGGCAATTGCCTCTTCATAGTGCCCTTCCTTAAGCAATCCCAAGGCAACCTGGTAAGCTTGCTCCCCAGAATCAACAAGCACTTCCTCTGCAACTTCATCCGCCGTCTCCGCGGGCACGACGGGGGATAAACTTTCCCGGGAAGTGTTTAATTTTTGTAACCGTTGGTCCAAATCCACGTATAATTCCCGCTGCTGTCGCTTGAGATTATCCATCTCATGCCGCAGTTCCTCGCTCTCTCCCTGGAGTCGCCGTACGTTAGCTTCCAACTGCGTCATCTGCGATAATAACTCAGACAATCCCTGCCCTTCGACGATACGCTCTATCCGCTGCAGGCGCTGCTCCAACGAGCCTGGGTCAATCACCTCAACTCCTTCAGCCCCAGATACCACCGATAGCGGGGGGAACCACAGCACCCCCGCCAATAACCAACGGCCTCGGCACGACGCCATCATTATTCTCCCGGGTAAAGGATTTCGACCCGGCGATTGAGCTGCCAGGCACCTTCATCTTGGCCATCCACTGCTGGCCTCTCCTCACCATAACTCACCACTTCAACTTGCTCTTCCGAGGCTCCCATCAAAAGAATTAAGCTGCGCACCGCATTGGCCCGCCGTTCGCCTAAAGCCAAATTATACTCTCGGGAACCCCGTTCATCAGTATGGCCTTCCAGAATTATCTTGATATCAGGGTGTTTTGCCAGATAACCGCCGTGAGCTTCCACAATGGGCCGATCATCTTGCTGGATCTCGCTGCTATCAAATTCAAAATAAACTACCCGGCTGGCCAGAGGGCTGGCAGGATCGGCCAAGGGATCGCCTTCATAGGCGGCTCCTTCGCCGATTCCCCAGGTGGTGGCGCTTTCCTCTTCCAAGGCTTCACCTTCAGGATAGGGGGACTCGCCTCGTTCCTCCACGACAACACCTGGAGACCCACCTTGAGTAGCGGCGGTTCCACCCGCACAACCCACTAACCCGTAAATCCCCGCTAGCAGAAAAAAGGGAATGACTAGACGCATCGCTAGAGCTCCTTAAAAGGTTCTATTTTAGTTCAAGGGGACCAAGCGGGTTCCCGGACTTCATCGCCTTGCTGCGCTAAACGCTGGCGAACTCGGCCATCGGTGGAGACGGCGGCTAATACGCCTCCCTGAGGACCCGAAGTGGCGTAAAGAATCATCCGTCCATTGGGCGCAAAGCTTGGTGATTCATCCATTCGAGTCTGGGTCAGAACTTGTAATTCCTTACTTTGCAAATTCAATACGGCAATATGGAATTGTCCCTTATCCCCATGAATCAAGGCCAAGCGGCGGCCATTCGGCGCAAACGAAGCCGAGGCATTATAGGCTCCCTCGAAGGTTAGGCGTTGCGCCTGTCCGCCTGAAACTGGAACCTGATAAAGCTGAGGCTGCCCTCCCCGATCTGAGGTGAAAACAATACTCTTTCCATCAGGCGCCCAAACGGGCTCGGTATCAATGGCAGTATTATGGGTAAGACGGGTGAGCCTGTCGGTCGCCAAATCACGAATATAAATTTCCGGATTACCTTCCTTGGAGAGGACCAGAGCAAGCTTGCGCCCATCCGGAGACCAAGCGGGGGCGCTGTTAATCCCAGGAAAAGAAGCCACGGATTGCCGCTGACCCGTGCGCAATTCCTGAACGAAAACTTCCGAGCGCCGACGTTCAAAGGATACATAGGCGATCTGGGTTCCATCAGGAGACCAGGCCGGTGATAAAATAGGTTCCTTCGAGCGCAAAATAGTATGGGGATTATGGCCATCCACATCGGCCACCTGTAGGGCATATTGTTTAGCCCCATGGGCAGCCCTGGAAACGGTGACAAAGGCAATATGGGTGGTAAAAAAGCCTTTTTCACCGGTCAAGGTCTCGTAGATAAGATCAGCTATTTGATGGGCCAGATGGCGCAGCCCCGCCGCCGGAACTTGGTAGCGGCGTCCTACTAATTGCTCCGCCTTGTAGATATCAAACAATTGAAAGCTGACTTCATAACGGTCCGCTCCTAAAGCACTTACCTTCCCGATCACCAAACCCTCCGAACCCAGTCGCCGCCAATCCTGGAATTGGATATCGGAAGCAGCGTGAGGACGGGCAATCAGATCTTCCTCTGGCAAGGGGGCAAAACGCCCGCTGCGGGCCAAATCAGCGGCAATGACGGCGGCCACATCTTCGGGGGGAACTTTTCCTTCCTTCTGGAAGGGAACGATGGCGATAGGCAACGCCGCTTCCGTACCACCGGTGATTTCAATGGTGAGCACCGCCGAAACATTTTGTGCTGCTACCATCAACATCCACAACCACAAGATCTTAAAGCAAACTTTCATAATCTATAAAATAATTATTAGCTACCAGGCTTAAAGTCAAAATTAAAAACTCGCAGCTCCTCCGCTGCCGCCGATTCGGAAGGTACCGGCAAGGGGGCAGCTTTATAAACTGCCGCCTGCGCCGAGCTATCAAACGCCCGGTCACCACTGCTCTCGGTCACTTTCACATTGCGTACCTCGCCACTGGGTAGCATTTCCACTTGTAATGAGACTTTTAGGCTATCCTGGCTAGCAGGAGGACGAATCCAGTAACGCTCCACTCGCATTTTTACTTGATCCGTAAAGCGCTGTTTGGCCAATTCAATCTGCTCGGCTTGTTGTTCCGCCTTAATGCCAGCCTGAAGTTCCTCCTCGCGGCGCGCTTTTTCTGCCTTGCGGCGATCGGCTTCCGCTTTTTTGCGCGCTTCCTCTTCCGCCTTGCGTTTAGCCGCCTCAGCCTTTTTACGTTCTTCTTCCGCTTTTCGTTTGGCTGCCTCAGCCTGGCGCCGCTCTTCCTCCAAACGCCGCTTCTCGGCCTCGGCTTGGCGTTTTTCCTCTTCAGCGCGCTTTTTCTCAGCTTCCGCCTGACGGCGGGCCGTCTCTTCCTTCGCCTTGCGTTCCGCCTCAAGTCGTTTAAGCCGAGCTTGCTCCTCCTGCTGTTTTCGCTCCAGTGCCCGTTGTTCTCGGGTTTCCTGCCTGGCCTGTTCCACCTTTGCCTGCTGCTGGCGCTGGGCTTCCGCCCGCTGTCGTTCGGCTGCTTCCCGCTTTTGCGCTAGGGCCCGCTGTCGGGCTAGCGCATCCTGTTCTGCTTGCCGCCGCTGGGCGGCTTCCGCTAATACCTTCTCCTTATCCACGACGGTGGCTTGGACAATCCGCGCCGGGTCAATATTGACCGGCTCGGGTTTAGGTGCCCAACCCAAGCTGATTAACAATACGATAAAGAAAATAACATGAACTAATAGGGCCAACGCCAAGGCAATCCATTTCTTAGGCGAATTCTCCATGGATAATAAATTAGCGGGATTCCTGCCGGGACGGTGTTTCCGTGATTAGCCCAATATGGGGCGCGCCCGCTTGCTGTAATAAGGCCATCACTTTTACCACGGCGCCATAGGAAACTTGGCGATCTCCTCCTATAAGAATAGGGGTATCAGGCTTATGGCGCAGCACCAAAGTAACCACCTCTAAAAGCTTATCCGCCGTCACCGGCTGCCTTGGGGCTTTGCCTGCATTAATATAATAACGCCCTTGAACGTCCACATTGATCAGCAAGGGCGGCTCATCTTCTGGCGGCTTGACCGGCTTGGAAGCTGCCTGGGGTAGATCAACCTTGACTCCCTGAGTCAGCATCGGTGCCGTGATCATGAAAATCACTAATAACACCAGCATGACATCAATGTAGGGCACCACGTTGATTTCCGCTAGGAGCCGGCGCCGCTTGCGTTGCTGAAGAGTATACATGGGACTGGGCTAAACAGTATGAATTTGGCGCTGAAGGATAGTCGAGAATTCCTCTATAAAGGTATCATAGCGGTTAGCTAGGCGCTCCACTTCATAAGCATAGCGATTGTAGGCAATCACCGCCGGAATAGCGGCAAACAGCCCCATGGCGGTGGCAATAAGCGCCTCGGCAATCCCTGGAGCCACCATGGCTAACGTAGCCTGATGGGCATTGCCCAAACCCCGGAACGAATTCATAATGCCCCATACAGTGCCAAACAAGCCGATATAGGGGCTAGTGGAACCAACTGTGGCTAAAAACGGCAGCGAAGCCTCCAGCCTATCTATTTCCCGAGCCAGGGAAACCCGCATCGCCCGCTGGGTTCCCTCTAATACCGTTCGGTGCTCTATACCCACCTGTTTGCGCAAACGGGCAAATTCCCCGAACCCCGCAAGAAAAATACCTTCCATACCCCCAGGCGGGAGCTCTTGTTGGGCAGCCAGTTCGGCATAGAGGTTATTAAGTTCTTTCCCCGACCAAAAACGATCTTCGAACTCATCGGCCTCCTCCCTGGCCTGCTTCAGCTCGCCTCGCTTACGGAAAATAAGGGTCCAAGCAATCACGGAAATAATTAGCAATATCAATATCACCAATTGCACCAAAAAGCTGGCGCCTGTAATTAAATCCAGAAGAGAGAGATCAACAGTCACCAGTAATTAATCTCCGTAAGTATCCATTTAGGAATGGGACAAGGATGAAAGGTTTGGGCATTTAGGCAGGCCACTTTAACTTCGGCCTGACAGAGAAGCGTTTCCTCCCCGCGCCGCACCGTCTGGGAAAAAGTCAAACTAGCGCGCCCACGCTTTAGGAGATGACTATGCACCTGCAGCCAATCATTAAAGCGTCCAGGCCGCAAATAATCTAAGCGCAAAGAACGTACCACAAACAACACCCCTTGTTGGTTAAGCAAAACATCCTGCTCGAACCCTAGGCTGCGCAACCACTCGGTACGGGCCCGCTCCATAAACTTGAGATAATTAGCATAATAAACCACACCGCCACTATCGGTGTCCTCGTAATAAACACGCACTGGCCATACAAATTCATTCATTGGGAAAAAGATCAGAAACTTCTTGTGCTATCACCTCCGCAGCCGGTTTTAAACCAAAATGAAGGTAGGCATGACGGGTTGCCGTTCGACCCCGCGGCGTACGCATAATGAATCCCTGCTGAAGTAAAAAAGGCTCTATCACATCTTCGATAGTACCCCGCTCTTCGCCAATGGCAGCCGCTAAGCTATCCACGCCCACCGGACCACCATCGAATTTCTCAATCATTGCTAGCAGCAACTTACGGTCCATGGTATCAAAACCATGGCTATCCACGTCTAACAGATCCAGGGCCTTTTGTGCTACCTGGCGGGTTACCCGGCCATCTACTTTGATTTCGGCGTAATCCCGCACTCGCCGCAGCAGACGGTTAGCAATCCGTGGTGTTCCCCGGGAGCGGCGCGCAATTTCCAAGGCGCCCTCTTTTTCCATCGTCATGCCAAGAATACGGGCCGTGCGTTCCACAATCAAAACTAAATGATCCACAGCATAAAACTCTAGGCGCTGGACGATACCAAAGCGATCCCGCAGAGGAGAGGTCAACAACCCCGCCCGGGTGGTCGCCCCCACCAAGGTAAAAGGCACTAAATCTAATTTGATAGATCGCGCTGCTGGACCTTCACCAATCATAATATCAATCTGGCGATCCTCCATGGCCGGATAAAGCACTTCCTCCACCACGGGGCTTAAACGATGAATTTCATCAATGAAAAGTACATCCCGGGGCTCCAGATTAGTGAGTAAAGCGGCCAGATCACCAGGCCGTTCCAATACCGGCCCCGAAGTTTGCCGTAAATTTACCTCTAGCTCATTGGCAATAATGTGGGAGAGCGTGGTCTTACCCAGTCCCGGGGGACCAAAAATGAGTACGTGGTCAAGAGCTTCATGCCGGGCCCGGGCAGCAGGAATAAAAACTTCCATCTGCTCTTGCACCTGGGGTTGTCCTATATAATCAGCCAATTTGGAAGGACGTAGTGAAAATTCGACCGCTTTTTCCCCACGAGATTCTTGGGGGGAAACTAAACCTCGGCTTAGAGTCATGGTTGTAACATCCGCTGTAATGACCGCCGGATGATTTCCTCCGTGGTCAATCCCTCGGTATCGAGGCGGCGCACTGTCCGGCTAGCATCATTAGGCTTATAACCCAGCGCCACCAGAGCACTGACTGCTTCCGCCACCGTCCCCGCCGGGACAGACCCATCAACCGTATCGGAGCACATCTCTGCTATTCTACTCTCCGGCCTATCGAGCAGCCGATCCCGCATCTCTATAATGAGGCGTTCTGCCGTTTTTTTACCTATGCCAGGCAATCGGGTCAGGCTCACCGTATCTCCTTCCTGAACACAGCGGGTAAAAGATTCGGCCTCGATGCCAGAAAGAATGCCTAATCCCAATTTAGCGCCCACACCATTAACCCGAATTAGACTCCGGAATAGCCCGCGCTCCTTTTCGCTAGCAAAAGCATACAGCAGGTGGGCATCGTCCCGCACGACCAGATGAGTGTATAGGATCACCTCAGCGCCCATGGCGGGAAGGACATAGAACGTAGACAAGGGGGCTTCGAGTTCATAACCTACGCCTTGTACATCCAATAATAAAAAGGGAGCCCGTTTTTCCAATAAAATGCCCCGCAAACGACCAATCATCGATAATAGCGCCCCCGCCGCCGGCCCCTTGCCTGCCCAGCCAAACCAGCCAAAAGTGGACCTGCATGCTCATGGCAGAGGGCGCAGGCCAAGGCATCGGCGGCATCCGTTACCGGTTCGGCAGGAAGTTTAAGCAATAAACGTACCATGTACTGGACTTGAGATTTGGCCGCATCGCCACGCCCCACCACGGCTTGTTTAACCTGGGATGGGGTATATTCAAAAATAGGGAGCACCGCATTGACCGCGGCACAGATCGCTGCCCCGCGGGCCTGCCCCAGCTTCAGGGCAGAGCTAGGATTTTGGTGCATAAAAACTTGCTCCACCGCCACTTCATCAGGATGATAATCTTGGATAATTTCGGTAATTCCCTGGAAGATTTGTCCCAATCGCTCCGCTAATCCTCCCCCTCCCGCACGGATGCAACCAGCAGCGATGTAGATGGTTTTTTTGTTATTAGTTTCAATCAAGCCGTAGCCCGTAATCCGGGACCCAGGATCAATACCGAGGATTCGCGCCATAATAAAGTTAGGAAATTTTCTACCAAAAGAAGAGCTTTACTAAAAATCGGCACCTATTTTCTCCGGCTAATCAGCCATTTTCAATGATGGCCACAACCGAAACTATCCTAATTGCGCTAAAATTTCCTCGGAAAAATCAGCATTGCTATAGACTTGCTGAACGTCATCCAGATCCTCCAGGGCATCCAGAAAATCCAGCATTTTCCTTGCATCCTCCAGCAGCGCCAATGAGACGCTGGTCGACGCATGTTGCGTAATTTCTGCCTGCTCAGCCTTCAAACCCGCCTTATCCAGAGCCTTCTTTACCGTCAAAAATTCCTCCGGCTCAGTAAACACATCTATTGAGCTATCCTCGTTGGTCACCACATCCTCAGCGCCCCCTTCAATGGCAACTTCCATGATGGCATCTTCATTGCTCTCCTTAGCATAGCTGATAATGCCTTTTTTGCTGAATAAATAGGCAACCGACCCATCCGTACCGAGATTTCCGCCCCATTTACTAAAGACGTGGCGGATTTCAGCCACGGTGCGATTACGATTATCGGTCATACAATCCACCATCACGGCTACGCCATGGGGACCGTATCCTTCATAACGGACCTCTTCATAGGCCACCCCTTCCAGATCGCCGGTGCCCCGCTTGATAGCCCGCTCGATGTTATCCTTAGGCATATTAGCAGCGAAAGCCTTGTCAATGGCGGTGCGTAGCCTTGGGCTTGTTGCGGGATCGCCACCCTCAAGGCGCGCCGCCACCGTAATCTCGCGAATAAGCCGGGTAAACAGCTTACCCCGCTTGGCATCCTGGGCACCCTTACGATATTGAATATTGGCCCATTTACTATGTCCCGCCATCGTTCTCCCTTCGCTTAATCAATCAGCACTTCAAGCTCAATCCAATACCAGAGTTAGCCACTCTGGATAAGCCTCCCGGCGGCCATGCACCTGATCAAAATAAAGGCTCTGGAGGCGGTCCGTAATAGGCCCGCGGACACCATCACCAATCCTGCGCCCATCCAGCTCTCGGATAGGGGTAACTTCCGCTGCCGTGCCAGTAAAGAAAGCTTCATCCGCCACATAGACCTCATCCCGGGTGATCCGTTTCTCTCGTAAAGGCACCCCGATTTCCTGGGCTAACTGAAAAATAGTATCCCGAGTAATTCCCTCCAAGGCTGAGGTGAGATCGGGTGTGTAGATCACACCGTTGCGAATAATGAAGATATTTTCCCCGCTGCCTTCAGCCACGTATCCTTCCGTGTCCAATAACAAGGCTTCGTCGCAACCGCAGGCTAAGGCTTCTTGCAGCGCCAGCATGGAGTTCAGATAATTACCGTTGGCCTTGGCCTTACACATAGTGATATTCACATGGTGCCGGGTATAGGAAGAGGTCTTCACCCGAATTCCCCTTTCGATGTTTTCAGCACCTAGATAAGTTCCCCAGGACCAGGCCGCTATCATTACATGGACTTGGAGATTGTCAGCCCGCAATCCCATACCTTCGGAACCATAAAAGCACATGGGACGAATATAAGCCGTTTCCAAACCATTTTTCCGCACCACCAGGCGCTGAACCTGATTCAAGGTTTCTTTATCATAAGGAATCGTCATATTGAGAATATGGGCGGAACGAAACAAGCGCTCGGTGTGTTCCCGTAGCCGGAAGATAGCAGTACCCCGGGGGGTTTTATAAGCGCGCACCCCTTCAAAAACCCCCATCCCATAATGTAAGGTATGGGTTAGTACATGGACTCGGGCTTCGCGCCAGGGCACCAATTCGCCGTCTAACCAAATGATGCCGTCGCGGTCATCCATCGTGCTCATTTAATCTCATCTCCCCTACTTACTTGATTGTCCACTAAGGAATTATTTGGCATATTATTCTTCTAGTAAAGCCGACCATAACCGCTGAACGGCAATACGCTCCTGGCGAAATTGCCCCTCCTCCACCCGGGCTTCATGGGTCTGCAAACTGAGCCGGTTGGCCGCTGCCCGATAGGCACGATAAGCATCCGCTAGCAGCAGGCTTTCTTCTGATGCCAATAGCCCCGCCTGAGCAAAACCTTCCAGAATTCGAATATTGTCCGGATACTCTAGCAGCTGAGGATAAGCATGGGCCCAAGCAAGCACACCATATTGGACCATAAATTCTATATCAGCAATACCACCCCTGCCCTGCTTAAGGTCGAACCAGCCCCGCTGGCTGCGATCCAGTTGGTTCCGCATCTTAGCCCGCATCTGGCGGACCTCCTCCCGTAGCTTTACTGGATCTCGCCGCCGCCCCAAAATCTCCCGCCGCATAGCGGTAAAGGCGGCGCCAAGCCTTGCGTCACCCGCTACAAAGCGGGCCCGAACCAAGGCTTGATGCTCCCAAGTCCAAGCTTGCCCGCACTGATAATCCCGATAGGCATCCAGGCCACTAACCAGGAAGCCGGAAGCACCGCTTGGACGCAGGCGAGTATCAACTTCATATAGTTTTCCGGAAGGAGTCGACGTTTGTAAGATATGGATGAGACGCTGTCCTAAACGACTATAAAATACCACAGGGTCAAGCGGTTTTTTCCCCTCCGTGGGAGGATCGCCCAGTTTAGCGCTATGAAGAAAAACCAGATCCAGATCGGAACCATAGCCTAACTCATAGCCTCCCAACTTCCCATAGCCAATAACGGCAAAGCCAGACTCTTCCGGTTGCTCTCCGGTGCTGCTTGGAAGCCGGCCATGGCGGCGAGTCAAATGCCGCCAACTAAGTTCCAGGCATTTTTTTAGGATTACCTCCGCCAAATAAGTTAAGTGATCACCTACTTTCATCAGAGGCAACACCCCCGTGACATCAGCCGCCGCAACGCGCAATGTCTGGCGCTGGCAAAAGTGGCGCAGTAATTCCATTTGTTGCTCCAAATCATCCTCTGGAATAGTTCCTAGCGACCGCTCCAGATCATCAGCTAAGGAAGCATAATCCAACACCCGATACAGGGAACGGGGATCCAGCAGTTCATCCAATAGCAAGGGATAACGGGTCAGTTGACGGGCGATCAAGGGGCTGGCTGCGCATAGCTTCACGAGCTGGGATAAGGCCATGGGATATTCTGCCAATAGAGCTAAATAAGCGGTGCGCTGAGCCACGGTTTCCAATAATATTATTACCCGCTGCAGACACTGCTCTGGATGTTCGGCGCGGCCAACCGCCCCTAGCAACAGGGGCATCAACTGATCAAGACGAATTCGGGCCTGAGCGCTGAGAGTGCGCACCGTATAAGATTGGCGTAGATACATCAGTGTCTGCACTGCCTCTTCTGGGGCGCGGTACCCGGCCGCACTTAAAACCGCTAGACTCGCCTCCTGTAACTCCCCCCCTGACCAAACTTCGGCAAGCCTCTTCTCCTGGGCCATCTGATCGGTAATATCCATATGAGGCGCAGCAAATAACTGCTCAAAATGCTCTTGCACCCGGCGCCGATGCTCTTCAAGGGCGCTAGCAAATGCCCCCCAGTCCCCGTAACCCATAGCAAAGGCCAAGCGAGCACGCCCTTCTGCTGAAGTTGGCAAATAGTGAGTTTGTTCATCCCGGTAAGCTTGGAGACGATGCTCGACCCGGCGCAAAAATATATAGGCGGTGCATAATTCTTCTTTAGCATAGTAGGGTAGATGGTCTCTCTCCGCTAACAGCGCTAGCACCCGCAGAATCCCCCGCTCCTGAAGAGCCGGTTCACGTCCTCCACGGATCAACTGAAAAGATTGGCCAATAAATTCAATCTCGCGAATCCCTCCAGGGCCTAGTTTTATATTAGCTTCGATTCCCTGCCGCCGCAGTTCCTG
The DNA here is from genome assembly GCF_000143085.1 of Nitrosococcus watsonii C-113. NCBI lineage: Bacteria > Pseudomonadati > Pseudomonadota > Gammaproteobacteria > Chromatiales > Chromatiaceae > Nitrosococcus > Nitrosococcus watsonii. The sequence continues at coordinate 131,884 of NC_014315.1, read as the reverse complement.
AGTGATCATCGCCTTCATACCACGCAAAGACTCAATGGCGCCAAAATCTAGGTAACGACGATAAGAGAAAGGCCGAAGCATCGCTATTAAATGCGTTCCCGCCTGACAGTCACCGGCCACCACTCGGGCTTTGATCATGGCATACCGCTCCCAGTCACGGCCTTGATTTTGGTAGTAATTTTCCATGGCAGTGAAACTTGTTACCAGGGGACCAGAGTCCCCATCAGGGCGCAAACGCATATCAACCCGAAACACGAATCCCTCTTCCGTGCGCTCATCAAGAACCCGGATTAAGCGTCGAGCTAGGCGAATGAAATATTCCTCGTTGCTCAAGGTCCGCTGCGCGCCGCGGGTTTCCCCAGACTCAGGATAGGCAAAAATAAGGTCGATATCCGAGGAGAGGTTAAGTTCCCTCGCCCCCAATTTGCCCATACCCAGCACTACCATGGATTGGGGTTTACCAGAGACAGCTCCATAAGGAGTGCCTAATGCCTCACTTTGCCAATAGTGTAAACAAGCCAAGGCGCGGTTAAGACACGCCTCCGCCAGTTGTGAAAGTTCCCTAAAAACCTCATCAAGGCTGGCCCAGCCAGCCAAATCACGCCAAATAATACGTACCATCTCTCGCTGGCGAAAGCGCCGTAAGGCAATCATCAGCTCCGTTTCAGTAGAAATATCAGTGAGCTGTTGAGCTAGGTTTTTAGCATAATGATTTGGTTCGTAAGCACGAAAGAGATCACCGCTTCCTTGCAAATCCAACAACAAAGAAGGCCAACGAATGCAGGTGGTTGCTACAAACTCACTTGCTCCCCAAACTAAATAAAGCGTTTCAAGTGTTTTTACTTTAAGTACCGCTTCCAGATCCTTCTGCTCTAACGCTTCCTGAAAACGTGCCAAATCGTTTTCAAGCCGCCCCTGGAGAAGGGCCGGTAGCTTATGAATATTGGCTTGCCAGTTCATTGATGGTTTGCGGAAAATCTTAGCAATTACCCGCCAGAAAGGGATAAGGAATTGTGCAACATGCCTATCCCTTCCGGCACCTTCTGTTTAGCGTGGGAGAGTTTAATAACGTAGCCATCACCATTGACCTTCTTTCAGGAACAGGGCTATTCAACGTTCACAGATTCCGCTATACAGTAATATCCTGTCAAGACTGTAAGCAGGCATGGATATTATGGCGCAACGGATTGAGAGTGAAGCGGCGAGACAAAATGAAAATAGCAAAATTGCGGCGGATGCGACGACATGTTTTCTTCTAGGATAATGGTGTAAACAAGCCTCGATACCCTAGTGCTTCAGGCTAACGCATACGGATTATAACTTCCCCAACAATATTATTCGCATCAGTGAGAGTAACGTCGCGCTAATAACCAAATAAGCTCAGTAAATGCCGGCTGATTAAAACGGGGACGATCCCCAATAATTAACATAAAGAACTGCTTTCCCATACTAAAGGGACCAAAACCCTACCTGACTAGTCCCAGCGACACCCCCAGCCCCCAGCCCCCAGCCCCTTGAGCGTAGCTTTAAATAGCCTTGCAATAAGCCCTTATGGCGCTCATTCAAAGCACTTAAATCAGCACTCAGGGCAGATAACTCTTCAGCAGCCTCGCGCCCATAATCATGGGTTGCGAGATGGAATCCCTGATCGTCGGAAAGCAGCGCCTTCCCACTGCCAGATAATTTAGCTAACAAATTTGGCAAGGCACCTTCTAATGACCCTGTCGGGGCTTCACGGGAAAGCGGTATACCTTGCAACCAAGCCAAGGATTGCACCCGAAAAATCAACTCTAAAGTTACAGCCCCATCTTCTCCCCAGGCTTGCACTTGCTCGGCGGTTAGCGGAGGCGTATTGCCTTCCTGAAACAACTCGAAACAATAGCTCCCGGGCAGGCTCCACTACAGGACTCGAGATGGCGTAATAGGCCCCCCTGGCGTTGGTAACACATATTGATTGGGAATAAATAATTCGATAGCTAACCATTTGAATTAGCCAATCCTGAATCTAAAGAATAAAGCAATATTTGTATTAGCAAGGAAATATCCCTGCGGTTACGGGCATCTACTTCAAGAATTGGCGGTTTCGTAGCAAATCCTTGCAATCCTTGATAATAATCACTGATTTTGGGCTGGGAGTGCACATCCATTCGTGATACCCCGATTGCCACACCCGTACGAGAAATGAATTCTCGAAAAGCGCCAAGAAAAAAATGTATATCCTGAAGGGGATTAGTACGGCTGTTGTCTAACAGCAATACCAACCCAATCCCCCCTTCAGTCAAAATATCCCACATAAAGTCAAATCGTTCTTGGCCAGGTGTACCATAGAGGTGAATTCTTTCCGTTTCCGATACATTCATCAACCCGTAGTCCATGGCTACCGTAGTCCGAGGATCTTTTCGTCGCGTCATATCGCTAGCCACCTCGTCTGTGCTGACGGTAGGAATATCACTCAACACGCTAATCGCTGTTGTTTTGCCGACCCCTACGGGACCAGTAAAAATGAGCTTATGATTTGACATTAAATTTTATAAAACAGGTAGATTTCAATTCTGACATCATCATAGAGGATGGCTAACTTTGACGTAATCGATTCAAGATTCTGTCCAGGATACCTTTATGCTGAGGGACGGGGATTGATAAAGGCGCTTCCTTTACCGTAATCTGCTCTAGCGCTACCAGTCCCAAGCTATGGACAGCACTAAAAAAAGCAAAGACATAACGCTGGGGTATCTGCAAAGCAGCGACGGTTCCCATTAAAGAACAAGGCCGCACCATCCAGAGCGCAGCAATACGCATCGCGTGGGGTGTCAGCAATAGCCGGGTAAGATTAGGCCAGTGCTTGAGGCATACAGGACGATCAAGAGGCACATCCAGGGGAATCCGTCCCCGCGAAGTCCACAAAGCGACTTTCCATAGTAAGGGCTGCAGAGGCTGCCATGAGTCTGAATAAACAACCTGGGAGGACAACGCCTCCACCTCTTGTGGAGTAAGCGTGCTGATATCAACATTTGCCTTAGCTAATGGCATCACACATAGCGGCCGAAGCTGTCTATCACTTAGTTTAAGCATAATCTGGCTGGACTCAAGCGAGATAATGACTTCACCCCAACCACTGGTAGTAATGCGAGCGCCTCCTATAGCTTGGGCTTTGATAAGCGCGTTATGGAGATGGCCTTGAAGATAACGGTGAGAATCATAATAGATTTTTTCCAATTGAATAGGATCAGTAACATCGCGATCAGGCGCATTACCGCAGTACTCATGGATCGCTCGTCTCTCCATCGCCTCTGCAGCACCAAAAATAAAAGGTTGATATGCTGTACTGCTAGGTAGTATAGAAGAGGGGACAATCTGAGAAGACTTTGATACTTCAACCCCAGGGCGTGATTTTAGCGGTTGCTGTAGAGATAATTTCGGCGCTTCCCCTCCGCATCTACAATTTACTCTAAGCTTTTCCAAAGCCGCCAATAAAATCTCTAACCTCACTGGCTTAGGGATAACCACAGTGTCCTGAAAAACAGTGGGGCGCATAGACATGATAAGAGTTGGGCGTTTAGGGAAACGAGATCTATAATTTTTCCATAACGCCTTCCATCGAGGGCCATCCAAATCAAGAATACCTACTTCAGCAGCGGTTTCTTCTACTAAAAAATAGTTTCCCTTGCCAGGCCCCGCAAACGCCATCTCTAACAGCTTTCTTACATGTTGGCCTACACCAAAAGTAGCCACACGTAAAGGAACCGAGTTTGAATTCACCATAGGTATACCAAAGTTTTTTCTAAATACCTCGTTCTAACTGTTCCGCTAATATTTTCTATTGTGATAGTAATATAAATCCTTTCTTTCCAAGATGCTGACTCATTCTTCTCAATACTCGTTTAAATAGATAATAATTCCTCTACTACCGCAACATTAGCAGGATCACATAGGTATAATCGTTCCAATAAACTCAGCTATTTGTTCGTAGTGTAAATATTCTTTTACCTCTGCAAGGAGGTCCTCTTTATAGGTATATCAAATTGTTACCGAGGATACTTTTTCAGTGTACTAAATCTGTGTTTCCTATCACAAAATCGCTTAGTACTGATTGGGTTATCTTCGGTATGCTATTGATGGTTCTCACGTCCCAGCCTAGTTTTTCCCATAATGCTTTCCTTTATTCCGTGGTAAGCCTTATAACTATCCATAAACAGCATACATGACTGTAATGGGCCACTCTTCTTACCTAAGATAACAAGAGATTTAACAAGGCTCCATAACAATGAGGCATCTGTCTAATGTCTAATTCGCTGTACATACGCTTGTAAGTTGTGATGTTGCCGTGCTATCTGATATATAAAGCATTCTATCAATTTTTATCTCTAATAATCAGATACCTGCTTATAGTTATCACGATATAACTTTTATTAAGAACCGAATATATCTCAAATACAATCCAAATTATTGATGACTAAAATAATCGAAACCCAGCATTAAAGAATAATGACTAGCCGTCGATTAATGTTCTAGCAATTTTTGTACAAGCGCAGGGATTGCATAGGCATAAAAATCAGGTGATACGTCTAGCACTATCCCTCGCAGGGTAAATTTTATGATTTTAATAAATAACTCTTCCTCAATCAGTAGTGTATTGTTTGAATGGAACATAATTAAAGTTGGGAGATACCTGCTGTGAGTAATGCGGAAAATATCGAATTTAATGGCCTTAAAGTTATGGTCGTTGACGATAGTAAAACTATTCGTAAAACAGCAGAAACTTTACTTAAAAAATTTGGTTGCAAAGTAGTAACAGCAGAAGATGGATTCGAGGCTCTTCCCAAAATAAACCAACACCACCCAGACATCATATTTATAGATATTATGATGCCAAGGCTAGATGGTTATCAAACCTGCACCTTGATAAAAAACAACTCTGCATTGAAAAATACTCCAGTTATTATGCTCTCTAGCAAAGATGGTTTATTTGACCGAGCACGTGGCCGTATCGCGGGTTGTGACCAATATCTAACAAAACCTTTTACTCGTGAAGAACTCTTAGGTGCTATTTCAAGCCACTGCAGTCACTCATGATTGTTTTTGACATTAGCTACTAATATTTGACTAAAAAATAAAATCAACATTAACCAGAACCTTCCAGATGCAGGAACACCCTATGGCACATATCTTAGTAGTTGATGATTCCTCAACAGAAACTCATGCATTTAGGATAATGCTAGAAAAGAAAGGTTTTACTGTTTCCTTTGCTAATAATGGCTTAGAAGGCATGACCAAAGCCAAAACATTAAAACCTGATTTAATTTTAATGGATGTTGTAATGCCACAGGTTAACGGCTTCCAAGCTACAAGAAAGCTAAAGCGTGATCCAGAAACCGCTGAAATACCTGTAATAATCATATCGGCAAAAAATCAGGAAACGGATCGAGTTTGGGGGCTACGTCAAGGGGCTAAAGGCTATTTGTCTAAGCCAGTGGATAAGGAAGAATTATTTAATAAAATTAATATGCTAATCAATTCCTAAGCAACCATAGCATGGACAAGAATAACCCTTTTTCCATACTTCGCGGTATCGAAGCTCAAAACCGCCGGCATGGGGCTGCTCTACCACAGCAAACTGCTATCCGCCAAAGATGGACAAACCTTGGTTTTCTTCTTGGAAACCAAAAACTAGCTGCTCTCCTTACCCAGGTATGTGAAGTTTTTCCCTGTCCTGCGATAGCGAGGGTTCCCGGCGCTAAGCCTTGGGTACTAGGAATTGCAAATATCCGCGGCTATATATTACCTCTTATAGATCTTCACGCCTATATCTATGGTACCCCATCAAATCAGACTCATAGAAGCAAGATTTTGGTTGTCACCAAGAAAAAACTCATTACGGGCTTACTGGTAGAAGAGGTTTTCGGACTCAAACATTTTTTAGACGAAGAATGGACCGGGCAGCAACTTCCATCGAATGATCCCCTTAATCGCTATATTCAAAGAGGGTTCGTTCAGAACAGAGAAATATGGTTGGAATTTGATTTTCATCTGCTTATAGAACAAGAGAGCTTTTTCCTAGCAACCGTCTAAATTGAGGGCCCATGAGGGCTTAATTAAAGTAATGGAAATAAATTCTGATTATAGCGAAATTAAACTGGCTCGCCGTTCTGGAGAAAAGCGAATGAATATCCGCAATCATATTTATCTCTCTGCACTAACCGCAAGAAAGCATTTGTTTCTGACGGTAATTACGATATTACTAGCACTTACTACAATTGTTGGTATCAGCTATGCCACATGGCAAATAAATAAGATTAATATCGATATAAAGCTAGGCTCAGAGATGCGAGTCTTAACTCAGAGATTTCCTGTCTTTATTTTCTTTATAACAGCAAACAATAAAATCAAGAAAGAAAAAATAAATGAAGGTATTTCTGCTTTTGATAAAAAGTTAGAAGAAATTGATAGCAATGATATATATATACCTTCTATAGCTACTGCTATAGAAAAATCGCAACAAAAAATACAGCCTATCTGGTCCCAATTAAAAAAGGAACTTATAGACACGCTGGATACTCCTCAAAAAAGCACTATATCTAATTTATTTGAGCATAGTGATAATCTTTTCCAAATAATTACTGGTCTAGTCGAGTCCTATCAAAATGCACGTAACCAGTTACAAATTATCTTAGTCACCAGCTACGCTATCGGGATAAGCACGCTTATTCTGTTATTAATATTATTTACTCGTCCTATAAAAACATTACGCCAAAAATTTGATGGCCTGGAAATAAAAAATTCTCATAATCAAGATGCAATTTTAAAACTATTAGACGAAATGGGCGATTTAGCTGATGGCGATCTTACTGTTAGTGCAACTGTAACTGAAGATATTACAGGGGCCATTGCCGATTCCATTAACTACACCATTGATGCCTTACGTACCCTAGTACAAGATATCAATGATACCGCCATCAAAGTATCGAGCTCAGCCCAGGAAACACAAGCTACGGTCATGCATTTAGCTGATGCAAGCGAACATCAGGCCCAACAGATCACAACGGTAGGCGCGGCCATTAATGAAATGGCAGTTTCCATTGAACAGGTTTCAGATAACGCAACCAAGTCAGCGGAGGTTGCTAAACAATCAGTAGAAATCGCGGGCAAGGGCACTGAAACGGTGAAAAATGCCATTGAAGGAATGGACAATATCCGTGAGCAGATTCAAGAAACATCTAAAAGAATTAAGAGACTAGGTGAAAGCTCTCAGCAAATTGGCGAAATTGTGGAACTCATCAACGATATTGCCGAACAGACCAATATTTTGTCTCTAAACGCAGCTATTCAAGCGGCAATGGCTGGAGAAGCTGGGCGAGGTTTCGCTGTGGTAGCCGATGAAGTTCAGCGTTTAGCAGAGCGTTCTAGTAACGCGACTAAACAGATTGATGCCCTCGTCAAAACTATTCAAAGCGATACTCACGAAGCTATTATCTCAATGGAAGAAAGTACTTCTGGAGTGGTTTCTGGCGCTAAACTATCCCAAGATGCAGGAGGAGCTCTTGGCCAGATTGAGAGCGTGTCCCACCATCTGGCAGAACTTATTCAAAATATCTCCGGTGCGGCGAAACAACAGGCGGCGGCGGCGGCAGGCATTTCCGATACCATGAATGTTATACAAGAAATTACTGACCAAACCTCTAAAGGCACTAATGAGACGGCCTCTTCTATCGGCCGCCTTTCTGAATACGCCAATGAAATGCGTGAATCAGTAGCTGGATTTAAACTTCCAAAATAATCATTGATTAACGATGAAGCTTAACCCGCAGCCGAATCTCAGCGCTAAAAATTATCCCATGTGGGCAGAAATTTTAGAGGAATTTGGTATTTTTACGGATACAATTCCAAATTCTTTTTTAGAAACCCGCCTTCGTATGCGGATGAGGGTCCATGGTTTCGATGATTTCCATCACTACTATAATTACTTAAAATCATTACATAAAAACAGCATGGAATGGAGAGTTCTCATTGATAGTCTAACCGTCAATGAAACGCGCTTCTTTCGGGATCCTGACTCTTTATCCCTTATTGAAAAGTTTTTGCTATCCAATCAATACTCACTCAGTAAGACACAGCACAGCATCCATGCTTGGAGCGTGGCCTGCGCTACTGGCGAAGAGGCCTATTCTCTTGCCATAATTATAGATAAAAATACCCGGGCGAATAAAAATATATTTTTTGGAATCACAGCTACCGATATTAGCCACTCTGCGCTCACCACGGGAAAGCAAGGTATATATCATAAGAGCAGGCTGACCAACATTCCCTCCTATTTACGTACTAAGTATTTTATTCCGTTAGATGACGACTTTTATCAAACCAAACTAATGGTTCGTAATCGAGTATGTTTTTCTAGGCTAAATGTGCTACAAGCAAAAAATGCTCCTTTAGGAAAAATGAATATTATTGTGTGCCAGAATTTCCTTATATACTTTAATTTAGATAAACATTCTTTAATTTTAGATACTTTAGTTACCCACCTAGCACCTGGCGGTTTATTAATTTTAAGCATTAGCGATGTATTTAATTGGGCGCATCCAGCGTTAGAAAAGATAAATCATGAAAATACGCTTGCCTATCGGCGTAAAGCCGACTCATAGTAGCAGGAGAACAGCTTATGAGCACAAATTATGAGTTTAGCCAAAGCGCGCTTAGCTGGGTCAAAAAAGAGCTTGAAGAGTCATTGCGTGATGCGAGTTTAGCTTTAGAAGCTTTTGCCGAAAATATAGAAGATATCACTCAATTACGCTTCTACCTGAACCATTTACATCAGGTAGAAGGGGTTCTTGAAATGGTGGAATTAGCAGGGGCAAATTTGCTTGCTGCTGAAACCAAAGCGCTCGCCCTTGGCATCCTTGAGAAAAGAATAGAAGCTGATACACAAGCCCTAGAAGCATTGATGCAGGGGACACTTTCACTACAGGATTATCTAAATCGCCTAAATTCAGGAAAAAAAGATCATCCCATTAGTGTCTTGCCTATAGTAAATGAAATACGCCAAACTTATAATCAAACTCCGCTAAAAAAAATTGACTTCTTTGATCCAGAATTAAATACTCTGCTCCCAGATACCCTGACATCTTATTTATTGGAGATGGATGGCGATATTCCTTCCCTGTTTTCCTCCAAATTACGCCTGCAGTATGAGTCTGCTCTCCTCAGCTGGTTCCGAAATTCCGCTAATGATAGTCTTCTTCGTCTCGCCGAGGTAATATCTGAATTACGAAAAAATTGCCGTGACGTTGCCGCTATTCGCCTATGGTGGTTATCTCAGGGCGTTATTGAAGCACTACAAGAAAATGGCATCCAATCAACACAAGAAATAAAACTCTTATTAGGAGAGTTAAATAAGAAAATCAAAATATTGATTCAATCAGGCGAGCCCGCACTGGTAGCCGATATCACTGACCATCTGCTTAAATCACTATTACTCCAAATCGCTAATGCAACCTCTTCTGGAAGCTATGTTACCGCTATAAAAACAACTTACCAATTAGAGAATTATGCTCCTTCGGATCAATCCTCTCTCAATAACCTAGGGACCGAAGTTATTAATACGGTGCTTGATGCCTTCCACGAGGATCTTGCCCAAGTTAAAGACAGCCTGGATATTTTTGATCGCACTAATACACAACCTCAAAAAATCGAGAATCTAAGCTATCTGCTTCACAAAATGGTTGATACCTTAGCAATCATTGGCTTTAATACACCTATTTCTATCCTACATGAAGCAATCATACAGATGGAAGAAACGAGCCAAAACGAAGCCGAATTTGACCGCAATAAGCAGTTGGAACTGGCTGATAGTTTACTTAAGGTTGAGGCATCACTACAAACAGAAATAGCGCTTTCCAGAAACCCCAAAAAAGGCTCCTCCACCGCCCACCATCACTTTAATATTCATCAAGCAGCGCCTTTAGACCGCGATCCTGAGAGTAACAGCAATGTTGAATCAGCCCTCCACACGGCAACAAAAGAATGTCTCGATGAATTGTCTATCGTAAGTGGAGCGCTAACTAGCTATAGCCTGAATCTGAACGACCCGAACATATTAGACCCAGTTCCGAATAAATTACAGCAAATTTCCGAGACCTTGTCGGTGCTGGGACTAACCCGCATTGCTGATTTGATTACGGAATGTAACCTCTGTATTAATAAAACCCTTATCGGAAAAAGCTATAATACCTCCCCAACTAACCTGGAAGCTCTAGCAGAAGCCATTTGCGCCATAGAGCTTTATCTAGAAATGTTGACGGAAGGCGCGCTAGCAAGCGGCTCACTCTTAGATACCGCAGCGGACTGCTTAACCCGCATCTCAGAGTCGGTGGATAATACCGCTGATGAGCACCCAGCCACAGTTGAATCTGTCGACGCTATACCTGTCTCCGAAGAGCCGGCTTCAGAGATTACTGAAGCGAGTTCTAGCCCAGGGATAAAAAGCGACTCTGTTCCATCCCATCAAACCATCTGGGAAATTCCTAGCACGCCGGTCTATCCAGAAGGTGTCGATCCAGAAATTGCCACCTATTTTATTGAAGAAGCCCAAGAAGAGATGCTTTCCATTGCTAAGCATTTTTCTCAATGGCGACAGGACAGCAACCAACAAGAAGCGCTTAAAACAATACGCCGCTCCTTTCACACCCTCAAAGGCAGTGGGCGCCTTGTCGGCGCAACCGATATCGGCGAGCTAGCCTGGGCTATTGAAAATATGCTTAACCGTATCATGGAGGGAGCAATTGAAATAAAGCCCGCGGTATTTGAAATAATTGAAGGAGCACAGCAAGCATTATCACAACTTCTTACCTTGTTCACGCAAGGGGGAGGGAAACCGGCCGAGAGTATTTTGGCATTATCACATAGGGCACAGGCCGTAGCTGACAGTATGCCCAATCTTACTTCCGGTGAGGATGACCCCATCCTCCAAGCTACTGACATAGAAAATTCCTGCGCCCCCTCTGCTAAAAACAGTGAGCCTTCCACCGGGGAGAAAATTTCTGAACATGATCCAGAATCTACCCAGAAAGCACAGTTAGCGAAGCAAGAGACTTTCATTTCAGACCAGCATACTTCTTCAGCTTCTGGATACCTTTCCGATCCAGAGCTACTAGCCGTTTTCCTCGATGAGGCGGATGACATTCTGCAAGCTATAGAGACTACCCTAACCGACCTGCGCGCATCTCCTCAAGAGAGCACGCCAGTACAACAACTACAACGAGAACTTCATACCCTAAAAGGGGGTGCGCGCCTGGCTAACCTTACCGCTCTGGGCGACCTTAGCCACGATCTGGAATCTCTTATTACCGTCGCTATTGATAAAGGCGCCACAGATAACAATGAATTCCTCTGTCTGCTACAAGAAGGCCATGACCGGCTTGCGGAAATGTGCGACTCCCTTCGCCACGGGGCTGCTTTACTCGCTGCCAATGATGTATCCTCCCGTATTCATGGAATGGCTGACTCCTTACCGTGTACGGAAAAAACACCGCCAACGCCGGATGTACTTTCACCGGATGATGCCCCTGATCCTGGTTTAATAAAAGATCTCCCCATCGATCCCAATAACGAGCTAGTTGCTGCTTTCCTAGAAGAAGCCGATGAGCTGCTGCAAGCTAGTCAGATAAGCCTTTCAGCCTGGCAGGAAAACCCCTCCTCAGAGCAGGTTCCAGCCGAGGAATTTCAACGGCATCTGCACACCTTAAAAGGTGGCGCGCGACTAGCAGGGGTTACCTTGTTGGCTGATCTGACCCATCATATGGAAACAGTGGCAAGCGCGGTAACAGAAGGGAAACGAAATGCGGAACCAGAACTATTTGGGCTTTTGCAACATTGCCTTGATAGATTATGCACATTATGCGAATTCGCTCAAAACGCTGCCCCACTTCCCTCCATATCGGACTTATTGATTGAGATAAGTCGTTATAGTTCTGAAGATCTCCCATCCTCTCAGAATTCGGAACAAGCGCGGCTAATCCATAATCAAGAATTGCCAGCGGCACTAGCTATTCCCCCGGAACAGGAACTGCATAAAACTACGCATCCTCTCACGGAAACCGGAACCTCGCCGGTAGAACAAGTACGGGTACGGGCTGATTTACTGGATCACCTAGTTAACAATGCCGCCGAAGTCAATATCTTTAGCACTCGCATCGAGCAACAGATTGGAACAATACGTTTAAATCTTGGCGAAATGGAACGAACCGTTGCCCGCCTGCGGAGTCAAATCCGTAGATTAGAGATCGAAACAGAAGCCCAAATTATTTACCGCCATGAAGAAAAAAACAACCAGCATCTGGAAGGCTTTGATCCCTTGGAAATGGATCGCTATTCTCAATTACACCAATTATCGCGGGGACTCGTAGAAAGTATCAGCGATCTCACTAATATTAAAGAAACACTAGATGAGACAGCACGGGAAGCGGATATCCTCCTACTCCAGCAATCACGCACGGGAGCTGATCTACAACAGGGTTTAATGAACACACGGATGCTACCGTTTACGGGAGTAACGCCGCGCCTTCATAGAATCGTTCGCCAAACAGCGCAGGAACTCGATAAAAAAGTCCAGATAAAAATAACAGATAGCGGTCATGAACTGGACCGTACAGTATTAAATCGTATTATTGCTCCCCTTGAGCATATGCTGCGAAATAGTATTGCTCATGGTATTGAGTCCCCCCCCCTCCGTATCGCGGCTGGCAAGAAAGAAATGGGTAGCATTTCCCTCTCACTGATTCGCGAAGGTTCGGAAATTGTTATCCACGTAAGCGATGACGGGCAAGGCATTGATTTAGAGAAAATACGTGCTAAAGCACTTACTCGAGGGCTGGTGCAAAAAGAGGCGATGCCGCCCGACGATGATCTAATCCAACTCATCCTGGAATCGGGTTTTAGCACTGCTGATAACATTTCCCAAGTTGCGGGGCGTGGAATAGGCATGGATGTTGTCAATAGCGAAATACGAGCCCTCAACGGAACCTTAGCTATCACCTCCCAAAAAGGCAAGGGAACAACCTTTACCATCCGTCTTCCACTAACCCTTACCATTGTCCAGGCTCTGCTAGTCGAAACGAACAATGAACTTTTCGCTTTACCTATCATTAGCGTACAAAGTGTAATCCGCCTTGATAAGGAAACCATTGATTCTCTACTTGCTAGCGAACAACGCCTATTTTCCCATGAAGACGTTAATTATCGCTTTATTCATCTTGGCGCCGCCCTGGGACAAGATTACCCAGAAACATCCTCTTCCTCTTCTAATACCCATTACCCTGTGTTATTAGTGCGCTCGGGTGAATTTCAGGCCGCCATACTAGTAGACACTCTGATAGGCAGTCGTGAAATTGTCATTAAATCAGTGGGACCTCAGCTCGGCGCCATTAAAGAGATAGCCGGCGCAACCATTCTAGGGGATGGCAGAGTAGTGCTTATCTTGGATCTGCCAGCCCTGATCCGCAAGATTGCACAAAAAACAGAAACCTCTATATCGATAAGGCAGCAAACAGCTACCAAGATAGCGCAAAAACCAATAGTCATGGTCATCGATGATTCCATTACTATTCGCAAAACTACCGAGAAAATTTTGCAACGCCATGGAATGGAAGTACTGACGGCCCGGGATGGGGTAAATGCGGTAGAGCTTCTTCAGGAAAGCATCCCCGATATTTTCCTGCTAGATATTGAAATGCCGCGGATGGACGGCTTCGAGCTTGCTACGTTCATCCGAAAAGATGAACGATTGCAGGATATTCCGATCATCATGATTACCTCCCGGAGCGGAAAAAAACATCGGGATCGGGCTAACCAAATAGGAGTTAATACCTATTTAATTAAACCCTATCAAGAAGACGAATTATTACAACATATTCAACTTTTTCTAAATACGACTGAGGCCAATGTCACCTTCTAAACAAAGGCCCGTCCAGGTTGCCATCGCCTGTAACTGTAAAGATATGCGACTCCAGATCCGCCATATTTTAGAACAACACGGCCTTTCCGTGGTTGCCGATGGTCCTCCCGATATCCAATTTTTGACTGTAGCTGAAAGCCGTTACGCTAATGTGCTTTTTATAGGGTTAGACAAAGCTTATGAAAAGCAAGCCCAAGCATTTGAGAAACTTTTAGAACAGACTTCCCTTCCAATGCTGTTTAATGAAGGAACTCCCCAAACAAGTAAAAAAACCACTGAGTTTGCTCAATGGGGAAAACGGATAAGCAATAAACTGGCTAAACTTGCGAACCTTGCCCCTACGACAAGAATACTAGGAAAAGAAACACCGAGACAACTTAATCCACAGGGCTTTTCAGCGAAGGAGAAAACTGAACAACGGGTTTGGGTATTAGGCGCATCCACGGGTGGACCTCAAGCGCTACAACGCTTTCTAAGCGCTATTCCAGAAACATTACCCACCACATTCATTGTAGCGCAGCACATTGGCGCCAACTTTCTAGAACTGCTTACCAAACAGTTAGCTCAATATACTTGCTTTTCCGTAGAAGTGCCGAAACCGGGGCACCGGCTTCAAAATCAGCAGGTTTTGATCACTCCAGAAAAATATGATCTCAGCTTTGATGATAACCGCTGCTTGACCCTGCTCCCTGCTATTCATAATTATCGCTATAATCCATCCATTGACTCGATCATGCACACTGTATCAAAACATTTTGGCGCCATGGCTGGTGCCATTATCTTTAGCGGTATGGGCGAGGATGGCGCCCAAGGCTGTCATCATGTTCTTGCCAATGGGGGTACGGTCTGGGCTCAAGATGCCGCTAGCTGTGAGATTAGTAGCATGCCTGATTATGCTCGCGCCACCGGGGCCGTCAGTTTCAGCGCTCCTCCCGAAGGGCTGGCCAAAAGTCTTGTTAAGCTGCTCGAAGATACCCATGTCAAGGACCGCATAAGCCGTAAGGAAGCAATAAGCTAAACTTAATTTATGACTTTTCCACTAACCATGACTAACAACCAGCTATCTATTTCAAATATCAGGGCAGAGTCACATCTCCATGACGATGATGATAAAACCAGCAGCCATGCCCAATCCAGTAACCAGATACCCAGCATCCTGCTGCCTTTGCAAGAGCAAATTTTACTTTTACCCAGAACCGCAATTGCCGAGATCATCCCCTATATTGAGCCTAAACCCCTACCCAACGCTCCTTACTGGCTATGCGGTACGGTACACTGGCGAGAGCAGATTCTTTTGCTAGTTAGCTTTGAAGCGCTTCAAAGAAAGCCGATTCCACCGCTTTCAAACCATGCCCATATTGTCATACTCAATACAGTAAGAAGGCACTCTAGCCGGAAATTTTATGCCCTTATCATTCAAAACATTCCGCAGCTAATCCTAGCCCATGGCAATAACCTCTCGGCTTTTCCCCATGCCCCCAGCAGTCCCTTCCTACACTGCCGCGCAGAAATCAATCAGCTTCCAGCGCTCATTCCCAACCTCGAGTACCTGGAGGAAACACTTCAAAGGTGCGTTACAGGATAATTGCAAGAGAATATATCCCCCGGCTATAAATCTCCCCAGAGTAGCTGCAGCGCCGTCAGCGCCGCTACTGCAGCCGTCTCAGTCCGTAAAATACGGGGGCCAAGGCGAACACCAATAAAATCAGCCTGTTGTGCCTGCTTAATTTCTATTTCATTCAATCCCCCTTCCGGACCGATCAGCAATATTAGCCGATTATCCAAAGGCAAAGGTAATGCCTTCAATGGCCGCTCGCTCCGGGGGTCCAATAACACGGCCAGCCCCCCATGATCGTCCCCAAGAAAATCCGCCAGCGACCGAGGTATCTCCACTGGAGGGATATAATTGCGGCCACATTGTTCACAAGCACTGATAATAACCCCTTGCCAATGGCGTAACCGTTTCTCGGCACGCCCTGTAGAAAAATTGACGCTACTACGCTCAGTGAGTAATGGAACGATATGACTCACCCCCAATTCCACGGCTTTTTGCAGCGCATAATCCATGCGCTCACCCCGAGAAATCCCCTGCCCTAAAACAATATGCAAAGGCGACTCAACATAATGCTCGATACGTTCTAAAATCCGAACCCTGGCTGCCCGTTTTTCTACCATTTCCAGCACTGCCTGATATTCGGCACCCCGGCCATCAAATAACCGCAATTGGGCACCGAGCCTAAGGCGCAGCACTCGGATCACGTACTGTAAAGTCCGTTCATCCAAGGATACGCTAGAGCCTATCGATAAGGACAAGGGAAAATAGAGTCGGGGAACACGCATCTCAAGCGCTTTCGTCTAATCTTGCGTAGCAAGGTTAATACCTTCCCATGCAACCTGAGCTAAATCAGTGATTTGCTCAGGGGTAATCACATAAGGCGGCATAAAGTAGACCACATTACCCAATGGCCGGAGTAACATTTCTTTTTGCAAACCATGCTGATAAACTTTCAGTCCGCGCCGCTCTTGCCAGGGATAAGGCTCGCGGGATGCCTTATTCTTAACCATTTCAATAGCCAGAATCATGCCATGCTGACGCACCTCCGCCACATGGGGATGATCGATAAAATGCTCAGTGCTCTGGCGCATCGTTTGCGCCAATAACCGGTTATTTTCAAGCACCGAATCCTCCTTGAAGATATCGAGGATCGCCAAGGCAGCACTGCAGCCAAGGGCATTGCCAGTAAAACTATGGGAATGGAGAAAAGCACGCAGAGTGGAATAGTCGTCGTAAAATGCCTGATATACCTTCTCGGTAGTCAACACTGCCGACAAGGGAAGATAGCCCCCCGTCAGCCCCTTGGACAGACAAAGAAAATCCGGTGTGATATCCGCTTGTTCACAGGCGAACATAGTTCCGGTGCGGCCAAAACCGACCGCGATCTCATCGGTGATCAAATGAACGCCATGCCGATCACAAGCATCCCTTAGTAAGGATAAATAAACTGGATCGTACATTCGCATATTGCCGGCACACTGGACCAACGGCTCCACAATAACGGCACATGCCTCTTCTCCATAGCGCTCTAGGGCTCTTTCCATATGAATAAACTGACGCTGGCAATAGGCAGATTCGCTCTCGCCCTTCTCTCGGAAAAAACAATCCGGAGAGGGAACCGTAATCACATCCATTAAAAGAGGTTGGTAGGTCTCCTTGTACAACGCCACATCCCCTACTGCCAAGGCGCCCAGCGTTTCGCCATGATAGCCATTAGTAAGGGAAATAAAGCGGGTTTTGCGGGATTTTCCCACGTTGCGCCAATATTGGTAGCTCATCTTTAGCGCCACCTCGATCGCTGAGGAGCCGTTATCGGCATAAAAACAACGGCTTAATCCTGCCGGGGTGATATCTACCAGTCGTTCAGAGAGACGAATAACCGCTTCATGGGAAAAACCAGCCAATAAGACATGTTCCAACTTATCTAGTTGCTGTGTTATAGCTGCATTTATCCGCGGATTAGCGTGGCCAAACAAGTTCACCCACCAGGAACTAATTGCATCCAAATAACGCCGTCCCTGGAAATCTTCCAGCCATACCCCCTCTCCCCGGCGAATGGGAATAAGAAGTAACTGCTCATGGTCTTTCATTTGAGTGCAAGGATGCCAGAGCACACCCAGATCCCGCTCAATCCATTGTTGATTATTCATAGCCTTCATGTCTCTATTTTTTCGTTCTTCGGCAAAAAATTCTAACAGCTTACCGAGCAAAGGGGGAAACGGGCAATGGAATAACATAGAGATCCCTTGCGCTTCCACTCCGTGACAAATGCTGCTTACCCAATAAAAAGATGTATTTTATATATTGATTATAATCACCAATTATGCTACAAGTTTATAGCACGTGTTTTTTACTTGATTTCATTGGAGAAAAATAATGAATCAGCAGACCTTCAGAGCGAATATTGACGTACGTAGTATCCGACCCCAGGAACGCCATCCCCTAATTTTCCGCACCTTTTATGAACTCGAACCAGGAGAAGCCTTACTCCTTACCAATGATCATGATCCAAAACCTCTCTACTATCAGTTCCAGCAGGAACAGGGCGAAAATTTTAACTGGCAATACTTAGAAGAAGGACCAGAGATATGGCAGGTGCAAATTAGCAAATTAAGATAGGAAAGAGGGCGAATCCGTTTGGCGGCTAATTAGCCTTACATCTCCCCACGGAGGAAGCGGAGAAGGCACCTATCTATAAAATCTATTAACCGTAATAATGCCGAAAGGCCAGTGCCAAAAAGAAGCTTTTCTTCCCAGGCCGGTAGCGCCAAGGCCCAAAAGCTCTCAGCATACAGTGTTTCCTGCTGCTTTACTCACCACTATCTTGACCGCCCTGCTCTGGCCGGCTGAACCAGATAGGTATGATGAGCGCCAAAAATATCCAGCCGGAAAGCCAGAAGATATCATTGGCGCCCATCATAAAAGCTTGCTTACTGATGATTTTCTCAAGGCTTTTAGCCGCCTCCAGATGACTCATGCCAAGCTGCTGTAATTGGGCTAGCCAATGCAGGGTGGCGTCATTGTAGTTTGACACGGCGGCTGTTAAATGGTGATCGTGCAGATCGGAACGGCGATCCCAGAGCGTCACGCTCAGGCTGGCTCCGATACTGAGCGCGATCTGGCGCAGAAAATTGAACAGACCCGAGGCGCTTGCGATCCGGTTCGCGGGAAGACCAGATAAAGATAAAGTGATGAGTGGGATAAAAAAACAGGCGATACCGATTCCCCAGGGGAGCCGCTCCAGAAACATCCGCCCAAAACTGATCTGGGTATTCGAATAAGCGGTCAGAAAAGAGACACCGGCAAAAACGCTAAAGCCAATGGTAACAAGGATACGCACATCTATTTTGTCCGCCAGTCGACCAACGATAGGCGAAAACACGATGGCCAAAATGGCAAGCGATGAAGTGGCGAAACCCGCCCAGGTGGCATTATAGCCTTGATAACTTTGCAGCCACAGAGGGAAGATAACAATGGCGGTGAAAAAAGCCATATAACCAAAGAAAAGCGCGGCGCACGCTAGCGCGAAATTGCGCCGTTTAAAAAGTTTAAGATCCACAATGGGCTTCTCGTCAGTCCACTCCCAGATAATCCAGTAACCGAGGGCTACAATCGCGACAATGCCCAGCACGATAATATAATTCGACTGGAACCAGGCGTGATCATTGCCCTGATCGAGCATAATTTGCAAAGAACCGACACCGAGAATCAAAAGGCTAAGCCCGATGGTGTCAATAGGCAATTTTTCGATCTCTGTCTCCCGTTCCTTGAGTAATATCCAAATGGCCGCTGCAGCGACAATACCAATGGGCACATTAATATAAAAGATCCATGACCAACTGATATGATCGGTGATCCAGCCGCCGAGGACGGGACCAGCGGCTGGGCCCACGGTGGCCGTCATACCCCAAATGCCATTAGCAAGCCCATGCTTTTCAGGAGGATAGTTGCCAAGAAGCAGGCTTTGCGAGATCGGAATCATGGGACCAGCCACCGCTCCCTGCAGAGCGCGCATGATAAGCAGCATGCCAAAGCCAGATGAGGCGCCGCACAGGAACGAAAAGACAGTAAACAAGAACGTGCAGACGGCAAATAGCCTTACTTCACCGTATCTTTTGGCAAGCCAGCCCGAAATGGGCACGGTGACGGCGCTACTGACTGCGAATGAAGTAATAATCCAGACCCCTTGGGTGGAACTGACTGCCAGATGGCCCGCAATGGTGGGAATGGAAACATTAGCGATGGAAACATCCAGAACGTTCATGAACACCGCCAGCGCCAGGGCAATAGTGACAAACACCAGTTTGGTTCCTCGGAGCGGCTTGAATTCAGCCATGCGCTATTCTCCAGCCATCACACTCACTACTTACTGGGGCCGCTCTTTGGCGTTCCGGACCGGCGTCAATCCGTCATCAGTCGATGGCGGATTGACGATATTGGCCGCCACGATTTTATTGATAAGGGACTGGGCGCCGCGCATGGAATCTTTGAAGACTGATGTCCGATAACCAGACTTTGGTTGAATGTGGTCGGCCAAACGTGGACCTTGCTGCTGGTGAATATCGACTGTGGCGGACATCGAAAGCCCGATGAAAAGTGGATGTTGGCGCAGTTCCTTCTGATTAAGCTCAATTCGCACCGGCAACCGTTGGACAATCTTGATCCAATTGCCGGTAGCGTTTTGTGGCGGCAAGAGCTCGAAGGCAGCGCCGGTACCGGCGGAAAGTCCCGCTACTTTGCCGTGATAGGTGACATCGCTGCCATAGAAATCCGCTGTCAATGTAACCGGCTGGCCAATCCTGACGCCAGCAAGGCTTGTCTCCTTAAAGTTAGCCTCGATCCATACTTGCCTGAGTGGCACAATCGCCATCATTGCCATGCCAGGATTAACTTCCTGGCCAACCTGTACCGCGCGCTTGGCCACGAAACCGGTAACCGGCGCTAGAATTCGGGTGCGCTTGAGCGCCAGATAGGCTTCTTGTAGCTGCGCCCCAGCCAATTTGACTTGCGGATGGTCCTTGACGGTAGTCCCAGCAATGATCGCCTCGCTACCGCTGAGCTGGTGCTGAGCCAGCGCCAAACTGTCTTGGGCTACCTGCAGGTTAGTAAGAGAATCGTCTAGCCTCTGCTGGGAAACCAGATTTTTGACGATGAGTTTCTTGGCGCGATAATAATTTTTTTGCGCGAGCTTAAGCTGCGCTTGCTGTAGCTTAACACTGGCCTGCTGTTGCCGGGCCGCTTCAAACAACGACTGAACCTGGCGCACGGTTATGGCAAGATTAGCCTTTGCGCGCTCGAAGGCGATCTGAAAATCGGTTTCGTCTAATTTTACCAACGGCTGGCCCTGCTTAACGAGCTGGGTTTGTTCGGCGCCGATCACCGTCACGGTACCGCTCACCCGCGGCATGAACTGCACCAGGTTACCCCGCACATAAGCATCATCGGTGCTGATGTAGTGGCGCCCAACGGTAAAGTAGTATAGGAGGTAAATGAAACCAAGCGCTAAAATGAGCCCAGTAAAACCGATAAGCAGTCCTTTGCGCCGCCCGGAACTCTTTCCTTGAGGCTGCGTGCTGCTGCCTTTTGATTCGGTCTCGTCTGGCATAAGTATTTCCTGATGTAGACGGTCTATAGCCTCCTTTAGCGCCTTAATATGAAAAAGTAATATGGCGCCGAGAACGTAGCGCGTCACTTAAGGGCGAGCAGTTGGTAGCAAATCCATGCAACGCTGGCACTACGAAAGTGGGCTACAACCTCAAAATTGATAAGCTCCCTGCACCGAAAATATATTGGCATGCCCTTCGTAACGGCCCAGGAGACTGCCCCGTGATGCATTTTCATTGGTTGGCGTTGCGTGCTGGTCGATGGCGGCATCGGCAATGAATAAATGCACCCAGGCAGCGGTGATATCGAAATGCCGCGTTGGTGCATAAGTAGCACCCAGGGACCACCATTTACGATCCTGATCCGGAATGCGCGGCGTGCGGTAGTGAAAATCTGACACCGGCGATTGGTCGTAGCCAAGCCCGCCGCGCAGCATCCACTGATTGCTGGCCCGGAAATTCACCCCCACTGAGCCCATCAGCGTGTTTTCCCAGTTCTCCGTAGTTTTGTTGGCCGGAGTATTGTCCTTGAACTTCACCGCGAATTGCTCAAACTCAGACCAATGGGTCCATTCAAGCCCCGCCATTAACGCCCAACGATCATTGAGCTCATGATAAACGCCAGCCGTCACCACCGCAGGTGTCGCCACATCTGCCGTGGCCCCGGTATCCGTGAAGACGCCGCTCGCCCTACTGATCGCCCGGCCCACACCGAATGGGTCGTAGTGAAAATCAGCATCGCCCTCAAGCGTATGACTCACGCGGGAGCGGTAACCAACGCCAACCCGCGTCCGTGGAGACAATTCATAAAGCACCCCCAAAGTGTAACCTAGCGCCCAATCGTCGCCACTCACCTTGACATAACCATCCTGACTGCCAGGGATCGCGCCAGGCACGTGGTTGACCGCACCGATGGTGCCAAAATCAATGGTGCTAGACAGCTTGGCGTGCGCGTACTGCGCCACCATGCCTGCGGCCAGAGTGAGGGATGGCATGGGCTTGAAGCTAATTACTGGATTAATATCAATGGTCTCAAGACTCGATTCCAGGGCGTGATAACGGCCGATCCAACCGCGGTCGTACTCGGTAGCCAGTCCCCAGGGAGCATAGACGCCAAGACCAAGATCCACCCGCTCGTTAAGCCGCCACTTCGCGATTATCGACGGCACAAACTTGCTTACCCCGCCGTCGTCCTCGAAACCGCCTATAGGCGTTCCCAAAACGGTGCTGGCCTGGGCATCCTCGAGTGTGAAGCTGGGATCAATATAGCTGATCGCTCCGGTGATCTGCGTGCCCTCCAAGCGGCCGATGCTGGCGGGGTTGTACGCCATGAAACTGACATCCTCGGCGGCCGCCGCCGAACCCGCCGTAGCGTTACCGAGTACCTTTGCGCTCTGCTCGCGGATCTGGAAACCACTCGCTCCAGCAGTGCCGATCACGGCCGCCAGCGCCAGCGCCAGCGCGGAAATGCCGCATAGGGCGGTTCTCCGTCCTGGAGTTATTGCGGGCAAGGTCTCTCCTCCTACATATCCCCCATGGCTGCAGTCAGTTTTCTCAGCTAACTACTCCCAACCCATGGGCGCGTACCCACGCTCTTTTAAGCATTGGTTAACAAATGCGATATAGGCCTGGCTAGGCTGTGAGGAGCCAAATAGACTGCGTAACAGTCCCGCTGCGGCACCGCTAGCCGCCCCAATTGCCGCACCACTACCAGGAGCACCTATCACTGCACCACCAACGGCACCAGAGGCTGCACCCACCCCCGCCCCTACTGCCGAATTTTTTGCCGCACCTGCAACTTTGCCCTTTCCAGGCATGGCGCCAGCAGCCTTAGCCATAGCACGACATTCGGCAATATCCTGCTCGGCAACTTCTTGACCAACCTCCTTAAAATGGTTATTAGGATACAAAATAGGCCGTGGCCCGGAGCAACCCGTCACTGCTAGAATTATTATCAAAAAGCACAGAAAAAAGGCCATTGATGTTACTGAAACGCTCATGACACCTATCCCCTGAGACCAAGACCTTGATTTACAAGATGAAGCTTTGAAATAATCCAAGCAAAGCAGCTAGGTAACGCTGCAAAGGACGCTACCTAGCTCGATTCCTTCTCGCTGAACACTAAATGCAGCCGCAGCCAATTATTCGCTGCCGGAACCCGCCTGAGGCTTAGTAGGTTTAATTTTGGCTACGATCCCCTGCATCTCTTCACGAAGTTGCTCCATCTCCTGCAATAGCTCTTCCGTCTTAGGATCCTGCTTGCGCATTGCGGCAACAGTGTCCTGGGAAAGAGATTCAGCCATCTTACGGACCTTTTCATCCTGCATCGCATCACGGCTTGCTTGCTGGAGTTGCGCATCTTTTTGCTGGTATTCCATGATGAACTGCTTACGCTCGTCTTCAGGCAAATCCTCGTTTTGAACTTGTCCCTCAATCTCACGCATGCGTGCTAGTGCCGGATCTGGATCGCTCCCTTGCTCTTTCATCGTCTTGAATAATAACGATTGATATTCTTCTTGCTGCTCCTGGAGTTCGGGTGTCGTCTTCAAGGTTTCTTGCCGAATCTCATCCAATTGTTGCCCAACGGTACGCATCTTTTGCTGCAGCTTGTGAAACTCCTGCATCTGCTCGGGCGTCAGGGAGGGGGCTTCTCCCGATTGAGCATGAAGCGGTAAAGCAAGGACTGCCAGCGCGGCCAAAGCGATAAATTGTGCCCACCGAGGCAAGGGTAAGAATTTCTTAGCAATATCCATAGTCTTTTAAACCTTTTATAAAAAATAACTATTAGAGCTTATGGCTCAGGAAACTTGTGCATCTTTGTTAGTTGGCTCAAAGTACACACCATACAGAATTATCTAAAAACTAAGTGTCAACCATAATAGGTTTATGGGTCAAACCCATAGAAAATAATTAGCGCCCTCTCTCTTTATTAACCATAGACTATCAAAATGAATGGAACCGTTTTTATCGTGCTCTTATTTCTTATCACCGCCAATGCCCTCTACGTTGCCGCAGAATTCGCTGCTGTAGGGGTACGCCGTAGCCAGATTAAAGAGCTTGCGGAAAACGGCCACTGGTTGGCAAAGGGGCTATTGCCTAACATTGAAGACACCACCCGTCTTGATCATTATATCGCTGCCAGCCAAATAGGAATCACCCTATCAAGCTTAATTCTAGGTGCCTATGGACAGGCAACCCTTGGCCAAGATCTAGCCCTTTTGCTCGAGCGGATCGCGGATATGAAAGCGCTCGCTGCCCAATCAACCGCAGCGGTAGTCGTATTAGTATTACTTACCGGTCTGCAAGTCGTACTTGGTGAACTCGTTCCCAAAGCATTAGCACTACAATACCCCGTACAGCTTGCTCTCTACACCTATTTACCTATGCGCTGGTCGCTGAAATTTTACAGCAGCTTTATCGCTTTCCTCAATGGCAGCGGTATGATCTTGCTGAAAATAATAGGCATTCAGCATTCCCGGCATCGCCATGTTCACTCTCCGGAGGAGATCGATATGCTCATCGCTGAGAGTCGGGAGGGGGGACTGCTTAAGCTATACGAGCAACAGCGTTTGCGTCAGGCGCTATACCTGAGCCGGCACACCGCCCAGCAACTCATGGTCCCCCGCCAATTCGTTGCTGCCGTGGATATAGAAACGCCTCCTCGGCAGCTATTCCAGATCGTGGTTGAGGCTCCCTTCTCCAGCTTACCCGTTTACCAGAACTCCTTAGAGAATATCATAGGTATGATTCACACCAAGGATATCACCGCCCATTTTGCCGAATATAAAACGCTACCCACCGTAGCCGAAGCAATGCGCTCCACCATCCGTGTGCTCGACAAAGTGACGGGTGACCGCCTGCTTGCCATCATGCGACAAGGCCGTTCTCGTAAACTCATCGTTGTCGATAAACATGGCATTACCCAGGGACTAGTCACCCTAGATGACATGCTCATCACGCTTACTAGAGGGGTGGCGAAGGGGTCCAAGGAAGCAGCTCTTCAACCAGAATACCTTCCCGATGGGCGAGTCCGCCTACCTGGCCTACTCCGCGTGGAGGAAAACGTGCTCTGGACGGGCTTACCATGGCATAGCCAGGCCAATACAGTCGCAGACCACATTACCTCTGTGCTGGAACGGATTCCTGAACCTGGCGAGCGGGTTATTATCGACGGCCTAGAGGTAGAAATCGAAGAACTAGACGGCTCCGCTATCCGGTCCGTTCTGGTGCAAACCAGTTCGTCGCCAGAAGCCTCCATCCCAAAAGATGGAGACTAACCCATGGAAGGATGGATACCTGTTATCATCATTGTTTTGCTGATTCTCCTGAATGGACTTTTCGTGGCGGCGGAGTTTGCTATTATTGGGGTGCCGCGAACCACCATCGAACTCCGTGCAATTACCGGAGAGGCTAGTGCAATCCGAGTACAAGCCATCCTCCGGGACCCAATACAGCAGGATCGCTACATTGCCACCGCACAACTTGGCATTACCCTGGCTAGTCTAGGGTTAGGCATGTACGGCGAACATGTTCTTGCCCAATGGTTTGCTGGCTGGCTAGAAGAATTGAATGCCTCTTCCTGGATCGCCGTTCATACCCTGGCCAGCGTATTGGCTATTACTATCCTGACCTACTTCCATATTGTCCTGGGTGAAATGGTGCCTAAATCCCTTGCGCTCATCTATGCCGAAGGCACCACACTTTGGATGGCCCGCCCCATGCGCTGGATTCAGTTTGCTACTTACCCTTTGGTCGCCACTCTGAACGGCTTGGGCACTGCCATTTTGCGGATTATAGGCATTGAGCGCCGCTTCACCAGCAATCACTACCACACAGCCGAAGAATTGCAGCTTATTGTAGAAGAAAGCGAGGAAGGCGGCGCGCTTAATCCTGAAGCAGGGCAGATGCTACGTGAATTACTAGAATTTCGAGAGCAAACGGCCGAGGAGGTGATGGTGCCGCGAGTCCATATTACCGGCATCCCCATGGGCGCTTCTCCTGAAGAATTAAGCACTATTATCCGCAGTACCCCCCACACCCGTTACCCTGTGTTCGACGGTACCCTGGATCAGATTGTCGGTCTCATCCATATCAAAGAGATATTGCGCCTGCTCGTCGCCAATCATTCCCTGCACCAGAAAAATCTCCAAGTTCTTTCCTTCGTCCCCGAAACGGCCTCTGTAGATACGGTACTAACCGCGATGCGCCGGGCTCATACCCATATGGTGGTTGTCATTGACGAGTATGGGGGAACATCAGGTATTGTCTCTATTGAAGATCTCTGTGAGGAAGTGGTGGGCGAAATCGAAGAGGAGCCCGGCGCTTCGCTAGCTGCCTTTGTGGATACTCAAGGCGGCTTGCATGTACCTGGCCTCTGGCGCCTCGATGAAGTAGGTAAACGATTGGGTATTAATTTCTCCCATAAGGAGGTAGATACTCTAGGTGGGCTGGTGCTTCATCTACTCGGCCGCGAGCCCATCGTAGGCGATACCCTCACTTATCAAGGCATTCGTATCATGGTGACTGCCCTTGAAGGGCGTGGAGTAAAATGGTGCGTGCTGACTCTATGTCCGGATAAAGAGAAAGAAAACCAGCTAGAACAGCAGTCTTGAGCAGCTAACAAGAACCATCCAATAAAGCAAAATGCAATAGCAATAGTACGGCCCATTCGATAGAGAACCGCGCACAGGCAACTCTTGCACTCCCCCTACTCACTTGAACTCCTTTCTAATTCCCGATAGCTCCATTTATAGCCGCGAGCAGAACTTCTGCTATTCTTAAATTTTATGGTATGTGATTTGTTTCATTATTCATTGCATTATTAACTACCTTTCATAATTTCGACTCGATCTAAAGGGAAGCGTAAGTAATTCCCTCGAGTTAAAAATACAGGAGAATTCTTATGGTTACAGCAGTGGAACAAGCGCCAATCGTAGAAAGGAAGTGGGAACCTCTTATCAGCTGGGGGGCGGTATTCGCGGGTTTGTTTTTTGTAATTGCTACAGCATGGTTGTTATTTTTACTCGGCTCAGCTATTGGCGTGGGTATCGCGGATGCAACTGATCTAGACGCCATGGGAGAAGGACTGGGCATCGGCGCAACTATTTGGATAATAGTGAGCATGATCGTGGCATTTTTTTTGGGCGCGCTACTCACCGCCCGCTTAGCTGGCAAACCCGACAAGACTATCGGCATATTGCATGGCATAACGGTATGGAGCGTGAGTATTGCTTTGATGCTAGTGCTGGGTGCGTGGGGCGTGAGCGGAATCATTCATGCGGGCCAAGCACTCGTCGAGGGAACAATGACGTCAGCTGCGGAGATGAGCTCCGCCGGGCTCAAAGGTACCAACGCCGTAGATTCTGGCGGGAAAAATCTCGTTCCCTCCCCCGTCATGAACGCCGTTGAAGCGCAGATAAAGCGTCGCGCCGCAAAAGTAATTGCAGAGAACAGTGAGGGGCAAGTATCCTCGGATGAGGCACGCCAAACCTTGCAGGAACTTGATGGCGATACGCTTGCATCAGTGGCTCAGGAACTCATACTCGGAAACGAGCAACGCGCTAAGAACGTACTAGTTGCGAATACCAATCTATCCGAGCAGGAGATAAACGGCATTATTGATGGTGTGTCTCAAGAAATCGAGACCCAAATTAAAGAAATCCAGGCTGAAATCAAACAGCGTGCGGAAACGGTAGCCGATTACACAGAAGCGGTATTATGGGTCACCTTCGTGAGTGCCGCGCTCGGGTTGATCGCAGCCATTTTCGGGGGATTACTCGGCGCGTCAACTGTACGCAGAATAGGCTTCCCCTACTATCACCATCCGTCCGCATAATATCCAGGAGAACGAACAATGATATACAGCCTGCTTGTTTTAGTGCTTATTGTGTTTATTGTCTCGGCCTTCGTAAAGAGCGTCGCCGTGGGAGGTGTGGGTGGCATCTTACTCTTAGTTTTATTAATCTTGCTTCTCACGGGAAGATTATAGTTTTGTTGTGGCTACACACGGTTTTTCGAGCGGATAGCCACGTATCATGCCGTAAGTCTTTTTCATAGAATAAAGAGGGAGGGAGGCGTAATCTGAGGCGGGCTAACGACATCTTGTGCAAAAGGCTTGTTGGGTATTTTGCCTAGGCGGAGTACGGCCGCCAACTGAAGTATGGTGCCGTTTATTGACGAGCACTAAAACTAAACATGAGATTGGGTTGATCCGCCCTCAGTTGCCAATTACTCCCTCCACCTGCTATGGATACAGGGTTTGAGGCTGATCCAGAGAGTTTACCGGCAAGAGGCAAGATGCACGATACGTGGCGTCTTGCCTCAACGGGTTTGAGAGGAGAACTTCCAGATTCTACCGCGCCCGCAATCTCTGGGCGAAAATAATCCTAAACGCACCCCCCTGATCCCTCCGCACTACCTTTTACTTTTATTTATGACACTTGTTAAGAGAATTAGCCAAGACGGTCCATCTCAAGCAAGCGAACATCTATAATACCTACGGCAATTCATCCATAATACGGCGGCTACCCTAGAAGGCCATGGGGTCAATAGTGCCTAGTGGCAAGTTTCACTGCCCTTTCTTCAAGACGTTGCAACCTATTCGGATAAAATACCTTGCCCACTTCCACCACCCCCAGTATCCAAGCATTGGTACGTTTACTGCGTTATGCCAAAGGTTATCGTCAGCGAATTCTGGCTGCTACCGCCTGCTCGATCATTAACAAGTTATTCGATATCGCGCCGGAAATATTGATTGGGGTAGCTATCGATGTAGTCGTCAATAAAGAAGACAGTTTTGTTGCTCAATTGAACTTCACCACGCCTGAAGAACAGATTCTAGTATTGGCAATACTCACCTTTTTTATTTGGGTAGGAGAGTCGCTGTTTGAATACCTTTACAAGATTCTGTGGCGTAACCTAGCTCAGCGGCTGCAGGCGGATCTGCGCCAGGACACCTATGAACACGTCCAACAGCTGGATATGAGTTTTTTCGAGTCGAAGAGTTCTGGCCACCTGGTGGCGATTATGAACGATGACGTCAACCAACTTGAGCGCTTCCTGGATGGGGGCGCTAATGCTCTAATCCAGGTAGGGGTAGCAGTGATAGCGGTAGGTGCGGTGTTCTTCGTCCTATCACCCCTGATCGCACTGCTCGCTTTCACCCCGGTTCCGCTGATTATTTGGGGCGCTTTCTTCTTTCAGCGCAAGGCTGGTCCCCTCTACAATGATGTGCGTGAGAAAGTTGGCGACCTATCAAGCCGCCTGAGCAATAATCTGAGTGGCATTGCCACTATCAAGAGTTTTACCGCCGAGGCGCGTGAGGCCGAGCGCCTAAAAGCAGTCAGTGAAACCTATGTAGAAGCCAATCGCAGGGCAATCCGGGTAAGTTCAGCGTTTATCCCGGTAATTCGCATGGCTATTCTAGTCGGCTTTCTGGCCACTTTCACTATCGGCGGTATGATGGCGTTGCAGGGCAGTCTCAATGTAGGTGCCTACGGCGTGCTCGTGTTTCTAACGCAACGCCTGCTGTGGCCGCTAACTGGCTTGGCCGAGGTTATTGATCTTTTCGAGCGGGCCATGGCCAGCACACGACGCATTCTCGACCTACTGGAAGTAACAATAAAGGTGCAGGATGTCAGCCATCGCTCTCTTGCAACTCCAGTTCGCGGAGAAGTCCACTTCCAGGGCGTTAGCTTTCGTTACGCGAGCAGCGGCGCCGGTGTGGAGAACATCAATCTATCCGTGCCAGCGGGCAGTACCTTGGCCCTAGTGGGGGCAACGGGATCAGGCAAATCGACCCTGATCAAGCTGCTGCTGCGTTTCTATGATCCCCATGAAGGACAAGTATGCATTGATGGTCAGCCGATTAGGGAAGTCAGTTTGTACTCTCTGCGCCAAGCCATCGGCCTAGTTAGCCAGGAAGTTTATCTATTTGAAGGCAGTATCCGCAATAATATTGCCTACGGACGTCCCGATGCCGACGAGGAGTCGATCATCAAGGCCGCTCTCACTGCCGAGGCTTGGAACTTCATCCAAGCGCTGCCGCAAGGGCTAGATACGCCAGTAGGCGAGCGCGGCGTGCGCCTGTCTGGCGGTCAGCGTCAGCGCTTATCCTTGGCCCGGGCTTTGCTCAAGAATCCGCCCATCCTGGTGCTGGATGAGGCTACCAGCGCCGTCGATAACGAAACCGAAGCGGCCATCCAGCGTTCACTTCAGCATATCGGCCATGATCGCACGGTGATTATGATCGCCCACCGACTATCGACCATCGTATATGCCGACCGGATCGCAGTAATTCACCAGGGGCGGGACATCGAACATGGCACCCATGCTGAGCTGCTTGAGGCTAATGGCCGTTATGCTGCCCAATGGCGCGTACAAACCGGCTCGGCTAAAGCCGAAGATACGCTACTGGGATGAAGCATTTTTTACATCTGGCAAATAGGAGAGCCCGCTCAATTATCTCAATCCACCCTTAAATGCCAATATCCCTGCCATCTCTCTTGCTTATTGATTTGTAGCGAAGCGGTTAAAAGCTAACGAAGAATATACTCAGTTGTTTAACCAAGCTTTTGCCCTTACCCCTGCCTAAGAGTGGCCCACCTACCTTATCACGAAGATTTGGATTTCTTCGACTGCCTTAGCTAACCTGATTGCTACTGCTAGCACGCTCCCCACGAGAGCGTTAAAGATGATGAGGTAAAGCACCTGCTAGCATTCTTTGAGCTGGGGATATCCCCAGCTCAAAGAGCTTATGCTTTTTTCCGCCCTACCTTATGAAGAGCGCGATTATCCACATCCAAGGCTGCTTCGTGCAATGCTTCCGCCAAGCTGGGATAGGCATGAATGGTCCGCGCTAAATCTTCACTGCTGGCGGCAAATTCCATGGCCAGCACAGCTTCGGCAATCAATTCCGAGGCCCAGGGTCCAATGATATGGACCCCCAGGATTTGATCGGTCTTGGCATCGGCTACCATCTTGACCAAGCCTTTGGTACTACCCATTACGTTAGCACGGGCAGAGTCGGCAAAATAGAAGGTACCTACGCGCACATCAATATCGGCATCTCGTAAAGCTTGTTCGGTCCGTCCCGCCCAGGCGATCTCGGGCTCCGTGTAGATCACCCAAGGAATGCTACTGCGTTTCACCACGGTTTCTTTACCCTCGGCGATAATCTCCGCCACCGCGATTCCTTCCTGGGAGCCCTTATGGGCTAGCATGGGACCCCGCACTACATCGCCTACTGCATAGACCCCAGGAAGATTGGTCGCACCATATTCATCCACATCAATAAAGCCTCTTTCGTCCAACAGCAAGCCGGTTTCCAAGGTGAAGAGATTATCCAAGCAAGGCTGGCGCCCTACGGCAACGATCAATTTATCAACCCTAAGCTCATATTCCTGTTCGCCGATCCGATAGCACACCGTTACCTGCTTTGAGCCAGCCCGGGTGGAAACAACCCGAGCCCCTAAACGAATATCCAGTCCTTGCTGCTTAAATTGCTTATAGGCTTCTTGAGAAATGGTGATATCCGCTATGGGCAAAAGAGTAGCCTGAGCTTCAAGCAACGTCACTTTTGCCCCCAGACGAGCCCAGACGCTGCCTAATTCTACCCCAATGACCCCAGCACCAATAATTCCCAAACGCTGAGGAACTTCTTGGAATGACAAGGCCCCTGTGGAGTCCACCACCCGCTCTCCATCAATGGGTGCCGCGCCTAATTCCATAGGTTGAGAACCACTGGCTAAAATAACATTATTCGCCGCCAGTATCTCCGAACGATCCAATTCATGGGGTGTAAATTCCACCTGATTATCTTCCAATAACCGGCCATGCCCCGAAAGCCACTTGATCTGGTGGTCCTCAAATAGGACAGCGATATTTGCTGTGAGACGATGCACCAGACGGTCCTTGCGGGCCTGCATCGCTGCTACGTCCACACCGGCTTGCTCGACCTTAATGCCATGTTCGGCAAACTCCCTTTGCGCCCGCCGATAAAGTTCCGAGGAGTCCAGCAAGGCTTTGGAAGAGATGCAGCCTGCATTAAGACAGGTGCCTCCTAAAGAGGGCCTGCCATCGGCAGCGATCCACTTGTCGATACAAGCCGTTCGCAGGCCAAGCTGTGCACACCGGATAGCCGCCGTATAACCAGCCGGTCCAGCACCAATGATCACAACATCGTAGCTATTAGACATAGGATAAACACTCTATACTGATCACACCTCAAGCAATAGCCGCATAGGATCTTCTAGGGCCTCTTTGACCGCCACTAAAAATTGAACAGCCTCTTTGCCATCAATAAGGCGGTGATCATAGGAGAGCGCTACGTACATCATGGGCCGGATTTTAACCTCGCCATTTTCCGCTACTGGTCGATCTTCAATTTTGTGCATCCCGAGAATAGCGCTTTGGGGTGGATTTAAGATAGGCGTGGAGAGCAGGGAACCAAATACTCCACCATTAGTAATGGTAAAGGTACCACCGCTCAGCTCTTCAATCGTAAGCTGGCCGCTGTGCGCCCGCTCGGCAAAGTCTGCGATCCGGATTTCGATGTCAGCGAAATTAAGCTGATCCGCATCCGGCAGCACGGGAACCACCAAACCGCGAGGCGTCGCCACTGCAATGCCGATATGATAATAATGATAATACAGAATATCGTTGCCCTGAATCGTGGCGTTCACCATGGGGTAACGTTTGAAGGCTTCGATACAGGCTTTAATAAAAAAAGACATAAAGCCTAGCCGGACTCCATAGCGTTTTTCAAAGGCATCCCGGTAGCGGCGACGCAGTTCCATTATCCCCTGCATACTCACCTCGTTAAAAGTAGACAAGGTAGCCGTAGTCTGCTGAGAATCCAGCATCCGCTCGGCAATCCGTTGCCGCAATTGGCTCATGGCCTCCCGCCGAACGCCATAACCCTCTTCTCTCGGTACTGGAGCGGGTTTTGCGGGTGCTGGTGATTTCGGCGGAGGAGGCGTAGCTACCGGCTCTTCTTCCTCTTGGAGAAACTGAACCACATCGGCTTTAGTCAAACGGCCATCTCTACCGGTGGCAGGAATTTCCCGCGGGTCGAGCCGATGCTCCCTTACCAAGCGGCGAACCGCGGGACTTAAGGGCGGCATGTCCTCCGCCTCAGCCTCTTTGGAAGGAGCTGGTGGTGGCGCCGTCTCTGGGGAATCAGCCTTTGTTTTCTTTTTTTCCGCGGCCCATGTTTCACTCTCCTGGGCTTGCTTGGAAGGCATCGGCTTCGGGGAAGATTCCTGTGCAGTTTCTTCCTCCGCCTCCCCGGCAACCTCAATTATTCCAAGGACTTCTTCGCTGCCTACGGTAGCGCCTTTTTCTTTTTTTACTTCCCGTAAAATCCCAGTGCCGGGAGAAGGGACATCCAGCACCACCTTATCGGTCTCAAGGTCCAACAAAGTTTCATCCCGCTGGACGCGGTCGCCCGGCTTTTTATGCCAATCCCCTACAACTGCCTCAGTCACCGATTCGGGTAATCTGGGTACGCGCACCTCTGTCCCCATGAATATGCTCTCCTTTTACTGGCTCTCTTCCACCGGACCAAGCGCCTCTTCTACCAATGCACGCTGCTGTTCAAGGTGCAAATTGAAGTAGCCCACTGCGGGCGCTGCTGACGAAGCCCGGCCTGCGTAATGCAAGGTCTGGTTTCGACTCAGGCATCCTTGCAAAGGATAATGGAGCCGCTCCCAGGCTCCTTGGTTTCGAGGTTCTTCTTGACACCAGACAACCTCCTTGGCCTTGCGGTAGCGTTCAAGCTCTTCCTTTAATTGCTGCTGAGGAAACGGATAGAGCTGTTCCAAACGGAGAATGGCCACATCTTGCCGTTTCTGCTTCCGCCGGGCTTGCAACAAATCATAATATACTTTGCCAGCACACAGGAGCACGCGCTTCACCATCGCAGGCTTAATCTCATCCACTTCGCCCATCACTAATTGAAAAGCACCGCTGGAGAGCTCATCCAAGGATGAGACCGAAAGCCGGTGGCGCAATAGACTCTTGGGCGTCATCACGATAAGAGGTTTGCGGTAAGGCCGCAACATTTGCCGCCGCAGCATGTGAAACATTTGCCCCGGCGTGGTCGGTACACAAACTTGGATATTATCTTCCGCACAAAGCTGCAGAAAACGCTCTAGCCGGGCCGAAGAATGTTCTGGCCCCTGACCTTCATAGCCATGGGGAAGAAACAGCACCAAGCCACACAAGCGGGACCATTTTGCTTCCCCGGCAGCAAGAAATTGGTCAATGACGACTTGAGCACCATTGGCAAAATCCCCAAACTGTGCCTCCCAGATCACTAAGGTATTGGGCTCCGTGGCAGCGTAGCCATATTCAAAGGCCAATACCGCTTCTTCCGAGAGAAGAGAGTCAATAATGCTAAAATCCGTTTGCGCGGGGTTTACCTGCTCCAAGGGGACATAGGCCTGGCCATCTTTCTGATTATAAAGCACGGCATGGCGATGGAAAAAAGTGCCGCGGCCACTGTCTTGACCCGTGAGCCGGACCGAGAACCCCTCGTTTAACAAAGTAGCGTAGGCCAAAGTCTCTGCAAATCCCCAATCGATAGGCAAGGCCCCCGCAGCCATTTTACGGCGATCGGCCAAAATATGGCCTACCCGGGAGTGAAGTTCAAACCCTTTGGGAAGCTGCTGGATAAGGGCCGCAAGCTCTTGGATCTGCGGCAAAGGCACCTCGGTTTCTACCGGCTGATCCCATTGGGTTCCCAAAAAAGGCTTCCAGTTCACCCCTGAAGAACGGGCGCCTTCCGCTGCATAAGGCGCCACATTGGTCCCTTGCTCTAGGGTCTGCCGGTAATTGTCCATCATGCGCTCCGGCTCTTCGGGTGCAATGATATTTTGCGCTGTCAAATGCTCAGCATACAGATGGCGAACCGTGGGATGGGAGCGTATTTTCTGGTACATAAGCGGCTGGGTGACCGCCGGCTCATCCGCCTCATTATGCCCTTGACGCCGATAACACACCAGATCAATCACCACATCTTTTTTAAAGGTCGTGCGGTAATCAAGTGCTAAGCGGGCAGTAAAGAGAACCGCTTCGGGATCATCCCCATTCACATGGAAAATCGGAGCTTGCACCATCTTAGCCACATCGGTGCAGTAAACCGTGGAACGGGTATCCAGGGGGTTGCTGGTGGTAAATCCAACCTGATTGTTAATCACGATATGGAGGGTACCGCCGGTGAAGAATCCCCGGGATTGGGACATGTTAAAGGTTTCCATGACCACGCCTTGGCCGGCAAAGGCGGAATCCCCGTGAATAAGCACGGGTATCACCTCATCGCCCAACCAATCCTTGCGTCGTTGCTGGCGGGCCCGCACTGAACCTTCCACTACCGGGTCAATAATTTCTAAATGGGAGGGGTTAAACGCCAGGGTAATATGTACCGGACCACCCGGGGTATCCCCATCCGCCGAGAATCCTAAATGATACTTGACGTCCCCCGAGCGCTCGTTATCCGTCTCATGGCGGCCCTCAAACTCCATAAAGAGATCCCGGGGTAGTTTACCCAGCGTATTCACCAGTACATTCAATCGTCCCCGGTGGGCCATGCCAATGACGATTTCCCCCACGCCCTTACTACCTGCATGAAGGATGAGATTATCCAGGAGAGGTATCAAACTATCTCCCCCCTCCAGGGAAAAGCGTTTCTGGCCTACATAATTGGTGTGCAGGTAGCGCTCCAGCCCCTCAGCCGCTGTAAGTCGCTCCAGAATATGGCGCTGTAATTCCGCAGACGGGCCCGGATCGTCCTGGGCTCCCTCCAGATAATTTTGAATCCAGCGTTTCTCGGCAGTCTCAGTGATGTGCATATACTCAGCGCCGATGGTCTGACAGTAGATCTTATTTATTAAGGCGAAAATCTCTTGCAAAGGAGCCCGATCGATCCCAATGAGGGATCCCGTATTGAAGACCTTGCCCATGTCTTCTTCGGTCAGGCCATGAAAAGCAGGATCGAGGTCGGGAACCACCGGACGTTCATAAATACGCAAGGGATCAATATTGGCCTTTTGATGGCCCCGAAAACGGTAGGCATTAATAAGCTGTAGCACTGCGATTTGCTTTTCAGCCGCTTCCGCCGTTAACCTCCCCTTTGCCGCTAGCGGCTGCACCGCAGGCCCTAGAGAACGGGCAGGAAGTTCCGCAGCAGCCTGCTCTGGAACACCTGCCTGGAGACGCTTGAACCAAATTCGCCAATGGGCGGGTACAGTATTAGGATCTTTTAAAAACTTTTCGTACAGCGCCTCCAAATAAGAGGCATTGGCAGCATTTAAAGGGGAAGGGCTTGCTCGCTTCTTAACAGTAGCATCCATTACTTAACGTTACTCAGTTCTCATTCTTTACTTCCAAAGGCCCAACCAGCACCGCTGAGAGGAACTCACGAAAAATGACAAGCATCTGTTCCCATACAATTTTTATCTGGTTTTCCTACTGCTGCTTTCATTATCCCTGGAGCCAAATTTTTCCTTAGCGGTGCTTTTTTACTTCTTACCATGATGGTAATGGCAGTCATGGCTGTTTGGCTAGCCCTAATTCCAGAGTAATCGCCCTACGGGCCGCTAGGCAGAGGACATACAGCTTTGAGCAAAAGATAAACACATCCAGTGAACCGCATGGACATCGCCATGAGCCCATGGATTAAGATTATACGGCCGGGAGAAAAATGACAGTGCTGATTTTAGGCTATTGGCACCGACCTTCCAATAAGGTGCTCAACCCGACGTTTTCTCGTTGACGTGCCAAGACAGCGGATTACTCGGCTGTTAAATCACTTTACATATATCCACGGATCGTCGTTGAAATTTCTCTCCCTTAGATGCTAGCTAAATAAAAATTACTATAGAATACTTAACTCATCTTATTACGCTAAATGCCCTTCAAAATAGGCATTCAAGTGTCTGGAAAAGGCGAGTAAAATAGTGTTTCCTCTCAATTCCAGTTCAGCGTCATTGCTTGCCGCAAACATTAGCTTGAGTCAAAATAACCACAAAAATATTAGGTGGATATTGTATCTTTAGATTGAAGACTCGCTGCTGGTAGGAGGAGAAATAAGAAGATCTGCTCCTCTGAGCAGTCAGCTTCAATAATGAAATTTTTAATAATAATTAATGAAGGCTAATCACACGATGAGTGAAACAGATAAATCAATCCCCCAAGAGGCCCCCCCAGCCAACCATCTAGTGGCTGGGGATTCCGCTATAGCAGGGAGTGCGGTCCCAGCAAAATCTAATGACTTTACGATGCTCGATGCTGTGCCCCCTGCCCAGATGGGGCGCGATATTGCCGAAGATGCCGTTAAAAAAGATAAATTCACTACCTCTAATATCCTTATACGGGGATTTTTATGCACCCCCTTTCTAGCCTATGCAACCGCGCTTTCGGCTTTACTTGTAGCGCAGGGATGGCCGAGTGCCGCCGCCGGCCTTATTTTTCCGGTTGGTTATATTATGCTTGCAACCCTAGGTTTTGAAATGGCGACCGGAAGTTTTTCAGTCATGCCTATTGGCATGTACGCCGGCCGGGTTAAAGCATGGCGAGTTGCGCGTAATTGGGGTTGGACTCTGCTTGGAAACCTCCTCGGGGGGCTTTTCTTTGCATGGCTACTCTGGTTCTCTCTTACTAAAGGGGGATCTACGCCTCCTCCAGATGTACTGACTACGTTGGCTCATTTAGCTGAAAAAAAAGCTTCCTATGTGAATTATGGAGCCATGGGATGGCTCGCTGCGGTGG
The DNA here is from genome assembly GCF_000143085.1 of Nitrosococcus watsonii C-113. NCBI lineage: Bacteria > Pseudomonadati > Pseudomonadota > Gammaproteobacteria > Chromatiales > Chromatiaceae > Nitrosococcus > Nitrosococcus watsonii. The sequence continues at coordinate 94,017 of NC_014315.1, read as the reverse complement.
GAATGGGAATACTCTGCAATTGGTTGGTCAGCCTAGCGCCCGTCTTTGCCAAGGCTGCCCGCAGCGTTCCAGGGAAGGTGATGCTGATGTGGTTTCCCCTCGCCACCTTCTTTGCCCTGGGGTTTGAGCATACCGTGGTGAATATGTTTGTTTTCCCTGTGGGAATACTTGCAGGTGCGGAAGTTACTCTTTACGACTGGTGGATGTGGAATCAAATTCCAGTAACGCTTGGTAATATCCTGGGTGCCTTAATTTTTAATGCCACTCTTTGGTATTACACGCATAGCATCAACCCATAAGGGGAAACAAGGAGCAAAATGACAGGGAGGTCATATGCTCTCTTTTGACGCGAGATAAACTGCTTACTACCCTTTTGAGACGAGACGGCAGGCTTGTCCGCCAGGATTTCTTGAACCGAAAATATACCGTGGAAACCTAGATTTTTAAGGCAACATTAAAAAATTTCGCCTGCTGCATATCCTATTCACTAACTTCCCCCTCACTTTTCCCCAATGTTATGGTTTCCAAGGGATGTTTAAAGGTTAAAGTGCGATAAGGGAAGGGAATCTCAATTCCGGCCTCGTCCAAAGCTCCTTTGATGGCCGTGACCACCTCGCCCCGTGAGCGGCGAACATCCACCGGCGTAGGATCGGCCCACCAAGTCACCTCAATATCAATGCTGCTGGCCCCAAAGGCCTGGGGGAAAATCTCAAGAGGCCGGTCTTTATGAACTGTCTTGCATTCATCTACGGCGTGCTCAATTACGCGGACCGCCTCAGTTACATTTTCGCCATAGGCTATTCCGGTAATAATCGTTATTCGTCGCCGGGGTAAATTGGTCAGCACTTTGGTAGGATTGAGAAATAGAAAAGAGTTGGGGGCAATAACCAGTTCGCCAGAAGTCTGACGAATTAACGTTTGTCGCACGGAGATATGCTCCACCTGCCCGCTAATTCCTTCACATTCAATAAAATCCCCTTTTTCAAAGGGAAAACGCCAAAGTAACAGAATTCCAGCAAAAAAATTCTCGAAAATATCTTTAAAAGCAAAACCCACGGCAATGGACACAATACCCATAGCGCTCAAGGCTCGCGCTGGCGTCAAGCCGGGGAATGTCACCATAGCGGCAAGCAAAATTCCAATGATCCAAATGCCAATGCTCAGGAGCCGAACGAACAATTCGCGCAGCGACCCCCGCATTTTGGAATGGCGCAAAGAAGCATCCATCAGCCGGGCAGCAAGCGCAGATATTCCCCACGTGAATAATAAAATTAATGCCCCCATCACCAGAAAAGGGCTATGATTCACAAAGTCGGCCCAGATTCCCAGCACGGTATCTTGCATAGAAGCGGCAATTTCTTCTACATCAGTGGGTACGTTTTGAGTGGTATTAGGCACAGTATGCTCCGGCAGCGGTTCAGAATTTATTTATTATAGAGCATGGCTGATATAACCTCTCCATCAACTGGTTTAGTTACCGTCTTTGGCGGCACTGGGTTTTTGGGCAGCACTATTGTCCAGCGCCTTGTTGAGTCGGGGATGAGGGTGCGGATCGCGGCCCGCCATCCCCGTGCTCTAGATCTTGCCGAAGCCCGCGGCCAGATTGCACTCCAAAGGGCGGATGTCCGCGATGAGGATTCCGTTGCTGAAGCGCTCAAGGGCGCCACTGGCGTGGTTAATGCCGTCGGACTCTATGTGGAACAGGGGCAAGCGACTTTTAGGGCTATCCACGAAGAAGGAGCGGAGCGAGTCGCGCGGCGAGCCGGGGAAGCCGGTATCCGCAGGCTTATCCATATCTCGGGGATTGGCGTAGATCCGGCGTCAGCCTCGAACTACGTGCGCGCCCGCGCCTACGGCGAGCAACGGGTTCGAGAAGTTTTCCCAAACGCTACCCTACTACGGCCCAGCGTGCTGTTCGGCCCCAATGATGCATTCTTAAATTCTTTGAAAACAGTGACGCGGTTGCCTATTGTTCCTCTTTTTGGTAGAGGCTCTACTCGGCTGCAACCCGTCTATGTGGAGGACGTAGCTAGGGCGGTGCTTCAGGTTCTGGAAATGCCTGACACGAACGGGAGAACTTTCGAACTGGGCGGAGCTCGCGCCTATCGTTACCGAGATATTATAAAACGAGTGCTGACTCACCTCGGTCGTCGCCGGCTACTATTGCCGGTGCCTTTTGTCGTCTGGAGGCTGCTTGCCAGAATAGCCTCCCTCCTGCCTAATACGCCCCTGACCTTAGATCAGGTCATACTCATGGAAACAAATAATGTGGTTAACGCCAAGGCCAACACCTTTAATGATCTAGGCATTGAACCCTGCTCCCTTGAACAAATGCTGTCCGCTTGCCTGGATGAACTTTCCTGTTAATAAGTTGAAGAAAATTTAAATAGCCAGAGGCGGGTCTTGCATTGCAATCCTTAGTAAAGGGATTACTTTATAAGGCGATATGGAATTGAACTTAATAGTTGCTGAGCGCTATTTTCAAATAAGCCCTGACACTAATTCTACTTAGCAGAATGGATCAGCAGCAGATTATAGATTTTTGGTTCAAAGAGATTGAGCCTGAGTCTTGGTGGAAAAAAAGCCCTCGCTTTGACCAGCTTATTAAGGAGCGTTTCAAAGCGCATCATAGAGCAGCGGTGCAGGGCGAACTTTATGAGTGGAGGAAAGAGCCTTTTGGCAGGTTAGCTGAAATCATCATCCTAGATCAATTCTCACGAAATATATATCGCAATCACCCCTTGTCCTTTGCTTATGATACGGCCGCGCTAATTCTGTCTCAGGAAGCCATTGATAAAAATGCCGGTAAAGTGCTCAATCCGGAGCATAAGATATTTCTTTATATGCCTTTTATGCACAGTGAATCCCTACAAATCCATCAGATTGGGATAAAATTATTTGCTGAGCCGGGATTAGAATCCCAGTACGATTGTGAGGTAAAGCATCAAGCAATTATTGCTAAGTTTGGTCGTTATCCCCATCGAAATCAAATATTAGAGCGGCCATCTACTCCAGCAGAGATCGCCTTTCTAAAGAAAACTAATTCTTCTTTTTAATCCGATAGGGAGAAAATCGCTTCGCTTATCGGCGTAACCAAGCTTGCCCCTTTATACCCCATCTCCTACAATGGCTTGATGTTAAAAACAAGCAAAAAATTCGCTAAAAAAAGTCGGAGATGATCATGAGGGAAGAGAGCGTTCGTCTGGGCTTGCTTGGGAAGGGTCACCTTGGGACGGCAAATAGAGATTTTCGTAATTATGGAATTGCGTTGATCGTCTTTGCATCCATTGCCCTGTGCCTATATCTGGACGCGGATGCTACTTTAACCTTTCAAAATTTCCTGGGCGTTTGCGCTTGGGTATTCTTATTTGCGCTACTTCGTGGAGAGAGTAACCTAGTTCGCGCCCAGGTACTTGTTGCCGTGGCGTTTGCTACCATAGGCGAGCATTTTGCCTCTCCTTATATGGAAGGCTATATTTACCGTTTCCATAATGTTCCCGCCTATGTTCCGCCAGGCCATGGCATGGTCTATTTAACTGCTGTGGCCCTAGCTCGTTCGGAATTCTTCAAGCGAAATCTTAAAGTTATTGCCGCGACCGTGCTAACGGCTGGCGGGCTTTGGTCCCTTTGGGGCGTAACCATTGCTCCCCAGGGAGATATGGTAGGCGCGTTACTATTTATTGTATTCGTCCTATTCGTCCTATTTGGACGCTCGCCGGGCGTTTATCTTGGCGCCTTTTTTGTAACTACCTGGCTGGAACTTATTGGCGTTTCCTGTGGTACTTGGCGATGGGTGCCTATTGATCCCGTAATGCAGCTTCCCCAGGGGAATCCCCCTAGCGGCGTTGCCGCCTGGTACTGTTTAGTTGATGCAGTTGCCTTGGGAGTCGCGCCAACCCTTGTCAGGGGCTTCCAACGGGCGCATGCGTTTTTTTGGCAGCAATATTTTTATCCACAGGTTGTTCCTCGCTTGCTTTTTGCCCCTCACCTACAACAAGACTACATTCCTGTCTTGGTTCCAGCAATATGGCCATAGTCCAAAGGCCCATACAAATTAATTTAAGCAGAGATCCCACCAAGACCCTAAAATGCTAACCGCAATAATTACTTATTTCAGAAAAATTCTCTTGGGTTTCTCTATACTGCCTCCTTCAAACAAGGCTGGTTGACCTAGTGGATATTGTGACTCAAGGCTTACTGGGGGCGGTAGTCGCCCAATCGGCTGTCCACCCATCCAGGGTGCGTTTAGCTGCCGCAGTGGGATTTATAGCTGGATTGTTGGCTGATGCGGATGTCTTTATCCGCTCTCCAGATGATCCCCTCCTCGTCCTTGAATACCATCGGCAATTCACCCATTCTCTCCTATTTGTCCCTATTGGAGGGCTGATCGCTGCGATTTTGCTCTGGCCATTTCTGCGGCGGCACATCGGTTTTTGGCGGTTATACCCTCTCGCCGTACTCGGTTATTTGCCCAGCGGTTTGTTGGATGCCTGTACCAGTTATGGCACGCAGCTCTTTTGGCCGATATCGGAAGCGCGGATCGCCTGGAATTTAATTGCAGTCGTCGATCCCTTATTTTCCGGAGTGCTCATTATCGCTTTGGGGTGGAGTCTGTTCAAATCCACGCCGATACCAGCCCGTCTAGGACTAGGCATTGCCGTCCTTTACCTGTTGGTTGGCCTTGCACAACGGGAGCGAGTAGAAAATTTTATAACGGTCTTTGCTGAAAGCCAGGGTCAGCGGATAGAACGGCTAGAAGCCAAACCAACCCTAGGCAATATTATCTTGTGGCGTACCATTTATGAAACCAATGGACGGTTTTATGTAAATGCGGTACGCGCCGGTATCCTTAGCAAGCCGCGCCTTTATCCTGGTGACTCCATTGAGCACTTTTCCCCGAAGCGGCTGGACGGGCTTAAAACCGGATCAATTCTGGCTCAGGATATTAATCGATTCACGGATTTCTCGGATGGATACATTATCCAGTATCCAAATCGACCTTGTATACTTGGCGATATCCGCTATGCTATGTTGCCTACTCGGATTATTCCTTTATGGGGCATCGAGTTGGATCTTGCACGACAGAATCAGCATGTCCGCTTTCGTACTTTCCGTCATTTGGACGAAGCTACCCGGCACGCTTTCTTGAATATGCTGCTGGGACGCCCCCTTGATCAAACAACCTCCCCTCTACCCGAGTCCAACGATGATGACCCCGCCCAGCTCAGGTGCCGCCTCGATTAAAAACCTTTGCTTCTAAGCAGCACTTGACGCTTAACTCTTTCCCTTAGCAACAAAGCCGAAACGCTTCTGAATTTATCGGTGCCGTTGCCAATTAACTCGTTCACCTATATTGCTAGCTGAAATCCCCTCACTGTTGAAATCCCCCCATCAGGGTGGGGCGAATCACCCTTTTCTCTCAATATTCGTTCCCTGCCGATGGGCCGATCACTTTATTTTTTCTGATTATTGAATAAGTTAACACTAGTTTAAAGAACTATAGCATATAATTTGCATCAGATTGTTTTACGATGATCAAAAGCAACAAACCGTCATTACTTTAGGAGGTTGCACTATGAATTCCATACAAAAGACTGGAAACGGGGTCATCCGGAAATTCAAACGGTTAATTTCATGGTTTTTTATGGCCGTACTAGGAGCTGGGACTGGGGCTATTGGAGCACCTTCTGCTGATGGCCAAATCCCTGGAGCGAAGGAGTCCTTCTATCTGGGCGGAAAACTTCGAGGGCAGCATCTGCGATTCGCCGTTAACGGCGCATCCACACCGGATGAATCCGATAGAAATACCGCCGATGCCGAATCCCTTGGCATCAAAAGAGTCTTTATCTACGGTATTACTGCTGAGGACGAAAAATTCCGCCCTAGTAATTGGGCCGAACGTCTGTATTATGCGGGGGCCAGCTACAGCTCCAATCATACCGCTATATTTAACCCCCATGTTAACATGGGAGTATCGCCCCAAGGCATGAAATGTGTCATGGTGGATACGGAGCTGCAGTTAGAGAATCCTATGCTTTTCGGCTTTCTGATCGACTTCGCCAAGGATAACCAACTGGTAATGCAAGATCAGGACGGCAACCTACTTACTGTCACCTGAGGGTGGTGCCATCGTGCCGGAGTATGCTAAGGAGCATCAATCTCTTTTCATGCACTAGCGTTTGGAACCGGTGCGGCGAAAGCAGAGCACAGTGGATAAATGGAAAGTAGGTTTTTTTACCTGCTTTCCCTAGTGTATTTTCCTCAATCCAGGAGAATACGTGGTTATCCTAGAGAGAGGTACATGGTGTGTTCGCGTTGTATTATTTTATATGAGGTAATCATCTAATGGATAATGGCTATTTCAAACTCGCGACTCATTCACTTCCCGAGGGCACCCAAGTGTTCCGGTTTTTACAGAACTTGCCAGAGAAAGTCACGATGGCTAGTCCAGCTATTGATGTTATGACCGATCTGCGCCGAGTCAAGGCGGTCACGATATCCTCCGATCTCAGTATTGATTCTGCATTGCAGAAAATGATAAGCGAGGGGGTGCGTCTTTTACTTGTTACTGCGTCCGACGGTGCGGTTATTGGTGCTATTACGGCCCATGATATTCTAGGTGAAAAGCCGATCAGGCTTATCTCACAGGAACATATGCCCCATAGTGAGATTCAGGTGGCCGACGTTATGACGCCGCGCAATCAGCTCGAGGCTCTGGATATGGAAGATGTTTACCAGGCTAGCGTTGGTAATGTGGTAGAAGTACTACGGGAGGCGCGGCGACAACACGCGCTCGTGCTAGATCGAGGTACCGAGGCAACAGGACCTGTTGTACGCGGTATCTTTTCCATTACCCAGATTGGCAAGCAATTAGGCATGGAAATTCAAGCTACAGGCCGAGTACAGAGCTTTGCCGAGATGGAAGCGTGGCTTATTCATGGGGAGGAGATGGGAATGAGTAGTACCGTTATTAGTTAGATGGCAAATTTGTCCTATCGCAGTATCTGAAGGGTAAGATTCTTGCACCTTAGGGGACAGGAGAGTTCTACCGCGGATTTATAGCGAAAGCAAGAACAGATTATGTTACGTAATATTGCCATCATCAATATCGCCGTTTCCGTGCTGCTGATGCTATGGGCAATTCTCGATGTCAATCGACGCCCGCCACCGATGACAGTAATGAAATGGGTATGGCCGTTGACCTTTCTCTGGGGTGGCGTGTTTGCCTTGATCATGTACCTGTGGTTCGGCCGTTCGCCGAAACAGGAAGTGCCCGGCGAGTACAGGTATGAACATGGAGAGCGCCCATTCTGGCAGAGCGTGGCGCTTGGAGCCACTCACTGCGGGGCGGGTTGTTCATTGGCGGACATACTGGTAGAAACGGGCATGTTCACGCTGGGTCTGGGGTTCGTAGTGCTAGGGCAGGAGGTGTTTGGTAACTGGATAGTTGAGTATGTGGTGGCGCTTATCATCGGCGTGGTCTTCCAGTATGGCGCCCAGGCACCTATGTCGGACGCGTCATGGGGCACGATTTGGTGGCAATCATTCAAGTCCGATGTGCTATCGCTGACTTTCTGGCAGGTGGGTATGTACGGCTGGATGGCCATCAGCATTTTTGTTTTGTTTGGACATACCGCGATGAAACCGGATCACTGGATATTCTGGTGGATGATGCAGTTTGCCATGCTAAGTGGTTTCTTCACCACCTATCCCATAAATTGGATACTTATTCGTAAAGGTATTAAGGAGGCGATGTAGCCCATAGGGTTAATGGCCAGTCTGCTATTAATACCTAATAACTCTGAATGGGCGGATGATGTCTCGGCAAGAGGGAGCGATCCACTTTACCGCCAAAATGAGCGCACTTCACTCATCCGCCCATTCAGGACTGACTTGATTTTGAAAAGGACAGTCAAGGCTACCCGCTACTTTGATTAGCCCTTAGGCGGAATCGCCAGATCCATTATTCATTCACGCGCACGTATCCAGCAGTACCGGCTCATTATAAGCTAGTTTATTGACCGACTATCCCTTTCGGGTTGTCTGTTATTTCTGCTCGTACACTATAAAAAATCGCAGGTTCACGCTAGCGTGTCAAAATCATGATTTTTTACTATCAAGCAAAATATACCTTTACCTCCTGCCCATCTCCACAACGCACGCTCACTTGCCACTAACCCGGATAGGTTCTAGCGATAGCTAAATGCGGAATGGTGCAATTGTACCCACTTAAGATCGGAACGGTAGATAGCATCGGCAAACACTCTCATGCTTCTCGGATATGGTGGTAAATATTGAGGTAATGTTGCCCTGGATGATTCCAAGAAAAATCATAACGCATTCCATTTTCCATCAGTTCCCGGGAATATTGGGGATATTCATACCATAGCCCTATAGCCCGATGGAGGGCAGCTTCTATCCCCTCATGGTTAAAGTCGTTGAAAACAAAGCCGTTGCGCTCATGGTAGGGTTTATGGGCATAATTAGCATCGAATACCGTATCCGCCAGCCCTCCCACATGGCGCACTATGGGAACCGTACCGTATTTCATAGCGATCATTTGGGTGAGGCCACAAGGTTCATAAATACTAGGAACGATGAGCATGTCGGCGCCTGCGTAGATCTGGTGGGCCAAATTTTCATCATAGCCAATTTCCAGGTGACAATCGGGGTCATCATTCAGATATTGCTTGAGGTACCAGAAATCGGCATTAATACTGTTACTGGCGCTAGCACCTAACAAAACGAATTGGCAGCCATTAGCCAGACAATAGAAAAGGGCATGGCGGATAAGTTCGACCCCTTTTTGCGGATCGAGACGACTGATAACAGCCACAATGGGTTTATATTCATCCCGTAGCCATAAGCGATGGCGTAAAGCGGTTTTATTCTGGTATTTTTTATCCAGGGTTTTCAAATTATAGCGAGCTGCAATGTGGGGATCGATGTCAGGATTCCACACCTTATAATCCACACCATTAAGAATTCCGCCTAGTTTTTGTTCATGCAGATAAAGGGTGTGCTGCAAGCCATAGCCCTGGTCCGTATAGCGGATTTCATCCAGGTAGCGAGGTGAAACGGTGGTGATGAAATTGGAAAAGACGATTCCTCCTTTCATCAGGTTGACCCCATGGGGGTAAGTATGGTCGAGTAACCGCTCTGGTGTCATATAAGCTGCAGGGTCTAATCCTACCTGCTGGAGAATATGACCACCGGTCACCCCCTGGTGCCGCATATTATGCAAAGTGTAGCAGACTCGGGGGTGAGTCATCCCCAGATATTTATATTGCTCGAAGAGTAATACTGGCACAAGGCCCGTTTGCCAGTCGTGGCAGTGGATAATCTCCGGATATTTATTGCTCCTGAGCATGAATTCTAGCGCCGCCTTGCAAAAAAAAGCGAAGCGCTGGGGATCATCGGGCTGGCCGTAATAGGTTCCCCGCTGGAAAAAGCCATTATGGGACTCAATGAAAAAGCATTTCAGCCCCTCCGCAAAACCAAAATACACATCGCAAGGAATCCATTGGTCATGGTAAGGCACCCATAAATCACTGTAAGTTTTCTCCAAACCCCAGATGCGCTCGTAGCGCATACAATCGTATTTAGGGAGAATAAGCTCAACGGTATTGCCCCGTATCGAAAGCTCATTAGAAAGCCCTTGAACGACATCTCCTAGACCACCCACCTTTGCTATTGGAGCACACTCGGGCGTGATCATAACGATATACATCGTGTAGCTTCTCCCTCATTCATGTAGTTAGGTTAAATATCGTGATAGACTGAACCGCTTATTTATCGTTCCCTATAGGGTGTTTGTAAACGCGGTAATCAAGTTCCGGGAAGATATTATCAAGGGCCTCCAAAGCCTGTAGCCGGCGCTCATCAAAGCTTTTCCTTTCCAAAGCCATTTCCAAATAATGAAAGCGGGACAAATGATCCTGTAGCTGGCGAGTGGCGTACTCCACCGTCGTTCCATTTTGAAGGATAAAAGGCCAATCCGAAGCCTGGGCCAATAGCAGCGAGCGAGCGGCCTGCCCCAGGGCACGGTCGGCAAGGGTTCCCTTAGACTCGTGGCCATAAGCTATCGTAAGCTCCTTCATGCGCCGCGCGGCCCGGTGCAACAGGGGGTATATCCAGTCAGTTTTTGGGTTGAACCAAAAATCATAGTAGCCCCTATCGCCCCAGCTGGATAGGTTCGGTGTCGCTTGCTGGAGCACAGGGTGTTGAGTCAAATACTGGGAAGGGGTAATGGTTTGAACTGCTCCCTCCCCTGTCCCGATCCGGCGTAATAACTGCTCGAGCCATTGAGGCCCTTCAAACCACCAATGGCCAAACAATTCGGCATCGTAAGGGGCAACCAAGAGCGGTGGCCGATCTATCATGCTAGCGTAGCGTGTTATCTGTTGCAGGCAATGGTGGTAAAAGTGATCAGCATGGCAAGCAATCCTAGCCCTGGGCCTTAGCGGGCTGATAGGGGGCTTTATCCTCAGTTTTATCGGTTACCCGGTAATATTTCATGCCGGTATCAACCCGAATTCGGCCGCCAGGAAGATAAGGCTGGAGATAGTTCAATTCCCGCTCGAAGCCCACATCCTGATAGAATTCCCGGTAATCACCGTCGCCAGGATAGCCTTCCTCGGCGCTCCAAACTTGCCGTGAAAGGGCTGGCTCCCGCCCAAAGGCAGCCACACCATTGGGACAGACAATGGGAGCAAAATGGTCATAGCGAGGCCGAGTGCTGGCATGGAGAAGGGCTTCAGTTTCAATGAAAAAATAACGGAAACCGACCGCTTTTAATACCTTTTCAAGCCCTGGGTAATAAGCGCACTCGGGCAGCCAAATGCCTTTAGGGGCAATACCAAAACATTGCCGGTAGTAATCAGCGGCAACCTGGAACTGGGCGTAGACAGCCGTGGGCTCCGATTGTAGCAAGGGTAAAAAGCCATGGGTAGCGGCACAAGTAATAATCTCAAGGACCCCTTCTTGCTGGAGACGGGCAAAAGCCGGCACCAATTGGCGCTGATAACGCTCCTCAAAGTCTGAAAGTGTCTGCAAAAACCAGCGCCGGTAAAGGCGCGCCAGCCGGTTAAGATCAGTATTGCCCCGGGTATATCGGATTTCTTTCTCAGCTAGGGAAATAAGCTTCTGCATGTGAAGTCCATAGCGCTGCAGTAACAGGGGGTCCTGAAGCATGGAGAGCAAGGTTGGGGATAAGGAGAGTGTCAGGTAAAACCGAATTCCATCATTCGTTAGTCGTTCAAAAGCAGTTAGGAGGGGAAGATAACTTTCAGTCATGGCCTCAAACAGCCACCGCTCCTCTAACACTTCCTCCTGTTCAGGATGCCGCACATAAGGCAAATGGGCATGTAGGATAAGGCTTAGATAACCGCTAGCCATGGAGCTAGTACCGCCTCTTGGGCAAGCTTGCGGACCATTGGGAGAGCGGTTTAGGCTTGGAATGCCTATTTTTCTTAGGCTGAATTTGTGACGATTCCGCTAGAAAGGAAAAATAGCTGGCAGTAAGTTCCTGGCTTCGAACAGCCCGCTCCCCTGGAGAAACGGAAAATTCTAGGGGAAAGGTTTTAGCAGGATGGGAAGGTTGAAGGTCGTTGCCCATGAAAACCACCGGGGCAGAAGGATCAGCGGAACCAGCGCGGGGAGTTTCTATCATATTAGAGCGTGCCAGGACAACAAATTGATCTTCACAATCCGCTAATCCAAGTTCCGCTATATAACATTTATCATCTGCCCAAAGATCTATATACCAATGATGGGCTTTCCTCGGGATAGCCACTTCAAAGCTAGAAGCAATAGTGAGCTTCCCAGCAGTGAAGTCATAAAAACGCAACGCCCATTGAGCAGATTTCTTTATCTCGAATTTTTTATAGGCGCAGATAAGATCTTGGTTCAGAATTGACCAGTAAGCGTAAACCCGATAGGGGTTTACAACCATCAACACTAACTGGGTTTTATCTGGGGAGGCTGGTGGAAGAAAGCAATCTCTCGTTTCTTGGCTGATCTGGAGCAGTTCTTGCTGAGATAACGGCGACTTTTCTTCCTTGGAAGGGTTGACAACAGATACCCTATATTTTGGTTCTTTTTGCTCATTCATTATTATCGTTTTAAGGCGTCGGCCAGAATGGAAAAGGGTATGGTAATATTGAATTTTGTAATAAAAAATAAAAACTTACCTTTAACTGCTAATATTATAAATAATTTGAAAGATAAACAATAAAATAATCCCTGCTAAAGAAAGAAAATGGCTATAGGAATAATAACAGGAAAAGCGGGTAAGGATTGTACGGGTACAATTGAGCAACCTAACCGGCGCGGCGCAAAAGAAATACCTGCCCGGTTGGCGCGTTGTTAGGCACGCCGAATTCAAATACTAAGGACAATAAAATACGGCTTCCTCTCCTTAAGCTAAATGAACCGGGACAGTCGGATTTTCACCCCATCCGTCATAGAGCAGCAATCTCGTACCTAAATAATGGCGGCTGTAAGACAGAGGCCGCACAAATATTTAACGTATCACGCGAAACCTTCTATCGCCGGCTTAAGATGGAAAGCTTACGGACCCAAATACATCAAGAGCGGACGTGCAAAATTGATAAGACTACTTTGAAAGGACATGTACAGGAGCATCCTGGTAGGTATCTTCATAAGTGCACCGCTTTGTTTGATATTGGGATCAACGGTATGCATTATGCGTTCAAGCGCCTGGGTAACGCGCCAATACCTTTTTGTTAGGCTTGCTCATGCCTTGACGGTAACTTGCGCATCGATTCCTTCCAAGGTGGCGCCTTCCATTCAGGGTGCTTGCGCCAAATATTTTTTAGCACCCGAATCCACGCGAGATAGCTGGACAGAGAAGGTAGCATCGGCGTGTGGCTTAACTCAAAGTGAATTCCGGTAATCGGGTCATTAAAAAACACAGCATAGTAACCAGGAGTATAAATCGGATACTCGCTGGGCGGGTTAGTAACAGCGATGTTATTTTTCAGCAGGAACTCCATGTGGAAATCATCGACCTCCTTCCTGTTCCTGGCCCACAACGCGATATGATGTACTCCAGTGGTACGATCGACATGCACCAGCCTATTCCCTGTTTTGGCCGGTTGGATACCAATGTAACTGTGAAAGAAAGGGAAACGGGCCATGTAATAGGTTGACCTGTAACCAATATCTAATGTCCAAAAACTCCTGTACCCAAGCCAGCCGAACATCTGATCGAAGAATCGGATCGACTCCTCGTAATTAAGCACTGAAAACTCAATGTGGTGAACGCCTTTAAATCTCATACTGCCACCTACCTGTATATGCCTAACAACCTCTAAGTCGTTGGACGGAGCACGGCGTAGCCCAATCAACTTAATGGAATTGCTATGCCGCAATGCCTTCGGCAATCAAACAGCTTACACTAGTGCGCTGGCTTGCATGCCCGAACGTGATAGTACGGACGTTACCGTTGGCATCCGTATCGAGAATAGTGTTCTCATCTAGGTCTTTAGACTCAGCGATATCACTGCCACGAACCTTAATGTACAGCGTGTCAGTGTCTTCGAAATAGCTGACTTTCATGCCTTGTACCCTCTATCAAAAAATGCGTTATGTATGGTTTCGCCAGCCGGTAATAAGATTACCCGCAGGTATCGGTTTTCCGTTTCTTCAATTCTAGCCTATCGCTTTATTCGACTGTCTGTGCTCTCTTTCAGGAAACCGGACTACACGTTGAATCCATTCGTCCTTGATGATCGTTCGATCCGGTCTGACCCGAGTTGCTTAGAAGTATTTCGTTGCCCTCACTGCCATGTCCCTCGTCGGCATAACGGGTCAACGTTGAGCGACACCCCGCACGGAGTGGGCGCTCCAACGGAAGATAGGCGGCGCTACGCTCCTCAGCGTCAGGTAGAGCGCCTTGTATGCGGCATTTATTTTGGCAAACAATTTTGAAGAACAAAGGCACATTGCTCGCCTTCTGTAATGAACCCTCCTGTGCGCCCAGCATAATTGACTTTTTCGACCACCCCGCCACTCAAGATGAACGTGACCTTACAGTACCTCTTCTTTACCGAAACCGCGCCTCCACCAGTAGATGAACCCGCTTCGCCCGCAACATAGGCATCACTATCTCCGCCGCTATAGTAGGTCATGAATTTCAGATTTTCGGCTTGCTGTGATCGTACGGGAACACCAGCACACATAAGTATATCCTTCCTAGATTTCCCAACAAGTTCCACTTTTGCGCGTTCAGCCAGATCAGCGCGACCGAACTTTGTATTAGCGCAACCAGCTAGCAGTGTGGCAATGACCAACAATGCCAGAGTATGTTTCATTGGTGACTCCTTCTTTGCCACCTAAGGTTTAGACTATAACTGGTCACCAAACCTGGAGCATAGCGGAAAGTTTGGCAAGAGAAGTTCCTCCGCAAAAGTGGGCACCATTGTGGTGGACTGATCGGCTTAGAACTCTATGGGTGAACGATACCCCAAAGACGAGTGAAGGCGGTAACGATTGTAAAACTCGACGTAGCTGCGCACTGCGGCGCGCAGTGCGTGATCGGTAGTGAAGTGCTGGCGGTGTGATACCTGTCTGATTTCATCGTCTTGTTCCACGACTCCATGTGCGCGTTGTCAGTCATGCGGCGCGGTCGGTTGAGGCTTTGCACCAAATCGGTGCGGGCCAATGCCCGCTTGTACTTGTCCGCCAGAAACTCCACACCGCGGTCGCTGTGTACCAGGGTTCCTGGCGGCGGCTGGCTTAGTCGAACAGCCACCGACTTGAATTCTGCGCTGTAACGGTTCGTGGTACGAGGGCCAGGTTTGACCATGGGACACTCCTGAATGGTTAGGTCAAGATATCCACCAAAGCGGAGAAACTATCGCGTCCGAACGAGCGCCTTGTTAGCGCAGGTTTTCATCTTCGGTGACAGGGTGATCCCCTAAATCTTCTGGGAGTTCTTCGAGTAAATCCTTTGAATGATATTCAAGAACTATCTCCCCTTTTGTTAATCTTTCCGTCCAATATCTTCCCACGAGCTTTTGCTTTGGCTTTTCAACTATTTTCAATACTGCTGTTCCATCGTGGGGGATGCTTCTTTCGCTCAAGCTTAGCCTGGGCTTGCTGTTATATGAGTATGCTACGTTTTTGATCTGACGGTCAGGGTCAATAAGAAATCCTTCAGAATACGAAGAGCTTTCCATTTCACCAGTACGCATCATGCAACTAATGCGGAAAAATGACTGATTTATAGTCAGCATTACCGGTATAGCAGTTGGCTTTTCTCCCGTATCAGGATTTTTCCAATCTGAGTATATAAAGCCCAACCATGTTCCGTTCAAATTTGGAAAAGAGACAAGTCACCCTCTGAATACCTTAAGTTTCCACTCCCATTTGACAAATACTGCAACTATCAAAAGATCAATACTCACAACTTTTGGAATAAGCCCGAAAAAATCTTTGATTTTTGATAAATCTAACCCGCCAAAGTATGCGAGAGCAAACCAAGCAACTGCTGATATTCCGACTAGTAGATATAGCGAACTTTTAATCGTCACATTACGCATTATTCAAGGTCGAAGTAATTCCAAGCCGCTTTAGAAAACTCATACCCATCCTTGCGAGTCCATTTTTGGTCTGGATGAAATAGAAAAAAGCATTTATTTACTGCTAGCCAACGACCCTCGACTGGTTCATCACCTTGCAGATTATCCCAAATGTAATACAGCATGGCCCGCAGTCGCTCAGTCCATGTTGAATGTAAAAACACATGATCTAGACAGTTGTAAGCTAAGCACTCGATGAAATAGGATGGCAGTTCGCGAAATATTCCATCTGCTGCCATTGCATTTTCGACTCGCTTTAATAAACGAGCCCCCTTTTTATAAGAGTATCCCGTTGCGTTTTCTATTTGTTACACTGGATAATTGACGATACTACTACCATCTATTTTAAATATCTTGGTCCCGTCTCTCGTTCCATACTCCATGTAATAACGAAATCTAAACACGGGACTACATCAGCATCTACGCGTGCGGAGCTAGAATTTATCTGTATTGCTGTTGAGCCAGAAAAAAATCTACTTGGCCAGGAAATTTGGTTTGCATAGCGGTAAGGAGCTCTGCTCTTAATTTTGCAGGAGTCCAAATTCCCTCGTATGGATTGCTGGGCGGAGGATTGCCTTTTCCAGATTCTTCCCAATACTGGCACTCTGTACACTGCACGGCTATGTCGACATCACTATCGGTTCGCACATTAGTATTGTTAGCGTAAGAACCCTTCGCAAAAACCTTCAATGAACAATTATTGAATGGTTCATGCGCGTTTATTGCTTCCCGGATCATCCGTTCAGTTCTATCCTGCTTGTCTTTCTCTGTGTCACTAGAAGGACCTGTCCAACCTGCCAGCTTATCTTCCAAGCTCATTATTTCTCCTTTTAAAGCGCTACGCGGCGCGAACGTTTGCGTTAACCGGCGCCGGCGTCCGAGTAGAATACATTGTTATTTTGCAGTCTCATTGAATTCCAACCCGCAAAACCTTAATGCCGGCTTCAGCGGCAGCGAGCCGCAATTGTTCGTCAAAGCTGAGGGTTAAGATTATTCCCCTTACGTCCTTCCCTTGCGCCTTTGCCCAATTTTCTCTAACAAAGCTCATATATCGAAGAATTTGTCCAACAACCCCATCTGAGCTGTGAACGGCTTTTAGTTCGAGTACGACAAAATTGCCATCATTGTCCCGACAAATTAGATCGGTCCGACCAGCGCCTAATCCGAGTTGACATTGTTGCTGAATTGTATCGTCGGCAAGAAGTAGTACTGGCTTCGACTAAGGATTGTAGATGTATCCCAGTCTGAGTCCCCATATGAGCCAGAACGGTGATTACAGAAGCACCAGTATTTATTTTGAACACTCATCGATATTCCACTGCAACATAACGCCCGAGCTCAGATGCCGCCCCAAAAGGGGCGGTCAACTGCAGCGCCTCGTTATGCGGTAGAAACCTCGACGAACTCGCTACTCGAATGTGGCGCTGGCAGAGGCTCTCCGTCTTCCTTGAGCCCATCAAGGTGGAATTCAATTGCTTCGTGAATTAGATCCATTACCTCTTGTCGGCTTTCTCCAGCCACGACGCAGCCGGGAAGGTCTGGGACATAAGCACCCCAACTTGTAGGGCCTTCTTCGATTACAACCATGTATTTCATAGAGCTACCTATTTCTTGAGGCCAGCTTGCTTCAGGATATTGTTAGCGGTGCCAGGTGGGACGTCAACGCTTGGCTTGCCTGCGATGATGATGGTGCCTCCCTTTGTCGGATGCTTAAACTGGCGATGACTGCCTTTCATCCGTACCCGTTCCCAACCCCCATCTTCGACAAGCTTTATCAGTTCTTTGACCTTCATGCGCAAAGAATGTCATGAAAAGAAACCTGGCGCATAACGCCTTCCATCACCGGTGACAAAACCAGCGCGAAGCAGAGGTTTTGGCATCCGGTGCATGGCTTGGTTATGCAGCATGTAGCGGCTTGATCCGGTCCACTTCTTCCTTAACAGACTGAGCCGCCGCCCAAAGATCAACAGATCGCTGCGCGTTCAACCAGAATTCCGGAGAGTTACCAAACAAACGGGCAAGCCTGAGCGCCATTTCAGGGCTGACAGCGCGGCGCTCACGCAGTAATTCATTAACTGACTGGCGAGAGACACCCAGAGATTCAGCCAACCTCGCAACGGTCAAACCATAGTCCGGCAGGAAATCCTCTCTCAGCATTTCACCAGGATGAGTCGGCTTGCGCTGCATGCCGGCAGTATTAGGAATAGCCATAGTCATCACCTCACTCAGTGGTAGTCACACACTTCAACCTCATACGCATCGCCATTCTCAAAACGAAAACAGATACGCCACTGATCATTTATTGAAATTGCGTGCTGCCCCTGCCTGTTTCCGGAAAGTGGATGAAGGCGATTGTCGGGCGGCACTTTCAAGTCCTCCATCTGTTCGGCCAGATTCACATATTCAAGTTTTCTGGCAGCTCTCGATGTGACATCCGCAGGAAACTTCTTTGACTTGCCTTTGGAGTACAGCTCTTGAGTTCGTTTGTCAGCGAAGAATTTGATCATACACTGGATTGTAACCCGTCACGTGACGCGAGTCAATGTAACTTAAAGTGACTGCATAATCGAGGAGTTGACGGGCGGGTTCTCCTGGATAATAGAAGTGCGGCATCTGATGATGCAGGAGGTTCTGCCCGTCGAACGGTTGTTCGCGACGCGAAGCGGCGCAGTTTGCTGCATCCGACTGCATGCGATTGTTATAGGGCTGATTCAATGTCTATTCCTAACCATCAAGTTGATCGTCTAGCATAACCAGGCATTCCAATGTTTCAGTGCAAAATTCAATCGCCGGTGTTCCTTGGCCAGTAATATGACCAATATGAAAGTCCTTTGGCAGATTGCTGCCAACTTGCATAATTTCAATGCCGCCATCATGGGTACTTCGATTTCTAAACTTGTAAAGTTTCGTCGTTAATTCTGATAAACCAGATGTCTTTACAAAGCCAGAATTTTTCTGTTGAAAAACTTTAACGTACTTTCTCATTACGTCGAGCGCTTCCCAATCCTCGACTGGTTTGCCTGTTTCAGGATTAGAAAATGAATAGTGTAGATAGGCCGCTTTGAATTCTAGATAGCCGTAGCAGGCGTTAAGAAACGCGCCCAGTATCCATTTCACTGCAAAGTAAATCATAAAAATAATGACACTCTTTCAGCTTGTCATCCGGCAGGACTACTGCGGATAGATCTAAACCGTTGAGAATGTCACGTAGGTCAGCCATCTGGTTTAAGCCCTATAACGCCTCACATCACCGGCAGTAAAAAGCAGAGCGAGGTACGAGCGGCGCTTTTTGCTGTCCGAGTGCATGTGTTCGTTGGGCATCTGACTTTGCAACAGGCGGATTACTTCGCTTCCGCATACCATCTGCCTATGTTCGTCTGTTTAGCGGCTATAGAGCGATACGGCCATCATATCCTTGTTTTTTATCTTCAGCGCGATTTTCAAGTTCGGCGATAGTCCGGCCCAGGTTTTGAGTGAATGACGGGATGTGTCCAGCGAGACTGATCGCAACATTGCGCAATCCCTGCCCCACCGATGAACGCAGAGTCGCCATCTTTGTTGCGCGGTCAGTCAACGCGACGACGCGTTCCGCGATTTTGTGCCGATCGACGGCCCATGTGTCAAGCCGTGCTGCGTCGGAGCCGCTAAGGACGTCGGCGAGGACTTCGGCGAGCGCGACTGCGTCCTGAATGCCGGTATTCATCCCCTGGCCACCTGCCGGGCTATGTACGTGGGCGGCATCACCGCACAGGAGTACCCGCCCCTTACGGGGGTTCTGCGCCACACGATGGTGCACCTTGAAATGACCACTCCAAAAACTATCAAGAATTCGGGCAGGGTTCGCCTTCGGTCCGCGCGCGTCAAGCAACGCCTGCACGTAGGGAATGGATGGTTGCTCGGGTGCGTCCTCCGCCGTTGCCACAATGCGGTAGCGATTCTGCGGCAGTGGCGCCACAACGACCAAGCCATCGGGAGAGAAAAATAGACTTACCTCTTCGCGATCGAGCGGCCAGTCCATATGGACATCGGCGAGCACAAAACCCTCTTTGTAAGTTGCTCCCTTGAAGGCGATTCCTGCCGCTTCGCGAATCTTGCTATGCATGCCGTCACAGCCAATCACCCAGCGGGCCGAAATTTCATGGATCGAATCATTGGCCTTAACCTCCACATGCGCACCGTTTGCGGTTATGTCCGCGCCGGTTACTTCTGCCGATCGCAAAATGTTGCCTCCGAACGCTTGTAAACGGCTGAGAAGGATGGCCTCCGTCCGGTTCTGCGGGCACATCAACGCGAAAGCGTATTTGCTGGGGATCTCCCGGAAATCGACGGTGATTAACACTTTATCTCGATCTCGAATACGGAAAATTGGGACCTTGACGCCTTCCTCCAGCATTTGCGGTACGATGCCCAAGGGTTCCAGGACCTCCAACGTACGTGCGTGCACGACTGCAGCGCGCGAGGTGTTGGCACCTTCCGCGGCCTTATCGACCGTCACGGCGTCGATACCACGGCGGCCCAGTTCAGCGGTAAGCGTCAAGCCTGTTGGTCCTGCGCCGACAATGAGGATTTCAGTTTCGGATGGGACAGTCATCATTTAAATTCCCCTTCTAAGTGCTCGGCAGCCCATGACAGCAACGCCTGCCGCAGAAACGGTTTCACAATAACCTAAAGCTCTCTAGAATCGCTCAACTTCATAACCGTTCTTATCTGATGCTCAACGGCTCAAATCAGCCGCCGGCGTAGCCGGTCGGCTGCATTTGATTGTTAGGCGAGAGATCTTTGGCCTAGCCATTTCTTGAAAGAAGCCTGACTCTCTCCTGATGGTTTTCCAGCCAACAGTCCTTCAACACTAATATCCTCGTCAATAGCTTCCCAATGGATACCCTGTCCTTTGCCAATTAGCCGCCAGTTATTTCTTTCCTCCGATGTAGCGTGGACAAGTCGAGGAAACCATGAAAGCGGGACTGATATAGTTCGCCCATCACTTAAATCCACGCTTAGCGTATCCTCCGTTACTGTGGCGTTCTCAGCATTAGGAACCTCAACTTTAATCGCCGAAGTAGTCATTCCACGCCTCCAACAATTCCGCTTGATGCTCGCCGATAATTTTCTGAATTCGACCAATCTCTGCTCGATTAAATCTCCCGCTCTTTTGTAGCCTGATAGGATCAAGCCAGAATTTCGCAATCTTGTCCTCACGTTCGACATGAACATGCGGCGCTTCGCGCCGCCGTGGCGACCGGGGGCTCAACTTCGACCCGATAGGTCGGCGCGAAGCGCCGACCTATCGTTTTGGCTAAGGGACCGGCTGAGGAGCGCAGCGACGAAGACGGTCCCTCTTGAGCCACGGGTTAGCGCCGTGTGCTTTGCCAAAACCCCTGACCTTCC
Organism: Nitrosococcus watsonii C-113; assembly: GCF_000143085.1. Lineage (NCBI taxonomy): Bacteria > Pseudomonadati > Pseudomonadota > Gammaproteobacteria > Chromatiales > Chromatiaceae > Nitrosococcus > Nitrosococcus watsonii. Next base: position 73,024 of record NC_014315.1, on the reverse strand, counting down.
TCAACCCTAAGAACCTAACCGAGCAATATCTTTTGACCATCCAACCTGGCCCTCCGTTTCCTTATGGACTCCCATGGACGACGCTTCCTTTTCAACTCCAGCGCTTCCACCTTGCACGGGGTTTGAGGGGGTACCTCTCATTTTTTCCTTTCCATTTCCACCCCCCTGTCGCCGCCTTTCAGGCGCTCCACCCTTTTTCAATGCCTGCCAGCGCTAACGTCGAAGCTAACCGGCGCCGACGAAGGAGGCGTCCGAGTTGAGCACCGAGTTAGGTGCGTGATTTCCAATAACCCGGCCGCTGCCTAAGATGCAGGACCGCGATGACCTCTATGCGCTCATTACTAACGCAGTATATGACACCATAGGGAAAGCGCAGTATCCGACACTTCCTTACTTCCCCTTCGATGCGACGATAGATCAATGGATTTCTCCTTATTCGGGAAATCGTGTCGTTCAACGCTTCCAGAAAGCGTACCTCAAAATTAGACTGCTGCTCTTTATCAAATGCAGCCGCCTCATCAGCCTCTGCAAACGCTTCCGGATGAAACCAACAGGGTTTCATGAATATTTCTTCTGAAGCTGGACCAAGGCGTTTTCTGCTGATATGAGCTGTACTTTTCCTTCATCTATTTCACGACAGCGTTTCTGAATTTCCTTCATCCACTCATCTGAAATCAGAAAGTCCTCTTCATAATCTAGACTTTCTAATAGTAGTTCCGCTAAGGACGCTCTAGCGGCTGATGGGAGCTTGAGGGCTTTTTCGGCGATTTCTTCGATATCGGACTTCATAACAAAACCTCGCATAGTCAACTTATTACGTGTATCTCGGCCCTGCTGCTGCCGCACCTAACATGAAATATACTGACTAACCTGCGCCTTCTTATACGCAATCGGTTACTGGCCAAGTCCTATTTCTATTCTTACCTCAAATAATTACTAATCTCGACGGCGTATAGGGGTTTTGGATAATACGCACCGCAGCTCTATTTTCCTTTCATTTTGCGACCTGCGTCTTATTAAGACGCATCCCCTTTCTTAAATGGAGAACAAAATAACCAATATCATATCTATAGCTGAAATTATTTAACTTTGCCAATCGGTGATATACGCATGAGTAGCTCAAAACCCAAGTCTCAACCTAAGCTCCTCGATCAAGTGCGGGAGGCTATTCGTGTCAGGCACTACAGCATCCGCACGGAACAAGCCTACCTGGGTTGGATTAAGCGCTTTATTTTTTTCCATGGCAAACGTCACCCTGGCGATATGGGCAAGGCGGAGATCAGCGCTTTTTTGACTCATCTCGCCATCAAGGGAAAGGTGGCTGCTTCCACGCAGAATCAGGCGCTCAATGCCATTTTGTTCTTGTATCGCGAGGTTTTGAAGCGGGATGTGGGGTGGCTGGATGAGGTGGAACGGGCAAAAAAGCCGTCGCGCCTTCCGGTAGTATTCACGCCCAATGAGGTAAGAAAAGTCTTGGCGTTGCTGCCACAGGGCAAATGGGTGATGGCCAGTCTCTTGTATGGTTCTGGCCTGCGTCTGATGGAGTGCATGCGGTTGCGGGTCGAGGACGCGGATTTTCACTACCATCAGATCACGGTCCGGGATGGTAAAGGCCGCAAGGACTGGGTAACGGTGCTCCCGAAAAAACTGTTCAAGCCACTGCAAGTTCAGTTGAAAACCGTAAAGGCACTGCATCAACAGGATCTAAGGGAAGGTTGCGGCGCGGTTTATCTACCTTATGCGCTGGAGAAAAAATACCCCAACGCCAATCGTGAATTTGGTTGGCCATATGTCTTTCCCGCCTGTAAACGGGCCATCGATCCTAGCTCTGGGGTGGTGCGCCGCCATCATCTCTCAGAAACCGCGCTGCAACAGGCTGTTAAGAATGCCATTCGCAAAGCAGGGATTAATAAACCAGGTAGCTGCCATACGTTCCGGCATAGCTTCGCAACGCATCTGCTGGAAAATGGCTACGACATTCGCACCATCCAAGAACTGCTGGGCCACAAGGATGTGAATACCACGATGATCTACACCCACGTGCTTGAGCGGGGTGGCAGGGGAGTACGCAGCCCGCTGGATGACTCTGGATAATCGGCAAGCAAGAAAATAAACCTATTCCCAACTCTCCTACCGGGCGAGGAATTCCCGCCCTCCATTCCACCTCCCTTCATAGCGATCGCCTCATACACCGTGCCTCCGAGCTTTGTTTAATAAGCAACCAAGCCATCCACCCTCAGGAGGGGGAACATCGGCACATGCGAGTTGGATCATTTCATCGTTTCCAAATGTTAAAGTATCTCTTTCTCCTTCATAAATGCTTGGCCGTAAGGTTTAGACATTTTGGTGCTGCGTATTGGATAGGAATAATTTACTGCCCCCTCACTTCTATGCCCGGGATGCCCTGGAGGTGGCCGCCGATCTGCTGGGGGCCTTGCTCTGCCGGGAGCAAATAGTATTGCGGATCACGGAGGTGGAAGCCTACCGCTGGCCGGAGGATACCGCCAATCATGGCCGTCATGGCCGAACATTGCGGAATGAAGCCCTCTGGGGGCCGCCGGCGCGAGTCTATCTTTATCTGTGCTATGGCATCCATCATCTTCTTAATCTGGTGACAGGGGAAGAAGGGCAGGCCGCTGCAGTATTGATTCGCGCTTGCGAGCCGGTGGCCGGTTGTGATGTCATCCAGCGCCGTCGCGGGGGTAAAATAAAGCCAAGCTTACTGACCGGGCCAGGAAAAGTGGGTGCTGCTTTGGGGCTGGATTTAAGCTGGAATCATCATCCCCTTTATGAGCCGGGAGGGCTTGAAGTCCGCCGAGGAACCCCGGTGGCAACGCCACTGGCAGGGCCACGAGTGGGGATTGCCTATGCTTCTTCTGAGCATCGGAATGCTCCCTGGCGTTTGGCCAGCCCCGATAATCCTTGGGTGAGTTACCGTTCCCAGCTCCAACCCGGGCAGTAAATCCAGCTAAACTCTAACCTCAACGTCAGGGGAACATGCCGTTCCCATTCCACGGAGTCTTAATGTCTAAAGCATTTATCAAGGTCAAGGGCGCACGGCAGAATAACCTTAAAGGGCTTAATCTCGAATTTCCCCTCAATGAGCTGATTGTGATCACGGGAGTCAGTGGCTCGGGTAAATCCTCTCTGGCTTTCGACACCATTTATGCCGAAGGGCAGCGGCGCTATGTGGAGACCTTCTCCCCCTATGCCCGGCAATTTCTGGATCGGATGGACAAGCCCCAAGTGGATCGTATCGAGGGAATTCCCCCGGCCATTGCCATCGATCAAATCAACCCGGTCCGGACTTCTCGCTCCACTGTGGGCACCATGACGGAGCTCAATGATCACCTGAAACTTTTATTTGCCCGGGCTGGAAAACTTTACTGCCAGGGCTGCGGGCAAGGGGTGCGGCGGGACACGCCGGAGGGTATTTATAAGGAGCTTCTTCTTCACTCCCAAGAACAAGACAACACTCCCCGGATCTTAATCACTTTTGAGATTACCGTTCCCAAGAATTTTTCCTTCCAGGAAGTAAAAGACCAGCTCCTGCGGCAGGGCTATACTCGCTTCCATCACCAGCATGATCAGGTATTAGAGGCAATTCAGGATCGGGTCCGCTTGGAGCCGAGCCGGCGGGAGCGGATTGTGGAAGCCCTGGAAACGGCTCTCAAACATGGCCGTGGCCGCGTTAGGGTTTATCCCCTAGATGAGCACCGCCAACCTCAACAGCCCTGGCGCTTTTCTTCTGATCTCCACTGTCCCCAATGTGATATCGCCTACCAGGACCCCTTCCCTAGTTTATTTTCTTTTAACTCTCCTTTGGGGGCTTGCGGGACCTGCCGGGGCTTTGGCCGGACCATGGGGATTGACTATGATTTAGTGGTACCTGATGAAAATAAAACCCTGGCCGAGGGGGCCATCAAACCCTGGCAGAGCGCAAGCTATGAAGAATGCCAGCAAGATTTGATGCGTTTTGCCCGCAAGCGGGGGATTCCCACTCGCCGTCCCTGGCGCGAGCTTACCCCTGAGCAGCAGCATTGGGTGCTGGCGGGAGAAGGGGAATGGGAGGAAAGCAAGTGGTATGGAGTCCAGCGTTTTTTCGACTGGCTGGAAAGTAAAAGCTACAAAATGCACATCCGGGTACTACTCTCTAAATACCGGGCCTATCACCTCTGCCCCACCTGCCAGGGCGCACGTCTCAAACTCGAATCCTTACTGTGGCGACTGGGAACCAAAGCCGATGCCGGCCAAATACTGCCGGCAAAAAGACGGTTTATGCCTGCGGGGGTGCGATTTTCCCGGCAACGATTGGCGACTTTACCCGGCCTGACCCTCCATGATGTGATGCAGCTTTCCCTTAAACGCTGCCAGCAATTTTTTACTCGGCTTACTCTGTCTGCTCCTTTGGACGAGGCTGCCGATTTGCTGCTAGGTGAGATTCGCTCCCGGCTCAATTATCTGGTGGAAGTGGGGCTGGGTTATCTGACGTTAGACCGCCAATCACGAACCTTAAGTGGGGGAGAAGTGCAACGGATCAATTTAACCACTGCTTTGGGCACTTCCCTGGTCAATACGTTATTTATCTTGGATGAGCCGAGCATTGGTTTACACGCCCGTGATTTGCAGCGCATCATCCGGATACTGCAACGCCTGCGGGATGCAGGCAATTCCCTGATTGTAGTGGAGCATGACTCCCAGGTAATGCTGGCTGCCGACCGCATTTTAGATCTGGGGCCTGGACCCGGAGAGCAGGGTGGTCAACAAGTGTTTTTCGGCCCTCCCCAGGAATTACTGCAAGTCAAACGTTCCCTCACCGGCCAATACTTGGCAGGTAAAAAACAGATCGTCTCCAAACTTCGTAAAACCGGGAAGCTTCCAGCGTCGGCTTATATGGAAATCCGGGGCGCCGCAGAGCACAATCTCAAAAACATTGATGTCCGCTTTCCCTTGAATCGCCTGGTTTGCGTAAGCGGCGTTAGCGGTTCGGGCAAAACCACCCTTATTCAAGAAATTTTGTATAAGGGATTGCGCAAGCTCAAGGGCAAATCGGTGGGCATACCCGGCCGCCATCAAGCTCTTGAAGGTCATGAACATATCCAGGCGGTAGTACTGGTGGATCAGTCCCCCATTGGTAAAACGACCCGCTCTAATCCCATTAGTTATGTGGGCGCCCTGGATGGCCTGCGCAAAGCCTTTGCGGCCGAGCTCCTAGCCCAGGAGCGGGGCTATCATGCCGGCACCTTTAGCTTTAACACCGGCGATGGACGCTGTCCCACCTGTGGCGGCAGTGGTTTTGAGCAGGTGGAGATGCAATTTCTCAGCGATGTGTATCTGCGTTGTCCCGATTGTAAGGGTCAGCGTTACCGGCCGGAGATATTGGAAGTCAAGCTGCAACCCTCGGTCCAGGGGTTAGGCAAGTCCATAGCCGAGGTGCTGGAAATGACGGTGGCCGAAGCCCTGGAGTTTTTCGCTGATTATCCGGAGATAACGCGGGGGATCGAACCTCTCCAAGCGGTGGGGATGGGTTACGTGACCTTGGGTCAGCCGGTACCCACCTTGAGTGGAGGCGAAGCCCAACGGCTAAAACTGGCGGGACACCTGGCCAAAGCGCGGGGGACCAGGCAGAGTTGGAACACACTGTTTTTACTTGATGAACCGACGACGGGCCTGCATTTTGATGATATTGCCACCTTGCTCCAAGCCTTTTACCGCCTGCTGGCGGAAGGTCACTCTCTGGTGGTCATTGAGCATAATCTGGATGTAATCCAAGCGGCGGATTGGATCATTGATTTAGGACCCGAGGGGGGTGAGGACGGAGGCAAAGTCATCGCTATGGGGTCTCCCCAGAAGGTTGTCCAATCCCAACATAGTCACACGGGCCAAGCTTTGCGGGAACAGGCCCAAACGCCTACCGAACTCATCCAGGCCATATCCGCCGTGGGCGAAACGCCCGCACAATACAGGGCAGCCTGCGAAACTTCTCAAACCAAGGCTGTTTCCCAAGAATCGGGCGAGGCAGCGGAAGGCAATGGGGTCATTTATATCCATAATGCCCGGGAGCATAATTTGAAGAATATTGATGTCCAGATTCCCCGGGAGCAACTTACCGTGATCACCGGCATCTCTGGCTCCGGGAAGAGTACGGTAGCTTTTGATATCCTTTTTGCCGAGGGTCAGCGCCGATACCTGGAATCCCTTAATGCCTATGCCCGACAGTTTGTTCAACCAGCCGCCCGCCCCGATCTGGACGCTATCTTTGGTATTCCACCCACAGTGGCTATCGAGCAGCGTACCAGCCGTGGGGGACTCAAGAGCACGGTAGCCACCCTCACCGAGATTTATCATTTTCTGCGCCTGCTCTTCGTCAAGCTGGGCCAGCAGTATTGCCCCGACTGCGACATTCCCATTGAAGCCCAAACCCTGGAGGCTATCCAGGCTCAGCTTATAGGGGACTATCGGGGCCGCCGCCTGGGAATATTAGCGCCTTTGATCGTGGCCCGCAAAGGCTATTATACCGAGCTAGCCAAGTGGGCTGCCGCCAAAGGATTTACCCACCTGCGGGTAGATGGGACGCTGCTCCCCACCGATCCCTGGCCCCGGCTAGATCGGTTCAAGGAACACTCCATTGAATTGCCCCTAGGAGAAATCAAAGTCACCCCCGCTGTAGAAAAAGAGCTCCACGCCCTGCTGGAGCAGGCTCTTAGTCTGGGCCAGGGCAGGGTGGAAATTCTTCTTCCCCGAAAGAAGCAGAAGATCCTCTACTCTACTCAACGGGCTTGTCCAAGTTGTAGCCGCAGCTTTGGAGAACTGGATCCTCGCCTGTTCTCCTTTAACTCCCCACAAGGTTGGTGTCCCCGCTGCTATGGCACCGGACGGGTGCTGCCCGATTTTGATGGAGAGCAGACGGGAGAAGAGAAAGAATGGGCCGAGGGACAGGAAAACCCAGGCCAAATCTGCCCTGCTTGCCAGGGACAGCGCTTACGGCCTGAAGCCCTAGCGGTGCGTTTCCAGAAACGGAATATTGCCGGGTTTACCGGCATGCCGATAGCCGAGGCCGAGGCTGCCTTTCGGTCCATGAAACTGCAAGGACGAGCAGCAGAAATTGCCCGAGATCTCCTGCCTGAGCTGCGGAACCGGTTGAAATTCCTCAAGGAGGTGGGGTTGTCTTATTTAACCCTGGATCGGGCCGCGCCGACCCTCAGCGGTGGGGAAGATCAGCGTATCCGCCTGGCTTCCCAGCTCGGCTCCAACCTGCGGGGCGTGTGCTATATCCTGGATGAACCCACCATCGGCCTCCACCCCCGGGACAATAAAATGCTTTTGGATACCTTGAGCAAATTGGAGGGCCAGGGCAATACCATTGTGGTGGTGGAGCATGACGAAGACACTATCCGGCGGGCCGAACATGTCATTGATCTGGGGCCGGGGGCCGGGGTCAATGGAGGCAAAGTGGTGGCTGCGGGCACGGTGGAAGCGCTGCTCCAGCATCCAGAATCCGTCACCGGGCGCTGCTTGGCTCAGCCCTTGCCTCACCCCCTCATAGAAAAGCGCCGCCCCGAAACAGCCGAATCCCACCTGGAGATTCGAGGAGCCTCCCTGCACAACTTGAAGAGTCTGACTCTCCGTTTACCCCTGGGCCGGTTGATAGGGGTGAGCGGAGTAAGTGGCAGTGGTAAAAGTACCCTGATACGGCAGGTACTCCACGGAAATCTCCGGCGCCTGCTGAATCGAAAGCAGGCAGTTCAACATCAGGAGACTGCTGTCTTGCAGGGCTGTCAGGAAATTCTGGGCTGGAAGGCTATCAAGCGGGTGCTGGAAGTCGATCAAACGCCCATTGGCAAAACGCCCCGTTCTTGTCCGGCCACCTATGTAGGCTTTTGGGACTCTATCCGACGTTTATTTGCCGACACGCCGGAAGCCCGTATCCGGGGTTATGGAGCCGGTCGGTTCTCTTTTAATACCAAGGAAGGCCGGTGCCCGGAATGTGAGGGTCAGGGCGTAAAAAGAATCGAGATGAGCTTTTTACCGGATGTGACCGTTCCCTGTGAATCCTGCCGCGGGGCCCGTTTTACCCAAGAAACTCTGATGATCCGCTACAAGGGCAAAAATATTGGTGAGATTTTAGCCCTGAGCGTTGATCAAGCGGTTGAATTTTTTACCGCTCATAAACGAATTCATCGGCCTTTGCAGTTGCTACAAGCGGTAGGATTAGGCTACCTTAGCCTCGGTCAGCCGAGTCCAACTCTCAGCGGAGGCGAAGCCCAGCGAATTAAATTGGTGGCGGAGCTGACCAAGGCTCCTCTAAATCCCAACCGTAGCACTGCTCAGCATACTCTTTATCTCTTGGATGAGCCCACCATTGGCCTCCACATGGCGGATGTGGAAAAACTTATTCAAGTTTTGCATCAGTTGGTGGAAGTAGGCAATACCGTGATCGTTATTGAGCATAATCTGGATATTATTGCCGAGGCAGACTGGCTTATCGACCTGGGTCCGGAAGGAGGTAATGGCGGAGGGCAAATCGTTGCCCAGGGAACACCGGAAGCTGTTACGCGAATTAAAAAGAATTCTTATACAGCCAAATTTCTTGCCCGTTTTTTAAAAACGCGCCGTGCCTAAATTAAAGGCACTGCCTCATACCAGAACCACGAGCATAGTTTTTAATATTTAGAAGCACAAATACCAGCACGACACAATAGGGTAACAATCCAGCTAACAAGTACTGCCGCCCATACCAGCAGCGCAGCATACAAAAATAGCGGGGGTAAAAATCTGAGGAACTCTAATGCCATCACTGCGGCCATTTCATGACTGCTGGCAGCATACATCCCCAGAGGAAAAACTATACCCCAGTGGAGCGGATCGTAATTCAGCGATAAACCCATACAAGCGTAGCGCCATACACTGAGGATTAATAATAGGGGTATCCACCAGGTGCTTGTTGCCCAATAGAAAAGTGTAAACCCCTTGATAAAAGGCAGCAACGAGTACAGGAAAGGCGCATTGGTCGTCGCATTGGAGATCAGCAAAGAGCCCCCTAACGTGGAGATCGCCATTGCTCCCATATTGATCCAGTAGGAGGGAGAGAAATCCTTGGGAGAAAAAAGAAGAAAAGTATAGCGGTAAAAAATAAGCGATATTATCCAAATATATAACATACTGCCCCACAACCACATTAAAAATGCCAGGAAATTCAGTTCTAACTCGTAGGACTGACCCACGTGCTTCGCGAGTAACGCGCTGAGTACCGCTACCGATTCCGCTGCAACTACCGCGAGCAACCAGCCGCCGTTAAGACCCCGACCAAGGAGCGGCTTTTCTCTTTTTATCGTAACAGCCGTAAAGATTGTATAGGTCGTCCCGAACCAGAGTCCGATAGTGACAAACCACATGGCCAGCCCCATAGGAATATTACCCGAAAGAACCACAAACTGGCTTCCCAAAATGCCAGAGCCGGCAACCATCGTGAAAAATCCTGGTCCACTCGAATGATCGAATAAATCACTAAAAAAGCAACGCGGATAACAAACCAAACGCACCATGGTGAGTAACCATAGCACTCCGTAGATGATGATATTCAGTCGAAATAAAATATCCGCGATTACCGGCATGGCTAGCAGGTGAGCAGCGAGAGAGACAATACCCGTTGCCATCACCACACCAAAAGAGGCTGGAGACAAATCTGTTACATTTTTGAGTGGATGGCTTGGTGAAATTTGCCGAGTAGATGCCTTCCTGTTAATAGAGGTCATAAATAATTGAAAAACCCTTCTAGCTTAATAGGCTGACAGAACTCCTTACCGTTGGCTTAATACTAATGATCTTCATCTTCAGCAACATGGCCTGCGCCATCGCAAGATTGACGAGGCTGCTTTGAAGAAGCCTGTTTGTTGAGGAACATCTTGACATATCTTTGCATGAGCGTGCGCAAATGTTGAGTGTACACGCCCGTTCAATCAGTCGTGAAGACATTAGGCACCGTAAAAAAACGCGGGTATAAAGTGAAATGGATATGACACACGGGACACGGCCTCTAAAGCCGTCTCGCGGGACTCCTGTCCCGCGCTCAAGTTATCGCCTCCACTTCCGATTTTTCTGATTGAAGGGGAATGCTGTGCCCCCTAAAGTGATTTAGCAAATGTGAACTTTAACATCGGGTGGATCGCCTGCTACCGGAATTTCGACACCATGGCCACGTTCATTCCAGCGCTCACCACAATCCCCCGGATGACTCGCGGCGAGCGCCGTTTCGGTCGCCGGCTTGACAGCCTGCTGGAAGAAGACTATCTCGTCTGGTACGACATCCCATTGGGACGCCGGCACCGCTATCCCGACTTCATCATTCTGCATCCCGCCCGTGGCCTGCTGTTTCTCGAGGTCAAGGACTGGAAGATCGAGACCATCCGCTCGATCACCCCTGACAGCGTCGTGATCGATACCCAGAAGGGGCACAAGACGGTCAGCAACCCGTTGGCTCAAGCTCGCCAATGCGCCTTTGCTGCCATCGACCAGCTGAAGCGCGACCCTCAGCTGACTCAGAGCGATAAGCGCTACCGCAGCAAGCTATGCTTTCCCTATGGGCACGGTGTGGTCTTTCCCAATATCACGCGTCGGCAGTGGAACCAAGCTATTCCCGAGGCAGAGCAAGAAATCCTGCTGCCGGCGCATCGCGTGATCTGCAAGGACGAAATGCTCACCACCGCCGATCCGGAGGCATTCCAGCAGCGGCTCTGGGACATGTTCGACTACCGGTTCGGCGAGCAGCTCAGCGTCCCGCAACTCGACCGGATCCGCTGGCAGCTCTTCCCGGAAGTGCGCATCGATGCCCCCACAATGGATCTCTTCGGTAACGATGAAGCCGCGGAGGATAAGCCCGCGAGCAACCTCGTCCCCGATATCGTTCGCGTCATGGATCTGCATCAGGAGCAGCTGGCCAGAAGCATGGGCAACGGCCACCGGGTCATTCATGGCGTTGCCGGCTCTGGCAAGACCCTAATACTCGGCTACCGCTGCCTGCATTTGGGCTCAGGCCATCAGCAAGCCGATCCTGGTACTGTGCTTCAACATCACCCTGGCAGCGCGCCTGCGCTGCTTCATCGCCGAAAAGGGAATCAGCGAGAAGGTTAAGGTGCACCATTTCCATGAGTGGTGCAGCCTGCAGTTAAAGACCTATCAGGCCGACCTGGCACCGGGAAAAGGCCCTATCTGGGAGTGTCAGGTGGAAAGCGTCATTCGGGCAGTCGATCAGTCACGCATTCCCCGGGCACAATACGGCGCAGTGATGATCGACGAAGGCCACGACTTCGAGCAGGCCTGGCTCAAGCTAGTGGTACAGATGGTCGATCCCGATACCAACTCGCTGCTGCTGCTTTATGACGATGCCCAATCCATTTATCAGAAGAGCTCGCTGAAATTCCCGCTTTCCTCGGCTGGCGTCCAAGCCCGCGGGCGCACCACTATTCTCAAGCTGAACTATCGAAACACCCGGGAAATCCTGACGTTCGCCTATGATTTCGCCCAGGACTTTCTGAAAGCTCACGATGCCGATGATGACCATATTCCTTTAATCGCCCCCGAGGTGGCTGGGGTGAGCGGGCCCAGGCCGGCGTTTCGTCGCCTCAACAGCCCCCGCGATGAAGCACGCTATCTGGTGCGCTGCATCCAGACGTGGCGTGGCCAGGGTAGCGACTTGAACAGTATCGCGGTGGTCTATACCGGCAACTCGCAGGGGCGTCTCTTCTATGACGCCCTGCGCGAAGCCGGCATCCCAAGCCGCTGCCTGCAACAGTCTGCCGACAAGCACAGCTACGACCCGCAGGCCGATGAAGTGGTGCTGCTCAGTCGACAGAGCAGCAAGGGGCTGGAGTTCGATACCGTGCTGCTGTGTGGTCTCGGGGCATTGAGCAACGACGAGGAACAGCAGGCTCAGGAAGCGCGACTGCTCTATGTCGGCATGACCCGAGCTCGCCGCCGGCTGCTGGTAATCAGCTGCAAGACAAACTGGTACACCCAGCGGCTAACAGAGCTCGCCTCGGCCTGATAAAAGCAGCAAACAAGCAGGGCTTCGTAAGCCGTTGAAGAAGTGGCGGGTTGCGTGTCGATCGGGCAGGATTATTAGTGCTTTTCTTATTATTACGCTTTGACCAAACACGCTTAACCGAAGCTTCACTGCAGCCGGCAATACGGGCCGTCTCCGCAATGGAAAAATTCGCTAAGCGCAGAGTCTTGATACGTTCATGTAGCATCTTGTCCGGACGCCTTCCCGTAAAGAGCCCTTTTTCTTTTGCTAGCTCAAACTCTCCTGTTGCCACCTGCGATGCTCCTCATAGTCATCTCTAGCCATCTGTAAAGCTAATTTCAGCAGCATTTCTTGCACTGACTTAAGAACTATCTTTGTTATTCCTTCCGACTCCTCTACCAGATCAGAAAAGTCGAAAACACCAGGAATTGATAGCTTAGCGCTTTTTGCATGGATAGTATCTATAAGGGCTTGGGCCTGGGGCAGTGGCGGCTAATACGGTCGATTCTTTCAGAAACTACGAGCTCACCAGGCTGCAAATCAGAAATCATGCGCTGCAGCTCTGGACGATCGGCTCTAGCTCCCGAAGCCTTTTCTCGATAGATAGCAGCAACGCTTTCTTGCACCTCAAGCGATGGCGCGGCATCGCTCATTCCTCGCCGCCATCCAAATTCGCTGCATCGCTATTTAGGCCAATATCTCATGACGACAAAACCTAGCGGCCTTGGATCTGGCCTGCCGCATTTACCAGGCCTATGGACAAGGCGCCTTATTGACTATCATGTCTCTCCTTATACCACCCTCTAACAAGGCGAGGAAAGTTGGGGCGAAGCGGCGCGATGGAGTTATATACCCCCTGCTCATCTTTCCTCAAGCCGGTCTTCCCTGTACGCTTAGGAAAACCACCGGCAATAGCAGCCTGGAGAAAGCTGTGGAGCATATCACGAACAAAATCGCTCGGATGGCACAAGAAGCCAAAACTCGTCGTGAAGCCAAAGCCAAGAGAGAAGCAGAAACGGCTAAAATCATCCCCTTGCTCCCTTGTTGGGACAAAGGGCAACAACGCGGTGTCCCTAATGAGATGGTTCGCTCGGCGCTCTTTTCGGTAAAGAACAAGAAACAGGCCAGAGCTTACTTGGAAGGCGTGCCGATTGTGGTCGTGGGAGATGGCCGTATCAGTTACCGCGGGCAAGAGCTGCGCCAGGATGATGAAGATGTATGGCTCCAAATCATGCATGAAGCTAAGGCGCGACCACTCGGTAAGTGTGTGGAGTTCAAACCCTACGCCCTACTTAAAGGAGTGGGTTGGGCCATCAAAGGGCAAAGCTACCAGCGGCTTCAAATCAGTCTAGAGCGCATGGTCGCCACAGCCTTGACCGTCAGTAGTCACCGGCTAGGGAAAAGCGTGACTCTACCTCTTATCCAAAAATTCGGGCGGGCTCACGGCGGAGGGCCTTGGAAAGTTTGGATTTCATCGGAGATGGTGGTCTTGTTTGGGGATGTCCACTACACTCGGCTTGAATGGGAGATGAGACACCAGCTTGGCCCCATAGCCAAGTGGCTGCATGGCCTTTATTCTAGGCCATGCTCGACCCTATCCGATGAAGGTGGAGACCTATGGAAAGGGTCTGGCAGCGCTGACGGTCTCTTGAAAACTTTCAAAGCTAATCTTAAAGGGGCCCTTAACGAACTCCAGGCAGTGGGCTTTCTGAGCGACTGGCGAATAGAAGGCAATCTTGTCTATGCTAATCTTAAAGGGGCCCTTAACGAACTCCAGGCAGTGGGCTTTCTGAGCGACTGGCGAATAGAAGGCAATCTTGTCTATGTGGTGAGAGCAGAGAAGAAAACATGACCTTTGAGCTACCAAGCGTTGACCTTTGGGCTACCTGGCTTGACTGTTGAGCTACTGAAACTTGACTTGTGGACGACCAATGGTTGACCTTTGAACAACCCTTCTGAGGTTATTTCCCTAATTAACCCTTTGTCTTTGCTTTAATTTTTCCTTATTGCTTTGTACCGCTAACCTTCTTTAACCTCTATAACCCCTTACCGGTAACGGCCCGCGCCTGCCCCTTGCCACCCGCTTTCAGTCCACTCTGGAGGCTACATCCCTATAGCTTCCAAGGCTCCATAGTACTCAGAAGACGCTCTTTCCAAACGATCCACACCCAATATCTGCTTATGCCGATTGATAAGTGCAACAGCCCACAATAAGCTGCCTTGCCTGATAACCGCCCAGTTTTTAGCGCTCTCCTTGTTTTTTCTTCAGCATCAACAGCTCATCATCCAACCCATAGCGGATTATCTCAATATGCTCCCTACGCTGTCCGATAAAGTCGCCTGTCATCAGCGGGAGCTGGAATGGAAAGAATGCCGGGTTATTTAATAACAGGTCTAAAGTTCCCTTGCCCTTGGGGATGGCATGTAGGGCTGCCTCGAGCATTAAAGATACTAAGTTAAGATCGGAAATAGGCGTTGATACTATTTTTTGATAGCAACCTTGCTGTGCAATATCTTTGAGAACGCCCCAGAAAGCGAAAGAGCGAACGACAAACTGAGCATTGCGGCTCACGGTTTGGCGCTCACCGTAGACCTCAATCAAACGCCTAGAGACCTGTTTCATCGTGACCTGATTTTGGAGCGCTAGCAAACGTCCTGTTTGGCGCGCCACATTGAACCAAAAGGGGTACGCCGCGCTGATCATCGACCAGTGGACCGCAAGTTCAGCGCTTCGGCCCTGTGCCAGATAGAGCAGAGCATCATTTCTCAATGTGTCCAATACCGGGTCGGGGGTAACCCATATGTTCATTAAAATCGTGACAGCGAATGACCTCGCTTCTGTACTGCGTTCTGCACGCACACCGCTGCCCATGCGATCACTCAAGTAGTCATGGAGTTCCTGTCGAATAGTCTTAGCATCCAGCCCGGCAAGAAGGAGGTGAGCGGCTTTTTGCATCCATTCATAGCGAATGGCCTGTTTGATACCAATGACCTCGTGCCGTTTTCCCATCACCGTGTTTTCCTCTCAAATTTAACCAAGGGCACGATAACTTCCTCAAGGGCAATTCCACCATGGCCGACAATGGCTTCGTTAGGGGTGGCAAATGCGTTGCTGCCACCGGCAACAAGCGGGAAATAATCTGATGGTAGCCCTACTGGCAACCATTCATGGGCAAAAGAAAATTTGCTGGCCACTTGAGCCCGCAATTCCGCAGTGGGATAAACCCGAACCCGTTCACCGCGGGTTTCAGCGGTGACTCCTTCAGAGGGACGACCCTTGCCCTGGCACTCGATATTACCGTGGTCGGATGTCATCCAAACTTCATAGCCGTGATCAAGTAAGTAGCCGATGAGTGATCCGAGGAAACCACCCCGGCACCACTGCTTGATCTGGTTGTGCATCCCGGCCGAGCCAAGCTGCATGCCGTGCATGATCTTGTCGACCTTGTCCACGACCAGCCCCACCACCTTGGTCTTCCCAGGGTGGATTGCCGAGTCGAGGACGCCCGCAGCATCACCGTCGCCAAGGCCGCGCTGGTAGGCAATATCCAGACGAGAAAACCCAACCCCTTCCCAGAACTGCTTCCAGAGCTTTTCTTCATTATGGGTCGACTTAATGGATGACGGAAAATAGAGCGGTGGCTTGCCGGAAAAAATCGCTTGCCGGGACACGGAAGTCAGCGTGGGAATCCAGGCGAAGGCCGCCGACTCGCGCATAATAAGGCTGCGGTCCCGCTCTTGGAGGATCGGGCGAATGGTGGCCCATTGATCCAGCGCTAACCCATCAACCACCAGCAAAGCAACGCGGCTATTCTTGGCATTTTCCAGATCCCGGGCTAAACGCCGTGGCACATGGTGCACCATCGCCGGGTTGTTCGGAGGCAGATTAATAAGGCTGGCATAGTGGATACTCAGCCACCGGGCAAAGGTGGCATTCAGCGCATTGCCGGTTTGCAGAAGCCGAGCTTTATCCTCTCTGTTGGAGCCACAATGAACCAAGGCAGATAACTCGGCCCATTTCAGCGCAAAGGTGATCCAATCTGAATACCGGGATTCCGATGTAGGCAGGCCCTTCTCCACCAGCCCGAAAAGACGGGAAATGCGCATTTCGTCATCACCGGCGCTGGCTTCGATAACACCACAACGAATCCAGGACCCGGCATCAATAGCAACCTCTGGCTTCTGAATTGGCGTAAGTTTCCCTTCAATAAACAGATTGCCCATATAGACTCTGATGTCCTGATGATCAAAAGGAAGCACGCTAGGCCCCGGATAGTTGAGGATTTCCTTAAGCGATCTTTCTCGCACTTCATTGCCCGCATCAAGCTTGCTCAAAAACACTGGCCAGCGTTCCTGGAGAAAGGCAAAAAAAGCTTCTTCGTCCGGCATGATCTCATCTAGCGGCCAAGTAAGGAAAGCACCCTGCCCCTTAAGCACCTGCACAAGCCGATCAGATAAGATACGAGGAAGCTGGACTTTGCCGTAATGCAAGCGGAGCAGCGATCTTAAGAGTTCCACCTCACTCACCATCAATTCAGGCGCAATACCAAACACATGTCGCAGGATGAAGTCCTTAGTGGCATTGTCACCCATTCGATCCGGCGGCGATTTGCGCTGGGCTTTAAAAAGCGAATCCAACAAACTCCGGTCGAGCTTCTCAATGACCGGGTAGCTCAGATCGGGGAAGAGATTCCCCAGGTTGAACGACAGCTTCCGGCCCGCCTGGAGCAGGTCGTATGGCAGTGACTCCAGCTCCGCATTCTGCAAGCGAAGGGCCACCACCAGATCGGTGTGCTCACCCCGGTCCCAGATCGAACGGTACTTGGACTCATAGGCGTATCTAAATTCGACCGGGTCACTGAACTCGATCAAATCGAATCCGCGCCCGCGAAGTTCCAAGGCCAGCTTTTCCTCGGTCAACAGGCAATCCGGGTCCGCGACCAGGGTCAGCTTGCTGACGTTGGGTACAAAGTCGTTCAAGATGGCGTCTCGCCAACTACTCATTGAGCACCTCCCTTGATGATCCGCAGCATCAGCAGCGACCGGATTTCCGGCACGATCTGCCTTGCCGATTGCAGTTCATGCCGCCACTCGGATTCGTCCGCATTGCAACGGGACAGCCTGAATTGCCGCACCTCCGGCAATCCAACCCGTTCGATGGCCTTGCGGCGCGAGGCAAAGGAGACGACTCCGCGTTCCTCCTCGCGAGCCACAGAGGCGAGGTGTGCCTGCTGCAGGGCGTCGAACAGCTCCTGTCCGGCCTGTTCGGCAGCAATCTGCAGGCTCTCATGGGCGGTAATGGATTCATCCTGGCCAAGGGTTGCCTGCACCTGGGCTTCAGCGGTATGCAGCGCATCCCAGATATGCCGAGCCGTGGGCAGAAACAGTTTGCCTTCCTCGCTCAGAAACACACTGACATAGCCGCGTCGCACCCTGGGGATGCGCAGGAGTTGTGTCTTCTGGTGCATTCCTGCCTGAAGACGGATCTCAAAGAGCCCCCAGAGCCCAGAGATGCTGGCTGGCAGCCCACTCACGCTTACGCAAGGCAAAGGTTGGCTAGCCGCGAGCTGCGGCAGGTTTAGGGCCAGCCCACGGACGCGGCCGTTCTCAAGATTGAGTAGAGTTGCGTCGGTCAGGTGCTCCGCTTCCCGGGCGTTGAACACGGCCTTGCGGTATTCCTGACCGTCCGGCCAATTCAGATCCCACCAGGAGCGCTTGCGGCTGGCCGCACCGCCGTGGGAATTGAGATAGCCCACCGTCATCCGTTCCACCCAGTGGGGCAGCGGATGGGAACGCAGACGCTCAGCAGTTTGCACATCCGGCTCTTCGGAAATGCCATAGATGGCGGAGGACTCCCGCACCTGCTGAATCTCATCCCGAAGCCGAGCCATCGTATGATCGACAGAGGCATCGATACCATCAGGGTTGGCGAACGCCTGCGCGAACACATCCTCGAACAACTCGCCGGCCTGAGCTGAGTCAAGCACGTCACCGGTCTTATCGATGCCGAACTCTTCAAAGATTACCGAGAGCTTCTGTTCCAACACTTCGCGAACGCGAAACTCGACCGAATCTTCAAAGACGAAACTGATCGCCCGCACCATCTTGGGCTGCCCGATACGATCCACGCGGCCGATTCGCTGTTCCAGCCGCATCGGGTTCCAGGGGATGTCGTAGTTGATGATGACATGGGCGAACTGCAGGTTCAGGCCCTCACCACCCGCATCGGTGGAAACCAGCACGCGGTGCGATTTGCGGAAGGCGTCCTGGGCCTGCTTGCGTTCCTCCATATCCATGGAGCCGTTCAGGGTAACGACCGAGATGCCCCGGGCTTCCAGAAACTCCTTCAGCATCTGCTGAGTCGGTACGAACTCGGTGAAGATCAACACCTTCAGGTCCGGCTCGTTTTCCTCGGCCTGCAGCTCGTAGATCCACTCAATCAACGCCTCGGCCTTGGCGTCCGGTCCCGCTTGTTCACAGCGAACCGCCGCATCGAGCAGGGTCTCCACATGGCTGCCTTCGCTCTGCAGAGCCGACACATGAGATTTCAGCAGCTCATCGAGCAGCTCCTGGCCGTCCATGTCGTAGAGCTCGGCCATTTCATCGTCTGGGCTTTCCGATCCCTCCGCGCCGTTTTCCAACTCCGCCAGGCGCAGGCTGGCTTGCTGTTCGCCTTCCTTGAGCACCGCGAGCCTCCGTTCCAGCGTGGTGCGGATCGCCCGGGCGCTGGAGACCACCAGACGCTGCATCAGGATCATCAAAAAGCCGATGTGGCGCTTCTTCTCGCGCAGGGCCTGGTTGTAGCCCTCGCGCACATAGTCGGTCACTGCCTCATAAAGGAGCTGCTGCAGGTGATGGCGGCTCTCCCAGGCCACCGGGGCCATCTGCGTGCGCCGGGGTTTGAAGAGCGGCTTGCCGTCGGCATCGATGGCCTTGCGCTTCTCGGTGCGGATGACATACGGGGCCACCCGCTCACGGGAGACGCTGTCCATATCCGGAAAGGCCTCGTCATCCAGCAGGTTCATCAGGCGATGGAAGGCATCGGTCTTCCCCTGGTGGGGAGTCGCCGAAAGGAGCAGCACATAGGGCGCGGCCTCCGCCAGCCCCTTGCCGAGCTTGTAGCGGGCGACCTGATCTGTGCTGCCGCCCAGGCGGTGCGCTTCGTCCACCACCACCAGATCCCAACCGGCGGTAATCAGATCTTCGAACCGGCTGCGGTTGTAGTCGGCAACGCGCTCGGCGGTCCAACCGCGCCGCTTGTCCATGGGCTTGACCGAATCCAGGGAAACGATGACCTGATCGAACATCGACCAGGCTGAGTTCCGCTGGTCCGTGCCTGTAGCCAGACGCTGCAAGGTGCCGATGTCGTCGCCCAGTACGAGCTGGAACTGTTCGTTGAAATGGGTCTGCATTTCCGCCACCCACTGGGTAGCGATGCCTTTGGGAGAGACGACCAGGATTCGCCGAACCAGTCCGCGCAGCTTGAGCTCGCGCATGACTAGACCGGCCTCGATGGTCTTGCCGAGGCCCACCTCGTCGGCCAACAGGTAGCGCACACGGTCGCCGGAGATAGCCCGGGACAAGGCGTGGATCTGGTGCGGCAGCGGGATAACATTGGACTCCATGGGAGCCAGCAATACATGACCGTCAGTGGCGCTGGTGGAGCCTTCGAGCACCTCCGCCACCTTGGCTGCAGCGGCCACATAGGCAATACGTCCGGTCTCGATATCCGGCTGCAGGTCGGCACTCAGCGGCCGCAAAGCGGAGCGGGGCACGCGCACCACCGCGTCCTGGTTCGGCAACCAGACACGGCACACCGTTTGCCCCCATAAGGTCTGTTCTTCGATGACCTTACAGGCGCTGTTATGAACGGTGCTGTATTGCCAGGGTAGTATTTCCACAATGAATTCTCAGAAACAAGCTTTTAGCAATCGGGGATTCGTTGTCAGTACTTCAATGCCCCCATATTGAAAGTCTGCATCGTTGGTCATCAACTTCAAATTTCGTTTCTTGCAGATATCAATGAGAATCGCATCATTGAAATCAACCTGCCCGGATTTAAAATCTGTTAATGCCTGATTTAGATCCAGTTCATCAGCAGACACAGAATGGATTTGGCAAAAACTTAAGATCTTTGCTGCAAATGCGTGGGCAGATGAAACTACTGGCCCAAAATCCACAGATTGCCTAAATTGCTTAAATGTCCGATATTGAGATTTAAAGTTTCCTTCCCATTCGATTCGGCAATATCGGTTCAAATATTCGCTCAACACCATGGGATCAAGTACAGGCTGTGCTTGGGCGATGACAAGCCTCGAAAAAGCGGTCGAATATTGTCCCGCGAAAACTTGTTGGGGATTTCCCGGAGCTGGAAATAGGTAAAGCCAGATATTGGTATCTACCAAAATCTGTTCCCCGGATGAAAATGCATAAGAAGCAAGGTCGTAGGCCTTATTGTTCATCTTCGCCCCCTTCTTCTTGCCATGCTGCATCATAACCTTTGGGGTTCGAATAATACTTCTTAGCATTGTCAACAACACGTTTCAGAAGCTCCATGTCGTCTCCGGAGAGACCTTCAACCTTGATCAGAGCTCTTACTTCATCCTCACTGAACGAGCCATACAGTTGGCCAATGGCAACATTAAGAAAGAGTGAAATCACCATACTCACATGATCAAACGAAATGGTCACTGGTTTGCCATCCTTTAAAAGAGGCAACACCTTATCAAACACTTTCTGTCCATCTTCGGCAGAAATACAAAGCTGCGATCCAATAAGGTCTACTACTCTGATAGTTATGCGATTGTTCATTGTGAACTCCAAAATTCAAAAAATATCGTCACTGCTCAACTCGGATTTAAGGTAGTAACTACTTGTATCTTGTGTATTAATTTCAATGTTCACGCATGTCCCAGGAAAATCATGATCCAGCTTTAAGCAGTTTTCTCCAGTAGCAGAGAATTCGTAGTAACCATAGCGGGAAACAATTTGAAGCTTTCCTTTGTTCATCCAAATAAAATCTTTGAGCAGCTTCAGTCCAAGACCGCCAGGTTGATCGCCTGTCTTTGTAGTATTGCCTTCAGTTAAGGCCCACCCTATGGCCATACAGGAATTCATCTTTGTATTTCCTGTATATTGACGAACATTGTCTCGTATACCGACTCCCGCATCGGCAATCGTGAAATCAAGTCGATGCTTCTGAGGAAAAAATTGGCCGCAAGTAAAAACCCCAGACGATGACTTGGAATGAATCGCCGCATTCTGGAATATCTCAAAAAGACTCTGTCGAAAGCGCTTAGTCAGAATTTCTGACATAGTAGGGATTCCTTTTCCGTCCATGTAGGATTCAAGATATTCGAAAAATTGCTCGCCAGCTTGAAGCTTGAATATTTTAAATGGAACAGTTGTATGATTCGTGTCTATCAGAGAAGTCTTTTGGAATTTAGTCAGAAAATGGTTTTTTCTGAGAATTGTTTCCAAAGAAGGCGTTAGGTTGGTTAAGGAAACATCATTTAATTCGTCTCGAATCCTTGAAACAACTGCATACAATGGCGCAGCCATATTTGCTTCAAAAAAACCACAATAGGAAAAATCTAGCTCGACAGAATCAAATAAAACGCCACGCGTCTGTTCAGCTATGTAGGCAATACTGTTAAACCCAGTATGATCGCTTCGAACAGTACCTACATTCACCTTCATACTGAGTACCCCTCACGATCGCCTATTCTTGTGACCGCCTGGTCGTACCACATGAGCAGCTTGGGATCTTCTTCCAGGACGTTGTTGGGGATCTTGTCGGCCACGGCGACGATGACGGCGTAGTCACGTTCCTGCCAGGCTTTCTTGAATCCGGCGCGGACAGCTTCCAGGCGGAAGACCTTGAGCTTCTTCTTGACCTCTTTGTATTCCTCGAACTCCTTGAGCAGCGCCTTCTCGCGCAGCTTCTCCAAGTCGCCTGCCTTGTTGGGGTCGGGCACATACCAGCGGTCGCGGGCCTTAGCGACCAGGGTCGGATCATCCTTGGGAAGATTGCGCAGCTCTTTCCAGTTGGTGGAAAGGTAGGCGTGGATCTGTTCGGGCACAGGGCTTTTGCCATCGTAACGCAGGAAGTTTTGCTCAAGGAGAACAGATAGTTCTAGTGATTTCTCATGCTTTTGCCAGCCGCCAATTTCTTTAAGAAATTGCGGATGTAGTTCTTGGAAAGTTTGAGTTCTTTTTGAGAGCTGTTGCTTTAACCATTGAATGGCCGACGACTCGTCCGTAACAAACAGTTGGAGCTGAAGAACTTCCCGCACAGTCATTCTTTTTCTGTCATACTCGGCAACTTGTTCCGGCGTAAAAAACATGCCATCACGCTCTGAGTAGCGTTGAGATAGTCCAGCATAGAACTCTGCAGCAGAAAGTGGCACCGTAGCCCCTCGCTGGACATGAAACGCAACCATGCGATCGAAAAGAAGATAGTTTTGTCGTTCTGCTATGACCTCGGCCTGGCCGTCTTTTGACATAAAGACCGGTAACTGATCCAAGTGTGTTCGAATAAAATCCCACGCTCCATCCGCAGATCCAGCAGACATCTCGAAGCGGTGCTCAAGACCTCCGTTTGGCTTATAGACGGTGATGGCCAGATCTTTGTCGACAGCAGCAGCCTTGTGATCCTGGTGAAGAGTAGAATGTATCTTGTCTAAAACCGCTACGGTAGCGACTACAAATCCAGATGCCTCAAGTGCTTGTTGAATAGCAGACCATATCCCATTTGAGGAATTATGGAATTCAACGACCATCCACCGTCCTGGTTTTAGGACGCGGTAATACTCCTTGAAACATTGTGTCATGAGAGCTTGGTATTCGGGCAGTCCTTTTTTTTGAACACTATTTGTAATTGCCTCTGATTCATTGTTTGTAAAAAGTCGCAGCCACCATTCAGCAAGGATGTTTTGTTCGGAGTAGTTAATGTTCCCTCCGAAAGGTGGATCGGTGAAAACAAAGTCAACTGAATTGTCAGGTATGTTGTTAAGCTGAGTCGCGCTTTGAGTAGAAACTAATGAACGGCCGCGAGGCCAACCACTTTTGTTCTTACTCGTGTCACGCAAAACAGATAGGATTTTCATCCCTATGTTGGTTTCCACTTGGACTGTTGGAACATAGAGCGTGTTGGAAAGGGGGCCTACCGGAGAGCCATTTGGGCGACGGGAATCCACATAGAAACGATTACGTCTTGTGGCATTGTTTTCAAGTGACGTTATTACTGCGAATAAGCCAGCTTTTCTAAGTACCTGGTCATCGATAGCTGCAACCCTTGAGATTGCATAGTAATTGCGCCGTGTATAAAAATGGTGTATGTGCGTGATCCCCCAATACTCGGGTAAATTGTTTCTCTCATGGGTCATATGAGAGTACGGTAGCTCCATCGGTGTTTGATCAACAGGACGGTTCCCGATTTCATTAGCGAGTAACTTATCTTTATCTGTTACCGTCCTTCTAATTGCTCGGTTACCAACCTTTTTAGAAAGCATAACCATCGTATTTTTTGCAATCCGCACTGGCTTATTTAGCCATGGATCGAAATCAGTGCTAAAAGCTTTTTTCTGTGAGTCAGACCTCAGAGCAGCTCCACATTTTGGACACTCGTATTCAGGGCGCATTTTTGAATTCTGAAAATCAATAACCACATCAAAAAGTCTGAAAGTTTCAGCGCACTCGGAGCACTCGCCCCAATCACTCCAAATTGCATAATCAAACGGCTGCTTCTTTCCATCCCATTCTGTTTGATAGAGTGGTAATAATTTCTTTGTTACAAATTCCCCCAACCTCCCTTTTTGCCCTTTCGATAGGTCATTAAGGATTGGGGAATTCATTATGGAGGCCGTGAAAGTTGCTGTTGGCGACAAATCGATCAGAATTGCATTACGCTTAGCAGGTTTGCAGAGAAGGCTGGCTACCCCGGTCATGCCTGTTCCGCAAAATGCATCCAGCACGATGTCACCGGGTTCGGTGTAATGAAGGATGTAGTTTTCGATGGCCTTTGGTGGAACCTTTGTGTGGTAACTTGGGATTCGATAAATCGGGTCGTTTTTCCCCTCGCTCACGTCTGCCGCAAAAGGCTCACGGTGGTAGTGGTGGCCTTCAGGCTGCTCCGGCTTCTGAGCCTCCCATTCTGCGATGAAGTCGGCCATCCATGGATTCGGACAGGCGGTGTAATACGGCGGATCGCTCAGGTTCAGGATGTCCTCGTCGCTGCCGATGGGAAAACCTTCGATCTTGCGGAACTCTGGGTTGCGCAACCGGTCGCGTAGTAGCTCGGTGAAGTGTTGGCGTCGCGCTTCATCACTTGGGAATTCGATGCCGAGACAGGTGACCGGTTGCGGTTCTGTGTTCTGGGTTCTGTGTTCTGAGTTGAAAAGCTCGTCCTGTTTCATTTGTACTTGGCTCCCTTGAAGTCGCTGTTCTGTAAATACCGCAACAGTCCAGCGATCATCCGCGCCGTTGCTTCGGTTTCCGAATAGAGTTTTTGGAATTGATCTTGGTTTATGTAGCCAGCGTCGAGGGCGACGTAGAGCTGGGCTTGGACTTCGGATGCTGATCCTTTGGCAGTTGAAAGGAACTGGATGAATTCCTTATTGCCGCCTCTGCCGAAGCCTTCAGCGATGTTGGACATGATGGAAACCGATGCCCGGCGGACTTGATCTCGCAGACCGAAATCACGAGAAAACTGGCCATCGTTTGACAGGGCGTAAATCGCCTTTGTCAGTTCTCGGGCCTTTTGCCAGGCTTCTATGTCCTCAAATCGCTGAAATGCACTCATGGCGGTTACTCCAGGACAATGCGGACTTTGTTCTGGTCTTTGCCTTTGGTAAGGCTGTCCACGTAGTCACTGACTGCTTGCTTGATTTCATTTGGCGTAGATGGACCAAGGTCGGAGACGATTTTCAACAAATCTGCTTTTTTGACCGACACCTTCTGCAAACCGGCGAGGATGGTTTTCAAGGTCTGCACAAAATTGCCATCAACCGGGTCGGGCAGTTCCTTTGAATCCATGAAAGCCTTAACAATCTGCTTGTCGTCTTCATGCAGTAGCTCGTTCACATTTGCCTGAGTCATCGGATCGTCGAGGTTATTCAGCAGGGTCTTGGTCCACTGTTCGATGATCTTATCCAACTGCTCATCCATCTGGTCGAGTTGCTGCGAACCAGAAACTCCGAACCCAGAACCCAGAACTCCAATTTCCGCCGCAGGCCGAAATTGGCAATGCGGACAAGCCGGTGTGGTCTCCAGATTCTGTTCAGTCAGGGCGAAGCAGCTCTTCAGCCCGGCCAGGCGGTTCTGGTAATCGGTGAGCTGCTGCCGAGGCATCAGGTCGATACCGGCCAACTTGAGCAGGGTTTGCAGCCGCTGGTCGTTGAGCAGGCCTGCCTTGCGCTTGTCGTCGTTCACCCCCAGCCGGGCGCGCGCGTGGAGGGAGATGTATTGGTTGATGTAGTCGCGTTTGAGCTTTTTCAGTTTTTCGCCGACTTCGGACGAAAGGCGCGCGAGTTGCGGGTTCTGAGTTTTGAGTTCCGAGTTGATGGAATCCAAAACATCGCCCCGGATGGCCTTCACTTGATCAACCCAGAGATCCAGTCCTTGGGGTTTTGACTCGGAACCCGTAACCCGGAACTCGGAACCGCGGCTTGCGGAGGCTTCAGCCGTAGCAAGCCAGGACGCCGTCGGGCTGTGGTCCATGATGAACTCGCGCAGGGCGTCCAGCTCATCCAGGGCCTTCACGGCCTTTTCGTGGGCCAGCACTTCGGGAGCGCTGTAGCGGAAGTTTTTCAGCTTACCCGGCGAGGAATAGGCCTGGAGCGATTCGAAAAACGCTTTCGCGTTTTCGAGTTCTGAGTTCTGAGTTCCCGGTTCTGAGTTCTCCGAACCCTGAACACCCAAGCCAGAACCCAGAACCATATTTTGCCCCCAGAATGAGAGCCCTTCGCGCAGGGTCTGCTGGGTCATGACGATGCGCTTGACGATCTTGCCCACCGCTTGTTGCAGGTTCTGCACCGGCTCGTCCTTGCCCTGGGTGACGAGCTGGGCCATGCCCGGCGTCATGCCGAGCAGTTCGAACAGCGCTTTGAGCGCGGGCAGGTTCCATTCCTTGGGCTGCTCCAGGTGCTTGAAGCGGACCAGCTCGTCCATGCCGGTCGCGGCAAGCTGCTGTAGTCCGGTGGCGTCAAACTTTTTGCCCGGGATGGCGAGCACGATGTCGCCGGAGTAGACCAGGGCAGCCACCAGGACACTCACCCATTCGGGTTCCAGGCGCGAACCGCCCGGGTTCATGTATTCCAGACCGTGGTCGTCCTGGATGATCTCGCTGCGGTTGACTACCTGGCCGTGCCCCTTGGCCTTGACGGTATCGAGAATGAACTTGGTGTACTTCGACTTGTAGGGGTCGATCTTTTGATAGCCACCATCCATGGCGGCTCCCCTGCGGGCGCCCTCCGGGCGTCCAATTTCTCTCCCGGCGAAATTGTCACCGTTCAGCAGCTCCAGGGCATCCAGCACGGCGGTGGCTTGCTTGGTGCGGTTCTGCCCGGCGATGGCCCGCAGGGCGTCCTGCGCGGCCTGGGCGCGGTTATTGCCGGTGATCAGGACCGAGAAGAACGGATAGTCCGGGGCCTGGTTCTCGAAGTTCGGAGCCAAACAGACACCGGCGATGGTGTTGACCAGGTCGCGGAAGTTGATGGTCTCGTGGGGCGACAGGCCGGACAGGTCGCGGATCGATTTGCCCTTGGCCCATTCGGTCATGGACTTGGCGCGGCCCTGATAAGTGACCTCGAAAGCATCGCTCATGTGCTTCTGCAGCCACTGGACCAGCTTCTTCAGGAAACCGTTGGCCTTCGATTCATAGGTGGCCTTGGCGTGGCCCGATGAGGTGGCCGCAAGATCCAGGGCCGCCGCATAGCTCTTCAGCGCGGTCTGGAATTCCTCGTCGGTGCCTTTCAGGCGGAAGAAGATCTCATCGTTGACCTTGTCGTCCTTGAAGCGCGGCGGATCGTTGGGCTGGATGAAGTAGAGGTAAAAGTCCCGCTGCGGCACGGCGGTGGAACGCTCGTTCGGTGCCCCGAAAAAGAGGTAGCCGGAGCGGGCGGCCTTGTGCTCCTGCCAGACCAGTTCGTGCTGCCAGATTTTGTAGCCGGTCACATAGGTGGCGTCCTGGCATTCCATGACCCGCTTGAGCGCCTCGTAATAGAAGCGGTCGAGCTGAGCCTGGCCCAGGCTTTCGGCCCGTTTGTCGATCAGGGCGTCGAAGTCGTCGGTCTTCTTCAGGTCGAGGTAGAACTGGCGATTGTCGGCATTGAAGGAGATGAACTGGCCGCTGACCGTTTTGTGGATCTCGCGCAGGACCGTTTCCACATGGGTCTGCAGGTCCTTGTCGGGCTCGTCGCTTCCCAGCTCGGCGATCAGCGGATCGAACAGGCAGAGGCGGTCGCGCAGTTCCTCGGCGGACGCGCCCATGGGGGCATAGATGTCGCCGGTGGTGAGGCGATGGACGGACAGCGCATGGATCAGGCGCAGCGCCATCGGCTTGTATTGCTTTCGGGTGATGGCGTTTTCGATGCGGGATTCCAGCACCTGGCTGCAATCGATGACCGCCCGGATCTCGGGAATGGCGCGGAAGGAGGCGTTCTGCTTGAGGGTACCCCAATAGCTGTCGAATGCGATCAGACCGGGTTCGTCCTGCGGCACGTCCTTGCCCAAAATGCCTTTCATGCCCATGGACAGGGTCTTGAGCACCTCGCGCTTTTCCACCACGGTGACCCGCTCGAAGGTGTCGATGTAATCGGGATGCACCGGAAAGAGCCGGACGAACTCGTCCATGCGCTCGTTGAGCCCGCCGTAGTATTTGGCAAAGGGCATCAGGTAGTCGCGGATCTTGGCCTGTTGCTCGGTGGTCTTCTTGAGCAGGCGCTCGGCCACGACGAATTTGACATCGTTGCGGGCAATGAGGATCTGTTCGAAGCGGTCCTTCACCCGGCGAATGCTATCAGCAACAAAGGCGAAGCGTGGGCTGTCGAAAATGGCTTCCTGGACACCGGCCATGAAGCGGAAGCGCAGATCCTTGCAGACCTCCCCTACCTCGCGGAGGAAGTTGAGGTCGAGGATCAGCTCCTGGTCCTTGCGGGTACGCAGGTAGTCGAGCAGCTCATCGACCACCAGCAGCAGGCCATGTTCGGGGAATACCTCGCCGAACTTGGCCATCATGTCTTCGAAGGCCCGTTTGTGGCTGGTGATGGTGCCAGCCTCGGGGAACACATACTCCACACCGAGCTTTTCGAGATGCTCTTCCAGTTCAGCCACCAGGATGTCACGCAGGGACATGGTGGTGGCTCCGATCTCGGTACGGATGACCTTGAATCGACCGGCAATCTGAGAGGCTGTATCGCGGACACCGGCGTGGTTCAGCCCTTCCAGCAGGGAGGCGTCTGCGGCAAGGCTGGAGACCACCGACATCAAGTGCGATTTACCGGTGCCGTAGTTACCGACGACCAGCAGGCCTTTGTTGTCGACCGGCTGGTCGAACTGCATCTGAGGAATGACAAGCTGGGTGAGTCGTTCGGCCATTTCCTCGGAAATGACATAGGTGTTCACGAGGGTGTGCGCGGCGCTCGATTTGTCCGCGTCACGCAACTGAACGACAGACTCTATTGGGTCGAATTGGATAAGGTCCCCGTATTTGAGTTGCGCCCTCCCTGGATCCTCCTCTACAGGTATGTTTTTGATATGTCCACATTTCCTATCCTGTAAACTAACCACGCTTGCCCTGTCCCCTAATTATTTTTTTCTAAGTCGATTGTCGCCGTTCCATCCATGCTCACGATCAATGTGTCAGCCATGTCATAGCGCCGATATTCAGGATGGCCTATTTCAGCATAGATGAGCTTGCCTTCTTTTATTATCCCATTCCAAGACGCTACTATCGGGCGATTCCTAGAAATACTCTGTAAGAGCCGTAAAGGATCTTGTTTCAATTCCTTGTCGAACAGAATTTCGAGGTTATCAAGCACCACGGTCGATTGAACTTTATCTACGATACGATCCAGTATCTCCGGCAGGCGCAGTGCCCATTGCTTAGCTGTCAGCTCCAGCAACTCGCTCGAGAGCACCAGATTGACATTAATAACCTCGGTGCCAAGCTCATCCGCGACGTCATGAAGGGCTTTCGTTTTGTCGGAACCAGCCTCACCGACTAGCAATACCAGTCGGTGATACAGACCTTCGGCTGCTTGGAGAGAACTCTTTATCGTATCGTGAATTGACTCGGCCATAGTCGTTTCTTTTGCTCAGTATCCGTTTTATCGGATTTATCGGCCGCGCCCACAGAACATCAATGTGTAAAATGCCCTGGCAAGATCAACCTGCTGTTATTCTAAAAAATTCTGCATTGAGGCAGCTTTTGCGGCTGAGCGAAGAATAGGAGCCTAATGTCGCGTTGATGGGTAGTCAATTCTTGGGAAATCTCGGCACATCACTGAGGAAAAAGTACCGATTCTATAGTGATTTGTTTTTTAATAAAATTTAGTGGGTATAAAAGAAAAATGGACACTCATGGGACACTTTCATCCCAAAAGGGTTATTTTTAAAGAGAAAGAAAGAACGCTAGGGAGGAAAACGAGAGTGGGTTATTAGGGGAGTTGCTACTACTGAGTGCCCCAACAGTGTCCCATAACACAAAAGAAAAAGGCTTACATTTATGCAAACTTTTGATTTATTTGGTGGGCCCAGCAGGACTCGAACCTGCGACCAAGGGATTATGAGTCCCCTGCTCTACCGACTGAGCTATAGGCCCTAATAAAAACTTCTGCTAGTTGTTATTTTCTATATCCAAAAAACTACGAAGCTGCTCCGAACGGGAAGGATGGCGCAATTTACGTAGAGCCTTAGCCTCAATCTGCCGAATTCTCTCCCGGGTTACATCAAACTGCTTACCTACTTCTTCCAAGGTATGATCCGTATTCATATCAATCCCAAAACGCATCCGCAACACTTTAGCCTCACGGGGAGTTAAACCAGCCAATATTAACTGCGTAGTTTCCCTCAGCCCGGAGAAGATCGCCGAATCAGGCGGAGATATGACAGCAGCGTCCTCAACAAAATCCCCTAAATGGGAATCCTCATCGTCACCAATAGGTGTTTCCATGGAGATGGGTTCCCTGGCAATTTTAAGAACTTTCCGCACTTTATCTTTCGGCATCTCCACCCGCTCTGCCAACTCATCGGGAGTGGGCTCTCGACCCATCTCTTGTAGCATCTGACGAGAAACGCGGTTGAGCTTATTGATGGTTTCAATCATATGTACCGGAATACGGATGGTCCGAGCCTGATCAGCGATTGAACGGGTAATGGCCTGCCTTATCCACCAAGTCGCATAGGTAGAAAACTTGTAACCACGGCGGTATTCAAATTTATCAACGGCCTTCATGAGACCAATGTTGCCTTCCTGGATCAGATCCAGAAACTGGAGACCACGGTTAGTATATTTTTTGGCGATCGAAATGACCAAGCGCAAATTAGCCTCGACCATCTCTTTTTTAGCCCGCCGGGCCCGTGCCTCTCCAATAGATAGGGAGCGGTTAATCTCCTTAATCTGGGTAATACTCATACCCGCCCGTTGCTCTAAGGCTATGAGCTTTTCTTGGGCTTTCTGAATTGCGTCCCCTTGTTTTCTGAGTACGGAAGAATAATGCTTTTTTGCCCGGATATGCTTTTCTACCCAGTTCAGGTTAGTTTCCTGTTTCTGGAACGAAGACAGAAAATCTTTACGCGGCATCTGCGCCGAATTCACCGCAATCTTCATGATACTCCGTTCAAGCACACGAATTTCTGCCACTACTCTGCGAAGATTTTCTATCAACCGTTGGGATAAACGAGGCATGAGCTTAAGCTGAAGAAAGTACTCGCTCAACTCCTCTAGCGCTCCATCATTGCCCTTATGATCAGCCGCCTGGCACCGCTCATACAATTTCCGTAGCTGAGCAAAGTATTCTTGAACCCTGTCTAGATCGAGGCCATTATCATTTTCTTCCTCCGCGTTACCTTCAGAAGAGACAGAAACTTCTTCTTCCGCAGCAGATTCCTTTAAATCCGCTTCCTCTGATTCCTGAAACCCTGAAATCACATCAACCAAGCGGATTTCCCCCACCTCCACTTTTTCGTACTGACGCAATAATTCAGCCACGCTGCCTGGAAAACGAGAAAGAGCGGTATACACTTGCCGCATTCCCTCTTCGATTCGCTTAGCGATGCTGATCTCCCCTTCCCGAGTCAAAAGCTCAACGCTGCCCATTTCCCGCATATACATACGGACCGGATCCGAAGTTCGGGCAAACTCCCCGTCCACAGAGACCAGAGCAGCAGCAGCCTCTTCAGCTGCCTCATCGTCGGCAACAGCGGTATCCATAATTGCTAGGGCATCGGCTTCCGCCATATCCTCATGCACGGAGATACCCATATCGTTGAACATTGTAATAATGTCTTCAATTTGTTCCGGATCGATCACCTCCTCGGGCAGGTGATCGTTGACTTCGCTATAGGATAAATAGCCCCGATCCTTACCCCTTGCGATCAAAAGTTTCAATTGTGACTGACGATCTTGTTCCATAATTTTCAACATACAATTGATGGCCCAAAAATAGCTACCGGATAAACCGAAAACCAAATCTTCTAATTATACGCTATTAATACCCTTAATATCCAGGATGAATTAAATATACCCGATAGACTTATCTCTATTTCTCCGCCAGCAGAGCAAGTAACTCTCGTTGCTCCGCACCCGTCAAGGAAGACTGATTGGAAAGAATTATTATCCGCTGCTCTGCCCCCTGAACCTGCAAACGCTCTAAAGCAGCTTGTAATTCCAGTACCATATCTTCATCAGTCAAAAGCAACTCCCAACCGGCTAGTTGCTCCAGATACCGACCCATCTCTGAATCCCGCCAACGTTCAAGGAGGGCAGCCGTATTTAGATATGGGTTGTTTCGCAATAAATTAATTAATTTCTGAAGCAATTCCACCCCTGCGCCTTCTAGTTCCCTAAGCGATAAATTCTTATCTACCCATTGGATCATCTTGGGCCGTTGAAGCAAAATGGCTACTGCTCGCCGCGTTGGAGATGCCGCACCTCGCTCCAATCGCTGAAGAGGAGGCACCGCCATAGGTTTTTTTCCTGGCCTCAAGTGGCGAATAAGCGTTGCCTGCTCTAGCTGGGCGAGTTCCGCTAAATGCGCAAGCAGCATATCTTGATAAACTCCCGGCGGAATACGAGCTAGGAGGGGCTGGGCAAGTTCCACCAAGCGCGCTCGTCCATCCACACTGCTAAGATCAACCTTCTGCCGCAAATTATTTAATAAAAAATCAGATAGGGGCATAGCCTTTGTTATCCGCGCTTCAAAAGCCATCTGCCCCTCAGCGCGTACCACAGTATCGGGATCTTCCCCTTGGGGTAAAAACATAAACTGTACCTGCCGCCCTTGACCAAGCAAAGGCAGTGCCGTTTCTAGCGCCCGCCAGGCTGCTTGGTAACCTGCCCGATCACCATCAAAGCAAAATATGACCGCTGGCGTTATCCGGAACAAGCGTGTCAAATGATCCGAGGTCGTTGCTGTCCCTAAAGTCGCGACTGCGTAGCGAATTTTATGCTCCGCCAGGGCCAAAACATCCATGTATCCTTCCACCACCAACAACCTATCGCAGCGGCGGAGGGACTTGCGTACCTGATACAAGCCATAAAGCTCTCGTCCTTTATGAAACAATGGTGTTTCAGGTGAATTAAGATATTTTGGAGAACCATTACCCAAAAGACGACCGCCGAAACCAATTACCCGGCCCCGATAATCATGAATAGGGAATATCAAACGATCTCGAAACCGATCATAATAACGATTCTCGCCCTTACTGATCGCTAAACCCGCTGCCTGAAGGTGAGATTTAAGGGAGGGCTGAGTATAATGTAATAAAGCATTCCAGCGGGGTGGGGCAAAACCTAGTCCAAATTCAGCAATAACAGAGCCGCTTAGACCTCGTTCCCGCAAATAAGCCTTAACCTGCCCTTGATAGGCATTAGCCTCCAGCTGCTGCTGATAAAACTCGGCGGCACAGGCCAGTACTTCATATAAGCCTTGGTGCCGATTGTAGTAGTCTTGTTGCTTTGAACTTTGGGGAACTATCATTCCCGCTCGTTGCGCCAGCTCTTCTACTGCCTCGATAAAACTAAGGCGGTCGAACGCCATCAAAAAACCAATGGCCGTCCCATGAACACCGCAACCAAAGCAATAATAGAACTGTTTCTGGGGACTCACCGTAAAAGACGGGGTCTTTTCATTGTGAAAAGGGCAGCAAGCCACATGATTGTGGCTTGCCTTACGCAAAGGAACACGGGAATCAATTAATTCCACGATATCCGTACGAGCCACCAGTTCATCAATAAATTCTTGCGGGATCCGCTCTCCCATAGGCATCTAATTACCTGGGCATGGAAATAGGCGCAATAGAACGATAAAACAGTGCCCCTCTACTAAAAAATAGCGGAGCATTCAAAAATTGTCGAGGGAATTAATTTAAATTTAACTGGATATTGCTGCTAATCGCGCCTTAACCTTGGCGCTGACCACCGCCATGTCAGCGCGGCCTTGTAAATTTGGCTTAAGTAGCGCCATCACTTTTCCCATATCCCTGGCTGTGGTTGCCTGACACTGGCTGATCGCTTCTTCGATGAGCTGCTCGACTTCAACTTCACTAAGCGGCGTTGGCATATAACTCTGAATTACTTCTTCCTCAAAGCGCTCCTTTTCAGCCAAATCCGTCCTTCCCGCAGCCTCATATTGCGCCAAGGACTCACGCCGTTGCTTCAGCATTTTATCCAGCAACGCAATAATTTGCGCATCATCTAGAGGCTTGCGAGTATCCACTTCAAATTGCTTGAGGGCCGCCATTACCATCCGCAAAATTCCCAACCGAGCCTTATCTTTGGCTCGCATGGCAATTTTCACTTCTTCCTGCAAACGCGCCTTAAGTGGACTCCCATCAGCAATCATAAAAAATCCTCAATTATACCCTGCAAGCAAAATAAATTTAATAGAGGCGGGTACGTCGAGCCCGTTCCCGTGCTAATTTTTTCATTGAACGCTTAACTGCCGCGGCCGCTTTACGCTTGCGAACAGCCGTGGGCTTTTCGTAGAATTCCCGGCGACGAACTTCTGATAGAATTCCAGCTTTCTCGCAAGTCCGCTTGAATCGGCGGATAGCTACATCAAAAGGCTCATTTTCTTTTAGTCGTACGCTTGGCATATAATCTCCTCTGTTAATCTACTAAAAAATAGGTTAAAGTTTTCGGATCTTACGGATAATAAGTAGAAAATGCAAAAGGGAATTGCCAATCCATTTAATTATTTCTAGCCTTTCGTTAGCTCGTGCGCGTACTTGGAATAGAAACTTCCTGCGATGAAACAGGGGTAGCTGTTTTTGACAGTAAACGGGGGCTATTGGCTGACATCCTCCATAGCCAGGCTGACCTACATGCAGACTACGGTGGCGTCGTTCCAGAATTGGCCTCTCGAGATCACATTCGCAAACTGCTGCCTTTGCTTCGCGAGGTATTAAGCCAAGCTGGCCTTAACAAGAAGGATATTGATGGTATTGCCTATACGGGAGGACCGGGCTTAATCGGTGCTTTGTTGGTCGGTGCTGCCGTGGGCCGCAGCCTAGCCTGGGCTTTGGGCAAACCGGCAATCGCTGTCCATCATATGGAAGGACACCTGCTCTCCCCTCTATTAGAACCTAACCCCCCCGATTTCCCCTTTTGCGCCCTCCTCATTTCCGGTGGCCATACCATGTTGGTTACGGTCAACCGTATCGGCGCTTATCAGATACTCGGAGAGTCCCTGGATGACGCGGTTGGAGAAGCTTTTGATAAAACGGCGAAGTTGCTTCAACTCGGGTATCCAGGGGGACCTGCCCTGGCTAAACTTGCTGAACAGGGAAATCCCGATCGTTTTTATTTCCCGCGTCCTATGCTTGATCGCCCAGGGTTAAACTTCAGCTTTAGCGGACTAAAAACCTATGCTTTCAACACCCTGCATGAAAATGGCTTCGCAGCTGCCGCCGATATCGCCCGGGCCTTTCAAGATGCCGTTGTAGACACCCTTACTGTCAAATGCCGGCGGGCCCTGCAACAAACAGGACTCAATCGCTTGGTCGTTGCCGGCGGGGTTAGCGCCAACCAGGCACTCCGGCAGCAACTTAAAGCCATGGGAATCCAAGAAGATGCTCAAATTTATTATCCGCGATTAGCTTTTTGTACCGATAACGGGGCAATGATTGCTTTTGCAGGTTGTCAACGCCTGCTAGCGGGAGAACAAACCAGCTCCGGATTTAGCGTTCGAGCAAGATGGCCCTTGGATACACTGCCGGAAATTTAATTCTGTTTACTCGCGCGATCTTCCTGGCCACTAAGCAAACGGCGGATATTATCTTGATGACGCCAGAATAAAAATGTTGCCAGAAGGACAACAGCAAACTGGATTGCAAAATCCGGTACCAGCCACCAGGCCAAAAAAGGAGCAAGCATAGCAGCACACAACGCCGAGAGAGATGAAATTCGCCAGCACCAAAATACCGACAGCCAAATTCCTAGCACTGCTAGGGCAAGGGGCCAGGAAAAGCCTAACAGAACTCCCAACCCAGTGGCCACTCCTTTACCACCACGAAACCCGAAAAATACGGGATAGAGATGACCCCAAAAAGCCGCTAACCCTACACTCGCAACTATCCAGGCACTAGCACCGACTTCCTGCGCTAGCCATACAGGCAAAAAACCCTTCAGCGCATCCCCAAAGAGAACTATCCCCGCAAGCCGCTTACTGCCTAAACGCAAGATATTAGTGGCACCAGGATTTCCCGATCCTTGAGTCCGTGGATCACCTAAGCCTGCTAATCGTGCCACAATAATAGCGCTAGAAAGGGAACCTACAAAATAACCTACTATCACCAGAACTAAAACGGTCAACATGTTATGATTAATTGCTTTTTTGGCTGAAGCCTTTTAAAGATTCTCTAAACTAAAGGTGCTCGTGTATATTGGTACTCCGTACCATCGGCTTATACTACTATTTAAGCATTAAATCCAATGGATATCGTTTATTTAAACGACTTACGTATTGATACCATCATTGGTATTTATGACTGGGAGCGCCGAATAAAACAGACGGTTTGCCTAGATTTGGAAATGGCTACGAATGTAGCTAAAGCCGCGGCCAGCGATAATATCGAGGATGCGCTTGACTACAAAGCTATTGCTAAACGACTGATAAATTTTGTCAGCAGTAGCGAATTTTTATTAGTGGAAACACTGGCAGAACAGGCGGCACAGATTATCCTAACTGAATTTGGCGTTCCATGGCTACGTCTTAAAGTAGATAAGCAAGGCGCCATACGCGGTGCTCAAGGAGTAGGAATCATTATCGAACGGCGTCAGCCAGAAATGACCTCACCCCCCTAAATATTATGGCCCGCGCATATGTCAGCATTGGCAGCAACATCAACCGAGAGAATAATATTCGTGCTGGAGTCAGTGCGCTGCGCTGCAGCTATGGACCCCTTATCATCTCACGGGTATTTGAAAGCGAGGCGGTGGGGTTTCAAGGCGATAACTTTTACAATCTAGTCGTCGGTTTCGATACGGATGAGGCACCTCGAATGATTGCCCATGCGCTTCATGAGATTGAACAAGCCTGTGGCCGCAAGCGCGATGGCCCCCGCTTTGGTCCGCGGGCTCTCGATCTGGATCTTTTGCTTTATGATGACTTGGTAATTGATGAGCCGGGACTCCAAGTACCACGGGATGATACACTTGACTATGCTTTTGTCCTACAACCCCTTGCAGAAATTGCGCCCCACTTGCCTCACCCCGTGCTAAGCAAACGTTATGCTGATCTCTGGGCTGCTTTCGATAAACCTTTAAACCGTTTATGGCCAGTCAAGTTGGATCTATAAACCGCTTTTCTGCCTAACGGATCATGGCCTGCTTAGAAAAGCCTAGAGAAAAACAAAACTAAGCAGCGATTCTATTTTCACAATTTCTATGCGCCGCGTTCAAAAAAATTTTTTCCCTTACCCTGATCCAACAGCCTTAGCTCATAGCCAAAAATTGGAAAACTTGATCCAAACGGCCATTGAGCAAGCGGGCGGCCAAATCCCCTTTGCTCGCTTTATGGAACTAGCGCTTTATGCACCTGGTTTAGGTTATTACATGACGGGGCTCCGTAAGTTAGGCACTTCCGGCGATTTTATTACCGCTCCGGAGCTATCCCCTCTTTTTGCCCGCTGCATTGCTCGCCAATGCCAGCAGATATTTGAGATGCTTGGAACAGGCAATATTTTAGAATTTGGGGCTGGATCAGGCCGCCTAGCCGCGGATTTACTTAGCGAATTAAACCTTAGCGGTCATCTGCCGGAGCGGTATTTTATCTTGGAACTCAGTGCCGATTTGCGCCATCGACAACAGGAAACACTCTACCAGCGAGTGCCTCTCCTCGCCCCAAGAGTAAACTGGCTAGATCGGCTGCCCGACAGCATTGATGGTTTGGTTATAGCCAACGAAGTGTGCGATGCCATGCCTGCGCATTGCTTCCAACTTGAAAACAGGCACGACTGGGAACGCTACGTAGGCTACGAGAAAGATAAATTTGTCTGGAAAAAAGGCCCTTTAAGTCATTCCCTCCTAAAAGATCGCATTGCCAAAATACGCCTGCTTCTTAAACATGTAAATAATTATGAATCTGAAATTAATTTGGCTATGGAAGGCTGGACTACCGAAGTCGCCCATCGTTTGCAAAAGGGGATGCTCCTAATCATTGACTATGGCTTTCCCCGGCATGAGTACTATCATCCAGAGCGAGTGATGGGTACTCTAATGTGTCATTATCGCCATCAAGCTCATCCCAACCCGCTAATCTTGACGGGGTTACAGGATATCACTACCCACGTGGATTTTACCGCGCTTGCCGAAGCAGGCTATAGTAGCGGGCTTAGGGTGGCCGGTTACTGCACGCAAGCCGATTTTTTGCTGGCCTGCGGTTTGGATAAATTAGCTGCGGCTGAAATCGCAGCAGGGGGAAAACAGGCTTTAGAAACCAGCCAACAAATCAAGCGTCTTGTTCTCCCCAGCGAGATGGGCGAGCTTTTCAAGGCCCTTGCCCTAACTCGGGGAATTAATCAGCCCCTACTGGGTTTTAGCTTGCGGGATCGGCGGTCCCGTCTATAGCCCCTTCAGCAATTCCCCACGCTTGAGGCGATACTCATCGCTGTTAATAAGTTTATTATCATAAAGATTCTTCAATGATTGAAGGCGTGCCTCAATCGTAGCGTAACTACCTCCTTGCTGAAGCTCGAGTAACTCTTCCTTAAGCTCAAACAAGACTTCCTTGACCTTAGCAAGGTCTTCCTTGAGGCTCTGAGTCTCCTGCTTACTGCGCTCAATATCCTCTGCTAGCGGCGAATCAACCTGCTGCTTCCCTGGTGGAGTATTAGGATCAGCCTTGGCGTTGGCAACAAGGGTGGGAATATCTAGCACCAGCCAATCTTCTCGTTCCTCACCGCTTTCTGGATCTAAGTAAAATGCTTTACCCTCTCCCAAAGCTATAACATCAGAAAGCTTCGTCTCAAACAGGCGAGAACCGATGACAAAGGGGTGCAAGCGTCGATCAATCTCTTCACCCGTCTGGCGATCCTGGTCCCGAACTTCATCATGAAGCATGCCAAAAATAATATTGAGCTTGCCATCTCTAAAAAAGACCCGTCCCGTATTGGCTTTACGGACCTTGGCAAAGGTTCCCTGCTGAATGCCAATAGTCACAAAAGTAACGTCTTGATTGGGCCCGGCTAAAGCCAGGCCTTGACTCAAGGCTGAGCTAAGTACTTGAATCTCGCCCGGTGAAAAGACGGGGTTTAACTTTTTCCTAATAAAACGCCGCTCGGGAACAAAGAGCGATTCCAGCACAACGCGCATCTCTTCTGGAGTCACCGCTGCTGGATGCTGATTACCTACTGCACCATCGCTTGGGCTAAGACGGACGTATTGCTCACCTGCCTGCCAGAGAATTTGGCCTTCTTCGTTGCGACCAGCTTTCTCTTTAATTACTGAATTACCGCCACAAGCTACTAAGCATAAAATAAAAAAGCAAATAAAAGATAATTTTAACCCCAAAAATTGGCGGCAATTATCGCTTTTCATTAAGCAAATATCCCATATATGCATATTCGGGTTTTTGTTCCCGGCGACAAAGAAGCTCAACTGCTTGCCGAGGGTGCCGCCCAGCGTACAATACCTGGTAGACTTGCTCTGCAATAGGCATCTCGACTGCAAGCTGTTTGGCTCTTGCTACCACGACTTTGGCGGCCGCTGCTCCCTCCACCGCTTGGCCAATAAGCGTTAAAGCTTCGTCTAACCGTTTCCCCTGGGCTAAAGCTAGGCCAAGGCGCCGGTTACGAGATTGATCATCGGTGCATGTTAATACTAAATCGCCTAATCCTGATAATCCCATTAAGGTTTCCTTTTGCCCCCCCCAAGCAAGGGCAAAGCGCACCAACTCAGTAAGTCCGCGGGTAATTAAGGCTGCTCGAGTATTTGCACCAAATCCCAAGCCATCACTGATCCCAGCCGCAATAGCAAGCACATTTTTAACCGCTCCGCCTAATTGCACGCCAATTAGGTCATCACTAGTATAAACTCGAAAGGTATCCCCATGAAGACAGCGGGCGAAACGGGTAGCAATCTCTGATTCGGTAGCGGCTACCGTCACTGCGGTAGGTAGCCCTACAGCTACTTCATGAGCAAAGGTAGGCCCTGACATCACTGCCATAGGCCATCCAGAACCTAAGAGTTCCACCGCTACCTCATGTAACAGTCGGCCAGTGCCCGGTTCCAAACCCTTGGTTGCCCAGATTAGAGGAATGTGGCTGGATAAACGCCCAGCCAAACGCTCTAATATTGGCCGAAAACCACAGCTTGGTACGGTCACAAGCACCTGCCTCGTTTGGGATAACGCTCCCTCTAAATCAGCAATAGGTTCTAGAGAGGGGGGGAAAGGTACCTGTGGTAAGTAACGATCATTCCGGCGAGTGAGGATCATGGCAGACACCTGTGCCAGATCCCGTGCCCATAGCAGAGTAGGTACCTGATTGCGAGCAAGCAGAATAGCTAAAGCGGTACCCCATGAACCGCCGCCCACCACTAAGGTTTTTAAATTTTCCTTATCTTTTTGAAGTACCACAGGTAGAGCGATTAATTAAAATCTAATGGCGAACTTCAGCCGCTTCGGCTGATTGACGCTGTTGCTGCTGTTGCGCATAGAGTGCATCAAAATTGATCGGCGCCAGTAGCAGTGGTGGAAAACCACCCTTTGTCACCAAATCCGCAACCACCTCTCGGGCAAAAGGAAACAGAATGTTAGGACAATAACTACCCAACAAAGATCCCATGCTCTCATCATTATAACCATTGAGCATAAAAATACCTGCTTGGTGAACCTCAGCAAGAAAAGCCGTTTGGTCACCAAGCTTGGCTGTCACAGTGAGTGACAATACCACCTCATGTATATTGTCAGCGATACGTTGATTTTCGTTACTAAGCTGAAGATTGAGCTCAGGCTTCCATTCCTGTGCCTGATTAAAGATATGAGGGGAATTAGGAGTTTCGAAAGAAAGATCCTTAACATAAATTTTTTGAATAGCGAACTGGGCTTGCTGGCCTTGCTCGCTGGTTGGTTGGTTTGTACTATCTTCTGCCATTAGTCCATCCTATCAAAGTAGCTTATATCTAACATATATATCTCCCTCAGACTTATTGCCTAATCTCAAGCAAGTCCTAGTAGGACATCAAGTTCCCTTGTCTGTTCTAGTTGTGCTAACTCATCATAGCCACCAATAGGTTGATCATTAATAAATATCTGAGGCACCGTTCGACGATGACTTTTATTAATCATAATGGCCCGCTGCTCCGGCTCAAGATCGACGCGTATCTCTGTATAATCAATTCCTTTACTATCCAACAAACGGCGGGCACCAATACAGTAAGGGCACCGTAAGGTGGCATACATCTCAACTTTTGGCACTGCTTAACCTCTTCCGCTCTTTGCCTTTTTACGCCTCTTAGGCTTTTTATTACGTTTAGCATGCTTGCTAATTCTAGGCTTATTGCTGGCTTCGGTTTGAGCAGGTACTTCGGTTTGAGCAGGTACTTCGGTTTGAGCAGGTACTTCGGTTTGAGCAGGTACTTCGGTTTGAGCAGATACTTCGGTTTGAACAGGTACTTCGGTTTGAACAGGTACTTCGGTTTGAACAGGTACTTCGGTTTGAACAGGTACTTCGGTTTGAGCGGGTGCTTCGGTTTGAGCAGGTACTTCGGTTTGAGCGGGTGCTTCAGTCTGAGTCTTTGCTTTAACGTTAGTGCTACCACTAAACAAAGGCATATTTGCCTGTTTCCATGCTTCGATTCCACCATGGAGTACATAAATAGTTTTATGGCCTTGCCGGCTCAGCTTTCCAGCAATATACAATGCTCGCTGCCCCATCCCCCATATCACCACTAAAGGACGACCTTTAAAATCCTTCAAGCGGTCTAAGTGCTTAAAAAATTTAGAGAAAGGAACATTCAAAGAATCAAGAATATGCTCTTTTTCAAATTCCTTCTCTTCCCGAATATCAATGACTTGAGCGTTTTCCTGATTGATTAACCGCGTGATTTCAACCGCAGACACCGTCCTAATCCCGCGTAGCCGGCGTAGCAGTGGATCAATAACCAATGCAAGCAAAATAACTACAAGCAGCAGTGACAACGTCCAGTGGTTGGTAAGAAATTCGAAAAGGCGAGTGGTATCCATTTAATTATCCTGTTTTTATACTATCGGCTACTCAGATTTTGATGATCAGCAAATTCTCTAAGAGATTTTGTAGTCGCATCGTATCAGGGGCGTGGATGGCAAAAAATCTACTTTAATCATTTCAATTATTGAAATACAAGGTAAGGTAATAAGCATAGCCTTAAAAGAAGGCAGATATTGTCATGGGACATCTTGCATTATTTATAAAATGGCGTGGATTTAAGAAAAGAAAACTGCTTGCAGGGCGCTTCAGAAGCCTGCTTAATACTGTCACTAGCCCCATACTGGCATACCAACCGGGCATACGAGTATCATTTTCGATTTTGAAAAATTAAGAGACTGAGAATACTTTACATAAATGCGGACTAACTCCTTTTTCCTGCGGCAAAATAAGAAAAGCAGCCTCAGAAGTTCAAAACTGATGGGTCGATGTGCCCTTAGAGTTGCCCCGGGCCTAGCGTATGACTTTGGAACATAATATTACTATTATATATACTCCTATTGGCTGAAATTTGAGTAAAACCGCTGGTTTATCAAAGCCGATTATTATACACGGATATTAGAAAACCATGTATTATCTGCCGCGTAAGGATTTTTTACCATAAATTTGAGGATGTATTTAAGAAACTGCTATGCCAATACCTCCTAGACCTTTGGCCTTGATCATCTTAGATGGATGGGGTTATAGTGAAGAGACGGCTTCTAATGCTATCCACGCTGCCCACACGCCTGTCTGGGATACCCTATGGGATCGTTATCCTCATACGATAATACGCGCCTCTGGCGCTGAAGTGGGTT
Organism: Nitrosococcus watsonii C-113; assembly: GCF_000143085.1. Taxonomy (NCBI): domain Bacteria; kingdom Pseudomonadati; phylum Pseudomonadota; class Gammaproteobacteria; order Chromatiales; family Chromatiaceae; genus Nitrosococcus; species Nitrosococcus watsonii. Next base: position 30,298 of record NC_014315.1, on the reverse strand, counting down.
TACCCAATGAGCAAATGGGTAACTCTGAAGTGGGTCATCTTAATTTAGGTTCAGGGCGTGTCGTATACCAAGAATATACGCGAGTCAATCGTGCTCTCCGTACAGGCTCTTTTTTTACTAACCACACGCTCACCGAGGCTGTTGATAGAGCCGTCAAATCAGATAAAGCTATCCATATCCTGGGTTTACTCTCCCCTAGCGGAATTCACTGTCACGAAGACCATATTCATGCCATGGTAGAGCTGGCAATAAAACGCCACTGTCGGCAGGTCTACTTACACGCTTTTCTCGATGGTCGGGACACCGCTCCCAAGAGCGCCCAAGCCTCTATTCTAGCCATGCAGGCTAAATTTACCGAGCTTGGCCAGGGTCGTTTTGCCTCCCTAATTGGCCGTTATTATGGAATGGATCGGGATCATCGCTGGCCCCGTATTCAGGCCGCTTATAATCTTATTGCTACCGGCCAGGCGGAGTATGAAGCCGAAAACGCTAAACAGGCTTTAGCCATGGCCTATGAACGAGGCGAGACTGATGAATTCGTGCAGGCCACCCGGATAGTGCCTTCCGGTAAATCACCAGTACAAGTCAAGGATGGAGATGTCATCATATTTATGAATTTCCGCTCCGACCGCGCCCGGCAGATCACGCGCGCCTTTATTGAGCCTAATTTTACCGGCTTTGAACGTCCCTACTGGCCAAAACTAGGCCAATTTGTGAGCCTCACGGAATATAGCAAGGAATTTGATATTCCAGTAGCATTCCCAAGCGAGAAGCCCCAAAATACCTTCGGCCAGGTGCTCGCTAAACTGGGGCTGCATCAGTTACGAATCGCAGAGACCGAAAAATACGCCCACGTTACCTTTTTCTTCAATGGGGGAAGGGAGCAACCATTTGAGGGGGAAGATAGAATTCTTATTCCTTCGCCCCAAGTCGCTACATATGATCAAAAACCAGAAATGAGCGCGGTGGAAGTTACGGATAATCTTGTAAAGGCAATCGAAAGCGATAAATATGATGCCATTATCTGTAACTATGCCAATCCAGATATGGTTGGACACACGGGGGATTTTAACGCTACGGTCAAAGCAATTGAGACCATTGATCAATGCTTAGGACGGGTATGGGCTAGCCTCCAGTCTGTAGGCGGTGAGTTGATTATTACCGCCGATCATGGTAATGCTGAGAAAATGTACAATACGCAGCATCAGCAACCCCACACGGCCCATACTCATAATGCGGTTCCCTTTATCTTTGCCAGCGAGCGAGCCGCTATTGCCAGCACCAATGGCAGCCTTGCGGATGTGACCCCAACCATGCTTTATCTGATGAATATTGAACCACCGCCCGAGATGAGCGAACATCGTCTGATAGAATTATCATCTCCATAGAATTCTCGAACATTGCTCATAGCCAGAGGAGCTATTATATAGCGGGCAGCAGCAGCTACAACTCTACTATAGAATATAACCAGCTGCTTTTTAAGAGAATCGGAGATTAGGTCGATACTAGGAAGATTACCCAACCATTATTATGGTCTTGACTAATGAAACCATCTTGATTTGAACGGTCAAATGACTACTAGAACGACTATTACACAGCATGCTAGAGACATGCTTTAGAAAACTAAATAGTTATTCTCAAAGCTAGAGGGCGCTATAAATTTGGCTCCCGAAATATATCCTCTTATCTATTTGGATTAAGCGCTTTCTCGCAGGAGCGATACATGCCTTTCTCAAAACGTGATTTACTGATAGTAACTTTGGGACTTGTTCTAGGTGCAAGCCTGGTTTTTGGGCCAATGGTCCTAGCCGAACGCTCAGAAAATAGATCCGAAGCTTTACCGCTGGAGGAGCTACGAGCTTTTTCGGAGGTATTTGGGCAAATCAAGCGTAGTTACGTTGAAGATGTGGACGATAAAACACTGATTGAAGATTCCATCCGCGGTATGCTCACCGGCTTAGACCCCCACTCTGCTTACCTCGATCCTGAATCTTACAAGGAACTACGCATTGGAACCTCTGGTGAATTCGGAGGACTGGGTATCGAAGTTGGCATGGAAGATGGCTTTGTCCGCGTGGTTGCTCCTATTGATGATACCCCTGCCAAGAAGGCGGGCATTAACGCTGGAGATCTCATTGTCCGTATTGATGATACTCCGGTAAAGGGTATGAGCCTTAGTGACGCGGTACAGCGAATGCGCGGTAAACCAGGTACGGATATCCACTTGACTATTATCCGGGAGGGTGAAGAGCAGCCCTTAAAATTCACCATCACTCGCGCCATCATCAAGGTTAAAAGCGTTAAAAGCCGAACCCTAGATAAGGGTTATGGGTATCTTCGTATTAGCCAGTTCCAAACCGAAACTGCATCCAATCTGCAAAAAGCTATTGAAAAATTAAAAAAGGAAAACGGTGGAAAACTTAAAGGTCTAGTTTTAGACTTACGTAACAATCCAGGAGGCGTTCTCAGTGCCGCAATAGAAGTTTCAGATGCCTTTTTGGAAAAAGGCACCATTGTCTATACAGAGGGCAGGGATCTGGAATCAAAGCAGAAATTTCGGGCTACCTCAGGTGATGCCCTGAAAGGGTCGCCAATAGTAATTCTAGTAAATGGAGGCTCGGCCTCCGCTTCTGAGATTGTTTCGGGAGCTCTTCAAGATCATCACCGGGCAATAGTAGTAGGCTCGCGTACCTTTGGTAAAGGATCGGTGCAGACTATTTTACCCCTTACGGAAAACACCGCTTTGAAACTCACAACTGCCCGCTATTACACTCCATCGGGTCGCTCTATCCAGGCCGAAGGGATCACCCCTGATATTGAACTTGAAAGCGTGAAAGTTTCAGCTTCTACCCTCGCCGATATTAACCCGGTTAGAGAGGCGGATCTTTCGCGGCATCTTAGCAATGGAAATAAAACGGAAAAGAAAAAAGGAAATAAGGAAGAAGATAAAAAAGCTTCCCTTGCCATGGAAGACTATCCCTTATATGAAGCTTTAAATTTACTTAAAGGATTAAGCATAGCAGCAGGGCAACAATACCAATAAAACAAAATCATGGTGGTATGGAACTAAAAGATAGGGAAGTCCGTACAAACTGCTGTGAATAAAAAAGGAGGCCCCTGATGATGAAGGTGCTCATTCCCTTAGCCCAAGGCTGTGAAGAGCTTGAGGCGGTCACCCTCATTGATTTACTTAGGCGTGGAGGAGTTCAGGTAGTCACAGCGGGTCTTGATGAGCAGGTGGTAACTGCTAGCCGCGGCACCCGCTTGCTTCCTGACGCCTCCTTAGATAAAGTATTTCAGCAAGAATTTGATATGGTAGTATTGCCAGGCGGCCAGCCAGGCGCTGATAATCTCAATGCAGACCCTCGCATTCACGCTTTATTAAAGCGTACCGCAGAACGCGGCAAGGTTACAGCAGCCATTTGCGCTGCTCCTACCGTGCTTGCGAATACGGGACTGCTTGCTGGCAAACGCGCAACGGGTTATCCAGGTTTCCTTGATAAGCTTGACTTGCCTACCACCACCCTGGAAAATCAGGCAGTCGTGGTAGATGGTCGCGTCGTTACTTCAAAAGGACCAGGAACGGCGATGGATTTTGCTCTGGCTTTGATTGAAATTCTAGTTGGCAGGAAAACCCGCAAAGAAGTTGAAGAAACCTTACAACGACCGGTATAAAATCCAGCATACAAAAAATTTACATTGCCCCCTCAAAGCTCACTCCGAGCTTAATAATTTCTTTTTAGGATAATAACCAAGCGGGACAATCCTGCTGCAGTAACCAATGGTAGCCCCTCCTATCCTACGTTTAGCCATTCCTTCCCCCCTGCGACGCTATTTTGATTATCTCCCGCCAGCTAACACTCCGTACCAACGGCTGCAACCAGGTATACGTTTACAGGTTCCTTTTGGCAGACGCACTGTGATCGGTATCTTAGTAACCATTACATCTCAAAGCGAGATCGAAACCAGTAAACTAAGGCGGGCTCAATACTGCCTGGACAAAACCCCTATCGTTCCCAACTCTCTACTCCAGCTTCTCACTTGGGCTGCTAGTTATTACCACCACTCCCCCGGAGAAGTCTTTTTTTCTGCCTTACCCCAACTTCTACGTCAAGGTAAGCCTGCCGTCCATCCTACCTATCGGCGATGGCTTCTAAGCTCTAAAGGCTGCGCTACAGATGCAGCGATTCTTAGCCGAGCCCCCCGGCAGCAGCAGCTTGTGGAATTATTACGCTATCACCCAGAAGGTTTAACCTCATCTCAAGTCCGGGTTCAGCTGGGTAGCTATCAAAGCAGCCTTCGTAGTCTAATCGCTAAGGGATGGGTGTATTCTCGAGAGAAACCTATCTATAAGAGCTTTCCTCCTCCCAAAGAGCATCTTAAGCATCCACTCAATAGCGCTCAGAAAACGGCTGTTACTGCTGTTCTCAAGGCTCAGAAGAAATTCCAGCCTTTCCTGCTAGAAGGCGTGACAGGCAGCGGTAAAACAGAAGTCTATCTACGAGCCATCGAAGAGATCATTGCTAAAAACCGGCAGGCTCTGGTGCTCATTCCAGAAATTGGACTGACCCCCCAAATCGTGGAACGCTTTTATCACTATCTTCAAACTCCTATCACGGTCTTGCATTCCGCTCTCAGTGACCGAGAGCGTTTAGCTGCCTGGCTCGCTGCTTACGAGGGCAAAACTCCAGTAGTCATTGGTACTCGTTCAGCAGTATGGGCTCCTCTCCCGCAGCTTGGAATCATTATTATTGATGAAGAACACGATTCCTCCTTTAAACAACAGGAAGGATTTCACTACCATGCTCGGGATCTCGCTATCATGCGAGCATATCAAACCAAAATACCCATTGTCTTAGGCAGCGCGACGCCCTCCTTGGAAAGTCTCGATAATGTCAAGCGGCAGCGCTACCATTTATTACAGCTATTACAACGAGCAGGGGTAGCACAAACACCTCGGATTCAACTGCTTGACGTCCGCTCGCGTCCGTTAGAGTCTGGACTTTCTGCTCCTCTGCTTGCAGCACTGAGATATCATTTAGGACAGGGAAATCAGGCTCTACTATTTCTTAACCGGCGTGGTTTCGCTCCAACTTTAATCTGCCATGAATGTGGCTTTGCCGTGCCTTGCCACCGCTGTGACGCGTACATGACCGTTTATCAATATACTAGCCGATTGCGTTGCCACCACTGTGGGGCAGAATGTCCCCCGCCCACCTCCTGTCCCCAGTGTGGAAATCTGCTTTTGCGCCCCCGGGGGTTAGGTACAGAACAGATAGAAGCCGGCCTCAAGCGTTTTTTTCCAGAAATTGAGATCGCGCGTGTCGACAGGGATACTACCCGTCGCGCAGGAACCTTGAATAAAATACTCGATGGTATCCATAATGGAAAATACCGTCTCCTGGTTGGAACTCAGATGTTAGCAAAAGGGCACCACTACCCCAATATCACTTTAGCGGGAATTCTGGACGCCGACCAAGGTCTGTTTGGCAGTGATTTTCGAGCCGGAGAATATATGTCTCAGCTTATTCTTCAAGTAATAGGACGGACCGGCCGGGGTAATAAACCTGGTGAAGTATTGATCCAGACTCATCATCCTGAACATCCTTTACTAAGGGCCTTAGTAAGCCATGGATATCCGCACGTAGCCGAGATACTCTTGGAAGAACGCCGCCAAATTGGTTTCCCTCCCTACGGTTACCTCGCCCTACTTCGTGCAAGAGCTGTATCCCCTGAATCTCCCATGAAATTTCTTGAAATAGCGCGAAGCATGGCTACGGCGCTTAATTCTCATGGCGTGACCTTGCTAGGACCCGTGCCTGCTCCCATGGAACGTCGAGTCGGCCGCTACCGCGCCCAGCTTTTACTCCAGGGAAGTGCTCGTGCCCCGCTGCAACGATTATTGACTGCCTGGGTACCTGCATTGGAACGCCTCCAAGCAGCACGGAGGGTACGATGGTCATTAGATGTGGATCCTGTCGATCTCATGTAGACTTTTAATAATAAGCAGACTAGCCAACCTCTTTTCGTTCAATAACGGGCAGGTTAGAATTTTATATTTTTCGAAAAGACAATCACTAAAAAAAGACCTTCATTTTGAAAGAACACATTTGGAACCTTATTGCCGCTGCCCTCTCCTCTTTGCAGCAAGAGGGGATATTGTCCAGTTGGGATAAAGATAGAATCCAAGTCCAGCGGACCCGGGATAAAAGCCATGGGGATTTTGCCAGCAATATTCCCATGGTACTAGCCAAGGAAGCCCGGCAAAAACCGCAGAAACTAGCCGATCTCATCGTTGCTCGCTTGCCAGAGCATCCTTGGGTGAAAAAAGTCGATATCGCTGGTCCCGGTTTTATTAATTTTACCCTAGCTTTGCCTGCCTTTCAGGCAGTCGTTTCCCAGATACTAGAGCAAAAAGAATTCTTTGGCAGATGCCAAACAGGGCAAGGGAAAACGGTGCACTTAGAATTCGTCTCCGCTAATCCCACCGGGCCTCTCCACGTAGGCCATGGCCGGGGGGCTGCTTATGGCGATGCCCTAGCCCGCCTATTGACGGCTGTAGGCTATCAAGTTCACCGGGAGTACTATGTTAACGATGCCGGACGCCAAATGGACATTCTTGCCGTTAGTGTCTGGTTGCGGTACTTAGAATTATGTGGCGAAACCCTACCCTTTCCTAGTAATGGTTATCAAGGGGAATACGTTTGTAATATTGGCCAATATCTTAAGATCGAGGAAGGAGATCTTCCCCATCATTCAGCAAAAGAAATCCTAGCTGGACTACCGGCAGATGCTCCAGAGGGAGATCGAGAGAAATATCTTGATGCACTTATTCTAAAGATGAAAAACCTGCTGGGAAAAAATAATTATCGAAAGGTTTTTGAGCAAGCGCTTAATACAATTTTGGCAGGTATCCGCGAGGATTTGGCTAAATTTAATGTCACCTACGACGAATGGTTTTCCGAACGCCAACTCACTAAGATGGGTATGGTAAAGATAGCAATAGAGCGGCTCAAGGCTGCGGGCTATCTTTACCAAAAGGACGGTGCTTGGTGGTTTCGTGCTACTAATTTCGGCGATGAGAAGGATCGGGTTGTCATACGGGAAAATGGTCAGCCTACTTATTTCGCCTCGGATATCGCTTACCACTTAAACAAATTGGAACGGGGTTATCATAAAATAATTGACGTTTGGGGCGCTGATCACCATGGCTACATACCGCGGATCAAAGCTTCCCTCCAGGCCCTGGGGGCTGATCTCCAACAATTCGATGTCCGGCTAGTCCAATTTGCGATTCTTTATCGAGGCAAAGAAAAAATACAAATGTCCACGCGTAGTGGGGAATTCGTAACTCTGCGGGAATTATGCCAAGAGGTAGGGAAAGACGCAGCCCGCTTTTTTTACGTCATGCGCGGTGCTGAGCAGCATATGGATTTTGATTTGGAATTGGCCAAATCCCAAAGCAATGAAAACCCAGTTTATTACGTACAGTACGCTCATGCCCGTATTTGTAGCGTTTTTCACCAACTTAAAGCACGGGAATTCGTTTGGAATTCGGAGCAAGGCAGAAAACACCTGGGGAAGCTTAATGAATCCCATGAAGTTACGCTCCTAGATCGTTTATCTTGCTATTCAGAAGTCGTTGAAGGTGCTGCTACCCAAAGTGCGCCCCACCTATTGGCCTATTACCTTCTGGATTTAGCTAGGGATTTTCATACCTACTATAATGCCCATACTTTTCTTGTAGATACTCCTGAACTGCGGGATGCTCGGCTGGCATTAATTGCGGCAACCCGGCAAGTGATAAAAAATGGTCTAACCTTACTAGGCGTCTCAGCGCCGGAGTCCATGTAATTCATGCCTCCTAATAAACGCAGACAGTATATTTCTCCAAAGCAAACGCCAAAGCCCTGGCCATGGCTTATTGCCGGATTGCTAATCGGCGCTTCGGTGGTCCTTCTACCCATGCTTCAGGACTGGTTTTTCTGGGTGGATAAAAACGAGAATAACAACCCAATAATCCAGAGTAGTGCCCAAGCGAAGGAAACGGCTAGTACAGAGCCGCCACCACCCCATTTTGAATTTTATTCCTTACTACCGGAAATGGAGGTGGCGGTATCGGAACCTAAACTTCCGCCTTCCCGCCAGCAGTCGAAGCCTCCGCCCAAAAAGCTAGCCGAACCTTCCCCAAAACCCCAACCATCGCCATCCAAATCAATATCCCAAGAAGCTTATGTGATACAAGCAGGCTCATTTCGCAGCTATTCCCAAGCTGATAAACGCAAGGCTGATCTGGCTCTAATGGGTGTGGAAGCCGCCATTCAAACTGTAACCATTGATAACAGTAAAGCCTGGCACCGAGTCCGGGTTGGTCCGAGCACTGATCTCACTAAACTTCAGCAGATCCGTCAACGGCTGCGCGAGAATCAAATAGAATGCCAGCTATTTAAAGTCAAATCCTAATTGATAAAAAAATAAGTAAATAAATCCTCTTCCGACTGCATAACTCTTAAACAGGCTTCTTAGACGATGGTATCAACTGATTCCAAGAAGGAGGCATTCATGACCGAACAAGGGAAAGAGATAATCCATACTGAATTTAATCAGCCATGATGCCATCCCAAAGACACCCTTGGTGCTGCTAAGGAAAACCATGTTCTACCATACCCAAACGGGAATCTGGGAGGAAGTTCCAAACCCCTTTTGCGGTATTGCAGCCGATGATCTTAAGGTAAAAGTAGAGGATAATCGCCTCACAATTATAGAAAACGGCTGCCCAGTAACCCAACCCGCTTTTGAGCAGGCAATAGGCGATAGCACTCCCCAGATTCAAGGTAAAGCAACTCGCCTAGAGACAGCAATTGCACGGGCCAATAAACTTCTCAGCCACTCTCGGCTTCCCCTGATATCTGGCCTCGCCACCGATGTGGAGGGTGTTCGAGCCGCATTAGCACTTGCTGATTATTACGGAGCGGTAATCGATCATATGGACTCTAAAGCGACCCTACGTAACATGTTGGCCCTCCAAACCGGTGGCTGGATAACGACCACCCTTGGAGAAGTGAGAAACCGGGTCGATCTCTTGCTGGTGGTAGGCAGCGATATTGAGTCCTGCCTCCCCCGCTTTTTTGAACGCTATATCTGGAATTCGGAAACACTCTTCGGCCAGGATACTGCCCAGCGGAAAATCATCTATTTAGGCCAATCCCCTAGTGGGCAGGCAGCCTGCAGACCGGATGGCCGCGCTCCGTTGATCCTCTCCTGCAAGCAGGAAGAACTTCCAGAAGTAGTGGCCGTGCTGCGGGCCCAGGCCGTTGGCCATCCCCTGCAAGCCGAATCAGTGGCGGGAATTACGATGGAGAAATTAGCCACGTTAGTAAATAGATTAAAACAAGCACAATATGGCGTGATTACCTGGGCGGCGGAACAATGGAATTTTCCCCATGCCGAACTTACTATCCAGATGCTTGGTGAAATCATTATGGCACTTAATAAAACAACCCGTTGCTCGGGACTTCCTCTAGGCGGGCGGAATGGACAGGTCACGGCTAATCAGGTTTGCACTTGGCAAACAGGTTATCCTATACCCATTAGCTTTGCTCGAGGTTATCCAGACTACGATCCTTACCACTATAATACTAAGCGCCTTCTCGAATCAGGAGAAGCAGATGCCTTGATTTGGATCTCTGCCCTTGACCAAAATGACAGGCCACCAATAACTTCTATCCCTACGGTAGTATTGGGGCGGGCTGGTATGAATTTCACTCAGGTGCCAGAGGTTTTTATCCCCATAGGCACACCGGGAATCGACCATGGTGGACACGCCTATCGTACCGACAATGTGATCGCTGTACCGCTGCATAAATTACGAGAATCAAGACTTCCTAGCGCCGCCGAGATCCTTTACGCCATGCTCGAATACCGTTGCTAAATTCTTAGCTCTCGCCATGCTCATCAAACTCACCGGCGGTACTGTCTATGATCCCATGCATGGTATTAATGGCGAAGTTCGCGATATTTATATCCAAGATGGACGCATTACCGATCCTCCCAACGATATGCCCATCCATCAAGTTTATTCCTTGAATAATAAAATTGTCATGGCCGGAGCGATCGATATCCATAGTCATATCGGTGGAGGTAACGTTAATATCGCCCGAACATTGCTGCCGGAGGATCATTGGGCTAATCCGCTACCTCATACTGAATTACTGCGTGCGGGATCTGGCCACATAATTCCCAGTACCTTTGCTACCGGTTATCGTTACGCGGAAATGGGTTATACGGCGGTCTTCGAACCTGCCGTATTACCTATGAATGCCCGCCAAGCCCACATGGAAATGGGGGATATTCCCTTGATAGATAAAGGCGGCTATGCCTTATTGGGCAATGATGATTATGGGTTGCGGATGTTGGCAGCTAATAAGGATCAAAAAGCCTTTAACGATTACGTGGCCTGGATTCTTAGAGCTAGCCAGTGTCTAGGTATCAAAGTGGTCAATCCAGGTGGAATTAATGCTTTCAAATTCAACCAGCGCCGCCTCCATCTGGATGAACCAGGCCCCTACTATGGAGTTACGCCACGGCAAATATTGCTTCGCCTCGCACGTGCATTACATGAATTAGATGTTCCTCACCCTCTTCATGTCCATGGCTGTAACTTGGGAGTACCGGGCAATCTAGAAACCACTTTAAGCACCATTGAGGGAATCGCGGGTCTCCCTATGCATCTCGCCCATATTCAGTTTCATAGTTACGGTGCTGAAGGTGATCGGAAATTCTCCTCGGGGGCTGCCCAAATTGCGGAAGCGGTAAATAGGAACCCGAATATTACCGTTGATGTTGGTCAAATTCTGTTTGGGCAAACAGTAACCGTTTCCAGCGACAGCATGCAGCAATATGCCAACCACCTCCATGCTTATCCTAAAAAATGGGCCTTCGTGGATATTGAATGTGACGCTGGCTGCGGTATTGTTCCTTTCAAGTACCTAGACAAAAATTTTGTTAATGCTCTCCAGTGGACCATTGGCCTAGAAATTTTTCTTTTAGTAGATGATCCCTGGCGAGTTTTTCTTACGACTGATCATCCTAATGGTGCCCCCTTTGTTTCTTATCCTCATCTTATTCGGCTATTGATGGACCGGAGTTTCCGTAATGATATGCTAGCCACCATCCACCCGGATGCCGCGCGGGCAAGCACGTTAGGTGCTATCACGCGGGAATATTCTCTTTATGAAATTGCTGTCATGACCCGGGCTGGAGCGGCTAAACTGCTTGGACTTTCAGACCGGGGGCATCTGGGCATTGGGGCAGCCGCCGATATTACCGTCTACACGAAGCAGGAAGACAAGGAGAAAATGTTTTCTAAACCTGACTATGTCTTTAAGGATGGGGAGCTCATCGTTAGAAACGGGGAGATCATCAAGGTCACCTGGGGCACAACCCATGTAGTCCGGCCGGAATTCGATAATAGTATAGAAAAGGAGCTTTCCAACTACTTTGATCGTTATCTTCCCATGAAGCTTGGCAATTTTAAAATACACGATGAGGAAATGATTTATTTCGGGCAAGGTCATATCCAAGTTCATCCCTGTCGGGAAAGGAATAGCTCCTGATTATTAATGGTGTCAAAATCGACCCCGCCTTTGCCGAAGCCTTTCCCATGAAAGCCACTCGCATACTTATTACAGCTCAAGATCTAAAGTGGGCCTATCATTCGGCCCAAACCATGACCGGGTTTGCCACTTCGATAATTGCTTGTGGTTGCGAAGCAGGTATTGAACGAGAATTAGATCCTTCTGAGACACCCGATGGGCGCCCTGGAGTCGCCGTTTTACTATTTGCCATAGGGGGCAAAGGATTAGCTCAACAGCTTGAAGCCCGGGTTAGCCAGTGTGTGCTCACTTCACCCACTTCCGCATTATTTGCTGGAATCTATGAGGGTGAACTTATCCCGTTAGGGAAGAATCTCCGCTTTTTCGGTGATGGCTTTCAAATATCGAAGATCATCAATGGCCGCCGTTATTGGCGAATTCCCGTCATGGAGGGCGAATTTCTTACCGAAGAGAAGGTAGGTATGATCCCAGCGATTGGTGGTGGCAATTTTTTTGTTCTCGCCCGATCTCAGCCTCAGGCGCTAGCCGCCTGCGAAGCCGCTATTACAGCCATGAAAAAAATTCCTAACATTATTATGCCCTTTCCTGGCGGTATCGTGCGTGCGGGCTCAAAGGTAGGTTCTAAATACCCAGGGCTGAAAGCATCCACCAATGAGGTTTTTTGCCCAACGCTTAAAGGCCAAACGCGCACTAATCTCTCGGCCGAAATCGAATCTGTATTGGAAATCGTTATTGATGGCCTTTCTAAAGAAGACATCCAAAAGGCTATGCGTGCTGGAATTTCTGCTGTCTGCAATTTTGGAGCCCAAAACGGGATTTGCCGTATCAGCGCGGGCAATTACGGAGGAAAACTAGGCCCAATTCATTTTCATCTCCAAGAAATCATGATGGGACGAATGGCCTGAAGGTGAAATAGCCACATCCTTAAATACTCTGTTCTGAGAGAAAAAAGCATATTTTCTTATCCATTATCTCAATTCCTGAAATTCTTTCTTTGAGCGCTCTAACTCTCATTCTAAAAAAAACTCCTACACAGCAGGTGGATGTGTCGCCTCTCATCCCAGAGAATTTAACCGACCTATCGAAACCTGAGATAGGTGCGATTATCCTGGTAACGGGTAATCAGCACGTGCGAACAGATACTATTTTCACTATTTCCGGAGACGATCCAGAACGGTTAATTTTTACAGGAGAAACTACTAAGTTGGATTACATTGGTAAAAATTGTTCTATTGGTCAAATCAATGTTCAAGGATCTTGCGGTGCCTATACAGGAATGGGTATGAAGGGCGGGCAAATTAATATCTATGGGAATACCGGCGCTTTTACCGCCTGTGAGATGCGGGGGGGATTAGTCCGGATAGAGGGAGATGGCGGCGATTTTTTAGGGGCTGCCCGCCCCGGTAATCAAATCGGTATGATGGGGGGAATGGTTATTGTTACTGGAAATGCGGGTGCCCGTGTTGGAGATCAGATGCGCCGAGGAACACTGCTTATTGAGGGAAACGCGGGTAATTATGCGGGTTCGCGCATGTTAGCAGGTACAATTGCAATATTAGGTAAAACTGGAAATTACCCAGGATATGGCATGAAGCGCGGAACTCTTTTACTGTGGCATTCCCCTAATAAGCTAGGTGCGACCTTTAATGACTGCGGCTGTCACACTCTGGGGTTTTTGCCTCTCCTGCTAGAATCCTACCGTAGCCTGGAGACCCGTTTTGCCTTTCTCCCTAAAACTACTGGTCGAGCACGCCGATTTTGCGGTGATATGGCTAGTCTAGGCCGTGGTGAAATTTTAATCCTGGTTCCGTGAAAATTTCATTTTCTGTTATTGCTATAATAGCCTTATTTTGCGCCCAGAGGGATATCTGAACCTATCTAAAATTAGGCTCCAGAAAACACCTAACAACTTATAAATAAATCTTGGATGTATTATAGGGGCTGCTTTTTAGCCTGAAAAATACCGCCCTTTTCCTTCTCTAATTATTTTTTATTAAACAAACGTAAGGATAATTAATCCATGCATAGTAACCCTTTTCTAACTCAATTTATTCTTGAGGAGCAGCGTAGTATTCCCAATGCTACCGGTGATTTTACCGGTCTGCTCAACGACATTGTGACCGCATGTAAAACCATTTCCCATCTCGTTAACCGGGGCGGCCTTATCGACATATTGGGGACTGCGGGTACCGAAAACATCCAAGGCGAAGGCCAGAAAAAACTCGATGTAATCAGCAACGACGTAATGGTGAACTCCTTGGAATGGACGGGGCATCTAAGCGCGATGGCCTCCGAGGAAATTGAAGAAATTATTCCAATTCCTGACCAATATCCCAAGGGCAAATACCTTCTACTCTTTGATCCGTTAGATGGATCTTCCAATATCGATATCAATATCTCGGTAGGCACTATATTCTCCATCCTGCGCTGCCCCGACGATGTATCCGAGCCTACCCAAGAAGATTTTTTGCAGCCAGGTACCCAGCAAGTGTGTGCTGGATTCTGTGTCTACGGTCCTACCACCATGATGGTGTTAACGACGGGTCATGGGGTCAATGGCTTTACTCTGGATCAAGATATTGGGGAGTTTATTCTTACTCATCCTGATATGACCATTCCAGAGGACACCATGGAGTTTGCCATCAATATGTCTAACCAACGTTTTTGGGCAGCACCAATGCAACGGTATATTGAAGACTGTTTACAAGGGAAAGAAGGATGTCGAAGCAAGAATTTTAATATGCGCTGGGTAGCCTCTATGGTATCGGAGGTCTACCGAATACTTACTCGCGGTGGAATTTTCATGTACCCCTGGGATAGCAGAGATCCAGGTAAGCCAGGACGATTGCGCTTAATGTATGAAGCTAATCCTATGAGCTTTATTGTAGAGCAAGCTGGTGGTATTAGCTCCACCGGTGATCAACGTATTTTAGAGATTAATCCAGAAGGTATTCATCAACGGGTACCTGTTATCCTAGGTTCTAAGAACGAGGTAGAACGTGTAATTGCTTATCATCAGGAAACATAAATTTTAATAAATACTTCATTCAGAACAAGCAATATGTAGCTGCGCCCTTATCCCTTAATGAGGGCGCACTACTTACAAACAATTAATCCGCAATTGGGAAAAATTTGTGTATTTTTTCTCATAAACAACCCCCTCTATCCCTATGGATATTTATTTCATGCTAGGGCGTGTGGTCAATTGAGCCAGATAACGGAAGCGGCCATGTAGATTGGCGCCAAGGGAAGTTGAGGCGCGCTTATCGTATTGTGTGGCAATGGCTCGGTATTGTTTGAGTTTGGCGAAGAAGTTTTCGATGAGATGGCGCCATTTATACATGTCTTCATCGTAATCGCGTTGCTTTATGCGGTTTGATTTGGGCGGGATAACCCCTTCAACTCTCGCCTGTTCGAGCAATTCAAGAACCTTTTCCCGCGCATCATAGGCTTTATCCGCCAGAAGCGATTCAATATTTTCAAGAATAGCGGGCAGCAAAGCGTCTGCGCCCTGAAGATCATGGGCTTGCCCTGGTGTTAGATGAAAGCCCGTCGGATTGCCCAAAGCATCGCATGTTGCATGCATTTTTGTGCTCAGCCCGCCTTTTGAGCGCCCGATGCGTTCCGTGGTCCTGTCCCCCCTTTTGCGCCTGCGGCGTGTTGGTGGGCGCGGACGATTGTGGAATCGATCATCGCGTATTCGTTATCGGCATCGGCAGCCAGATGCTCAAAAACCCGTTGCCATACACCATTATCCGACCAGCGCTTGTGACAGCGTGCGATATTGTTCCAATCTCCAAAGCGTTCCGGCAAATCACGCCATGGAATCCCGGCACGGTAGCGGTAGATAACCGCTTCCACAAACAAGCGATTGTCCTTTGCCGTTACGCCAACCGTATCTTCCCGTCCCGGCAAAAAGCCTTCAATCCGTTGCCACTGATCATCACGCAATCCATAACGCCTCACCAGTTATAAGCACCTCCTGCAGCTTACAAACAGTGAATCACAATACGATCCTTCTGTGAATCCAAAAAATTAAATTAATTGTCCACACGCCCTAGAAGCATAATTTAACTGGGCTAACCGCGTATCCCAACTTTACTCCAATTGGGATGAAGGCTATTCAACGCGCTGGGCCTTTTTTCGACTCGGGTGAACCATGCATCTACGTGCTTTAATGAAGAATCATAAGGCTGATTAACCGATATACCGAAATCTAGCCAGCAATATAACCATATATCCGCTACCGTGAAGCGCGTTCCAACAATATAATCGCTCCCTGCGATCATCTCATCAATCCATCTGATCCGATCTTGCGCAACCTGCTTAAGTCCCACTGCTGCTTCTGGAGCCACTGGAATCCGTGTTTTAAAACGCTCAATGCCCTCTGCATAGTGATAAGCGTTGTGAATATTTTCTGTAATATTGAGTTCCAACCGACGTTGCCATTGACGCGTTTCAGCGCGTTCCTCGGGCGTCGTACCGATGAGCGACGGATTAGGGTATTTCTCTTCTAGGTATTCCCAAATCGCTACCGTCTCGGACAAACAGGAGCCATCACCAAGCTTCAACGCAGGTACTTGGCCTGCTGGATTGCAGTCAAGGTACGGCATTTGGCGATTTTCACCCTTGAAAACATCAATATTTTTCAAGGGTATCGATAACTTTTTTTCTAATAGGTACATTCGTACCGTACGGGGACCAGGGCTAAGTGCATCAAATAGCAACATAATTTCACCATCTTCCGAAAATTTTTACCTCTAAATACTCTTAGAGGAGACGGAACAAACAGTATCATTGTCGTTTCATCCTGTGTAATGTACTTCTTTCTACTTCGAGGCAGTGAGAATGCCCTCCTTCTCTTTTTTAGATTTCAAATATTCTAAGATTCTCTCTCATAGCCTGTTTAATTAACAAAACGGCTTTTGGATCGAGACGGGAACACCTATTCCTAGCAGCAACGCATAAAGCACTTCGAAATCCTAGGTAATCAGCCCTTAAAGGAAGCAGCTTAGGTATATCTTGTATGCTAAGAGAACCGGCTAAACCGCTGATGAGCCTAACGCTACGGGCTAACTTAACGAAATTATTTAACTCAGAAAGAGAAAGATGGCTCAGTAAACCAAAATCATCTTTAATAGCTGTATCTAGCATAATTCCTTTAAATCCCGCTTGTCCTATTAGGTATGTCCAAGAAAAATCAGGCCGCTTATCAGCAAAGATTACTCCTACCATGGAAACCCCCTGGTCCGCTAACGGTCGGAGGGATAGCAGGCAAGCGGCTGCCTGCTGGATATTGGAGGGCAGGCCGATTTTCACATAGTCCACGCCGGTAGCCGCCATTTCTAATACACGCTGATAAATTTGCGGGGAATCCACGGGAAAATCGCCGAT
This sequence comes from Nitrosococcus watsonii C-113, assembly GCF_000143085.1. Lineage (NCBI taxonomy): Bacteria > Pseudomonadati > Pseudomonadota > Gammaproteobacteria > Chromatiales > Chromatiaceae > Nitrosococcus > Nitrosococcus watsonii. Next base: position 13,289 of record NC_014315.1, on the reverse strand, counting down.
GGCAGCACTCGTTTGGCAACGTCTTCCGATCAGGGCTACAGCTTCGCGAACAGTTTCTAAAGGTAAGGCACCCAAGACTCCTTCTTTTGGCTCCTTAAAATCAATGATATCTGGCCCTTCAGCAAGCAGGCAGCTAATCTCTTCCAGATTGCGCACACTAGCTAGCCAACAACTCATACTATAATGATACGGTGCATAGGAAAAAGAGCAAAAAGGTTAATTCATCAAATTCTAAAATTCTTTTTCCTATTAAATATCGAGATGAGCTACATTTAGTGCGTTGGACTCAATAAAATCTCGTCGAGGTTCTACGTGATCTCCCATCAAAGTAGTAAATATTTCGTCTGCCGCAATAACATCATCGATTCGAACCTGGCTAAGGCGTCGTGTAGCAGGATTCATTGTGGTTTCCCATAATTGATCTGGATTCATCTCCCCAAGTCCTTTATAGCGTTGTACGGCTTGGCCCCGCCTTGCCTCCCCCATCAACCAGTTAATGGCTTCTTGGATATCATTTACTAATTGCTGCCTATCGCCTCGTTGGACGTAGCTCTCCGCTTTAATGGCATTCACTAAGTGTTTTCCTAAATCTCGAATGCGTTGATAGTCTGGAGAAGCAAAGAAATCCATACAAATACGCTGATAGGCGGTTACCCCATGGCGTATAACCTTTACTTGGACCACAGGTACATGATTTTCAGGTACCGTGGTTACTTCAATTTCATAGCGGGCGTTTCCTTTAGCTGCATTATTACTTCTAGCCTCCAACTGGGTAGCCCATTCCTCTAATTGCTTAATTTCTATCATTGGATCGGTGGGAGTAGGTACTGCATCAAGATATAACATTTGATTAAGCAATAAAGGATCATAACGATAAGATAATCGCTCGATAGCATACCTCAGTTGGAAATAATCAGTAAGCAGAGTCGATAGCTCTTCTCCCCCTATATAAGTTTCTCCATTCTCAGAATAGATTTTTGCATTGTCAGTAGATAAATTAATCAAATAGCGCTCCATCTCGGCATCATCCCGGATATACTGCTCTTGCTTACCCCGTTTAACCTTATAAAGAGGAGGCTGAGCAATATAAATATGACCACGCTCTACTAACTCCGGCATCTGGCGATAAAAAAAAGTTAATAGGAGCGTGCGTATATGGGATCCATCCACATCAGCATCCGTCATGATAATAATCCGATGGTACCGTAATCTATCGGGGTTATATTCTTCCCGGCCAATACCACACCCTAAAGCCGTAATAAGAGTAGCGACTTCCACAGAACTCAGCATTTTATCGAAACGAGCTTTCTCCACATTAAGGATCTTCCCTTTAAGAGGAAGAATGGCTTGGTTTCGCCGATCGCGCCCTTGCTTAGCAGATCCTCCCGCTGAATCCCCTTCTACTAAAAATAATTCAGATAAAGTTGGATCTCGTTCCTGGCAGTCCGCCAATTTTCCGGGCAACCCTGCCATATCCAAAGCGCCTTTCCGACGAGTTAACTCTCTAGCTTTGCGGGCTGCTTCTCGGGCTCGAGCAGCCTCTATCATTTTGCCGCCAATGGCCTTGGCATCAACGGGATGTTCCAGCAAAAAATTTTGAAAATGCTCCGAGACTAAGCTATCAACTACAGGCTTAACCTCAGAGGACACCAATTTTTCCTTAGTCTGAGAAGAAAACTTTGGATCTTGCGCTTTTATGGAAAGAACCGCAGTCAATCCCTCTCGAGCATCATCGCCAGACGTACCGACCTTGGTTTTTTTGGTTAATCCTTCTTTCTCAATATATTGATTCAAAGTTCGAGTCAGGGCGGATCGAAAGCCAGCCAGATGAGTACCCCCATCTCGTTGTGGAATATTATTGGTAAAGCAAAAAAAATGCTCTTGATAAGAATCATTCCACTGCATCGCAAGTTCCACGGCAACCCCATCACGTTCTCCCTGGAAGTAAAAAACGTTTCCGTGGAGCGGGGTTTTATTTTTATTGAGATGTTCTACAAAAGCACTTATTCCACCCTCATAAAAAAACTCTTCTTTTCGCCCGATACGCTCATCCTCTAATAAAATACGGACCTTAGAATTAAGAAAAGCTAGTTCTCGCAGACGCTTTGCAAAAATATCGAAACTAAAGACAATATTGGAAAAAATTTTAGGGCTTGGCGAAAATCGAATTGTTGTACCACTGCGTTCCGTGGCACCAATAGCGACTAAAGGTTCCTGCGGGACGCCCTCTCGATAGTGCTGCTGGTATACTTTCCCATCGCGATGAATCTCTAAAAAAAGAGCAGCAGAAAGAGCATTAACAACCGATATACCTACCCCATGCAATCCACCAGAAACCTTATAGGAGTTATGATCAAATTTCCCACCAGCATGCAGCACAGTCATGATGACCTCAGCTGCAGAGCGCCCTTCTTCTTGGTGAATATCCGTTGGAATGCCCCGCCCATTATCAGAGATAGTAATGCTGTCATCAGAATGCACAATGACTGCAATTTCATCGCAAAACCCTGCCAGGGCCTCGTCGATAGAATTATCCACTACCTCAAACACCATATGATGGAGCCCAGTACCATCATCAGTGTCTCCAATATACATACCTGGGCGTTTACGAACGGCATCCAGGCCCTTCAAAACTTTAATATGGGATGAATCGTAGGCAGTGCTGGCTTTCATGGTTGCTCCTAAAGTTATTATCAGGTATTATACCATCTCTTGTACCCTACCCAGTTCCACGTGGAACTCCTTAATGCCAGAATATGCCTTCATTTCACCACTTAATGATTCTATAGTGGTGGCAAAAACTTGAATGCCTAACTTATTCAATAATGCTAAAAATCGCTTTCGATGATCAATATCAAGTTCCGAAGCAAAATCATCCATTAGAAAAACACAGTTTTGTTCTTTAATTCTGCATAATAGATCCGCCTGACTCAACGCAAGAGAATAGCAAAATATTTTTTGTTGGCCTCTAGATAAAATTTCCCTAACATCCTTTCCATCCACGTAGAATGCTACTTCTGCACGGTGAGGTCCATATCTCGTATAACCCGTTACTCGATCGTAGTTCAACGTTTCGTTTAGAATTTCTTCCAATCCCGCTGTGCGAGTCCAACCTTGCTTAAATTCCATAGTAACACGAGCAAGAGGCTGGTGGACCAAGGCCATAAATAGCTGGGATACGCTATCCCGTAGCTTAAAAAGAATAGCTTCTCGCAGCGAAGTAATTTGCTCCCCGTAAGTAGAGAGTTTCTTATTCCAGACATTAATTTCTTGGCGCCAGCTAGGCTTATGAACCCTCAATGCATGATTGCGCTGCTTAAGCGTTCGTTGATAACACCACCATAGGTCGTGAAACCCAGGCTCCAGGTGGAATAAGCTCCAGTCAAGCCATTGCCTGCGATAGCGAGGTCCTCCATCGAGCATAATATGACTATAAGAGGGCATATATAACAAGGGTAATTGAGTGGCCAATTGGGAACGTTTCTTTACCGTACTCCCATTGGTACGTGCTCGAAAACCGTTAGGACCAAACTCTACTCCTGTGATATAGGAACCACCTGCCTGCTTCACTTTGGCCACAACGCGGAGCGATTCCATACCAGTTTGAACGGTTGAAATTAATTGGACAGTGCGGAAAGAACGTCCTAATCCAAGTAAATAAATGGCTTCTAGAAAGCTAGTTTTTCCACTGCTATTAGCACCCGAAAGAACATTGACTCCTTTGGCAGGGTGCAATTCAGTATGTTTTAAATTTCTGAAGTTGCGTACGTCAAGGTGAGTAATATACATTATAATAATTTCAGGAAGGAATATAAGGATGTACGATGCCCCCTAGCCGAAACGCGAAGCGTAGGCGGCGCACCAGGGGCCGAAGGCCCACATAAAGTGATGTTGGTGGCGGGCAAAATTGGCGGTATACTGGGCGCGGCTAGCCATTGTTGGAAGCATTACCTAGCCGCTTGCTACCGACCTAATAGGAAAAGTATTGAGGCCATGACCGACGGTGATTCTAGCAAAATTCAGCGGTCCTATACATTCCGTTTTTACCCCACCGGCGTCCAGCGCCAGCAATTGGCGATTAAATTTGGCCATGCCCGCTGCTGGGTGTGGAATACCTGTTTAACCTGGCAGGGCCGTCAATACAAGATTCACGACAAGTCCGTTAGCGGCGTTGACTTTAGTTTTAGTTAGCCGCCAGCTCACGTCTCTAAAAAAGTTAGTGCCTTACGATTGGCTGGGCAAGGCTACAGGCGATTGCTTCATGCAAACGCTTAGGGACCAGGATGCGGCCTTTAGGAACTTCTTTTGCAGACCGGACCAACTAACTATCCAAAGTTCAAAAAAGGGCGCATACCCAAAGGCATCCGCTACAGCTTCGATCGACCATCGCCACGCGGGCAAGTCGAAAGCGTGGATAGAGGGTAAGCTCGTTCTACCCAAACTCAGCAAGCACGGTGCTGATTTGCCAGCCAGGCTATAGTTATTTCATTTAATTATGGGACATGTTATGCTTTAGCATGACTTATTCACTTGATTTGAGAGAGGCCGCGCTCTCGTACATAAAAAACGGCGGCAGTAAGGTTGAAGCATCCCGTCTTTTCGGTTTTTCCCGCTCTACTCTATACAGATGGCTTGATATGGAAGATTTAACCCCGAAAATTCATGGTTCGAGAGATCGCAAGATTGATAAAGAGGCTTTAAAGAAACATGTTAAGGACCATCCCGATATGTTCTTGCATGAGCGTGCTGAGATTTTTGGCGTTGCTGTGAGCGGAATGCACTATGCGCTCAAGCGCTTGGGCATCGTAAAAAAAAGAGCGCGGGTATAGCGAGCGCTGTACTATGAAAAGGCAGGAGTATTTGGAAAAGCTCCGCGCCGAGCATCGCATGAGGGGCTTTAAGAACCTGATTTACATTGATGAGACTGGCTTTGATGCGCCTTGCTATAGAGATATGGGCTGGGTAACAAAGGGGCAAAAAATTCTTGGTCTTGTGAGCGGAAAACGCAAGCGCAGAACCAATCTGATCATGGCGCAACGTCACAATGCATCGGGACGTCAGAAAAAATGGCTGGCTCCCATCCTTTTTGAAGGCTCATGTACAGCAGCTCTTGTGGAAACATGGATTGAGCGATGCCTGATGAAAAAGCTGGATGAACCCACCATCATCGTCATGGATAACGCCAGCTTCCACAAGCATAAACGTATTCAGAAGTTCGTGGCGCCGGCTTATCACATGGTCATACCATTGCCGCCTTACTCGCCAGACTTTAACCCCATAGAAAAAACATTCGGCGCCATGAAAAAAAGGAGAAAATCCATCCCTCAAAACACAACAATCGACCAACTTATATTGTCTTATAATTCAATGAAATGACTATAGTTTCACTGCCATGGGAGATTTGAACGTCAGGGGCATTATGACCAACCGGGGCGTATGACTAACGTGCTTGGTGATGTCGGGATGCACGAACCTCAAGCGGCAACTGGTCTACAAGGCCGCCTGGTATGGCCGCGAGTTAGTGCAAGTAGATAGCTGGACGTCCACGAGTATCCCTCTTCTGTCACTTTTAGTATAAAAGCGGTAAGCTGATTCTCTCATCTAGAGGTGAGGAGGGTCTGCCGATGAGCCTGTTTCGGGAACCGAAAGCGACGGTTCATTTTGTTGATCAGTATTGCGCCCCGTCCCAAGGACTCTTTGCTGAGGTTCGCAGCTTTGAGCAGTTCAAATTGTTGCACCTGGGGTTGCTAGCGGAGTTGCCCCGAAAGACGCTGCCGGCGATTGCCCGTGCGGTGGGTGGACAGGAGCAAGCACCGCATCATTTTCTGAGCGATTCGCCTTGGCAGGCGCAGGCACTGCGCGAGCAACGGCTTGGATTACTGAGACAGGCTCTGGGGGGCCGGGCCTTTGTGCTGTGTCTTGATGAGACGGGTGATCGGAAAAAAGGCAAGAGCACCGATTATGTGGCCCGTCAGTACATCGGTAATCTAGGTAAGGTGGACAACGGGCGGGTGTCGGCCAACGCCTATGGCGTACTCGATGAGACACTTTTCCGCTCATCTTTGGGGTTTTTAAACCGCAAAAGCGACTGAAAGCAGACGATGTGTATCAGAGTAAACCCCAACTAGCGGTGGTGCTAATCGATGAGCTCTGCCAATACGGCTTTCGCTTTGAGCTCGTGCTGGCCGACAGTCTCTATGGTGAAAGCGGTGATTTCATCCAGGCGCTCAGCGATCGGGGGCTCCACTACGTAGTCGCGATGCGGGAAAACCATGGTGCGTGGCTGCTGCGGGGGCAGCGGGTACGCGCCAACCGCTGGCACACCTTTGATCGGTTGTTCCGTCATGGCGAAACCAAGAGGCGCTACATTCGTGAGGCGATCTTCGGTCGCCGTGGCCCTGTGCGCTACTATCAGATCACCACCGATCAGGAGAAACTCCCTCCCGAGAGTACCTGGTTTGTGATGACCCATCTCCCAGGCTAGATCCAAACGCAGGTGGGCAATCTCTATGGGTTGCGGACCTGGATCGAATACGGCTTTAAGCAAAACAAAAATGAACTGGGATGGGCTGACTTTCGGCTCACTGACTACTCTGCGATCGAGAAATGGTGGGAAATCGTTTGTAGTGCCTATCTGATGGTTAGCCTACAGACCTCCGTCTTTAGACGACCCCTGACCACCACGCAAGCACCGAAAGCAACGCTACTCAGCCCTCTCCTAGGCTGAGCGAGCGCCAGCTAACCACGGCTCCCGCCAACCCGCCCGAGCCGTTTTGCCGACATCGCTGGTGGGATAGGGGCAAAGGTTGGAAAACATGCTCAACAATCTACGCCTGATTATCCAACCTTATGCCTGCTCCATCCCTGGTTGCAAATCTTCGACCTCCCGGGGCTTCACACCGGCTTCATGACCTTGAAAGAGATTATGAATACTTTTCAAGCCTTTATCCCAGTTTGGCAGAAGAGTGTTATACCAATCCTAATATTTACGGCTCCAAAGTTGCCCACTGCTGGGAGCATAACCGACGGAGCGAACCGGACAGTTCGGTGAAGGCATTCCAGGCCTCGCAGCAACAGGCCTGCACCATGCCTTCATAATTCTCAAAGCAGCAATTGACCAGAGAGCGCTGGCGTAATGGCTGCCCTAGTTGTTCAACCGGATTAAGCTCTGGCGAAGCTGGGGGAGCTTCAGTAACGTGAGGTTGTCCAGCCCCTCGGCAGCAGCTGGGCTGTGCCAGCCTGCCCCATCGACTACCACCACCGCATGACGTCCTTCGGGGACCGCTTCAGCAATGGCCTGTAAGTGCAGGGCCATGGCGGCCGTATTGACATGCGCTAAGATCAGCCCAACGGCCTTATCGCACGCCGGGCACACCGACCCAAAGACATAGGCGTAGGCATAGTGCTGCTGACGGACCCCTCGGGGCCGGGTCCCTGTCGGCGCCCATAGTCGTGTCAGCGTCCCTTGCTGGCCAACGCGCATTTCATCCTGAAACTAGATATCCACCTTCTGGGGCTCCACCCCCTCGGGCAATACGGCCGCTACCCGCTCGGCGAAGTTTTTTAAACGCCTCTTGCACCTGCCCATCGCGCTGCGGGTGCCTGGAGCGGGCACTGACCCACGACAGCCCCGCCCGGCGCAACACCTCGTAGAGACCGCTGAGAGAGTAGCTCACCCCAAAGTGCTCCGCCACGCTGCGCTTGCCCCTGCTCCATTAACGCCTTCAAGGCCGGTTCCTGCTCCTCCGGCAACCGTCACTTCGCCCCTCGGCCCGGTTGCTCAGCCAGCCCCCCTATACCTCCCGCCCGAAAGCGTCGCAGCCACTTCAATACCGTCTTGGGGTGCACCTTCAACATCGCCCCGATCTCCCGCAGGCTTTTGCCCTCCTTCAAATGGGCCAAGGCCAATAACCGGAGCCGCACCCGGCCATCAAGTTCACTTCGGGCTAAGGCCACAAAATCGGGGGCATTCAGCTGAGGGGGCCTCTGCACAACCGTTGGCATCGTTTTATCACTCCAGCTTCTCACGCCTATAGTCCATCTAGCATACTCCACGCTCTACTCACAATAGAGCCCTAAAATCTGGGATTGGTATTACATCCCAAAGTTCATGATCTTCGCCATCGCAAAATTGATAAAGCTGCGTTGCACGTCGCCACGTGGAAGTATATCCCGATATGTTTTTGCATGAACAGGCGGAAGAATTCGGTGTTCACACCAGTTCGATCAACAGAGCCTTAAAGACATTGGGCATCGTAAAAAAAAAGATCGCTGTATAGCACCTCCTGTTTTCATTAGGCACAATGTTAAAATAGTTTGTTTTCTTCAACCAGGTTGATGGGTTTAAATGTGATGCCTGCGCCTTACTCATTGGACCTACGCCAAAAAGTCATTGAAGTCTATGCGAACGAAGAGGGTTCGATTCATCAGTTGGCGACACGATTTAAACTGTCGAAGAACACGGTCAGTGGTTTTCTGAAGCGCCTTCGGGAGACGGGGACGGTCCATCCCAAACGCAGGGAAGGGGTGGAACATCTGGCAAAGATGGATGAGCCGAGAGCTCAGTCCATGGCCGAGGTGCTCCAGCGCGAACCCGATTTAACGCTCCAGGAATGGTGTCAGCGATTTGAAGTCCGCTTTGGCGAAACGATAAGCACCTCGGCCATGGACTGAGGGCTGAAAAAGCAGCGGATCACGCGAAAAAAAACGTTCCACGATCCCAAAAAACACACGCCCGGGTTCACTAACGCTGGCTTGAGTATGGGATCAAAGTAAGCCCGTGTTCTTCCGAAGAGTTCATTGTGCTCGATGAAACCAGGGCGGTATTGAATCTGACCCCCGCCTATGGACGGGCACCTCAAGGGCAAAGAACCTACGGGGAAAAACCGACCACCCAAGGCAAACGCATCAGCGCCCTATCCCTGACGGGGGCACTTCCCGCGATGTGCTTTGAAGGCACGCTCAATGGCGCGGTTTTCCTCTATTATGTCGAACATTTCCTCTGGCCTCACCTCTAAGAAGGGAAAGGGGTCATTTTAGACAATGCCGCTGCGCACCGATAGGAAGAGGCGATCGAGAAGATCGAGCAGGCCGGCGCCAAAGGGATCTTTTTACCGCCCTATTACCCTGAACTCAATCCCATTGAGTACGCCTGGTCTAAGCTAAAATATGCCCTAAAGAAAAAAGCCGCCCGGACAAAAGAGCAACTTTATCAGGCCCTCAGCGAAGAGTTCACGCTGATTTCACCCCAAAACTGTCAAGCCTACTTTAAGCATTGTGGACTCTGTCCCTAACTTAAATGAGAAAAGCTATACTATGAAAAGGCAGGAGTTTGTTGAGAAACTGGCTGCCGAACACCGGATATTTGGGTTCAAGAACCTGATTTACATTGATGAGAGTGGCTTTGATGACCATTGTCACCGCGATATGGGCTTGGGTATAAAAACCCGTCTTGTGAGAGGGAAGTGCAAACGCCGCACCCGCACCCATCTGATTATGGCGCAAAGACATGGCCTCAGAAGCGGCAAGAAAGAATGGCTTGCGCCGATACTCTTTGAAGGCTCATGCACAACCGCACTGGTGGAAACAGGGATCGAGCAGTGTTTGATGAAAGAACTGTATGAGCCCACCATCATCGTGATGGATAACGCATCCTTCCATAATTATAAGCGTATTCAAGATATTATTGCTCCTGCTTATCATGACCTGAGCCCCTTGCCGCCATATTCCCCAGATGTCAACCCCATTGAAAAAACATTCGGCGCCATGAAAAAAAGGCGGCAATCCTTGTCAGAAGGCTCAACAATTGACCAACTTGTAATCTCTTAATTCTTAACGCAAATTACTGTAAAACCTGCTCTGGGTGCGCCGCGGTGCAAAAGAACATGCCGCTCAAGGTTCGTGAATAGGCCTGCTCGGACTGCCAGACTGTCCATGACCGTGATATCAACGCGGCCAGAAATATTTTGATGTTCGCTACGGTTGAGAGGACCGGAAGTGATGCGCGTGTAGGAACATATCAACCGAAGGCAGTTGTAGGACTTGCCAAAGGACTCCATCGAGACGCGAAGAACACCACGGTGAGCGCTACTGCCGGGAACAGTCAAGCAAGTATTAGACGCAAACTCCAAAAAAAGTTGCCTACAATCTCATGGGCATGACAACATACTTACTATCAGCCTTATCAATAGGGGTAATTAGGCAACTACTATTAGCATTAGTAAATGTTAATTTAATTTCTTCTGTATCAATAATACTAAGTACATCAATAAGATAAAAGTTATTAAAGACGATTTCCAAATTTTCCCCTTGGTATTTTATATCTAATTCTTCCTCAGCAGACCCCTGTTCTAGGTTGGTAACTATAGCTTGCAGCTTTAAAGCTGACAAATGCAAATGCACTCCACGATACTTGTCGTTAGTAAGAATATTTACCCGCACTAAAGCCTGTTTAAATTTTTCTCGATCAGCAACGAATTGTTTCTCGCAACCTACAGGTATTACTCGTTTATAGTCGGGAAATTGTCCGTCAATTAACTTAGTAGAAAAGGATAATCCTTGAAATTCCGCCCTCATCTGGTTAGTGCCAAATTTTAACCGCACCGAATCATTTGATTCCTCTAACAAACGCACTAACTCTAATATCGCTTTTCGGGGAATGATAGATTGGATTTCTGTCCCCGCTTGTTGTGATCCTTTCGCTAAAGAAGCCAGTGCAAGGCGATGCCCATCTGTAGCAACCGCATGGATAGCTTCCTCAGTCAGCTCCAATAATAAACCATTAAGATAATAACGGACATCCTGATGAGCCATACAAAAAACCGTCCGATACAATAATTTTTTTAACTCTGCTTGGGTCAGTTCTAATTCTGCTACCGCATCAATGCTATCGATACTTGGAAAATCCTCAGCAGGAAGAGTGCTAAGCGTAAACCGACTACGACCAGAATGGATATAAAATTGTCCTTCTTTATACTGAGCTTCTAGCGCAGATTGAGAAGGGAGGGCACGGCAAATTTCTAAAAACTTCCTTGCCGAGATGGTTATTTTACCTTCTTCTGGAGATAAAATATCAAAGGCAGTTTTTATTTCAATTTCAAGATCTGTTGCCATCAGGGAAAGCCGTGAATCTTTAACCGAAAGGAGAACATTGGAGAGTATAGGCAGCGTATGCCGCCGTTCTACTACGCCGCAAATAGTTACTAAGTGTCTAACAATTTCTTCTCTTTTAATGGAAAAGCGCATTAATTGCTTTTTCTTTTTTATAAGCTAAGGATGAAGGATATGTAACATTGTTTATCATGACTTTATACAAAACTACTCTTTGTTTTTTTAATCTTTACTCAGAATAGCTCAACCATTTTTTCCGCAAGTTTACTCTCCGAATTCCTCATAATTGCTATGGTACCGGGATCTTCTGTAAAAGCTAGTATAACGCTTGAGGGGGGTTACTGCATCTATTCGAATTTATTTTAGCCCACATCAGCCCTACTATACTTAATTAAAATCAACTGCATTACCTTATTTTTATGGCGTATGATTTTAGCTTAATTTTACATTAAATCATTAATTTTTAGGGTTACTCTACTAATTTATATTAAAAATATATATAAATAATAGTGATAGTGCATCATTTAAAAAAGCGTGGATAACTCAATTTCTTATTTATAAACCAATAGTTTATAATGTTGAAAACTCTGTATATAAGTTGTGTATAAACTGTGTATAGATAGTGGATAAAGTTGGATGTAAATATTATCCACGGTTTATACATAACTTATCCACCTACTTATCCACAGTTAAGTTGATAACCTTTTGAGCAGATTTTGATAGTCTTCGGCCATTCGACGATCAGTACCCTTAAGCTCGTTAATTTTACGGCAAGCATGCAGAACGGTAGTATGATCCCTGCCACCGAAGAATTTTCCGATTTCCGTTAAACTGTGATCCGTCAATTCTTTGGATAGCAACATTGCGGTTTGCCGAGGTCGAGCTATTGTCCGTGAGCGCCGTTTTGATGATAAATCAGAAACCCTAATTTTATAGTATTCAGCTACTGTTTTTTGGATGTTTTCTATAGTGACTAGCTTTTCTTGTAGAGTTAACAGATCTTTTAGAGCTTCGCGCGTTAATTCCATTGTAATCGGACGGTGAGTAAATCGAGAGTAAGCAATCACTCTCCGCAATGCTCCCTCTAGTTCTCGGACGTTGGAATAGATGAGACGCCCTAGAAAAAACGCTACATCATCCGATAGGATGATATTTTCGATGCTGGCTTTATTCATCAAGATTGCGACTCGCGTTTCTAATTCTGGCGGTTCGACAGCAACTGTTAACCCCCAGCCAAAACGTGATGTTAGTCGCTCCTCTAATCCATTGACTTCTTTTGGAAAACGGTCACAGGTTAAGATTATTTGGTGCTGAACTTCAAGTAAGGTATTGAAAGTATAAAAAAATTCCTCCTGAGAACGCTCTTTTCCCGCAAAAAATTGGATATCGTCAATAAGCAGAATGTCTACCGAGCGATAACGAGTTTTAAATTCGTTAATAGCATTAAGCTGTAAGGCTTTAATCATTTCAGCGACGAATTGTTCCGAATGCAGGTAGACTACCCGAGCACTAGGATTAAGGCTCCGGATATAATTGCCTACCGCATGCATTAGATGGGTTTTTCCTAAGCCTACCCCTCCGTAAATGAAAAGGGGGTTATAGGCACTCCCGGGGTTTTCCGCAACTTGATGGGAAGCAGCGCGGGGTAATTGATTGGATTTACCCTCCACAAAACTATCAAAGGTATAGTTTTTATTAAGTCGGGATTCAGGTATCCGATCAATTACTCTAGAGGAAGAGCGCGTAGGTTTTGAAGTTAATTCAACCGTTTGGATATGGGTCTGTGGCTGCAAGCTACAAGAACCTACTTCAAGAAGTGCCTTTTCGATACGACCACTGCTATAGTGGGATAACAATGTATTAATACGGTTCTCAGCACAGTTTTGTACCCAATCAATGACAAATTGATTCGGCGCATAAAGCCGCAAACTAGTATCTTGTTGTATTGCTTGCAAGGGACGAATGTAGGTGTTGAACTCTTGGGGGTCGAGTTCCCCCTCTAGGTGGTTGAGGCAATGCTTCCAAAGCGAGGATGGCACAGACTGCATACTCCTTTAAACAATCGAGGGGTTGTGATTAAAGCCTAACATTAAAAGAGATATGGCAAGAAAGAAGGGCAGTTTTATGACCTCGTATGTTTAGGATTGAGAATTTCTGCCATAATAGTGTTCCTAGAGAAA